>CAZSKP010000047.1:0-21383 GCA_964607485.1 uncultured bacterium | reverse complement strand
ATACCGCGCACGGCCACTCGACCCGCGTTCTGGAGACCGTCAGGAAGCTCAAGCTGGAATTCGACGGTGTTGACATCATCGGCGGCAACGTCGCCACCGAGGAAGGGACGCTGGAGCTGATAGAGGCCGGCGCCGACGCCGTCAAGGTGGGGGTCGGCCCCGGCTCGATCTGCACCACGCGCATCGTCTCCGGCGCAGGAGTTCCTCAGATAACCGCCATAAACGACTGCGCCAAGGTCGCACAGAAGCACGGCGTACCGGTAATCGCCGACGGCGGCATCCGCTATTCCGGCGACATCACGAAAGCGCTGGCCGCGGGCGCAAGCTCCGTCATGATAGGCAACCTGTTTGCCGGGACGGAGGAGAGTCCGGGCGAGATCATGATATACGAGGGCCGCAGCTACAAGGTCTATCGCGGGATGGGGTCGCTGCAGGCGATGAACAAGGGCGGCAGGGACCGCTACTTCCAGGAGAACGAATTCAACGTGGACAAGCTCGTTCCCGAGGGAATCGAGGGTCGCGTGGCCTATCGTGGCTCGCTTTCGAACTTCGTGTTCCAGCTCATCGGCGGAATCAAGTCGGGAATGGGATACTGCGGCGTGAGAAACATAGAAGAGCTTCGGCAAAAAGGGAAGCTCATAAAATTGACCAGCGCGGGCCTGCTCGAGAGCCACCCACATAATATCACCATCACCAAGGAGGCGCCCAACTATCAGCGCTTCTGAAAGATTTCCGAAACCTGACCGTCAAAGTTGCGGGCACGCCCCCGGGTTTCCCCGATGCCTGACAAGATGAAGCCTGACCCTCATTCACAACTCGTCGTGGTCCTCGATTTCGGCTCGCAGTACAGCCAGTTGATCGCCCGCCGAATACGTGAGTGCCACGTCTATTGCGAAATACACCCGTTCGACCTCGGCGCGGCAAAACTGGAGGCGATGAAGCCGAGCGGAATCGTGCTCTCAGGCGGCCCGGCGAGCGTCCCCGTCGAGGGCTCCCCTCTGCCCGACCCGGCCATACTCCGGCTCGACATTCCCATACTGGGCATATGTTACGGCCTGCAGGTCATCGGGCAGCTCATGGGCGGTTCCGTCATTCCGGCCACTCACAGGGAATACGGCAAGGCCACCGTGAGGCAATTCGACCCGCAGGGCCTGTTCCACGGGCTGGAGCCCGAGCTGACGGTGTGGATGAGCCACGGCGACCGGATAGAAACGATGCCGCCCGACTTCATCAACATCGGCGCTTCCGAGAATTCGGCCGTCTGCGCGATAAAGCATTCGAGCAGGCCGATATACGGCCTGCAGTTTCATCCCGAAGTGGTGCACACGCCCCGCGGCGCCGACATACTGCGCAATTTCCTGTTCCGCGTTTGCAAGTGCCAACCCATCTGGAGCATGGGGTCGTTCGTCGAGGAGGAAGTGCGGCGCATCCGCGAGAAGGTGGGCGACGAAAAGGTGCTGTGCGCGCTCAGCGGCGGAGTCGATTCCTCCGTGACGGCGGCGCTCCTGCACGAGGCGGTGGGCGACCAGCTTCATTGCATCTTCGTCGATAACGGACTGCTTCGGAAGAACGAGCCGCAGCTTGTCGAGGAGGTGTTTCGTAGGCATTTCTCCATCAACCTCGACGTCGTTGACGCCCGGGATTGGTTCCTCGATAAACTGAAGGGAGTCGAGGAGCCGGAGACGAAGAGAAAGATTATCGGGACCGAGTTCATCCGCGTGTTCGAGGAGGCGGCGGGCAGGCTCGGACGATTCAAATACCTTGCGCAGGGCACGCTTTACCCCGATGTCATCGAGAGCCGCTCCACGCGCGGGCCGTCCTCGACGATAAAGACGCATCACAACGTCGGCGGCCTGCCCGAGAAGATGAACTTCGAGCTCATCGAACCGTTGAAAGAGCTTTTCAAGGACGAGGTGCGCGAGGTCGGCAGGCAACTGGGCATACCGGACGAAATCCTGTGGCGGCACCCGTTTCCCGGGCCGGGCCTCGCGGTGAGGATACTGGGCGAGGTCACCAGGGACAGGCTCGTCACGCTGAAAGAGGCCGACTACATCGCCATCGAGGAAATCAAGCGAGCCGGCCTGTACAGAGACATATGGCAGGCGTTCGTCGTGCTTCTGCCCGTGCGCAGCGTCGGCGTGATGGGCGACGAGCGCACCTACGAAAACGTGGTGACGGTGCGCGCGGTCACGAGCATGGACGGCATGACCGCCGATTGGTTCCGCTTTCCGCATGACGTGCTGGCGAGAATTTCGAACCGGATTATCAACGAGGTGAGGGGCGTGAACCGTGTCGTTTACGACATAAGCTCCAAGCCTCCGAGCACAATAGAGTGGGAGTAGCGAGTATGACGGGCGATCATATATTTGTCTGCGCCTGTTGCGGCGCCGAGATAGCGCCGGACGTCCCGAAATATTACGTCGAGATCGAATGTCTCCGCCTGATGAGGGAGCGGGAGGAGGAGGTGCCCCGCCGCGGCTCGAAGGAGTACCACGACGCCATGGAGAGGCTGCTGCCTGAGATTCAAAAGGCATATTTCGGCAACCGCGAGATGTACGACCACGGTCACCTGTGGTGTCCTGAATGCGGAATGAGGCTGGGCCACCAACGAGAGGTTGGGGACGCATGATCTCCGTCGTGATACCCGCCTACAACGAGGTCGAATCCCTCGGGCCCCTCACCGACGAAGTGCTCGAGACGATGCGCGGCATCGGGCAGGAATTCGAGGTCCTGTACGTTGACGACGGCAGCCACGACGGCACGCGCGACCTGATGCGAAAGCTCGCCGACGAGCACCCCGAGGTGCACTTCATCGGTTTCAGGAAGAACTGCGGGCAGACTTCCGCGATGGCCGCCGGCTTCAAGCATGCCAAGGGCGACATCATCGTCACGCTCGACGCCGACATGCAGAACGACCCCCGCGACATCCCCCTCTTGATACGGGAGTTGGACCGCTACGACGTGGTGTGCGGCTGGCGCAAGAAAAGGCGCGACAACCTCGTACGCCGCGTGTCGAGCCGGGTCGCCAACTACGTGAGAAACAAACTCAGCAATGAGCAGGTTGTGGACGTCGGATGTTCGCTGAAGGCGTATAAGAGAAAGTGCGTTGAAGAGCTGAAGCTCTTCGAGGGGATGCACCGCTTCCTTCCCACTCTCGTCAAACTGGAGGGGTACAGTGTCGTCGAGGTGCCCGTCAATCACCGGGAACGCACGCTGGGCAAGACGAAATATAACATACGGAACCGGATAGTGAAGGCGTTTGTTGATCTGTTGGCCGTCAGGTGGATGAAGAAGCGATACATACGGTATGAAATCGAGGAGGAACGATGAATCAGGTGTGGCTGGGCGTTGGTTTCCTCGGTCAGTTGGTTTTCTCGTTACGGTTTCTGGTGCAATGGATTGCTTCGGAAAGGCGCCGGGAGAGTGTCATCCCCATAGCTTTTTGGTACATCAGCCTGACCGGCACCACTCTCTTATTCGCTTATGCGACCTATCGCCGTGACCCCGTGTTCATGCTCGGCCAGGGGTTCGGCTTCATCGTGTACATTCGTAATCTCATGCTGATATACAAGAAACGCGCAACGATATAGTGACGGAGAAATCCTCAGAATCGTACGAAAACAAACTCGTCCCCGCCTGTGAGGTAATCCTGCCTTGAGCACGAAGCCCACAACGATGGTTCAACTGGCGGTGCTGCTGTCCATCTGTTATGTCCTCTTCTTCTTCCGGATCGGCGCGCGCGACCTGTGGAATCCCGACGAGCCCCGCTACGCGCAGGTGGCGCGCGAGATGCTCGAAACAGGCGAGTGGGTGGTGCCTCATCTCAACGGCGATGTGTATCCGGAAAAGCCGCCGCTTTACTTCTGGCTTGTTGCGCTGCTGTCGAAACCCGCCGGCGATGTGACCGAGGTGACGGCCCGGTTGCCCTCGGCGATCTCCGCGACGCTCATTGTGCTGCTGACGTTTCTTGTCGGCAGCAAGATGTTGGGCCGGCGGGAGGCATTTGCGGGCGCACTCATTTTAGCGACCAGCGCGCAGTTCTTCTGGCTCGGACGCGACGGCGTGATCGATTTGCTCCTGACCTTGTTCATCCTCGGCGCGTTGATCGCCTTTTATGTCGGCTATGCGGACAGGCGTCCTCTGCTCTATGTCGCGGGATTTGTGTTCCTTGTGCCCGCCGCATTGTCGAAAGGGCCGGTTGGGATTGCCGTGCCCGTGGTGGTGATGCTGGCGTTCTTGCTTACCGAAATTTTCCTCCGCAAGGATGGTGCGAGAAGGCAATTGGGATGGTTTGCGCTGGCAACGGTCGTCGGATTGGTAATCATCGCAGTTTTTGTAGTGCCGTGGTGGCGGGCGGCATATGAGAGAAGCGGCGGCGCGTACGGCTCGCTTGCGATCCTCGCGAAACAGACAGAGGGACGAATCCTCCAGTCCTATTCCCACAGGCGGCCGTTTCACTACTACTTCGGCGAGATTCTTTGGGAGTTCCTGCCTTGGATCGTCTTCTTCCCGTTAGCGGCTTATGCGGTGAGGAGGAAAGGCAATATCAGGGAAAACCGGGGACTTCGGTTCCTGGTTGTGTGGTTCCTGAGCGTGTTCGTCTTCTTCTCGCTTATCTCGGGCAAGCGGAGCCAGTATCTTGCGCCCCTGCTTCCGGCGGGCGGGTTGATCCTCGGTTGGGCGCTGACCAATTCGAACCCGGATGAGGGCCGGCTCAGAGAGAGAAGGGAATTTTCAATCCCTCTGATAGCGCTCCTGGTGCTGGCGGTGGTGGGGCTCGTGGTCATTGAGGTGGGCGCATACCGCTATGTGCGCGACTACATCTGGTTCGCGTCGGCGGGAGTTCTCGCGTCCGTGCTCGCCCTGGCCGTGCTGTGCCGGCAATGCCTCGACCGTCCTCCCAGGGCGGCCCTAGCCTGGGTTGTGGCGGCGACGGTCCTCACGGTGGCCGTCGTGTTCGGCGTTGTGAATCCGGTTGCCGACGCGTTTAAGTCCGCACAGCCGTTCTGCAACAAGGTGCTCGCTTCGGTGAAGCAAGGCGACGGCCTGTTCTTCTTCAATTATTATAAACCGAATGTTCATTACTACATGCATCGGCGAATGCCTAACCTGACATCGAACGAGGAGGTGAAGGAGGCACTCGACCATTCGCCACGAGTATTCCTCGTTGAGGAGTGGGGCCGCAGGAGTCTGTTAGACCTCGGCCCCTCGTACGAAGTCGAGGACGTCACGCGTGCTCAGATAGGCAGTCGGGACGTTCTCTGTGTCCTCGTTCGCCGGGCGGGAGCGCAGCCGTAGCGGAAAATTGACCGGATGGGAACAGCGATAAGCAGAGAAGCGGGAATGCGCCGGATGAAAGCGCTCGCATTGCTGTTCGTCTGTTACGCGGTCGTTGTGCTGTTGCGGCTCACCGCGCCCTCCGAGATGGATAACCGCAATCAGTCCACCCAGGGACTTTATGTGATAGATGTTGTGAAAAACGGCTCGTTCTTCCTGCCGACAGTACAAGACGATGAGCCTGCCACCAAACCTCCGCTGTACAACTGGATTGCGGCCGCAATATCGCTCGCATGGGGAGACGTGACCGAGCTTACGGTGAAGGCTCCCTCCGTGCTGAGCGGGCTGGGGGTGGTTATTATCACCTTCCTTGTCGGCGAGACGCTCTTCTCATTGGAGGTGGGAGTGTTCGCCGGACTGGTGTTGATATTGAGCTATCATTTCACGACTCTGACCTCCATCGTGCGAACGGATATGATGCTTTGCTTCTTTGTCTCGCTCTCGCTCTATTTCTTCCTTCTGGCATATCAGCGGCGTCCCCAACAATCGATCTACAGCGTCCTCGCGTTTGGCTCCATCGGTCTCGGCTCGATTACGAAGGGGCCGGTGGCGTTAGCTCTGCCGTTTTTGACTCTCCTTGTCTTCCTTTTCTTCAGGAAGGATCTGAAATGGCTGAAATCCATGCGGCTGGGATGGGGGCTTGCGATATGGCTTCTGATAATGCTCGGATGGTTCGTGCCGGCATTGCTGAAAGGCGGGCGGGAGTTCTTTGATATCGTCGTTTACGATGAGATGGTCAACAGGTTCCTCGGGATTGGCACCCGAGCGGAGAAGGCACAGCCTTTCTACTATCTTATCCCACATTTTTTCGGGAAGTTCTTGCCGTGGAGCCTGTTTGTGCCCCTGGGAATTGCGCATTACTGGAAATCGAAAGACGAGGCCGAGCGCGGCGCGCTTCTCTTTCCCATAGCGTGGTTTCTCACAATCTTCGTTTTCTTCTCGGTGAGCAGGGGAAAGAGGCCCGACTACATTTTGCCTCTCTACCCCGCGGCGGCGGTGATTGTCGCTCACTTTTGGGTTTATCTCGTCGGACAGCCCCAGACCGGTCGGTGGGAACGTTCTGCGCATGCGTTGTCGCTTGGGTATCTCGGTGGCAGCTTCTTGATGATTGCGGGCATGGTCCTCCTTTTGGCAGGAGCGGGACCGATACTGGCGGTCGCTCGGCTCATTCCACACGGCTTTGAGGAAATGGGACTGCTGCAAGACACACTCAGGAGCCGCACTCATATTTTCCTCCTGGCCGCCATTCCGCTCGCCGCCGCTTCGATTCTCGGGGCGACATTCGCCCTGAAAAGGAAGGCGAAGCCGCTCCTTATTGTCATGCTGGTTGCGGCCGGGCTCAACACGACAATGTATTTTGAAATCTTCTCCCCGAGCGCCATCAGACTCAGCGGGGGGCAGAAGAAGGCGTTCTGCGCTAAAGTGATTGAGAGAATCAAGTCAACTGAGAATCTGAGATTCTGCCGGACTAATAACTCGATCCTCTTTTATCTGGGCAAGAACGACCGATTCTTGAGCCACGATGAAGCACTGCGATTTCTCAGCGAGACGGACTCCCCGTACCTGATTGCCACCGAGCAGGATTACATCGCCCTGCGCGAGCGCGCAGACTTTGAGCTGACGGTGCTCGAGCAGAGCGAGTATCTCATCAGAGACAAAAGGAGATACGTTTTGCTGACGAAGAAGAAAGCCGACGCCGAGCCCGAGGCAGGGACGTACGATTGATGCCTCTGCTCGAGCCGCCTGTTCGTGTGTTTGCCGTCATTGAACGTCACACAATGGGAGAGGTATTGTTATGAAGTCACCTTTCAAGCGAGGAGGATTGCGATACAGGAGAAAGATTGCTCCCGACGTTTGCATCCCACAGCTATATAGTGTAATAGTTGTTGGGGGAGTCGCTGTCGCACTGGCCAAGGAATTCTTGACAGGTTAGATAAGAGAGGAATATCTTTCTAAAGAGGAAGTCCGTTCGCTTATCATTATGAAGCAAGACAATTGCAGAGAGGCTTGTTCATGGAGCATAGCAATTACGCAAAGGCCTGGTTGACCGTTATCGGTGTCGTCCTGGTTGTTGCCTTTGCGTTTCAAGGTTCGAGAGGGCTGTGGGAACCCGATGAGGGTCGCTACGTCCGATGCGCCTATGAAATGCAGAAAACCGGCGACTGGGTCACACCTCAGATAAATTTCAAACCTCATTTCACGAAGCCGCCCATGACCTATTGGTTGATTGCCTCGGGCCTCTCTCTTTTCGGCAGGAACGATTGGGGGGCGCGATTTTTTCATGGGGTGGCTTTTGCGCTCACCGCCTTGATGGTGGGCTTCATGGGCAAGCGGATGTGGGACGATCGGACAGGGCTGATGGCATCTCTAGTGTATGCGACGTCCGTCCTGCCCTTTATCGCCGGCAACGCGGTCACGACGGACACCATTCTTGTTTTTTTCGAGACTCTCGCGGTCCTCTGTTTCTGGATGAGTGTGTCGGGGCGAGAGCATGTGTTCAAGAGTTCCCTGTGGGCTGTAGCCATGTGGTTCTTTTTCGGTCTCGCATTCTTGACGAAAGGGCCTCCGAGCCTCCTGCCGCTTGGAGCGATTCTTGTCTATCTCCTCGTTCTGAGAAAAGTGAACCGGCTCCCCGTGATCGTGACCGTGTTTGGGCTGGTCGTTTTCGTGGTTGTGTCGCTGTCGTGGTTCGTGGCGGTTGTTCGAGAACACGAGGATTTGCTCTCATTTTTCTTCAAGCACGAATTTGTCGGGCGAGTCTTTACCGGGGAGCACAGGCGCAACTCCGGCTGGCTCGGCCCGTTCAAGGTGTACCTGCCCATATTGACGGTCGGCGCGTTGCCGTGGGCGTGCTCCTGGCCGGTGCTCCTGAGGCGCAGCCGGCCTCGTATCCTCACACTTGACTGGTGGAGGCGCCTGCGCGAACGGCCGGTCGGTCTGTTTCTCGTCATGTGGTTTGGTGTTCCCCTTCTCATATTCTGCCTGGTAAGTTCAAGGCTTCCGCTCTACCTGCTGCCTCTTTTTGCGCCCCTCGCGCTGGCCACCGCCCGCGGACTGGTCATCCATTTTCCGGAAAAGACTTCTTCCGCCTTCCGTCTGCGCGGAACGCCGGGCGTCGCCGTGGCGGCTCTTGTGCTCGTTCTGGTGGGTTCAAAATTCGTCGCCGCGCATGTGCCCTGGAAAAGAGACAGCCGAGCCATGTGGAACGGGATGCGGGAAGCCATACAGGAACGGGTGGGGGACAAGCCCTACGAGATCGTCCTGATCCATGAGAATTACGACGGGCTGGCCTTCTATAGCGACACGAACGTGGAGTATTTGATGACGGATAAAGGAAAACCAACATCGCCCACCTTCTCTCTCGTGGAATATATAGGAGACGAGTATGACGAACTCGCTTCGACCCAGTATGAACATGTGTTTCTCGTTCGTGAAAGAAAGATGGACAATGTGTTGCCGGAACTGAAAAAGAGGGGCATACGCTACTCCATGGCCGAGGCTCCCTTCGACCATAAATTGATCTTCTGCAAGGGCTCGACCGCCGACCGAGTCATTCGCCTGGCGGCGCTCGGCGATGCAGGCACCGGAGACTCTGTCCAGACGATGATCGGGTCGACCCTCTACCATGTTGATCAAGAAGAGTCGCTGAACGGCATCATATTGCTGGGCGACAACGTGGTGGGTTGGCACGGCGGGGGAAAGCCTACCGACGCGTATCGCGAATATTTCGAGAAACCCTATGCGCCTCTCCTGAGCAACCATGTCCCCTTCTACGCCGCCCTGGGCAATCACGACCTGAACCACGAGCAAATGGATTTCCAGATACACTATCCGTATTTCAATATGCATGGGAGACGATACTACTCGAAAGTGTTCGGGGGCGACGTCGTCGAAGTCTTCTTTCTCGATTCAAACACCATAGTGGACGATGCGGAACAGGTAGCATGGCTGAAGCAAGCCCTGGGTCAGAGCACAGCCCGATGGAAGGTTGTCGCCATGCACCATCCTCTTTATTCGACCTCGAGGAGACATCGTCCCGATACATCATTGATTCAACTTCTTGAACCGATCTTTGTGGAGCACGGCGTGGACATTGTGCTCGCCGGCCACCGTCATGTTTATGAACGACTTTCTCCCATTAAGGGCATCCAATACATAATAGACGGCAGCGGCGGCAAGTTGAGAGAAGGCAGTCTCAATCCCGATGACCCCCGGAGAGTCGCCGGAAACGATCGAGATCGTATAACGCTTTTGCTTCAGTTTGAGGACGGGGTCTGCCGTTTCACCGCATACACTCTGAATGAGGAAATTGAGGATGAAGGGGAGATTCTGAAAGCCTCCCCTCACAATCAGCCTGCCACTTCCTAGGCGGCCGTGACGTGCTCTGCGTCCGGCTTCGGTCGTCTCGAAAAGCTCCCCCGGCAGGTTGACACCCCCCATCCATTGTGCTATCATCCAACGGGATATATGCAGTTCAGGATCGTTGCATTATCGGTGTTTTTTCGCTCGGGCCCGCTATCGCGACGGGTGCGGCAGGTGAATGTGAGTGAAGAAATTTAATTATCAGGGCGTCAACGCGCAGGGACGCGTCGTCACCGGCTCCACCACCGCAGCGAATGAGCAGGAGGTCAAGGCTCAGCTCGTGAAATTCGGGTTCAAGAACATCCGCGTCAAAGAGGAGACTCCTTCCCCGGTGCGAAGCGGGCCGTCCGGACGGGCCGATGCACAAGCCTCCGACGATTTCATCCAGAAGCCGGTGGACGGCGACGTCGAGGTCGGCGAGCCGCTCTCCGAGGAAGAGGCGGAGGAAGATGAGTGGTACCGAGCCGAAGCGTTTGCCCAGATCCGCCGGTTTCGGCGTCGAGAAAATATCGTTCTCGTCATTTCGCTCATTCTAGTTGGTGTGTTTGCCGCCTATTTCATATACGACAAGATGACCGAGATACCCGCCCCGCAGCCCCAGATAATCACCCGGAGCAAGAGCGAGATGTTGAGTTTCAAAGATGTGTACGTGAGGGGCGACGACCTCGTGTTCGTTGTCTTCTCCCGCAACTGGAACGGCAACGTTCGGGTGGATTTTCAGGCGTGGGACTCGTTCGACAACCGGGTCGATTTCGGGACGGCGAGGATGGGAAGCATCGGGGAACACTACGGGGGGTCGCCCGAAAAGACCGGGACCGTCAAACTCAAGAAATACAAATACTACGAGAGGATCGAGCTGCTGGTGAGCGGAGACGAGGATAGGTAAATGGCCACACTCGCGAGCCGGAGAGAGTGCGCACGACTGGCGCTTCTCGCCGTGGGCCTGGCCTTGCTGATTGTGGCGCCCGGATGCAGCGCGGAAGCTCGCGCACGGCGTAGCCTGAAGAAGGTCGAGTACAGAGAAATCAACCAGTTCAACAAGTACCACCAGCGCAAAGTGAAGCCCAAAGTGTACGAGAGCGGGGGAGGCTTTTACCGGACATATCACGAGAGAGTCGATCCCGTTCTGAATATGCGGCGCACCAATTCCATCGATACTCCCTATGTCGCCACGCTCAGCTTTACCGAAAACATCTACCGAACACGACGCCGCTCCACCATGAAGGAGAGCCGACGGGACAGTCACTACATCCTCGCAAGTACCAACAAGCGCGAGATCGTTTACACGTTTGCGGGCGGTTCGTGGAAAAGGAAAGAAGTGTACTGAGAACGTCCGCTGTCTCAACTCCCCGAAGGATTGCTGAAAGAAAAGTCTTACCCATGACGGCCTGTCCCGACAACGCTGAGCGCACGGGGCTTTTCCGGGCCTCGGCTTATATCGCGCTCATATTCCTCTACACCTTCGTCCTGGGAGTGCCCTGCCTCATCGTCATGCTTTTTCGGCCTCGCAGCGAGGCGGGCTACTGGTTCATACGCACGTGGGCGCGCCTTCTGCTCTGGACGTGCGGCGTGAGGATCGAGGTCAGCGGACGCGAAAACATTCCCTCGGACAGTCCCTTCATCATCATGTCCACGCACAACAGCCACTTCGACATCCCGGTATTGATGAAAGAGGTTCCCCGACAGTTCAGGATAGTGGCCAAGAGTTCTTTGTTCAAGATCCCGGTCTTCGGCTGGATTATGTCCGCCGCGGGCTATGTGAGCGTGGACAGGGGCGACGCAAAGCAGGCGTTCGCGAGCCTCGACAGGGCCGCCGAAAGGGTGAGGGGCGGAATGCCGCTCCTGATATTCCCCGAGGGCACGCGAAGCGCCGACGGCTCGCTGGGCGCGTTCAAAAAAGGAGGGTTCGTGCTCGCCACGAAGGCGAAGGCGCCCGTCATTCCGGTCGTGATCGACGGCACGTATCATGTCCTCCCGAAGTCAACGGTGCGCATTTGCCCCGGCCCCGTCAGGGTGACATTCGGCAGGCCCATCGATACGTCCGCATATTCCATCGACACCAAGGAATCGTTGATGGAGGAGGTGCGCCGGGCGATATCCGACATCCGGGACGTTGACGCGGCTTCGCCCCCGGGATCGGGCTTGACGCCGGGGGTTTGAACCTGTTATTATAAACCTGTAATTGCATTTAACCCCTTACCGATTTCCCGAACGTGTCAAACCTGCATCCCTCAGCAATTTGCGCAATTCCTGACCCGTGGGGTTTTGGTGATGATAGGAAGATACTCCAGGCCTCAAATGGCGGCCATATGGACCGAAGAGCATAAGCTTCGCACATGGCTCAGGGTGGAGCTTCTTGCCTGCGAGGCGTGGGCGAAACTGGGCAAAATCCCCGCCGACGCGCTCGAGGCCATCAAGCGCAAGGCCGATTTTTCCGCTGACCGCGTGGCCGAGATCGAGGAGGTCACCAAGCACGACGTCATCGCCTTTCTCACCGCCGTGGGCGAACACGTCGGGCCGCCCTCGCGCTTCATCCATTTCGGGCTCACCTCTTCCGACATGCTCGATACCGCCCTCGCCGTCAACCTGCGCGAGGCGAGCGACATCATCATCGAAGACCTGCAGAAGCTGAGGGAAGTCCTGAAGCGGAAGGCCCTCGCGCACAAGAATACCGTCATGGTCGGCCGGTCGCACGGCGTGCATGCCGAGCCGATAACGTTCGGGCTCAAGATGGCGCTCTGGTACACCGAGACCGGGCGCAACCTCGAACGGATGCAAAGGGCGCGCGAGGCCATAAGCTGCGGCAAAGTCTCGGGCGCCGTCGGTACGTTTGCCAATTCGGACCCGTCCGTCGAGGAATACGTCTGCGCCGAGCTCGGGCTGAAGCCGGCTCCCGTCTCCACGCAAATCGTACAGCGCGACCGCCATGCCGAATTCCTCACGACGCTCGCCATCATCGCAAGCTCTCTCGACAAGTTCGCCACCGAGATACGCAACCTCCAGCGCACCGAGATTCTCGAAGCGGAGGAGTACTTCGAGAAGGGGCAGAAGGGGTCGTCCGCGATGCCGCACAAGCGCAATCCCATCCGGTGCGAGCAGATATCCGGGCTGGCGCGCGTGGTGCGCGCCAACTCCATGGCCGCGCTCGAAAACATCCCGCTCTGGCACGAACGCGACATCTCTCACTCCTCGGTCGAACGGGTGATTATCCCCGATAGCTGTATCCTCATCGATTACATGCTGGCCCGGTTCGCCGCCATCGTGGATAAGCTGCTCGTGTATCCCGACAACATGCGCACCGTGCTGGAGAAGACGAAGGGCATGGTTTTCTCCGAGGGGATTCTGTTGAAGCTTGTAGAAAAAGGACTTACGAGGGAAGAGGCCTACAAGCTCGTCCAGCGAAACGCGATGAAGGTGTGGGAGGACGGCGCCGATTTCCGCGACGCGCTCCTCTCCGACGCCGACGTCGCCGCCCATATCACCGAACGCGAACTCGACGACTGCTTCGACTTGGACCATCATCTCAGGTTCGTGGACGAGATATTCCGGAGGGCGGGACTCGCCGATGCCTGAATCGCGCAACACGGACGTCGTCACCAAGACCGATTTCACCGGGCTGAAGTTTCTGTCGCGCGGCAAGGTGCGCGACATCTACGAGGTCGATGGGAAGATACTCCTCGTCGCCACCGACCGCATCTCGGCGTTCGACTGCGTGATGCCCAACGGCATCCCCAACAAGGGAAGGGTGCTGACGGCGTTGTCGAAGTATTGGTTCGATTTCACCCAGCACATCATTCCGAATCATGTGATAGCCACCGACGTGGAGGAGTATCCGGCTTCGATCAAGCCCTACCGCGACATCCTGCGGGGCAGGTCGATGCTCGTCAGGAAGGCGAAGCCCTATCCGGTCGAATGCGTCGTGCGGGGGTATCTGGCCGGCTCCGCGGTCAAGGAGTACCGCCAGAGTCAGTCCGTCTGCGGCATCAAGCTGCCGGCCGGGCTGAGGGAATCGGAAAAACTGCCCGAGCCCATGTTCACGCCCGCCACAAAAGCCCAGTCGGGACACGACATCAACATCTCCCACAAGAAGATGGCGGACATCGTCGGCAAAGACAAAGCCAAGCTGCTCATGGAAAAAAGCATGGCCATATTCAACGCCGCCACCGAGCACGTGGCCTCGCGCGGCCTCATATTGTCGGACACAAAGTTCGAGCTGGGCGACTGCGACGGCGAGATGATACTCATCGACGAGCTGCTCACGCCCGACTCGTCCCGCTACTGGCTGGCCGAGACCTACGAGGTCGGCAAGCCGCAGACCAATTTCGATAAGCAATATGTGCGCGATTATCTGGAAACGCTCGACTGGGACAAGACTCCGCCCGCTCCCGAGCTTCCGCCCGAAGTGGTGGCGCGGACAGAAGAAATATACAAACAGGCTTACAGGCTCGTGACAGGGAAGGACCTTTGATTGTGACAGATTTTATGAAAGCATCCGAGGATTCTGAATTGTCATCAGAGGCACGGCTTGCCGCGCCCTCACGGGTTCGCGATGCCGCCCGCGAAACCGATTTCATGAAACACGAATGCGGCATCTTCGGCGTGTTCGGACATCCCGAGGCTGCGAAGATCACCTACCTGGGGCTCTACTCGCTCCAGCACCGGGGCCAGGAGAGCGCCGGCATCGTGTCCTGCAACGAGGGCCGTCTGCACGGCTATCGCGATATGGGACTCGTTTACGACGTATTCAAGAAGGAAGTGCTGGACGGCCTCACCGGCGACGCGGCGATAGGGCATGTGCGCTACTCCACTTCCGGGTCGAGTCTCTTGAAGAACGCCCAGCCGATACTGGTGGACTACGCCCGCGGCCCGCTGGCCGTGGCGCACAACGGCAATCTCGTCAACGCGCGCGTGCTCCGGTCGGAGCTTGAGGGTCGCGGCTCGATCTTCCAATCCACGAGCGACAGCGAGGTCATAGTGCATATGGTGGCACGCTCCAAGAAGAAGGAGCTCAGGTCGGCGTTGACCGAGGCGCTGCGCCGGGTGAAGGGCGCCTACTCGCTCCTCGTCATGGACACGCAAAGCCTGATCGCCGCCCGCGACTCCTGCGGGTTCAGGCCGCTGTGTCTGGGAAAGCTTAAGGGGACGTTCATGGTGGCCTCCGAGAGCTGCGCGTTCGACATCGTGGACGCCAAGTACATCCGCGAATTAGAGCCGGGGGAGATGGTGCTGATAGATCGTTCCGGGATGCACTCGTTCCACACCCGCGGCTCCAAGTCCGCGCGGAAGGGCCTGTGCATTTTCGAGCTGATCTATTTCGCCAGGCCCGACAGCGTCATCTTCGGGCGTGACGTCGAGCGCGTGAGACAAAACCTGGGAGCGACGCTCCGCCGGGAGGCCCCCGTCGAGGCCGACCTCGTCATCCCCGTTCCCGACTCCTCCAATGCGGCCGCGCTCGGATACGCCCACGAGTCGGGCATACCGTTCGAGATGGGTCTGATAAGGAACCACTACATCGGTCGCACCTTCATAGAGCCGTCGCAAACGATACGCGATTTCGGTGCGAAAATAAAGTACAATCCCCTCCAGACGGCGCTCAAGGGCAAGCGCATCATCGTCGTTGACGACTCGATCGTCCGCGGCACCACGAGCCGGAAGATCGTCAAGATGATTCGAAACGCCGGGGCGAAGGAGATTCACATGCGCATCAGTTCGCCCCCGATAACGCACCCGTGTTTTTACGGCATAGACACCCCCACTCGAAAAGAGCTCATCGCATCGTCTCATACCCTCGAAGAGATACGAAAATATCTTCGGGTGGACTCGCTTCACTACCTCAGCCAGGACGGCCTCGTCAACGCGGCCGGGGGTGAGGCGGGCGAATTCTGTGTTGCGTGTTTTTCGGGGAAATACCCCATCAGTCTCGCGGTCGATTTCGACAAGTTCTATCACGACCGCAAGCAGAGTGCCGTAACGTTTAAGGTTTGAAATGCCAGAAGGCTCCTTCACGTACAAACAGGCGGGCGTGGACATCGGGGCCGCCAGTGCTCTCAAACGCAAGATCGTTCCGCTTGTGCGCTCCACCTTTTCCCCCGAGGTCCTTCAGGACATTGGCCTCTTCGGGGGGATGTACCGGTTCGACAGCGCTCGGTTTCAAGAGCCCGTGCTTGTCTCCAGCGTCGATGGCGTCGGCACCAAACTCAAAATCGCCTTCGCCACCGGCCGCCACAACACGGTCGGCATCGACCTCGTGTCGCACTGCGTGAACGACATTCTCATGCAAGGGGCGGAGCCGCTGTTCTTTCTCGATTATCTCGCGATGGGAAAACTCGATGTCGCCGTCGCCGAACAGGTTGTGGCCGGGCTGGCCGAAGGCTGCCGGGGGGCGGGCTGTTCGCTCATCGGGGGCGAGACGGCCGAGATGCCCGACTTCTACGGCCCGGGCGAATACGACCTCGCAGGCACGATAATCGGCGTCGTGGACAGGCAGCGCATCATCGACGGCTCGGCCATCGAGGAGGGCGACTCGATAATCGCCCTGAAATCGTCCGGGCTACATACCAACGGATATTCGCTCGTCCGCAAGCTGTTGCTTGCGTCGGACAAGTACTCGCTGGATAAACATCTCGACGCGCTCGGCAAAACTGTGGCCGACGAATTGCTCATACCCCACAGGTGCTATGCAAAGCCCGTCCGCAAGCTTCTCGAAAAGCTCGCCGTGCGGGGAATGGCTCATATCACCGGCGGCGGGTTGACCGACAACATCCCGCGCGTCTTGCCGAAGACGCTCGACGCCGAGATCGATTTGCGCACGTGGCAGCCGCTACCGATCTTTGAGCTGATACGGCGCGAGGGCAACATCGCGCAGGACGAGATGCTGAAAACGTTTAACATGGGCGTCGGCATGGTGCTCATCGTCTCCCCCGACGACGAATCCGCCGCCCTGGAACACATGAAGAACGAAGGCGAAGAGGCCTGGGTGCTCGGACGCATCGCGCGGGGAAGCGGCGTCGTCAGGTACCTCTCATCGTAAGGTCTGCCGTGGAAACATACAGAATCGAGGTGGGTCTCCGGCCCGAGCTTCTGGATGCCGCCGGAGATTCCGTCAGAAAAAACATCGTCGAAGACCTCCACATTCCCGTCGAAGACGTCAGGGTGATACGGGTCTATACGCTCCTGACCGACCTCGCTCGCAAAGACGTCGAGACGCTTCGGCCCGACCTCTTCACCGACCCCGTCATCGAGGTCTCCACGCTCGATGAGCCTTTGGCCGACAAGTTTTCATGGATAATCGAGGTCGGCTTCAAACCCGGCGTCACCGACAACGTCGGCAAGACCTCGCGCGAGGCCATCGCCGACATCTTCGGAGACGAGTTCGGCGAGTGCTCCGTCTTCACCTCGAAACAGTATGTCATCAAAGGGAAAATCGACCGCGCACAGGCCGAGGCGATCGCGGGCGGGCTGCTCGCCAACGGGCTGATAGAGCAGTGGCGCGTCGCGGACTTCGAGGAGTTCAAGAGAGAGCGCGGGATATCGCTTCCTCTCCCGATAGTGGGCGGGCATGAGGAGGCCGTCGTCAAGACGTTCCACCTCGACGTGCCCGACGACGAACTCATCCGCATCAGCCGCGAGGGAATACTCTCGCTCAGCCTCGAAGAGATGCGCACGATTCGCGAGTATTTCCGGCTCGATACCACCGCCAAGGCGCGCGCGCCCATCGGGCTGACGGACGAGCCGACCGACGCCGAGCTCGAAGCCATCGCGCAAACGTGGTCGGAGCACTGCAAGCATAAGATATTCAACGCCACGATAGACTACGAGGACGAAAACGGCGGCTCGAAACAAATCAAGAGCCTGTTCAAGACATTCATAAGGCGGGCGACCGACGAGATATCCAAACGCGTTCCGTGGCTGGTCTCCGTCTTCCACGACAACGCGGGCGTCATAAGGCTCAACGACGACTGGAACCTCGTGATGAAGGTCGAGACTCACAACAGCCCATCGGCCCTCGACCCATACGGCGGCGCGATAACCGGCATCGTCGGCGTCAACCGCGACCCGTTCGGCACCGGCAAGGGCTGCCGCCTGATATTCAACGTGGACACCTTCTGCTTTGCGCCGCCTGACTATTCCAAGCCGCTCCCGCCGCGCCTCCTGCATCCCAAGAGAATTTTTAAGGGAGTGCATCGCGGCGTCAGGGACGGCGCCAACCAGAGCGGAATTCCCGACGTCAACGGCAGCATCCTGTTCGACGACCGCTACGCCGGCAAGCCGCTCGTCTTTTGCGGCACGGGCGGAATCATGCCGCGCGAAATCCTCGGCGAGCCCTCGCACGTCAAGAACGCGCTGCCGGGCGACTTCATCGTGATGACCGGCGGCAGAATAGGGAAGGACGGCATCCACGGCGCCACCTTCTCCTCTGAGGAGCTTCACGGCGAATCGCCCACCTCGGCCGTGCAGATAGGCGACCCCATCACGCAGAAAAAGATGACCGACTTCCTGCTCGAGGCGCGCGACCTCGGCCTCTACCGCGCCATCACCGACAACGGCGCCGGCGGCCTGTCCTCGTCGGTGGGCGAGATGGCGAGGCTCTCGGGCGGATGCCAGCTTCGGCTGGAGAAGGCGCCGCTCAAGTATGAGGGCCTACAGCCGTGGGAGATACTGTTGTCCGAGGCGCAGGAGCGGATGACGCTCGCCGTTGACCCGCAGAGGATCGAACTGCTGCTGGAGCGGGCCCGCAAGCGCGGCGTCGAGGCGACCGTGCTGGGCAATTTCACCGATACCGGCAAGTTCCACGTCCTCTATGGGGATCAAACCGTCGCGTACATCGACATGAAGTTTTTCCACGAGGGCGTTCCCGAGATGAACCTGAACGCCAGGTGGCAGCCTCCCAAGCATGAAGAGCCCGACATTCCCGAGCCCTCGGACTACAATCGAGCATTGGAGCAGATGCTGGCGCGGCTGAACGTGTGCAGCAAGGAGTCGTTCGTCAGGCAGTACGACCACGAAGTCCAGGGCATGGGCGTGCTCAAGCCGTTCGTCGGCATCGACAACGACGGCCCGGGCGACGCCGCCGTCCTGAAACCGATTTACGGTTCCCACGAGGGCGTCGTCGTGTCCAGCGGCATATGCCCGCGCTACAGCGACATCGACACGTACCACATGACGGCCTGCGCAATCGACGAAGCCGTGAGAAATGCGGTGTGCGTCGGCGGTCGGCTCGGCCAGCTTGCCGGGCTCGACAATTTCTGCTGGCCCGACCCCGTCGAGTCCGAGAAGACCCCCGACGGCCGCTACAAGCTGGCCCAGCTCGTGCGCTCGAATATGGCGCTGTACGACTACTGCACCGCCTACGACCTGCCATGTATCTCGGGCAAGGACAGCATGAAGAACGACTACATGATAGGCGGCGTGAAGATTTCAGTGCCGCCCACGCTGCTGTTTTCCGTGATGGGCCGCGTTGACGACGTGCGCAAGACGGTCTCGATGGACGCGAAGCGCTCCGGCCATGCGGTCTATGTCATCGGCCTCACGAAGAACGAACTGGGCGGGAGCGAATACTTCGCGCATCACGGGTTCATCGGCAACAACGTGCCGAAGGTTGACGCGAAACTTGCGCGGAAGACATACGACGCGCTCGCCGAGGCCATCGACCGAAAGCTCATCGCCTCGTGCCACGACTGCTCCGACGGCGGCCTGGGTGTGGCGCTGGCCGAGACGGCGTTCGCGGGCGGACTGGGCATCGAGGCCGACCTGGCAAAGGTTCCCGCCGAAGATTCACTGCGGCCCGACTACCTGCTCTTCTCCGAATCGCAGAGCCGCTTCGTCGTCACGGTCTCGGGCCGCAAGGCGAAGGAATTCGAAAGCATGATGGACGGCGTCCCATGCGCCAGAATCGGCAAAGTCACAGAGTCTCCCGTTCTGCTGCTGAAGAAAGGCAGAAAGAAACTCGTCTCAGCCGACATATTCCAGCTCAAAAAAGCCTGGCAACAGCCGCTTGATTGGTGACGCAAGAGTGATGGTGAAATGAAACCGCGCGTTTTGGTTCTGACAGGATACGGCATCAACTGCGACTACGAAACCGAGTACGCCTTCAACATGCGCCGCGTCGGCGGCAGGGCCGAACGTGTGCACGTGAACGACCTCATCGAGAAGTCGCCCGACGGCAAGTCGCTCGCCAAGTACGACATCCTCGTCATACCGGGCGGGTTCTCTTACGGAGACGACATCGCGGCCGGCAAAGTGCTCGCAAACAAGCTGCGCCACAATCTGCGCGAGCAGTTCGACCGGTTCATCGAGGAAGGCAAACTGATTCTCGGCATTTGCAACGGCTTCCAGGTTCTGGTCAAGATGGGCCTGCTTCCGGCCGTCGGCGGGGCATACGGCGAGCAGCAGGTCACGGTGACGTACAACGATTCCAACAAATTCGAAGACCGCTGGGTCTATCTCGCGGTGAATCCCAAATCGCATTGCATTTTCACAAAAGGGCTTGATACAATATACCTGCCCGTCCGCCACGGCGAGGGGAAACTCGTCGCCGGCGACGCGGAGGCGCTCGCCCGACTGCACGAGGGCGGCCACGTGGTAGTCCAGTATGTGGACAGGGAGGGAAAGCTCGACGGCTATCCCTTCAATCCCAACGGTTCCCAGGACAGCATCGCGGGCCTGTGCGACCCGACGGGAAGGATTTTCGGGCTTATGCCTCACCCGGAGGCCTTTAATCACTATACAAATCATCCAGACTGGACTAGACGAAAAGAGGCCCTTATTCGTAATGGTAAGAATTTTGAATCTCAAAAAGGAGATGGCATTCGCATATTTCAAAATGCGATTGAATACATCAGGATGAACTTATAATACACTATCCTTTATGCAAAGGGTTAGAACGGTAGCGACAAAGAATAGGTGTAAGGTCCTCGCCTGACTATCAGGGTAAGGGATAGTAGATGGCGATAACGGCTGATTGCCTCTTTCAACTGGTCTAGGCCCTTTATCGGTATATTATTTAACTTCAGGATCAGGTCCCCATTTTTAAGCCCAATCCGTCCAGCCTCTGAATCCAGTCTTACTTCCTCTATAATAACACCACCTTCTATATCATATTGCTTTTGAGTAACCCAATCCACCTCACCAACTTTGATCCCGAGACGTTGATAAAACAGCTCCAAAGCCAGCTCCAAGGGAAAGGTGCTGGGGTGTACCAAAACGCTCAGTTCCCTACCTTTCCTAAAAAAGGTCAAACATATATTATCACTAATTGTAAACTCATTTAGGGCTTCACGGTAGTCGAGCGTCGAGGCAATAGGAATATCTCCTAAACGCAAAAGAACGTCTCCTCTTTTCAGGCCGGCCTGGGCTGCAGGACTTTCTCGGGTCACATCACTTACCAGTACACCTCCATTCCGGACAGTAAGGCCAAAATAAGTCTTCAATTCTTTAGTCAACTCTTGAATTGTCAGGCCAAGCCAAGGAAGCCGCACCTCTCCAGCACGAAGTATTTCCTTCACGATCCTCCTTGCCTTTTTTATAGGGATAGCGAAACCTATCCCCTGCGCCTTCTGATAGATCGCCGTATTAATACCAATAAGTTCCCCGTCCAGGTTGAGCAATGGTCCTCCGCTGTTGCCAGGATTTATTGAGGCGTCCGTCTGGATGAAATGTCGATAGACGCGTTCCTTAGTATGTAT
>CAZSKP010000046.1:28407-32096 GCA_964607485.1 uncultured bacterium | reverse complement strand
TGATTCGTGTCATCGAGGTGGGACCCGATGAGAGCGCGGAGGATGTGAGAGAGGGTATGGCCTTCCTCTTGCAGAATCAATTGCTGCCGTCGGGACGTTGACGCTTTCCCCCGTCGAGCGGCGGTCATGCGGGCTCGACTGAGAGTTGGCGTTTGCAAGATTACCCCTGCCGGGCTTGATTTTTTGCATATCATGTGACTATAATACGCACCGAGATTCTGGGGTCCGTATGTGTTATGCGGCCCGACTCGATGAACTGTTGCAGTTTGAGAAGATCTGCTCTGAAACTGAATTTAATGAAAGAGGCCTCGAGAAGGATTTTCTTGCTTACTTCACTGTTGCTTTGTGTCGTATTGACGGCGGTATTGGCAACGATGGGGTACATGGCCTCGGCGTTGCGGCTGGTTTTCGTGCCATATCAATTTTTCCTCATGGGAATCTGCGTCGGCGCGCTCATATTAGCGACGATCGGGCTCGCCGCCGAGCGTAGCGAGTGGACTCACTATCGGCTTTATTTCTTCACAGTCATGGTGAGCGTGTTCATTCTGGTGGTGATAAACTCGGTCATTTTCAGAGTGCTCGGGGGCGAACAATTCATTCGGAGGCTCATGAGAATCTTTTGGATAGTGCTCAGCTCCGGCTAGGAGCGGCATGGCCGAAGGTTGGGTTCTTGGAGCCGGGGGGGGCAAGAAACCATGTCAACAAGGAGGAAACGATGAGAAACAAGTTGCACCTGCTGCTGGTAATCGCGTTCGCGGTGTCAATAGTGATGCTCAATGGATGCACCGACGCGAACCTCAAGAAAGCCAAGCGCTACCAGGGGGAAAAAGAATACAGCCAGGCCATTCACTTCTACAAGTTGGCTTTGGACAAGGATCCCGATAGCCGCTCGGCGCGTTATGGACTGATTGAAACGTATGCGCAGCAGTTGATCGACCAGCCTCCCGATCAGGTCACGCCGGAACGAGTGGAAGAGTTGATGGTCGAGCTGCGCCCAATCGCTCAGCCACTGATGGACGACCCAAACATCAAGCGTTACGTGTCGTTGATCTATCAAATGGTTGCGAAACGATATGCCGAAGAAGGATTCGACGACAAAGCGGCCGAAGCCTGGGCGCAGGTGGTCGAGATTGAGCCTTCCTTCGCGGAGGCGCAGTATAACCTCGGCGTCGCCCTCGTGAAGATGGGGCAATACGAGAAAGCGTTATCGCATTTTGGGGCGGCCGTCGACCTGAACCCCTATTTCATCAGGGGATACTATGCAATGGGCAATGCGCTCCTTCACCTGAACCGGAACGAGGAGGCCATCAAGCAGTACACGAGAGCGCTGGAGCTCAATCCCGACGACCCGTCCGTACATCACAATCTGGGCGTCGCGTACTCTCGCTCGGGAGACGACAAGAAGGCCGTGGAGGAGTATCAGAAGGCGCTCGAGATAGAGCCCAACTTTGCGCTGGCCTATCAGAGCCTTGCGGGGGCGTATGAGAGAATGGGGGAGACCAAGAAGGCGGAGGAAGCCCAAAAGAAATGGAACGAATTCGTTAAGGCATTTGCAGAAGCTCAAAAGGGGAAAGCAAATAAGGCGACGTCCCCCGCAGGTTCGGAGTAGCGACGGAATGCCGCTTCGGAGGATCGGAGCGGCCGGAGTGTGGATAGTTGGAAGTCGCCGTTCCATAGAAAAGCCACTCTATGAAAATCAAACTGAACACGGAACAGATTGAAGACCTCAGGCGTGAAATCGAGGAAACCGACCGCAAGAAGTTCGACATGAGCGACGTTTCCGAAGTGTTTCGGATGCTCCAATACTGGTCGAAGAGCGTCGGAACCGGAGAAGAAAAAATCAAATCCGTGACGGAGTTGTCCGACGGGTATCTTTGCAGGGTCAACCGGGCATTTCACGACTCGATGAAGGAATTCTTGAAACAGGTCAGGTCGCGCCGGTTTTCGGATCATATGAAGGAGAGGAAGGTTAAAGGCGCCATAGGGAAATATGAGCGCCTCATAAAGGAAGCGGAGGAGGAAAAGACCAAGGGAGCTGTGAAGCAAAAGGGCCCGCCAAAACGGCCCTGAGGGCTCCTGCGTGTGCTGATGCGTCTATTTCGAGGAAGGGAGTAACAGGATGAAACGCATGTTAAGATGGATCTCGCCACTCGTTGCTGTTCTGCTGATCGCCGGATGCGCCCCCAAGCAGCCCCCCATTTTTCAGCTCATCGAGCTGGAGCAAAAAGGCAAGTACGACGAGGTGATACAACTGGCCGAGAAGCTCACCGCCCAGAATCCGGACGATACACAGGCATTCAGGTTTCTTGTAAGAGCGGCGCGGGCCAAAGGCGAGTTGGAAAAGTACAGGGAGAAATACCAACGGCTCGCCGAAGCGAATCCCGACACGGCAGGGTATCATTTTGTTCTCGGTTACATCGACACGCAATTGGAGGACTTCGATGCTGCCATTTCGGAACTCCGAAAGGCGATCGAGTTGAAGCCCGACATTGAATACGCTCACTATGTGCTCGGTTGGATTTATATTAATTCGGGGTACCCGGGTCGTGACCCTGAAAAGGGATTGGCCGAGTGGGAAAAGGAGGAACAACTCAACCCGAAATCGCTCGGGGCTCTTCAGGTGTACAACGACAGAGCTAGTTACTATCTCCGGATCGGCGACGGCGACGCGGCTGAGAAGGATTATGAAAAAATAACGCTCTACGCGTTTGCGCCGGGCGACATCAGCGGCGCTCGAAAGTTCATCTCTCAAATCCGAGCGCTTCGTGACGAACTCGCCAAGCTCGAAGCGGATGTCAAGGAACATCCCGATGACGCAGACCTCCGCACCAAACTCGGCGTGCTACAATACAAGAACGGCAGGGTGAAAGATGCGATAGAGACGTGGCAGAAGGCCGTCGAATTGGACCCGGACAACGCCGAACTGCGGAATGACCTGGGTAAAGCCCTCCTCGAAGATGAACGGTATAGCGAAGCCGCGGAGCATTTGCGGAAAGCCGTTGAGCTGGACTCTAAGATGGCGACGGCTTATTACAATCTCGCCGTAGCGGAGGAATTGTTAGGAAAGGCCAAGATGGCGCTGGAGCATTATAAGAAGTACGTGGAACTTAACCCAATGGCGCCTAGGCTTGATGAAGTCAAGCAAAAGATAGCCACTCTCGAAGCGCAGACAGGTGCGAAAGGGGGATGACCAGTTCGACTTCATCAGACGGTCCCCATGACGGCTCCCAACTGATTATAGTAAGGAAGCAAGACCGAGAATATCAAATAGTATATCGCCCACAGGATCACCCCGGTGTAGAGAATCGTTATGACCGAGATGACCACTTTTTGCCAGTTGGAGAAGCGCGGGCTTCTCCAGAGCAAGGGCAGTCCGAAAATCGCCAGCACGAGAAATATCATCAGGAGAACGAAGACGGGTTCATAGTACCAACTGGCGGTTTTCTCAACCAGTTCGGGAGGAAGCTCGGCGCCGCATCGGTGGCAGAATCTTGCGTCGGCGACCAGCTTGTGCCTGCATTTCGGGCATCGCATCGTCTGGCGGCCGCCCTTGCGCTTCTTCCGCTTTCGGGCCCGCCCGGCGGTGGCCGCGATCGCGACACGGGTCGCGCCCGAGGTGGTGATGGAGCGCTACTACAACTTCGGCGGCGAGGGGATCTCGGTGGCGTCCGAGAGAGGGATTCCTGCTC
>CAZSKP010000046.1:0-28397 GCA_964607485.1 uncultured bacterium | reverse complement strand
TTATGATCCGGACACGTCGGAAGTTTTTCCGCTAATGATACCACTGCCGACCTCGGCAGTCAAATACACTGGTCCCATACAACATCTCCCGCAGAGCCGACTCCGGCGAGGCTCCACGTGTTCGACCGGATAGCGATAGTCGCAGCCATGGAGCGCGAGATAGCCTTCCTTCGGAGCGAGATGAATCCCCCCGACCTCTCCAGAGACAAGCTTGTCAGCGGCACCATCTTCTCTAAAGCGGTCCTCTTGCTCAGAACGGGCGTCGGCCCCCAAAAAACCGCTCGTCGGTTGGAGGAGGTAACAGAACCGCATAACCTCCAGTGTGTACTTTCGATAGGCTGCGCCGGCGCGTTGAGCCCAGATATCAAAACCGGGGACGTAGTGATTTCTGAGAGGCTGATTGACGACGCCGAGGGGGGCCGCGTGTATCGTCCCTCTCCGGCGCTCGTGGAAACGGCGGAGGAGTGTTGCAAGAGGCTGGGACTTCCCTTCCATGTGGGCGGCACCGCATCCACGCCCAACGTTGTCGCAACGGCGCCGGAGAAGAAAAACTTGGCCGTGAAATACGGCGCGCTGGCCGTTGATATGGAGAGCGCTCAGGTTGCCGCGTGGGCCGAGAAAATTGGCATTCGCATGCTTTCGGTCCGTACGATTTCGGATTCCTCGGCCGACAGGATTCCGCCAGAGGCCGCCGCCATTTTCGATCGCAATGGAAAAATCCGGTTGCTCAAGGCGTTTGCCTTCTGTGTCGGGCGGCCGAGGCTTTTTCTTGAACTGCTTCGTCTGAAATCGGGATTCGACCGAAGCATTGACGTTCTGGAAGAAGTGATGATTGCCCTGCTAAGGAGCCTGTGAGCCGTTTTCCCGAGGAAGCAAGGGCGCAAAGACGGGGATGGACGGAGTCAAACGCCGCGCGATTCGCGGCGGGCTGGCGATGGCGCCTCTGGCGTTCACAAGGCATTGCGGCGCAAGAATTTGTTTGACAAATTCAGGAGGGCGCAGTATAATTATAAAAAGTCGATGCGGCACGTGATCAAACGTTGAGGAAGAGGGGGGTAACATGAGAAAGTTGCTGTTCGTCCTCTGCGCTGTTGTTCTTTTTGTGTCGGGCTGTGTGACTGCCCCGCCCATCGCAGCGGTAGCCGATTCGGCGACTCCGAAGGTGATCGGACCCGAATCGGGTTACTCCGGTACGGGCCAACTTGGAGCTCACGACTGGACCGATGATGATGCCCGAACCGCTCTGTGGCTTCGCAGGAACCTCCCCGAGCGTTGGTCTGAGGTCCCATTTCCTCTCATTACCTTTTTCAGGTACAATATTCATCACGACAGACAACAGTTTATGCCCTTCGAGTGGTCGGACTATTTCGCCGATATGAGGGACCCATATCTGCAAGTCCGCATGTTCTCCCTCGAAGCCCGCGACCGCAACCGAGTGCGTAGAAATGAAGTTTTGATTAAGGAAGCCGCCGAAAAATCCGCAGCGGAGAAAGCGGTCAGCGGGGAAGTCTCCCAGATGTCCGATGCGGAAGTGATGAAAAAGCTGCAGATAGTATATCCCTGAGTCAAGAACAAGAACGTCTGTGTAAAAGGCGGGAAGAGCAACGTGCTTCCCGCCTTTTTTGTGGACGAAGAGGGCCTCTTGACTGTATAATCGTTTTCGGAGAAAGCTCGCAGTTCATGTAGCGGTTTCCACGACTTGCGCCGCGCACCTGGCGGGAAACAGGCTTCACCCGATATGCCCAACATCTCCGAAGAGAAAACACACAAACTGGTCGAAATCGGCGCCGCAGCCCTGATTAGTCTGGTCTTTTTCCTCTTTTCCTTCACATCCCCTTACAGGCGCCTCGAACTCCTTTCGCTCGACGCCCGCTTCAATCTCAGGCCGCCCATCGTGACGAACGGCGATATCGCCACCGTCGATATCGACGACAGAGCCCTGGAGGAGGAGGGAAGGTGGCAGGATTGGACTCGCGACAGGCACGCTCGAATCATCGACATAATCCGCCAGGGTCATGGAGCGCTGTTGGGATTCGATGTCTATTTTTCCGAGGAGAGCGAGAGAGTCCTCAGCCCGACGGACGTGGCGCGTGCGCGCAGCATGGAGGAGGTTCGGGCGGCGTTTCGTGATTACGACGCCGAGCTCGCAGACGCCGCAAGGAAGGCCGGCAACGTCTATTGGGGGGCCACCTTTAGATTGGATGAAACGGAAGGGGCCGCCACCTCGCCGGAACCCGCCGATTCCGGCTCCTCGGCGCTTGCCCGGAGTAACCTCGCACACCTGATAGAAAAAGGTTATTGTATCCCTGCGGAGAACGCCGGTGCTCGCACATTACTTCGGGCGACTGCTCCCGAGGCCGTTCCATTGCCACTCTTGACCGAGGCGGCCCGGGGCGTGGGATTTGCGCAGATAACTCGGGATGCCGACGGCGTCGTTCGCAAGTATCCCACCTTCATAAGATACGACCATCCGACGGACGCCGACGGTCAAGACGCCTGTTTGTTTCCCTCGATTGGATTGGCCATGGCGTGTGATTACCTTCAGGTACACCTGAAAGACCTCCGGATCAAACCGGGCGCATATGTCGAGATTCCGAACGCCATTCTCCCGGACGGCACGAAGAAAAGCCTGCGAGTGCCCATCGATGAGAAGGGCGAGATGATAATAAATTGGGCGGGAGATTACAAGGATTCGTTTCGTCACTATCCCTATTCGTCGCTCATACGACTCGCCGAACAGCGCGCACTGGAGGAGATAAAGAAAGCTCTCTCCACGCAGGACCCGTCGATATTTCGGAACCCCCTCGAGATGAACGCCGTCGTCCGGCGCGCTCTTCCCGATGTGCGCAATTCGGCGACGTATGTCGCTTATGTCTACGGGGCTCATTGGTATGAAACGCTCATCGAGAATGGTGAGATAGATGAGTTTCGGCCTCAGCTCTTTGAAAAGCTTTTCGGTCTATCGCCCGAAGACTCCCCCGGGCTATATGAGATACAGAAGGAGGCATTCGAAAACGTTCGGTTCAATCACGCTATGCTCAAGCTGGTGTCGGACAGGCGCGGAATCTCCATGTCGGAGGCCGCGAGCGAGCTGGGCGTGCCCGAACAGGCTGCGGAAAATTCGTACATGACAATCCGTCAACTGCTTGCCAAAGGGGGCCCGACTCCCGCCGACCGGCCTCTGTTCTTCCTCCCTCCCGTAATACTCGAGGGAAGGCTGCTTTCACTCGACGAGTTGAGAGGAGGAGTTTTTTTCTACGGGCTCACGGCGACGGGCACGCACGACCTCAATCCGATGCCGTTCAACCCTCGTTATCCGATGGTCGGCGCCGTGGCGAACGTTTTCAACACGATAGTGACCGGCCAGTTCATATCGCCGCTGGGAGATGTCTGGAGGCTGCCGCTTTTTCTCGCAATCGGACTTTTCACCGGATACATTCTGTCCTCCCGCACAACCATACGCGGTTCGATGTTCACCCTGCTGTTTCTTGTCGCCTATTTGTTGTTCGCCTATTGGCTTTTCGCCGACCGGCGCATATGGATAGAGGTCGTCGGCCCGACCGGCATCATTCTCCTCTCGGATGTGACGATTGTGTGGTATAAGTTCAGCACCGCCGAAAAGAAGAGGAAGTTCATCAAGAGCGCCTTCGAGCACTACATGAATCCCGCCGTCGTCGACCAAATAGCGGCCAACCCGGACATGCTCGAGCTCGGCGGCAAGGAGATGGTTCTCACCGCCTTCTTCTCCGACGTGGCGGGATTCACGACGATCTCCGAACAGCTCACGCCGCATCAGCTCGTCGAGCTTCTCAACGAGTACCTTACCGCGATGACCGACATCGTGCTTAAGTACGACGGCCTGCTCGACAAGTATGAGGGCGATGCCATCATGGCGGTTTTCGGCGCGCCCATTCATTTTCCCGACCACGCGACGAAGGCGTGCTATGCGGCGTTGGAGATGCAGGACCGTTTGCGGGAAATGCGCGCGAAATGGAAGATCGAGGGCCGGCCGGAGCTTAAAGCGAGAATCGGGCTTAACACCGGCGCGATGATCGTCGGCAACATGGGTTCGCTCACCCGGTTCGACTACACGGTCATGGGCGATTCCGTCAACCTGGCCTCGCGTCTCGAGGGCGTGAACAAGCAGTATTCGACCGACATCATGATAAGCCAGTTCACCCTCGAGCTCTGCAAGCCCGATGTCGTGGTGCGCGAAGTCGATCTGATTCGCGTCAAGGGCAAGACCGAGCCCGTAACGATTTACGAAGTACTCGCGCGGGCGAACGACGGCCTTCCCGAGGATGTAACGTCGGTCGTCGAACATTATTCCCTCGGCCTCCAGGCATACAGGCAAAGGAAATGGGAAACCGGGATAGGGGAATTTCGTCGGGCGCTGGAAATCAGGCCCGACGACGGCCCTTCGCTCACTTACCTGAAGAGGTGCAGCGAATACCTGTCTGCACCCCCTCCGGATGATTGGGACGGGGTGTACATCATGACCACCAAGTGAGACCTTCAGAGTTCTTGCCGACATGAGAGCGGTCATCCAGCGAGTGAAACGGGCGAGCGTCAGAGTGGACGGAGAAGTGGCGAGCGAAATAGGCAAGGGTCTGCTCGTGCTGCTCGGGGTGGGGAAGGACGACGCCGAAGACGATGCCCGGTATGTTGCCGACAAGCTGTCCGTCCTCCGCATCTTCGAGGACTCCGAGGGCAAGATGAACCTCTCAGTGCGCGATGTCGAAGGGTCGGTGCTTGTGGTGTCGCAATTTACGTTGTTCGCCGATTGCCGGAAAGGGAGGCGGCCGTCGTTTGTCGATGCGGGCGAGCCGGAAAAGGCGCGACGCTTGTACGGGCAGGTCATCGATTTCCTAAAGCAATCGGGCGTGCCGACGTCCGAGGGGATATTCCAGGCGTCGATGGAGGTCGAGCTCGTGAACGATGGGCCGGTGACGATTCTTTTGGACAGCAAGAAGGCGCTTTGAAACCGTATGAACTCTGGAGAAACAAACCGGACAGATAAATCATGGGTAAGAAACTTGATACGTCTTACGAACGCATCCACTTTGTCAACCATTCCCACATAGATCACACCTGGTGGAATTCGCCCGAAGTCTGCCGCGAGCGCAACGAGGAAATTATCAATCGCATCCTCGACGCCTGCGCCAGCAACGCGGATTTCAAGTTTTCCTACGAGACGACCGCCGCCCTCATGAGCTATCTGGAGAAAAACCCGGGGCGAACAGACGACGTCCGAAATCTCCTCAAGGTGGGCCGCCTCGACGTCGGAGGCCTCTTTGTCTCCGCCAATGCCGATGTGTGTTCCGAGGAGACCGTCGCTCGAAACTTCTATTTCGGCAGAAGATGGCTGGAGGCCGCCCTGGGATATTCGCCCGCAATTGCGAAGGAGTATGACACGCCCGGCCACGTGCTTCAAATGCCGCAGCTTGCGCGAGCCGCAGGGATGGATGCGCTGCTGATCTCGCGAGGGCCCGAGGGGGGCTTTCGCTGGGCGGGTCCCGACGGGTCCGAGGTTCTCGTCTATTGCGTTCCTTACAACTGGTCATACTGGCGAAAGCTGGGCGAAACCTTCGAGGAGACCGAAAAGAATCTGCCCGGCGTGCTCGAACGCGCCGCGGGCAGACACGTCGGGCCTGACTTGATTATTCCCGACGGCGACGACATGACCCTTCCGAATCCGCGCCTTTTGGAGATCGTCGGCTGCTGGAACGAGAGCTACGACCAGCCTAAACTGGCGCTCTCGACGGCCCAGGATTTTGTTCGCAGGATTCGGACGCGAAGGCACCCTCGTCGTTCGGGAGACATGCCCAACCTCTGGGTGGTGGTCCATGCCCTGCAGGTTGAGACTACTCGCGATATGAAAGCTCTCCAGAACCTGCTGCCGGGCGCCGAGACGCTCCACTCGCTGGCATGCATCCACCGGAATGACTTCAAACGGTATCCGACTGACCGGCTCGACTCGTGCTGGAAGCGTGCGCTGCTCGTGGCCGACCACAACTGGGGCGGCAAGGACGAAACTCGTTGCGGGGCCGAGGGAGACGAATACAAGAGAGCTCTCGCTTCAGATGCGCTCCGCGAGTGCCGGGACCTCGTCGAAGGAGCGTTCGACGACCTCTCAAAGACACTGCTGAAGGTGGAAAGCTCAGTGGGGATGCCGGTGCTCGTGTTCAACACGACGGGGTGGGAAAGAACCGATGTTGTATCGATGGAAATCGACTGCGAAGTCCCAGGGCTCGAAGAGATCCAAATCGTTGACCGAGACAACAAGGGGGTTCCGTTCGACATCGATGTTCTTGAAAAACATCGCGACGGCAGCATCTGTCGCGCCCAAGCGGATTTCTTGTGCTCAGACCTGCCCTCGCTGGGGTACTCCACCTTCTACGTCAAGCCCGTGCCGGGACGCGGTGAAGTCGAGCCCGCAGCGGAGACGCATGGCAGAGTGATGGAGAACGAATTCTATCGCGTCGCGTTTTCCGAAGACGGAAGCTGCATCGAGAGCCTCTATGACAAGCAGCTGGATTTCGAGCTGGCGGGCAAGTTTGGCGTTTCCGCGGGACCGCTTGAGCTTGAATTCGGGCTGTTCGAGCTGTTTGGAATCGGTCTTCAATTGACGGTTCCCGACCAGAGCTTCTTCGAGAATCCGGAGAACAAGGGCTCCGGCGAGTCGGTGAGCCTGACGGGTGAAATGTGGCGTGCCTCCGATTTCCCGGCGAAGGTCAAGGTTGTACGGAACGGCGACCTCTCGCAAGCACTCGTCGCGGAGGGAGATTTCGTGGAGTCTCAACGGCGCCAGAAGGTTGTGCTCTATGAGGGATTAAAACGCATCGATCTCCACCTGGAACTCGATTGGGGCGGAAAGTCCAACGCCGCCGTTTACCTGCAAATGCCCAACACTCTCATGAACGGGCAAAAGTTTCTGGACGTGCCGTTCGCGGTTCACCGGGACGGCAACGAGCTGACAGATTTCTGGATCGATGAATCGCTACCCACGAGATTCAAGGTGCGCGGAGTGCAGGATTGGCTGTGTTTCGAAGACGGCGAGCGCGGCCTCGCCATTGCGACCCGCTGGCCCGTGGTGGACTTCACGACGGTGCCCGGCTTCCCGCTGATGTGGACGAACGACGACAGCGGATTCTTCTTCGGAGAAAGATACAGGCAGGCGGGCAAGCACAGTTTCTCTTTCAGCCTCACTTCATACAAAGGCACGTGGCTGGAGAACAATATTCATCTGTGGGGGAAACAATGGGCGAAGCCACCGTTGACTGTCCTTGGAGAAACAGAGCCGGAAGAAAGGCGACATTCCTATGTATCCGTCGATGCGAGCAACATCGTGATTTCCGCCTTCAAGAAGGCGCATGAAGAGGATGCGATTGCGGTCAGACTCTATGAGGTTGCCGGCGAAAAGACCGACGCACGGCTGACCACGTCGTTCCCCATAGGCCGAGCGCGCGCCACGAACCTTATCGAGACCGCTTCCACCCGGCTCGCCTCGCAGAAAAACTCCGTCAAACTTTCGTTCCGCCCATTCGAGGTCAAGACGGTGAAGCTGTATCTCTAGCATGAGAAAATGCCCCACGGTGTCAGGGCTATCACAGCTTCACCAATTCTGTGTGCATGGCGGCTAGGTCCAGGAGCGCCACGGTGCTTGTGCCTTCCAGCCAGCCGCCGCATTCGCCCGGATTGATAACGAGCGACTTGGCTTCCCTGATTTCGGCCCGGTGTGTGTGGCCGTAGATGACGACGTCGTAGGCGCCTCTTTCGGCGAGCGTCTCGGCTATCTCGGGGGAGTGGGTTATCGCGACCATTTTCCCGTCCAACTCTAACTGATGAACACCTTCGTGCAGCTCGCCGAAGCCTTCAAAATTTTTCGCCAGCCCGAATTTCTCCCCATCGTTGTTCCCGAATACGCCGACCAGCCTGCACTTCAGCCGGCGAAATTCGCGCGCCGTGAACGGAGCGATGTAGTCGCCGGCGTGCAGCACGAGCGCCACGCCGCGCTCGTTGAACAGGTCCACTGCCTTCTTCAGCATGTGCATGTTATCGTGTGAATCAGCCATCACGCCTATGAGCATATCGACCTCCCCGGTCACGTCTGTGCCTTGACACGTGAGAGCCACCTATGAAACATCGCCTCAATCGCATCCATCGTGATTCTCCTCGCGCCTGTCCCAACGGAATCGAAGTCGTAGAATATTCGTTCGAGCGTTTGCCATTCGCGCTCCGCGACGTCCGGGAAGCTCTCACAATGCTCCAAGAGCTCTCTTATCCATTGCAGATAGCGGGCATTGGCCCTCAGGAAAGGCCGTAAGCGCGAGGCCCGGATCCACTCTTCCACCGTCTGTTCCGAAGCTTCATTCGTTTCGCAGAGGGGCCGCCTGAAAAACCACCTCCGCCTGCCGCCCACGGTAACACAACCGAGCGGATGGAGGCGGCACGCCCCCGGCCGGTCCTCGTAAATGCCGCAGAGGCGTTTGCCGTCTGTCGTGGCGGACAGGAATTCACACTCTTCTTTGCCCGACGCGCCAGTCCGAAAACCCATGGCGGCGACGGGCACCGTATCGGTCGAGGAGAGGCCGAACATGTCGAACAGATCCGCAACCGGCGCGAATCCGAAAGCCTTTTTGAAAGGTTCGCGCGTGAGGCGGACTGTTCCTTGCCGAATCAGCTCCGTTGTGGAGCAGCCTGTCGTTTTTCTGAGACGAATGATGTCGTAAGGGCTCAATATAATCCGGTACTCTCCGCAACACTGACCGCACGCCTTGCATTGAAAATGAAAGCGCGCGCGCCGGTCGGAGAGAAACGTCACCTCGCGCTCTGTCTTCGGCGAACTCATCTCGTCATGCAATTTGAATGTATTTTAGCTCCCGCCTTTGCCGATTATACACAATCTCGACTTGTCGTCGCAAAAACGTGCGATGACCTTACAAAATGGTTCGTTCAGGCCCCTCGGCTTTATTGACAGCCTTGAGAACGCTGTGCTAGAATTCGCGCATATTTCGAAGGGTTGAGGGTGATGAACGCAGAAATCATAATGATCGGTTCCGAACTCCTGCTCGGCCAGATTGTTGACACAAACTCTGCCTTTCTTGCACAAGAACTCGCCAGGGTGGGAATAAACCTCTATTACAAGACCACCGTCGGAGACAACCTTGGGAGGATGGGCGAAGTACTTCGGGCCGCTCTCGAACGGTCCGACGTGGTCATCACGTCGGGGGGGCTGGGTCCGACGGAGGACGACCTCACGCGCGACGTGGTCGCCGAAGTGGTGGGCGAGCCGCTCGAGTTTCGGCAGGAGCTCTACGACCAGATAGAGGCTCTGTTCAAGCGACATGGATTCACGATGAGCCCCAACAATCGCAAGCAGGCGTTCATCCCCCGGCGCGCGGTCCCGATCGAGAACCCCGTCGGCACGGCTCCGGGATTCGTTGCCGAGACAGGGGAGAAGCTGATCATATCGCTGCCCGGAGTTCCCCGCGAACTGAAGTTCCTCATGCAGAGTTTCGTGATTCCCTACCTTCTCGACAGGTTCTCGCTGGGGGAGTTGAACATAAGCTCACGCGTTCTGAAGATCTGCGGGATGGGAGAAAGCCGCGTGGACGCCAAGGTGGGCGACCTTATCAAAGGCTCGGCAAATCCCACGCTGGGAATCCTGGCTGAACCGGCACAGATTTTGCTCAGAATTACCGCACGGGCCGAGACCGTGTCCGAGGCCCGGGCAAAAATTGCCGAAACGGAGCGGGAGATACGGCGGAGGTTCGGAGCGCTCATATTCGGAGCCGACGAAGATTCGCTGGAAGGTGTTGTAAATCAAATACTTTTGAGGGATAAGAAGACCCTGGCGCTGGTGGAAACCCATACCGGCGGAGGGATAGCGCAAAGGTTTGTTTCTATTGGTAGTAACGCCCTGACGGAGGCTCTGGTAGCCAACGATGAGGCGCGCCGCCGTCTTGCAGGGGTGAAAAGTTGCCAGTGGTGTGACGAAAAGCGTAACCATAAGGCGCTCTCTGTCACACTGGCGAGGGCGATGCGAAGCCGAAGCGGCGCGGATGTCGCCGTGGCGGCGGTCGGGTTCGCGCCCGAATCCGAGGAGCTTGCTCCCGAGGAACGGGCTTCGGGCAAGACATGTATCGCCATCGATTCCGCCGAGGGGGACGCCTGCTGGGAATTTCGTTTTGCGGGAACGGACCCTGTGAATCAGACGCGGGCAACCGCCCTCACCATCGAAATGTTGAGGCGGTACCTCATCGGCTACGTGGACCCTGAGTTTCCGCCTCGGACTTAGTAGAGGCCTCAAGCCTATGTATTGCGACAATTGTGGTGCAGAAAATCGGGACAATGCGAACTTCTGCCACAAGTGCAGGCAGAGTTTCTCGCACATTCCGGCGGCCAAGGAAGCCCCCGCTGCGGTCGCCTCCGAGCCTGCTTCCGCTCGGCCGGCCATCGATGAATCGACGATGCCCGACCAGTTGAGTCGCATCCTGAGCGGACGATACGAGCTGAAGGAAATGCTCGGACGCGGCGGCATGGGAGTCGTGTATCGGGCATATGACCGCCAGCTTGGGATGGATGTCGCGGTAAAGTTTCTGCTCGACCGCTTCGTCGATGACTACATCGCTGTGGAGAGCCTCAAACGCGAGGCAAGGGCCGCCATGCGCTTGGCCCACCCCAACATCATTCGCCTGTACAACTTTGAACACTCGGCCGACGCGAAGTACCTCCTGATGGAGTTTATCAGGGGCGAATCGCTTGCCTCCATAGCATCACGCAAGCCCGGCAGGCGCTTCAGTGAGGCCGAGGTGATAAGATACGTTTCGGAGGTCTGCGAAGCCCTCAAGTATGCACATGCCGAAAACGTGATACACCGGGACATCAAGCCGAGCAACATTCTCGTTACGCCGGAGGGCAGGGTCAAGCTCGCCGATTTCGGAGTGGCCTTCATCAACGAGGCCGCCACCGGCAATATGGGCGGCGAAGTCGCCGGCACGCCCACCTACATGAGCCCCGAACAGATTCTCGGCCAAAAGCTCGATGGCCGGAGCGACGTCTATTCATTGGGGATAACGATGTACGAGATGCTGGCCGGACGCCCACCGTTCCGGGGTGGAGACGTGAGCTACCAACACATTCACGTGATGCCGAAACCCATAAGGGGTGTCTCCGATTGGATGAATGCCATAATCCTGAAATGTCTCAGGAAGGAGCCCGAGGGTCGCTGGTCCGACGCCGAAGAGGTTAAGAACGTGGTGGCGGGCAAAAAGGATATAGGGGTTCCCATTCAGGGAAGATACCAACCGGAGTGGGTGCGAGTCGAGGCCGAGAGGAATATGGGCTCACCCAAGACCCCTCCCTCGCTTTCTTGTCCGGAGCATATCGAGCCGCCCGATCGAGAGCGCGCGGCAGTTCACAAGACGCCCCGGCCTCCGAATTCTTCCCACGTGCGCGAGCGAATCGACAAGATAGAAAGACACGCCGGCCTGGCGGAACGCGCGCCCGAACGCGAACAGGCGCGGATGAGGTTCGGCGCGTTGGCCGGCATCGCGGGAGGCGTGATTATCCTCTCCATCGGCAGGTATGGCCGTTGGTCGATTTCGCCAGGCGCGCTTTTCCAATTGAGTTGGGTCATATATGGCGGGTTGATTGGAGTGGCCATCGGCATCGCTCAAAGGAGGAAGGCGAAGGGACTGCTTTCGCTCACGATGGGAATCATGGGTGGCCTGCTGGCGGGATTTTTGTTAAGCTGGATGCGAGGAGTTGGGGCCTTCGGGAGCCTGAGGCCCGCACACTATAGCCTGGTCTCCGGAGCCGTCATCGGCGCGTTCCTGGGGATGTCGGACGGGATATACGAAAGGTCTATCGGCTATCTGATGCGCTGTCTCCTATGGGGAGGCCTTGGAGGAGCAATGGGGATAGCCGTCTTCCTCGCCACTCGCTACGCATTTTCGGCGTTCTGGTCGCCGCTGCTGAACTGGGTTGTCATCGGGGCGGCGCTGGGATTCTTCATAAACATGAGCGTAGGCTTTGCCGAGAGGCCGTGGGTACAAGACGGATGAGCAATCGGACCGACCGAGAAGATAGACCCGGGGAAAGGGCGCCTGAACGATGAGAGGCGCCGCTTTTTCTTTAAGGAGGGGCGAATATGAAAGAAGGCGCAGATTCCAAGAAGAGGGCGGCCTTCATGAGGTTCGAGTATGTCGAAGGCTCGCTCGACGGCAAGACCCGTGAACTCGTTCTTCTCGCCGCCGCCGCCGCCGCCGGATGCGGCCATTGAACAAAAGACCACTTTGCAGGTGCAAAGAAAGAAGGAGCTACCGACGACGAGATTCGGGAGACGTTGGTGTACGCAATGATGGCGGCGGCCGCAAAGGTGCGCACCTTCCTGACGGACACCATTGAGGATCTGGACCTGAAAAGGAAGAAGTAGAAACCCCAAGACGTTCGATGTCCGAAAAACGCATTGCCGCATTCCGCGCCGGCATGGCGGAACAATCGATTGACGCCGCCATCCTGCTCTACTCCCGCGACATTCTCTATTATGCCGGAGTGTCCGTGCCGAGCATCCTCCTCGTAACCCAGCAGACGGCTCGCCTGTACGTTCGCCGGGCGCTCGACTTCGCCCGGCAGGATTCGACTCTGCCGGACGTCGTCCCGGAAGGCAATCTTCAGACGGTCGCCGAGCAAATAAGATCGGAAAAACTGGGGCGCTCAAGAATCGGGCTTGAGCTCGATGTCATACCGGCGGAATTGTTCTTCAAGATTCAAGAAGCGCTTCCCGATGCGGCGTTCGTGAACGTCACCTCGCTCATAATTTCTCAACGTATGGTCAAAGATGCCGATGAGCTCGAACTCGTTCGCATTTCCTCCTCGATGACGGACAAGGCCCACCGTCGGGCGCTCGACGTGATTCGTGAGGGAATCTCCGAGGTCGAGATGGCTGCCGAAATCGAGGCAGAGCTGCGCCGGAACAAGCACGAGGGCATCCTGGTCAACAGGCGCTTCGATGCATATACTATGTATGGCATGATTGGTTCGGGCGAAAACATCACTCGGTTCGCGGGCTTCGCCAACGTGGCCACTGGAATCGGGCTCAGTCCGGCAATGAGGATAAGCACGTCGGACAGGATTATGAGACGCGGCGACCTCGTGATGATTGATATCACAGGCTGCTATCACGGCTACATAACCGATGTCACAAGACCGTATGTTATCGGGACGGCGTCGCGGGAGCAACTTTCGATTTTCGAGTCGCTTTGCAGGGTGGAAGATGAGATACTGGAAAGCATCCGGCCGGGAGTGCCCGTGGCCGATGTTTATCGGAAGGGCGTGCAGGCCGCCGCGAAAACGGAGTATGGAAGATATTTCATGGGACATGAGGAGAAGGGCAAATTCGTGGGCCACGGGCTCGGATTGGAACTTGACGAGCCGCCCATCATCGGGCCGGACGACCCGACTGTCATCAGCGAAGGCATGACGCTTGCAGTGGAGATCAACACAATAATTCCCCGTTTCGGCACGATCAAGATAGAGGATTCGGTCGTAGTGAATTCCGCCGGAATCGAGATGCTGTCGAATACCGAGCGCCGCTTGTTCGAGGTGGATAAATGAGGCAGAGGATAGCTATTCAGCGGGAAAGGAGCCGCGTTACATGAAGATTGACCCCTCGGTTTTTGTTCATCCGTCCGCCGTGCTGCACGGAAACCTGAAGATCGGGAAGAACAGCAGCGTGTGGGCGAATGCCGTCATCCGTGCCGACTTCAATTACATTGCCATAGGCCGCTACACGAACATTCAGGACCACGCGACGATTCACTGCTCGCCCTCGCATCCGACCACCATCGGCGACTTCGTCACCGCCGCGCACTCTACAATTATGCATGCATGCACAATCGGCAATCGCGTCATGATAGGGATGGGCGCAACCGTGCTCGACGGAGCCCAGATAGGCGACGGCACAATGATAGCGGCCAACGCACTGGTGAAGGAGAATGCCGTCGTGCCACCCAACTCGCTTGTGGTCGGCGTGCCGGGTCGAATCATCGAGGGAAAAGGCCGTCCGGAGTTCATCGAGCAGAACGCGGTTTCCTACTATCTTCTTTCCAGGCGGTACATGGCGGGCGAGGACACCATCCCGCCCGACGAACTGCTCAACCTCATGCAGTCATTCAAACCGGAGGAGTAGGAGTGCAGTCGGGCAGGTTGCTAAGAGAAGCGTGAAAGACTTCACCTTCCTGTCATCCTGAACGAAGGGCCGCAAGGCCCAAGTGAAGGATCTCGTGTTTGGCCGGATTTGCCTCAAGCTCTGAGATTCTTCGCTTTGCTCAGAATGACGACGATAAGTTGATCTGAGTAGCAACTCGCGCAAGAAGTCAGCCGCGAAGCTTCTTGGTCACCTCGGCCACACGGCGGCCGAGTGCTCGGGCGATCTCCAAGTCTTCCTTCGTGGGTTTCAATTCTCCCTTTGGTCCTGCAATCGTCGATGCGCCGTACGGTGTGCCCCCGCGTCCCTCGGTGTGAAGCATACCCGCCACCGAGTACGGCACTCCGACGATAATCATCCCCAGGTGCAGGAGCGGCGCCATCATCGTGAACGGCGTCGTTTCCTGTCCGCCGTGCGTCGATCCGGTCGAGGTGAAGATGCCCGCCGGTTTCCCCTCCATCTTTCCCTGGACCCACAGGCCGGCGGTGGAATCGATGAGCTGCTTCATCTGCGCCGTCATGTTGCCATAACGTGTCGGCGTGCCAAAGATGACTCCGTCGGCCTCCCCGAGGTCATCGACCGTGCAGACGGGGATATCTTTCTGTTGAGCTTTGACCTTGCTGGCCGCCTCGTTTCCGTCGATAATCTTGTCAACGGCATCGAATTCCTGGACGCGGCGGAGGATGACCTCGACGCCTTTGAAAGAACGCGCGCCTTCCTCGACTGCTTTCGCAAGTTGAAGCACATGGCCGTACATCGAGTAGTACACAATCAGAACTTTCATTTTGCGCCTCCTCGTTGTCATTCGTGACGTCTGTTATGTGGCGAAGCCGAACGCAGGCTCAGCCAGTAATCGACTTTTGGCGAGCTTCTGACTCCTTTACCATCAGAAAACTATGCATCATCCCGGGTCGCGGTGCTAGGGACTTAAGCCTGCGATTATAGTGGCGGTTCGCTAATCGCCCTCCATGAACTATTTCAGGCCGGAGCATTCTATCCGGGTGACGCCTTCCTCGCCTATCCGGAACTTGACGGGCAGGAATTTACGAATCACAGAGATGTTTGTCCTGGCGTGGTCGGTGAGCCTGGGGGTGGTTATCGCGGATTCTCCTCGGCACAGGGCCAAAAAGATAAGCAGTTGGTCGGAGAGGTGTTCATCGACTGCGGCTCCGGATTCAATTGTCCTCAGCATCTCGTCTGCCGCCTCTTCGCCGACCTTTTCCGAGGGCTTGCCCCTTTCTCCCAGCGAATCTGCCCCGAGGACGGCGCCCGTGGAAGTCCGAGCCCACAACACGATGCCCGACCCGGCGCAGGCGGCATCAACATACTGTATTTCTATGTCGGCCTCCACACCCCTGTTCTTCAAGACCTTCTTCGCGGCCTCGGCCTGTCTGTCCGCCACACGTGGCTTCTGAAGATGTTCGCTGGCTATAGATATGCCCTGCACCTTCTCCACGTCGCCAGCTTCGGTCAGGTTAAGGGGCTTGAGATTCTTGCTGGGCCGGGCTCTTATTTCGACCCTCGAGCCACCGACCGGATAGAAGCCGTGCCTTCTAATTTCTATGTCGGCCGCGCAGCCCATGCGGCTCAGTATCGGGAGCAGAATGTTCTTGGCGTACACCAAAGGCGGCGCCCATTTCGCAAACGTCGCTCCGCCCCTGATGTCCAGCGACACTTCATCGTCCGCCATGAGCATCGGGACGCTCAGCGATTGGAAGAGCAGCCCCACTGCACCCGCCGTCGAAATCTCGACAGAGAGTCTTTTCGACGCGATTGTTCCGGGATGCAGCTCGATTTCCGTCGAGCCGAGCGCCGCATTGACAAGCCGTCCGGAACACAGCGAAGCCACGGCCTTCAAACTCTCCAGGTGCTGCGCTCTCAGGCCCGGATTCTTCCTCTTCGCCCTGATGCTGTGAACTCTGAGCGGCTTGCCCGTGACCGCCGACAGCGCCGACGCCACCCGCAGAATCGCCCCTCCGCCTTCGAGATATGAACCATCTATTTCTATCATAATCCCAGTGTTCCAGTATTCTTCGTGACTGTCGATGTTGCCACGCCAGACATTCAGAGATTACATCATCCGCATCCACGAAGCAAATCGCAATCCCTCGGAAAAGTCTGTGCGAGATATTTCCTATGAGCAAGCCGGTTGCAGCAAATTAAGCTTGACGGTCTGGCGACCCTGATGTATATTTATTCGCGTGTTTTGTTTTCGTTGACGGAAAGGCGGTGGATTTTCATGGATGACGTTCAGGGAACTATCAAGGCTCTTGAGGCGAACAACATCGAATGTATCTTCGTTCAGAATAAGCAGGCGGCTCTCGAGAAAGCGCTCGAGCTGATACCCGAGGGCTCGACCGTCGGGCTGGGCGGCTCGGTAACCGTCGAGCAGGTGGGACTGCTGGAGAAGCTTCGCACGGGAAACTACACGCTCTACGACCAGTACGCGCCCGACATCGACATGCCGGAAAACATGAAACGCCGCAAGCAGGGGCTGACGGCCCAATATTTTGTCACCGGCACAAACGCCCTCACTTCCGACGGCCAGCTCGTGAACGTTGACGGCCTGGGCAACCGCGTGGCCGCGCAGGCGTTCGGCCCCGAGAAGGTCGTCATCGTCGCCGGCACGAACAAAATCGTGAAGGACATTCACGAGGCCTTCGACCGTCTCGAAAAGATAGCCGCTCCCATCAATGCCAAGCGTGTGAACGCGCAGAGCCCATGCGCCGACACCGGCGTGTGCATTGACTGCGATTCACCGGCGCGCATCTGTAACATTTACACGATCATTCGCAGAATGATGATTCCCGGCCGGATAACCGTCATTCTCGTCAACGATTCGCTGGGATTCTGAGCGAGCGCAAACCGTCTGAAACGTCTGCTGCATGCGGAAGCGCTTGGCCTGCGTCATGACAAGCGGAGGATAATAACAGGTGAATGAGCAACGTCCCAAGGTGGATTTCGAAGCGCTGCGCAATCATGTCAACCAGATTCCCATGTACAGGCTCGTCGGGATGGAGGCGGTCGAGATAGGGCCGGGCCGTTCGCGTTTCCGCCTGCCGTTTCGGAAAGAGCTCACTCAGCCGTTCGGTGTGATGCACGGCGGCGCGTTGGCCGCAATTGCAGATTCCGCTGTCGCAGTTGCGCTCTGGGGGCTGGTCGGTGCGGACAAAGTCTTCACGACCATTGAGATGAAGATCAATTTCATTGCACCGGTCGCCTCGGGAGAGGTTATCGCCGAAGGGAATATCGTTCACTGCGGGCGACGGACAGCCATCGGCGATGTCACGTTGAAAGATGCGAATGGCCGCCTCGTGGGCAAATGCCTTGCCACGTACATGATCCTGCCGGTCGAAGAGGGGCCGGCCAGGTCACCGGAATGGGAACAAAACGAGCGGCGCTGACCTCGGTGGGAAAGGCTCAGACCTCGCCCATCAGTTCCTCGGCGTTTTTGTAGAGCACTCGCTCTCTGAGCCAGGGGTTGCCTTTGGTCAGGTCGAGTATGTTGGCGAGTTCGTAGCGCTGTCCCGCGAAGGGCCAATCGCTTCCGAAGACTAATCTGTCGCCACCCACCTTCTCTACCGCCCTCCTCAGCATTCGAATCGGCTGAAAGCTGGTGTCGAGATAGACGTTCTCGAAAACCTGCGCGATCTCTATAACTGAACGGGCCTCGAACATCCCCATATGACCCATGATAAATTTGACGCCCGGGAATGCTGCGAACAGCTTGACGTAATTACCGGGTTCGGCGTAGCTCTCGGATTCGGATTCTGGCAGGTAGTATGCGGTCAGGCCGGAATGGAACATCACGGGGAGTTTGTATTGGCTGAACTCCTCGACTGTCTCCATACATTCCGGGCTTGACGGATGGAAGTCCTGAATTATCGGGTGCAGCTTCAAGCCTCGACATCCTGCCTTCACAAAATCTTTGAGCTTTTCGACGCGGCGAGGGTCTCTCGGGTCCACGGACGCAAACGGAATGATGCGCTTGTCCTTCTCTGCGAGTGAGAGTACCTCGGTGGTGCTGCCGTACGGCTCGACGGGAAGAACCACGCTGTGAGTTATCCCCGCCCGTTCCATTCCCTTCGTCAGGCCCTCGGCGCATGCCAGCGCGTTGCGACATTGCGTCTCACGGGCAATTCTTTTCCGCAGCTTGCGCCTGAGTCCCTGCGTTGGATGCACGCTGAATCGTTGCCATTCGAACAGGCGGAGCAGGATGCCGCGCGACGGGCGCACCTCCGCGATGCCGTTCGGAAAGAGGATGTCCTGCGTGTGCGTGTGCATGTCGATTATCTTCAAGGGTATCTCCTCGCGAGGGAGAACACTGTACTCACCGGCTCGATTCAGTTTATCCTATCGAGGCAGCATTTTCAATCGGGAACCTCGCAATCACGCATCATCACTTGCGGTTTTCCAAAGAAACATTCGGCTCAAGGGGCGGCGGGGCGCCGCCTCGGTTCCTTGAAAATGAGTAGAAACTGTGCTAAAATTAAGTCCTACAAGGAGTAACGGGTGAGCGGGACATAACGGTCGTGGCTGAGAATGCGTCGAGGACAATCAGCGTCGTCATTCCCACCTACAATGGGATCAGGTATATTGCAGACTGCCTGAATTCGCTCAGGAATCAACTGCGGCGCCCGGACGAGATCATCCTGGTCGATGACGGCTCCACCGACGAGACGGCATCTTTGGTCGCTGACTCGTATCCAGAAGTGCGGCTGGTCCGGTTCGACTCCAATCGGGGTTTTGCCGCGGCGGTGAACGAGGGCATTCGCCAGAGCAATGGGGATTACGTCGCGCTTCTGAACAACGACACCCGCGCGGCGCCCGAGTGGCTCTCGGAACTGAAGCGAACCCTCGATGAGCAGCCTTCCACAGGTTTCTGTTCCTCTAAGATGCTCTTTGCCGACCGGCCGGACATCATCAACTCGATCGGCATCGGATTCACACGCGCCGGCACGGCGTTCGATGTGGGCTATCAACAGAGGGACGGCGAGAGATTCAGCCGGTCTCGTCCGATATTCGGCGCCTGCGCGGGAGCGGCCATGTACCGGCGCGAGCTGTTCGAGGATGTCGGTCTGTTTGACGAGGACCTCTTCATGTGGTACGAGGACGCCGACCTCAGCTTCCGGGCCCAGCTTGCCGGCTACAGGTGCCTCTATGTGCCCGGCGCCGTCGTTTACCACGTGGGCGGCGGAACCGCCTCGCCGAGCGACAGGTCTCACATATATTACTGTTCGCGAAATCAGATTCTGGTGGCGGTGAAGAATATGCCCCAGCCACTTCGGCTCAGGTATTTCGGTCGCCTTGCAGCGGTGTGCCTAAAGCATTCGCTCAAGACTCTTCTAAATGGACAAACGGCGGTAACGGGCGGCTACATTGCCGCCCTTATGAGCCTAAACCAGTTTCTCAGGAAGCATAAGTTAACTATCAGATATACAAAAACTTCCGCTGACGACATCTGGCTATTGTTGAAGCTTGACTCCGAGGAGGCCGCACACACGGAAGCTCACTCCGAGGACGGTGATTGAGAGGGCAATGGTGAACGGAGGAGGTTCGAAGATAAGCGTTGTCATCCCGAACTGCAATGGCAAGGCATACCTGCCCGAGTGCCTGGATTCGCTCCTCGAACAATCGTACAAGAACCTTGAGATCATAGTGGTCGATAACGCCTCGACCGATGGCTCGGCGCAATTGGTGAAGCAAGACTATCCGCAGGTTCGTTTGCTCTGCCTTGAGTCGAACAGAGGCTTTGCCGCTGCCGTGAATGCGGGCATCGGAGCGGCGGGCGGTGAGTTTGTGATGATACTCAACAACGACACGCGCGCCGACCGCGACTTTGTCGGCGAGCTCTACGCGGCGCTGTCCGAGGAACCGGCCGCGGCTATGGCGGCCCCGAAAATGCTTTTCGCGCGCGCGCCACAGACGATAAACTCGGCGGGGCTGGGCTACAGCGTCACCGGCACGAACCATGATATCGGGTTCGGACTGGAGGACGGTCCGCAGTTCGAAGCTCGCGGATGGCTGTTCGGACCATGCGGCGGCGCGGGGATGTACCGTCGGAGCTTGTTCGAGGAGGTGGGCCCGCTCGACGAAGATTTCTTCATGTATTACGAGGACGTGGACCTCAGCTTTCGGGCGCAATTGGCCGGCAACAAGTGCATCTTCGTTCCGACGGCGCGCGTTTACCACGTCGAGGGCGCCAGCCGCTCGGAGCTGCCGAAACCGAAAGACTATTATTTTGCCCGAAACTCGCTTGTGGTGATAATGAAAGACTTTCCGGGAAGCCTGCTCCTCAAGTATTCGCTCGTGATTTGCTGGGAGATGGCCAAACGCGTCCTATCGCCGCTGCTCAGGGGAGACGCCTCGGCGCTGATGGGCTATGTTGCGGCGCTCGGTAGGATGGGCGACGCTCTCAGGAAACGCCGAGAGGTGCAGCGACGTGGGAAAGTTCCGGCACGGTACATCGAGGACATTCTCCGGAAAAACCGGTCCGTTCTCAAACAAATCAATCTTCGCGGCAGGCCCGCCGCCGAGGAGCGCGCATGAGGCTTGCGTATATCGGCCCGCTAAGCCCTTTGAGGACAGGGGTCGCCGACTTCGCCGAAAACCTGCTTCCCTTTTTGGCCGAGCGGTGCGAGCTCAAGCTTTTCACCGACGGCTATTCTCCCTCGCCCACCCCTATTCTGGGTCGGTTTCCGGTGGCGGACATATCCGAGTTTGTCTTCGACCCCTCGCCGTTCGATGCGGCCCTTTATCATATGGGAAATCACTACCGATACCACAGGCGCATATTCGAGGCGCTCTGGCGGGCGCCGGGCATCGTGATTCTTCACGACTGCGTGCTCAGTCAGTTCTTCATGAAATACGCTCTTGAGCGGGGCAACTTCGGCGTGTTTCGCAGGCTGTTCGAGCTCTGCTATCCCGGTCGCGCCGCAGAGGAGACGGGCCTGTTCTTCGCGGCCAAGGGCGACCCGTATCGTTTTCCGATGGCGGGCGTGATTGCCATGTGCTCGCGCGGAACGATTGTGATGAACGAGTATGGCCGTGGGATCGTATCTCACGAGGCCCCTGAGGCGAAGGTGCTGAAGGTCAACTTCCCTCATTTCCCGGCTGCGGCTGTGCCCGGATCGGCTGAAATGCTGCGGAAGAAATTCGGCATTCCTGAGGGATGCTTTATTGTGACGTCTGCAGGACATCTGACGCCGGCCAAGAGGATACACGTGGCGCTCGATGCGTTCCGGAATTTCAACCGGAAATTTCCCGACAGCCTCTTCCTGCTGGCGGGCGAGATGTCTGCCCGACTTCCGATGGGTGGTGCGGTCGAAGGCGGTTCCCTGGAGAATGTGAGATACCTGGGCTATCTCCAGCGTGCTGAGCTCGACGCGCTCATGGAGTTGTCGGATGTCTGCATCAACCTGAGATATCCGAGCAATGGCGAGATGTCGAGCATTCTCATAGACATGCTCGGCCGCGGGAAGGCTGTGGCGGTTTCCAATTATGCCCAGTTCACGGAATTTCCGGACGGGACGTGCGTCAAAATAAATCTGGGACCGAACGAGAGCGACGACCTGGCCGACGAGTTGCTGCGGCTCGCGACCGACGAGGGACATCGCCGCGCCATGGGCGAAGCCGCCCGAAGTTATATCGCGCAGAACCATGCGCCCGATGCGGCCGCTGGCGCCATTATGAAGTTCATAGAAGACCACTCAACGGCCGAGCCGCTTCTCTCTCGCCACGACCGCGACGGCCTTCTCTCATCGGATGGCTTATCGAGGCGTTACGCGCAAATGCTTTCATACAACACGAGGCGGCTTCTCTCATACATCGGTGAACAGGGGATAGCCCAGACGGTGCGGCATGCCTTGCGCCGCGCGTCGGCGAGGACGATGTGAGGGGTTGGACGACATGCGCATAGGCATCGACGCCACTCCCATAACCAATCGCAGCGGCACGGGATATTATACGCAGAAATTGATAGAATTCCTCGGCCGTGCCGACGGCGAGAACGAGTATCTGCTGTTTTGTCCGAGCAATTATCAGGAACATCTCGAGCATCCCGGAATGTTCGAGTATCCCAATTTCCGCATAATCAAGGTCCCGGCGCGGGGACCTGTCTCGCAATCGACGTGGAAGCAGCTCGGGCTGCCACGCATGACTCGAAAGCTGGGAATAGACCTGTTCCACTTTCCGTCGTTCATCGCATCCCTGAGGGCCGACGTGCCTTCGGTTCTCACCGTGCACGACCTTTGTTTCGCACTCTTTCCACAGGCGTTCTCCGCCCTGCGCCGGCCGTACTACCGGTATGTGATACCCCGCAGCGTCAGCCGCTGCAACGCCATCATAGCCGATTCGGACTCGACGAGGGCGGATATTCTGAGCAACCTGAAGATGAGAGACAGTCGCGTTCACACCATCCACCCGGGAGTGGACCCCGTTCGCTTCTATCACGTGGCCGACGAATTCGAGCGCGACCGGTTGCGCAAACTCTATTCATTGCCGAAGGATTTCATTCTCTACGTCGGGACCCTCGAGCCACGCAAGAATATCCCTCGTCTCGTCAGGGCGTTTTCCTACGGCGTGGTGTCGAAGGGGCTTCCGCATCATCTCGTCATCGCCGGAAGAAAGGGGTGGCTTTACAAGGAAATATTCCGGGAGGTTCGCGCGCTTGACTTGTCGGACAGGGTCCGATTTCCGGGTTACATCAAGCCGGCGGACCTGGGCACGCTTTACAGCATGGCGCGCGCCTTTGCCTATCCATCTCTGTACGAGGGGTTCGGCCTGCCCTGTCTGGAGGCCATGTCTTGCGCCACGCCAGTGATTGCGTCCGACCGGTCCTCGCTCCCCGAGGTCGTTGGCGACTGCGCGTTGATTGTCGACCCAACCACGGTCGAGTCCATAGCCGACGCATTGAGGACGATATGTTCCGATGACGAATGTCATAGGAAGTTGTCCGATCGCGGGCCACGGCGCGCGGCGCGGTTCTCGTGGTTGACCACCGCTAAGAAAACCGTGGAAGTGTACACACGGACCTTTCGGGAAGCACGATGAAGATAGTCCACGTATACAAGGATTACTACCCGCCCGTGGTCGGAGGCGTGGAGAAACACATTGCGCAGCTCTGCAATCACTTCAAGCACACGTATGAGGTCGAGGCGCTTGTGTGTAATCACGGCCCTTTCACCCGGATAGAGAACGTCGAAGGTGTCAGGGTGGTCAAGGTCGGACAGGTGGGACGCGTTCAGTCGGCTCCTCTTCCCCCGACGTTTCCGCTGTGGCTCAGAAAGGTCAAGGCCGACATCTTTCATTACCACGTGCCCAATCCCACCTGCGAGTTCTCCTATCTTTTGGCCGACCCGCCCGGGAAAGTGGTTGTCACGTACCACAGCGACATCGTTCGACAGGAGTTCCTGCTCAAATTCTATCGCCCGTTTCTCAAGAAATTTCTCAAGCAAGCCCGCGTCATCATGCCGACTTCTCCGATTTATGTTGAGACATCGCCGTTTCTGAGCGCTCTGCGGGGGAAGTGCGAGGTAGTGCCACTCGGCATCGACACGAGCCTGTTCGATTCGGTCGCATTAAAGATGCAGCCGGAAATCGAGAAGCTGCGAAATATTTTCAGGCCCGAGTTCATCCTATTTGTGGGAAAGCTGAGGTACTACAAGGGCCTCCAGTTTCTGATCGAAGCGATGCCGAAAATAGACGCGAAGCTTGTGGTCATCGGGAATGGGCCGATGGAAAACGACCTGAAGGCGCTGGCGGCGAACTATCGCGTTTCGGACAAAGTTCACTTTGTCGGCGAGGTGACCGAGGACGATTTGGCGGTCTTCTATCATGCCTGTTCCCTTCTCGTCCTGCCTTCAGTCTACAGGAGCGAGGCGTACGGACTCGTGCAGCTCGAGGCCCACGCCTGCTCGAAGCCGGTTGTGAGCACGCGGCTGGGCACCGGAGTCGAGTTCGTCAATCTGGACGGCAAGACGGGCCTGATTGTCCCGCCGGCCGACTCGGCGGCCATTGCCGGAGCGGTAAACGAGCTGCTCAATGACGCCGACCGACGGAAGAGAATGGGCGAGTTTGCTCGGAAGCGGGCGCAGAGCGAATTCGGTCTTCAACGGATGTTTGACAAGGTGCAAGCCGTCTACGAACGAGTGTCGGCCTGAGAGTTTGATTGCGCCATTGATGTGTGCTAACATAAATGCTTGGCTCGTCGGCCAGGATATGCACTTATGTGGTACCTGATCTACTTTTACATATTTGTTGTCTCCTCATTGTTGTCGTTGGCGCTCACAAGGCTTATGATAGCGATTTCGCATCGTCTGCGCATGTACGACCTGCCCGGAGGACGTAAGGACCACCACCGCCCCGTGCCTAATCTGGGAGGGGTTGCGATATACCTTTCGTTCCTCGGGATAATTGCGATCCACATGTGGTTGCTCCATGTATTTGAGGATAAGTTTGCATTAGTGGCGGTTGTGGCCAAACACCTGCACTACACGGCGGCGGCATTGGGCGAGAAGCCTGCGGTTTTCCGCGCCCTGGGCATCGTGCTCGGCGGCACCCTTATCTTCGTGGTTGGTCTCATCGATGACATCCATGCCCTTCGGGCGCGCGTCAAGCTGGCCGCCCAGATAATCGCAGCAGTGATTGCGGTGTCATTCGGGGTGCGGCTGGAATTGTTCGTTCCGTCGCAAATAGTCACGTCTGTTGCGACGGTTTTATGGTTGGTGTTGATAGTCAACGCGTTCAATTTCATGGACAATATGGACGGCCTCTGCGCCGGTGTGGCGCTCATTGCCGCGCTCATCTTTTTCTTCGTCGTTTTTCCCCTCCACCAAACGCTCACGGCCGCGATACTGCTGGCGATAGGGGGGTCGCTTCTCGGTTTTCTCGTGTACAACTTCAATCCGGCCAAAATATTCATGGGTGACGCCGGGGCGATGTTTATCGGATTTGTGCTCGCTTCGCTCACTGTCGTGAGCGCGTTCTACATGCCCGACCACATGAGCCCCTGGGGTCTGTTCACCCCGATTCTCATTCTCGGAGTGCCAATTTTTGACACCGTAGGCGTCGTTTACCTGCGTTGGCGTGCCGGGCTGCCCATTCACATCGGCGACAACCGGCATTTCTCCCACAGGCTCGTTCACCTCGGCATGAGCGAACGCGACGCGGTCATCTTCATCTATCTCGTTTCTTTCTCCGTCGGACTGGGCGCCACGTTGTTGCGCTATCTGAGGCTGCTTGGAGCGGTGACCCTGTTCGTTCAAACGCTCGGAATTTTTGCCATCATAATCATTCTTATGATAGCCGACCGCGAGAAGCGAATAAGGGAGCAGTCAGACAAGCGGCAATGAGCCGTAAGACAAGAAAAAAGCGCGCCGCGTCGGAGAACGCCGTCGAGTGTGCACAGCCGTCCGCCAGCCGCGACACGATATACGACTGGGCTGACAATCTGCTCTTCGCCGGCGTTCTCGTGATATTGTTCTTTCGGGCCTTCCTTTCCGGGCGCACCTATCCTCAGTACAACCATTTTTTCCATATCGCCGTCGGTGTGTTGGCGATACTCTGGCTGGTGAAGTGTTGGAGAAAGAGGACGCTCGAGTTGCACAATCGTCTGTTGACCGGCTTCATGATCGCCTTTCTGGTCGTCTGCTCGCTCACGTTCTTCACAACGGTGGACAAGGGCGCTACCCTCCGGTATATCTACGAAATTCTGAGCTACACGCTCCTGTTCTTGGTGATAGCAAATAACTTTCGAGAGGCATCCTCGGTCAAGACGGCCGTCGCGACCATTCTTGTCGCTGCGTTTCTGGTCAACTGTTACGGGCTGTTTCAGCGCTACTACACGCTGGAGATGACTCGCCGCTACATCGAGGAGGCGCTCCGGTCGGGCGACGAGCAGTTGCTCATGGGAGTTCCGCTCGGATTCGGCATCCTGCACAGGCTTGAATCCACGAGGGTCTTTTCGACATTCATTTTTCCGAACGCATATGCGCTTTTTCTTGGAATGGCCGGCTCTCTCACGCTTGGATGGATCTGGAGCATGCGCGGCGGCATGACGCGGTTCACCAGGACGTGTTGGGAAAATCTGCTCGGCCGCAAACCTGCGGATGGCCAGCATGCGAAGGAAGCAACACGGCCGACTCTGGCAAAGCGCCTCTTTGTCGGGATCGGTGGGTTGTTGCTGATGCTCCTGTTCCTGGTATCGTGTCTGCTGATTCCGTGGGACCTCTGGCTGACCTACTCGCGGGGCGGATGGCTAAACGCCGCCGCGATCGCGCTGGTCTTCGTCGTGGTTGGTTTCTGGAAGAGAAAACTTCCTCGTGGGAAGGTCGCGGGGCTGGTTGTCGCGGCGATATTCTTCGTAACGTTGTTTTCTTCCGTCCACGGCTTCTCCGCCGAAACGCTGCCGGTGCGCGAGGTCTCGGTTCTTGAGAGGCTGAAAGATTCGCTCACCGTGGTCCAGCGGCTGTCATACTGGAGGGCGGCGCTGGCCATGATAAGAGACAATCCGTGGCTGGGTGTGGGCTGGGGCGCTTTCGAGGAGGCGTACCCGCGCTACATGGTTCTCGGCGGGTATCCGGTGAAGCTGGCGCACAACAACTACCTGCAGGTGTGGGCCGAAACGGGAATCGTCGGCCTGAACGCTTTCATCGGCCTGTGGCTGGTGTTTCTCTACACGTTCTGGCGAAAGGTGCAGCCGGAGTCGTCCGGGGAGCTACGGGGCATTGTGTGCGGCCTGGGCGCGGGGGTGATCGGATTTTTGACGGACAGTTTAGTCAATTTCGCCCTGTATTCGCCTACTCTTGCATACTTCGTGTTCGCGCTGTTGGGCCTTCTCGTCGCCATGCCTACCTTACGTAAAGAGGAGGACAAGTTTTCCATCAGGCTTCCCGGCTTTGCGGCTGCAATTCTCATCGTGATAGTCTGCGGGTTCATGTGGTTCTTGTTCAAATCGTACGCAGGCATGAATCTTTACATTCGCGCCGAGGCAATGAGAAACACCGCCTTCCCGAACCAATTTGCCAGACGGAGAGGGTTCGAAGTGGATCCCGAGCAGCAGCGGAGAGCACTGACGGACGGGGTTACACTCCTGAAGAAATCGATCCGCTATTTCCCTTTGGATGCCGATTCTCACCACATGCTCGGGGACTCTTACCTGAGGCTCGCAGTGATGGATAAAGCTCCTTATTTGATGAATGAGGCGATTCAGCAGCTTCATCGTGCCACGGAGCTGAACCCGTGGTCGCCTTATGTGTTCCAGTCGCTTGCCACCGCGTATTGGGCTGCCGGAAATGAAGCGAGACAGCCGGAATTTTTTCAGAAAGCGCTCCTGGCCGAACAGCAAGCTTCGCGAAATTTTCCGACAAATCCCGAGTATCATGATAAACTAGGGCAAATCTACCGTGCGCTCGGCCTTGAGAAAAAAGCGGAAGAGGAGGCCGCATTGGCGAAAAAACTCAAGAAGCACTACAGGGAATTCTGAAGGGGGAAAAGGCATGAGAATACTTGTGATCCACGGACCGAACCTTCAACTTCTCGGAAAGCGCGAGCCGGACATCTACGGCGACAAATCCTTGAAGCAGATCGACGGAGATATCCGCAAGCACGCGAAGGCGCTCGGCGTGGTTGTGACGACGTTTCAATCGAATCATGAAGGAGAGATTGTGGACAAGATCGGGTCGGCGGCGGGCAAGTACGACGCCCTCGTCATCAACCCGGCTGCCCATACCCACACGAGTGTGGCCGTGCGCGACGCCATCGCGGGCTCTGGCCTGCCTGCCGTGGAAGTGCACCTTTCCAACATTTACGCGCGCGAGGAGTTTCGCCGCCAGTCGCTGATAGCGCCCGTCTGCAAAGGGGTCATCGCCGGATTCGGCCCCGCCGGCTACCTGCTGGCGGTGGAAGCGCTCGCAAAAGGAGAGTAAGGGGTGAACAATCGAGTCGAGGCGATTCGGAAACGACTTGATGAGGTGGGCGCCAACGCGTTCATCTGTTACAGCTACCCGAACTATCGATACCTTTTCGGGTTCACGGGCTCGCTCGCCATCCTGCTCATCTCGATGGAACGCGCGATAGTAATGAGCGATTTTAGGTATCGCACGCAGATTGCGGAGGAGGTCGTCGACTTCGATTTCGTCGAAATCAAGGGTCCTCCCGAGGAAACGGTCGTCGCGCAGATAAATGA
>CAZSKP010000045.1:0-32099 GCA_964607485.1 uncultured bacterium | reverse complement strand
ACTAGTGGCCACATCTTCATTAGGATCAGTCCTGAGAATCTCCAGTAAGAGCACATCGTCGGATTGTCGATGTGCCGAATGGAGTCGCCCTTCTACCATTGGAGGAAACTCTGATGAGCGTTGACCACGATGAACTCACTCTCCTCAAAGACACCCTCAGAAGCCGCGAGGAAGAACTCAAAGCGTACAAGAAGGATGTATCCGAGAAAGGCGAGCGGATAAAGGCCCTTAAGGAAGAACTTGAACGGACGAGGACGAAGCTCGATGAGAAGATCGAGCGTCTCTCCACTTTGATCAGCGTCGGCAGCAGCATCAACTCCACGCTCGACCTCGACCAGCTCCTGACGCACCTGATGGAATGCGCGACGAAAGTCATGAAAGCGAGAGACAGCAGCCTGATGCTTCTTGACGAGCGCACGAACGAGCTTGTGTTCAAAATCGCGCTGGGCGAGAAGGGGAGCCAGGTGCAGGAGTTTCGCCTGAGGATGGGACAGGGCATCGCGGGCCAGGTCGCGCTCACAGGAGAACCCATCGTCGTCTCCGATGCTTCGAAGGATACGCGTTTCGAGCGGTCGATCGATATGGCCACCGGATTCGAGACGAAGTCCATAATGTGCGTGCCCATCGAGTTGCGTGGGAAAGTCGTGGGAGTGATCGAGGTGCTCAACGCCGGCTACAGCGGTCCGCTCACCGAAGAAGACCTCGACATCTTCTCCGCCTTCGCCAGCGCGGCAGGCGTCGCGCTCCAGAACGCCCGGCTTTTCTCCGCCATCCAACATTCGTTCGAGCACATATGCGACCTGCTTAAGTCGGGGGCGCTCATGACCGACGAGAACGGCGAACTCGTCATGATAAACTCCATCGCAAGGAAGCTGCTGGGTTTCGGCGACGCCGAGCCGGTAACCGTTCAGAATGTCAGCGAACTCAAATCGGATAAGAACATATCCTCTCTCCTTCAGACCGCTTTTGAACAGGCCAAATCATTCGAGGAAGAAATCGTGCTGGGTGGGAAAGGGGGCACGCGAATCAAGGTTGACATCGCCCCCGTCATTGACCCCAACGGCATGAAAATAGGGACCGTTGCCGTCCTTGGCAAGGCGTAGTTTTGTTGTTGTGTTAGGAACGCAGCGCGCATAAAACTGCGGAGAGCACGACATGTTTTCTCGCAAACGATCTCCCTCAGCCGACCCGGCCTTATCCCGGTTCACCATCCTCCGTACCTCAGGCGGCCTCACCATGCTCGAATTGATAATAGCATTCGTGGTGTTGCAGGTCGCAATCGTTACCTTTGCCCAATTCTTCACGGGAGGACTGGACCTTTCCCTCAAGGCGCGTCGGACCGAAATGGCGCAGATGTTGGCCCAGTCCAAGATGGAGGAGCTCATTCGAACGTTCCCCAACGAGGCTGCCCTCGCATCTTCCCCCAAGGAAGCGGAGACGCCTCAACTTCTGAACGACCGCCCGGGCACGTTCGACGATTTTGTGCACGCGCATCCCGAAGACATCGAGCCGTTCATGTGGGTGGCGGAGGCGGCTCCCTCACAAAGTTACCCGAAGTTGTCAAACCTGACGCTTCACGTTTACGTTGTCACAAAAAGAACCAAGTCCGAAAAGGCGTCCCAGCCCGAGCAGGATTTCTACGTTTCCGATGACCGGGAGTGGTTCACCTTTATTCACACTCTCCCCGATGGCTCCGTCGAAGTCCTTCGGGGCCGGGAGAAGCTCAGGATTTCCAGCGCCGTGGCACTTCCATAATGAGAACGAGCGGGCGGAAGCGAGAGGAAAAGAGCGGAATGCGATCGCGACGGGAAAAAGCCGGGGGAATGACGATAATCGAACTCCTTGTGGTAATCGCAATCCTGGGCATCTTCATGGGGATTGCCATACCGAGCGTCACGAAGTCCTTTCGATCCATGGAGCAGGCAAAGAGAGTAACATCTCGTTATCCGGACGCCTGGAGGGCGCTGGAACGGGTGTCCAACATGTTGAGGCAGACCTTCCCCGCGGCTCTCACCGCGGGCGAAGCATTTGTCGGCCGCAACGGTTCGTACGACGCGGCCGGCGCCATGATTCCTTCGGATGAGCTCTACTTCCCGATACTAGATACCGGATACAGTCGAGTCGGTTCGGCAGAGAGAATATCCTATCGATTGGAAATCGGTTCGGAGCGGGAAGGGTCTCCCATGAGCCTGGTGCAGATACGCTCCTCTCTCGGCTCAGCCGTCGAGGTGGGCGTGAAGGAAACCCTTCTGCCGGGCGCTGTGGGACTCGATTTCAGTTATCTCGACGATTCGTCGGACCCACCCAAATGGGTGCAGGAATGGCCGCCGCTTCCTGCGCAGGAGGGCGCCACGTCGTCTGAGTCGGTTCTCCTGCCGAAAGCGGTGAAGGTCACTGTCTTCATGCTGGGAGCGATTTCTCCACAGCCTACATCGTTCACCACCGTTGTCAATGTGCCGTCAGGGTGAGCGGGTTTGAAGGGAGGAACAGGGGTGAGAGCGACAGACCAGAGGGGAGTCGCAATCCTGACCGCGTTGGGCGTTCTGGTGATACTGGGACTCCTTTCAAGCGTGTTCCTGGCGCACATGAAGCTCGAGGCTGCATATGCGGAACGGGATGCAAAGAACCTCGAGGCGCACTATCTGGCCGTTGCCGGAGTCGAAGACGCCACCGCGCGTCTGAAGGCCGATTCTCCGCTGGTGGACGCTTACACAGATGATTGGTGGCTGGGCGACTCGCCCGAGATGATCCCCCTCGGCGACGGGGGCTACACGATACGCGTGATGGATGAATCCGCCCGCATGAATGTGCTGAGCGCCACTCCTCAGGCGCTGAGCGCGATTCTCGGAGGCGACAAGGAGGCGCTCGCCGCGATCCTGAATTATCGCTCCTCCAACAGATTGTTTGCCGTCGAGGACCTGAGCGCCGCCGGCATCGGAGCAGACGCGTACTCCAGGGCGGTAGCGCTCGGCACGGTTCTGGGCGATGGCAAGATAAATATCAACACTGCGAATGCGGACGTCATCGCAGCCCTGCCGGGGATGGACCCGAGCGTCGCTCAGATGGTCATCGAGTTCCGCCGGGGCGCGGACGGCATTGACGGCACGGAAGATGATTTTGTGTTTGGCGCTCCCGCCGACCTTGCGAAAGTGCCGGGCCTTACGCCCGTGCGCACCGCCCCGGTCATACCTTTGATTAAGGTGAACTCGAACATCTATCGCGTCGAGGCGGTCGGGTCGATACGCAAGGGGACGCGAGTCGTGAGCAACAGCAAGGTGACCGCGGTCTTAAGCCGCGGCGCTGACCGAAATGTGAGCATACTATCCTGGGAAGGTTCCTGAGGCGGCTCCGGCAGTCTTTGGGACGGCAAATTTCTGGAGTTAACGATCATGAGCGGTTCTCCCGAAGAAAAATCAGTGGCGGTAGAAGAAGAAAAGACAGAAGATTTGATTCAGCAGAGGCTTGAAAAAGAGCTCGATCTCGAGCAGAAAGCTTCCGCTGCGGGCGAGGTCATGAAGAAACGGCTCCTTGACCGTATCGGTGGCTCGGCGGAAAACGTGCAGCCCGTCATGCTCGTCTCCGCCATCATCGAGCAGGCGGTTAACTCGCGTGCGACGGACATCCATTTCGACCCGACGGAAGTGGGCCTCACCGCTCGGCTCCGTATCGACGGCATGCTGCACGACGTGCTCCCGATTCCCAAGCGCGTCCAGCCGAACGTGGTCGCTCGCATCAAAGTCCTGGCCGAGATGGACATCTCGGAAACACGCCGCCCGCAGGACGGACACATATCCATGAGCATCGGCGACAGGCGCTTCGACCTGCGCGTATCCGCGCTTCCAACATTCCGAGGGGAAAAGCTGACGCTTCGCGTGCTCGACTCGACGGGCGGCATTCCCAAACTGAGCGAACTCGGGATGGAATACGCCGACCGCCTGCTGTTTGAGGAGATAATCACCAAGCCGCAGGGAATGACGCTGGTGACCGGCCCGACGGGCTCGGGCAAAACGACGACGCTCTATGCCTCGCTGGAGCGTATCAACCATCGCACTTATAACATAATCACTCTGGAAGACCCCGTCGAGTATCAGCTCAAGGGAATTAACCAGGTTCAGATCAATCCCGCTATTGAACTCACGTTCGCAAGCACGCTTCGCGCGTCCCTCAGACAAGACCCGGACACCATCCTGGTGGGTGAGGTGCGCGACCTGGAAACGGCTGCCATCGCGATCAGGGCCGCGATGACAGGCCACCGTGTCTTCAGCACCATCCACGCCAACACCGCCCCCGACGCTATCAACACCCTCATCAACATGAACGTGCGCCCGTTCCTCATTACGAGCTCTCTTCTCTGCATACTTGCCCAGAGACTGGTCAGGAAACTATGCGTGGAATGTCGAGAGGCATACGAACCCGAAGCGGAACTCCTGAGCGAACTGGGCGTCAAGGCCAAGAAGGTCACCTTCTATCGCGCAACCGGCTGTGAGGCGTGCAGCCGCACCGGCTATCTGGGACGCACGGCGGTGTATGAGCTCCTGCCCGTCACACCGGCCATCAAGAAAACGGTTCTCGAAGGGAAGACGATCGAGCAAATCACGAAAAAGGCGCGCGCGGAAGGAATGAAAAGCCTCCTCGAAAAAGGCGTGAACAAGGTTCTCGATGGAGCGACAAGCATCGAAGAAGTGCTCAGAATTTTGAGATTCTGAGGCGAAGTACAATCGGCCGAAGCTCGGGCGCCTGCAAAAGGGGATGCGGAAGCAAATATTCCGCAGGGGAAGAATGGGGCGAGCGCTGGCAGAAGAGTTGCTTTGCGAGAAAGACGGTGAGCCGTTGTCAAAGGTTCTGATACAGAAAGGCTTTTCCGGAGCCGAGGAGCAGGTATCCAGACTGCCGGAAAAACACGACATCGAGTATGTCGAACAGGCATACGAGCGGATCGAGCCGGCGGCAATGGAATTGATACCCGAGCAGACGGTGCGCGATTTCAACGTGTTCCCCCTGAGCTGTCAGGAAAATGTGCTCCGTCTCGCGCTGGGCGACCCCAATCAGCTTGCCAACCTGGACAAGTACAGGGTGCTCAGCTCAAGGGAAATTGTGCCCGTCCTGATGCCGCCCGAACAAATCGAGCGTCTCATCGAGGAGCACATGCTCAGCCGGGTCGAGGAAACGCCGACGGATCAGGCGGAGGAGACCCTGGAGGCGCAGATCGAGAAGCTCCAGAGCATCTCGGCCCGGAGCTCTCCGGTGGTATTGGTGGATGCGATCATAGCGGGCGCGGCCAATTTGCGGTCCACCGACATCCATTTTGATCCCCAGGAGGACACGCTCCGCGTCCGGTATCGAATCGACGGAGTGTTGTACGACACCATCAACCTGCCCCGCAGCGTCGAGGCGGGAGTCATCAGTCGCATCAAGATTCTGTGCAACATGGACATAACCAACACCCGTACGCCTCAGGACGGCCATTTCACGACATCCGTCGAAAACCGCGAGTACGACCTCCGCGTGGCGACCGTCCCGACGTACTTCGGCGAAAAGCTTGTCCTTCGCTTCATCGGCTCGGCCAACGTCATAAAAAGTCTGGAAGAGCTCGGAATGGACCCCGCCGACCAGCGGGCCATCGAGCGGTTCGTGAAACGCAAGGGAGGCATGCTCCTCGTCACCGGTCCGATGGGCTCCGGGAAGACGACGACGCTTTACGCCGTCCTGAACAGCCTCAACGTGCTCACCGAGAACATCGTCACGATAGAGGACCCGGTCGAGTTCCAGCTCACCGGCGTGAATCAGGTGCAGGTGAACGCCTCGGCCGATCTCACATACACGCGCGTGCTCCGGGGCGCATTGAGGCTGGACATAGACACCCTGATGGTGGGCGAGATACGCGACGACGAATCGGCGCACATAGCCGTCCGCGCGGCGGTCACCGGGCACAGGGTGCTCAGCACGATGCACACCAACAACGCCCTCGAGACGATCACGGCAATGCGTCACATGGGCATAAAGGCGTTCATGATAGCAGGCGCGCTCAACGTGGTGATCGCACAGCGGCTCGTGCGGACCAACTGCGTTCATTGCAAGGAGCAATACGAACCCCCGAACGAACTGCTGGCCGAGCTGGGGCTGCCCCGGTCGGCCGGCCCGTTTTTCCATGGCAGCGGCTGTTCGAGGTGCAACCACACGGGATTCTTCGAACGTACCGGCCTGTTCGAGGTATTGAAGGTGGACGACAAAGTAAGGAGCTGCATAACGGCGGGAATTCCCGTTGACGAAATCGCCAAGATGGAAACGGAAAGAAGGATGAAGTTCATTCTGGAGCGCGGTGCGCAGAAGGTTGCCGCGGGCATCACAACGGTGGAGGAAGTTTTACGTTCAATAGGCGCTTGAGTGCAACAACGTCTTTCCGCGTATGCACTCGACGGTGAAGCGGCCGACAAAATTCCGGGGGAGGAACGATGGCAATGCCAGAGCAAAAGGACAAATCGGAAAAGGGTCAAAGTGCGGATGTGACCAAGCCGGGCGACGAGGCGCACGTTCGTTATGAAGGCGAACCGCCCAAGGCTATGGACGAGGAATCGATTTTCGACAGGATTCTCCATGTTTCTCTGGGTTATGGGCGGATTCCGCATGAAATAGTCACCTCTTTCCTGCGCCAGTTGGTGATGCTGCTCGAAGCCGGCGTACCGCTGCTGAGGGCTATAAACACGCTCGGCGGCCGCACCTCAAACAGGACCTTTTCCGGTGTGCTGAAGGACGTTGCGGGGAAGATCGAATCGGGCAACACCCTCTGGCAATCCCTCTCGTATCACCCGAAATACTTCAATCATCTTTTCGTGAGCATAATAAAAGCGGGCGAAAGCTCTGGCGCGCTCACGGAAATCATTACCCGCCTGGCCGATTACCGTGAGAAGCAGGCGCTATTGCGCAGCCAGGTCAGGTCGGCCCTGGCGTATCCGTTTGTGATCTTTATTGCCAGCATCTCTGTACTGATACTCTACTTCGTGTTCGTGGTTCCGGAATTCGAGGCGATGTTCCTCTCGTTCGACATCGAATTGCCCGTGATAACACGCTTCGCTCTTGCGTGTACCCACGGTCTTGTGAATTTGTGGTGGCTCTGGCTGCTGATCATCGTGGGCGGGGTGGTGCTTGTCACTTCCTACGCCCGGACGCCTGCGGGACGCCTCCGCATCGATCATTTCAAACTGCGCATGCCGGTATTTGGACAGGTGATCACGAAGAAGGTTGTCGCCGATTTCTCTCACACGTTCGCGACGCTGTTGAATGCCGGCATCTCGATACTTGAGACACTCGACCTGACAAAGGAGGCGGTGGGCAACGCCGCCTTTGCGCAAGACCTCCAGCAGGTGCGCGAATCGATCGAGCGGGGAGAAGGGCTGGAAAAACCGTTGAGGCGGTCGAAGGTCGTGCCGCCTCTGGTGACCGACATGCTTGCCACCGGAGAAGAGGCCGGAGCGCTCGAAAGAGTGTCCCGCCAGATGGCCGAGATCTTCGAGCGAGAAGTGGAGACCGCCGTGATCACGCTGAAGTCGTTGATCGAGCCCGTCATGATACTGGGGCTGGGCCTGGTGGTGCTTTTTCTCACGCTTTCCTTCTTCTGGCCTTACGTCTCGATCATAAACCAGATCACCGCTGTGACGTGAGAGTGATTTGAAGGTCCCGGCGCGTGGAGCAGAGCCGAGCACGGCTCCCCACGAGTCTGCCCCAATCCGGCCCCAGGTGAAACGTTTGTCGCGGTCGGCGGCGGAGGGCATCAAACGGAAGAAATTCCTTGCACGGCCGCTGCCTTTCTGATATAATGCCGCCCGCATTGAGAGCCGCTTTTCAGTATCCTTTCGGTGGAAAGTTCCGCGAATTTGTAAATTGAAAGGAGGGGTGCCTAGGGAGGAGGGACTGGGCGTGCTTGGTGAAAGTTTTTTTCGGTAGGAAGTTCGCAGGGTAAGCTGAAAGGAGAGAAATTCATGAACAAAGGTGAGCTGGTTGAAGCCGTGGCAAAGGAACTCAAAGACAGCAAGGCGGCGTCGGAGAAAGCCGTTAACGCCGTACTGAACAATATCAAGAAGGGGCTGAAGAAAGACAAGAAGGTGCAACTCGTGGGGTTTGGAACGTTCGATATTCGCAAGCGCAAGGCGCGCAAGGGACGCAACCCCAGGACCGGCGAAGCAATCACGATCAAGGCGAGCAAGAGCGTTGGATTCAAGGCCGGACAGGCCTTTAAGGACAGCGTGTAGATTTTTTGTTCTTCTTTATCAGATAAAGCATGGAAAAGGCGCCTCTGAAACTGAGAGGCGCCTTGACCTTTTTCGTCTCTGTTCCGGCGGCTCTACTCGGAGCCTTTCTGCACCCATCCTCCATCGTCTTTCTGTATCCACCATCCCTTGTGCGCCTTCTTCCTCCATTCAACCGCAAAGAGCTTCTTGATTTCTGACACCGAGTCGGACGGAATGTCGTTGGCCTTGGCGATTTCGGAATAGAGATTCTCCCGGTCGGCGTTATCGGCTTTCACCAGCTTGTTGGCCTCTGCCTTTTCCTTGAGACCCAGGCCTTCGACGGAGCGTATTTCCAGCAGCCCCTCGTTGGTTATGCCGATTATTCCCTTGTCGTAGAGCGGCTGAAGAGAATCGAACCGTTCCTCCAGCGAGGCTCTCAGCGCCCGAATGTTAGGCGTGCTGATGTTGATGTCGGCCTGTGCGTACGCCTCGTTCGCGAAGGGCGACACCAGCTCCCGCCACATGCGCCTGAGCATGCTCTGCTCGGTTGTGTCCTCGGGCGCGGCCGGGGCGGGTTGCTTTCCGTAAACGTCTCCCACTATCTTGTCCGCGGCCTGCTGCACTTCGGCGGCCGGGAAATAGACGTTGACCGTCACGCAGGCGATTGTCAACAGCACCGCCGTGAATACTGCAACCATGATTGATTTTTTCATCTTCTGCCTCCGTCTTCGTTCTGAAGCGCCTTTGCTTCCCGCCACAACTATTTCTCTTCGCTTTCCTGTTTCGTCTTTATGCGATTGATTCTCTCCAGCATCGACTTAAAGCTGACCGTCTGGCCCGGATTCCTGTTGATGACGTTGATCGAGGGTCCGAACCTCACTCCCTTGACAAAGTATTCCGTATCGCCTTGCACCACCTTTCCTTTCATCCTGAAGTTGTCATTCTTCAACGTACAGTAGAACCCGATTTTATCGTAGCCGAACTCGTCGAAAAACGCGGCGAGCCCGCGTCCCACGCCTCCCCTGAACCCCTGGCCGGTTCCGAGTATGGTTATGTTCTGCACGGCGTCGAAGTTTATCCTTTGGGCGACGCCCTTGCGGGGGACGGTCTCGAAATCGGCGACAAAGGCGGCCGGCTGGCCCTGGGACATCTCAAACCCGTTCAAGGTGCCCTCCATGATGCCGCTGATAGACCCGAAGTCCAGCGTCTCCGTGACTGTCGAGAGATCGATGTCCCTGAAATCGAGGTCGGCCTTGAATGTCCGAACGTCCGAAAAGGGACTATCCACGCCGACCGACGCTATGTCGATAGTTCCCCCGAACGCGTTTATCTCGGCCGCTCCCGTGGTGACGAGCGAATCGGTCGTCAGGGCGATGCTGGGAAATTGTGCGTCGAGCGTCCCCGCGATGCTGGGCAAACCCAGCTCTTCCGAAACCTGACCGATGTCGATGTTCTCCGCCGTCAGCGACGTCGTCAACTCGGCCGAGGAGCCGAAGAGATTCTCTCCCCGAATGTCGCCCACACCGAACTTCCCTCCAAACACGTCAACCGAAATGGGGCCTTTCACGCGAAGCGCGTTCTCCTTGAGAGCAACGTCCAGGCCAAGGGAGGGAACGTGGACCGGTCCGGCGTCAAGCGTGCCGAGCGCGATTCTGCCGTAGTCTTTCTCTGCGAACTGGATTGTCCTGTCCGATTCTTCCTGAGGGAAACGGACATCAAAAGGCAATCGCGCCGAGAGAGAACCTATTGCATATGCGCCCTTCTCCAGTGCAACCCGGCCGTCGGCCACATCGAGCGTTCCCGCCACGCTTCGCCGGTCGCCCACAACCCGAACCGCGAGGTCTCCGGATAAGACACCGCCGACCTCGGCGTCGCGGAACAGGGGAGACACTTCCGACAGAACTTGTTGTGCGACCTCTTTGAACACTTCTCCAAGGTCGATCTTGCTTGCCTGCAGGCGCATGGCGATCTCGGGCTCCGAAGCGAACTGGGCGGAGCCCTTCGCGGCTATCTTGCCCATCCGGCCGAGGTTCAGCGAAACGGCAGTGTCTCTAAAACTGTTCGACTCCACCCCGTACTCTCCCGAAAGAGAGAAGGGGAAACGGTTCTCTGAAAACGATTTGTAGAACGTATCGACCAACACCTCGAAATTCCCCGCGTCGCCCTCTGCGTCGAATCGCCAGAGCTTCAGCGGCGACTTGCTTTCGGCCTTTCCAGTCAACTTCGTGTTGAGCCCGGCCGCACTCACGAATTCGCCCGACGATATTTCTCCCCCCGTCAGTGAAATCTCGTACTTGACGCTCACGTTTTCCAATGCCGATGCGAGCTTGCCATCGAGGCCGCACTCGAATCCCAGAGTGCCGGCCGCCGAGAGATCGTCCGGAAGCCTGTAGATTGTCCGAGAGACAAGCCCCAGCGCATGCTCGAGGGACGCGCCTGCCATGCGTGCGTCTGCATGGAAGAGGCCCGACGCGAATTCATAATTACCACCCATCGAGACTTCCCCGACGTCTCCCAATTTCATCCCGAACTCGCTCACAGAAGCGCGCGATGTGTCGAGCGACACCGACCCCTTCAGCGACGTGGCCTCGACCTGCGCTTCCTCGACGGGAATGAGCGCCTTGTCGGCGCTGATGATTCCCGGACCGGCGGAGAGCCCATCTGCGCCGTATGCGCCGGGCACATCCACGCTCAGACCCTCCAGCACAATCCCCTCCCACTCGAATCGGGCGTCCCTTGTGTTCACCCTGGCGGATAGCTTTGGGGCCTCTAAGGTTCCGGTCAGCCTCCCCTCCATGTGAAGAGGTCCCGCCACCTTCAGGTCCTTATAGTTAGGACGCTGAAGCAGTTCGATGTATTCAAGCAAACGCGCGATTTCGGGAGCTTCGACGGTCAGGTTCAGGTCCGGCGCGGGCGCGTCGCTCAGGACATCTGCCACGGAGCCGTACACGCGAATGTCGGAAAACGGCCCCAGGGTCACGGTCAATATTCCGTTTTCCAGAGAGTCTCTGCTCGGGACATAATCTGCGGCAAGTGACATGACGACGGGAATATCGGGCGGCAACAGAAGGTGGGGCAGCTCGGTCGTTACGAGAGCCTGATGCACGTCGGCCTCGATTTCGGTCGTTGACTGCATCGGCTTGACGGAGACCCTCGACTTGACCTGCTTCAGGGCGATTGGTATCTGTCCTTTGTCCTCCTGCCCGATGAGGAAGTCTCCGGAGTCGACCTTCAGGCTGAGCACCTTCTCCGCGCCGGCCGAAATGAGCGGCTCGCGGAGAGTGGCGGAAATTCCCTTCAGGCCCGCCTTCACTCCCGGCAGGTCGAGGTCGATTGCGCCGTCTACTATCCTGACCCTTCCCAGCGAAAGAGATTTGCCCGACGTGCCTCCAGCGCCGCCGCCGGGCAGTTTCAGGCCGGCCTGTTCTTCACTTGTCAGCCTGAGCCTCGGCCTCACAATGGTCACGGATGCGACGCGCCTCCTCAGCAGACTCCCCAGGGAGGCGGAAATTCTGAGCCTCGGGCAGCTCAGCAGGGGAGAACTCTCGCGGCCGGGGAGAGCCACCGTCAGCTCCTCCACGTTCACGCCGAGCGGTAATGAAAAATGAAGGGATTTCATGTGGACGCTCATGCCCGTCGCTTCTGCAACGCGTCGTTCGATGAGCGATTGAAGCCTGCCGGTTCTCACAAGCCACCACAGAGTGGCGACGGCGCCGAGAAAAATCAGGCAGGCGGCCAGGCAGGATGCTATCAGGATTTTCTTCGTTCTTGTCGTCATCGGGAGCAGCGTTCAGTCAGGTTCGAAAGGGCCCGTTCCGTGAACATGGGAACCGGCGTGCGGACATGACAAGATTCTATCATCCGTTGCCCGGAAGGTCAAAGAGCAGAGTCTTTGTCTACCCGGCGCTTCGGGCCCGTGTGCTATAATTATGTTGCCTTGTCTCCGAAATGTGCTAATGTTTCGGAAGGATTTTCCCGGAACGACAAATGTCGCATGGGCTTGGAAACGCCTTCTCAAACGTGCCTCGAAGCGATTTGGCGCGTTTCCCCGGACGATTTTGCTGTCGCGCAACGATGCCGAGGTGACATAGTAGTTTAAGAGTCTCCGGTCCCTGGGCGCGCAGGGTATAGGTGCGCTTGAGCGGTTGGCGGAGGGAATGGGTTTCAACGGAAGGTTTGAAAATGAAAAGAGCGTTGCAGATTATCTTATTGGGGCTGTTTGCGCAGTTTGTGCTGGTTCGTTGGGTTGCGGCCGAAGAAAATGTTCCTGTCAGAAAGGTGCTCGACAACGGCATGACCGTAATCCTTCTCGAGAACCACAACGCGCCGGTGGTGACGATTCAGGCATGGGTGGGCGCTGGAAACATCACCGAGGGAGAATTCATCGGCAGCGGCATTTCCCATTTCGTGGAACACATGCTGTTCAAAGGAACCGAGCGACGGAGCGTCGGCCAATTCGGAAAAGAGGTGAAGGAGTCGGGCGGGAAGACCAACGCATATACCGGCTATGACAAGACGGTGTATTACATCACGTTTCACAGCGACCACTTCGACAAGGCGCTCGACATAATGGCCGATGCGCTCATGCACTCGGTGTTCGACCCTAATGAAATCGAAAAGGAGCGCGAGGTGATCGTCAAGGAGATAAAGATGAACCGCGACGATCCCTTTCGGCGGCTCTACACGATGGCGCACCAGACGGCATATGCCGTTCATCCATACAGAAATCCCGTGATCGGCTACGAGAGCCTGCTGAGAAGGATCACGCGTGACGACCTTCTCACTTACTACAAGAGGCTCTATGTTCCCAACAACATAGCGTTGATTGTTGTGGGCGATTTCGACTCGGCCGAGGCGCTTCCGAAGATAGGGGAGGCGTTCAGCGATTTTGAACGGCAATCGATCGCGCCCATGGTGGTCCCCCAAGAGCCTCGCCAGTATGACCCCCGGACAAGCGTGGAAGAGTTTGAGGTGACGGTCGCGCAGTCGATGATGGGATTTCACGGGCCCAGCATTCAATCGGAGGATATGTATCCGATGGACGTGCTGGCGATAGTCCTCGGTGGAGGGGACACCTCGCGGCTGTATAAGGAACTGCGCGAGAAAAGGGGAATCGTGTACAACATCAGCGCCTGGTCGGCCACTCCGCGAGACCCCGGCATGTTCTGGATAGCCGACTCTTTCGAGCCGGAGAACTATGAGGCCGTCAAGGACGCGATATGGGAAGAGATAGAGAAGCTGAGGTCGGGAGGCGTCTCCGAGGAAGAGCTGGAGACCGCGCGCGCCAAGGTGCTGAGCGACTATGTGTTCTCCAGGGAATCTGTCGAGGGGCAGGCCCAAAGCCTCGGCTCGGGCGAACTCGATGCCCACGACCTGCAGTTCGACAAACGGTATGTCGAATCGATTGCGCGCGTCACCGCGCAGGATATAGCGAGAGTCGTTGATAAGTATTTCAGGCCCGAAAATTCCGTGATTGCGGCCCTCGTGCCCGTCGGGAAAATGCCCGCGAAGGCCGGAGCCGAACCACAAACGGCTCCTTCCGGAGCTCCGCAGATAGAAAAGACAGTGCTGCCGAACGGGCTCACGCTGTTGTTGCGGGAGGATCACAACTCTCAGACCGTTTCCATCAGGCTGTTCATTCTGGGCGGCGCAAGGGCCGAGAACAGTTCCGATACGGGAATTACCAACCTCATGAGCAAAACGATGCTGAAGGGGACGGCCTCGCGTTCAGCCGAAGAGATAGCCTCTGCGATAGAGTCGCGCGGGGGAAGCATCAGCTCTTTTTCAGGCTATAACAGTTTCGGATTCGACTTGGACATGCTCGGCCGAGACGTGGAAACCGGCCTCGATGTTCTCGGCGATGTCGTCGCCAACCCCTCGTTCCTGCCCGAGGAAGTCGAGCGGGAAAAGACAGCCGCCCTGGCGAGCATCAAGAGCGTCAACGACGAAATCTTTCCTTCTTCCATGAAGCTGTTCAGGCGGACGATGTTCGATGGACATCCGTATGGCTTCCTTGCCCAGGGAGATGCCGAGGTGGTCCAGTCGCTCCGGCCGGACGACCTGAAAAAGCTCCATTCGCAGACGGTGACGGCATCGAACATGGTGCTCTCCGTTTTCGGAGACATCGATAAATCCAAGGTGCTCAGTCTCGTCGAAACCCACTTCGGGCAACTCAACAGCGGTGTCAGGATGGCGACCAGTTCCACGTCGGAATCGCTCCCGACGGAGCCCAGGAAAGCGCATGAGAAGATGAACAAGGAGCAGCTTGCCATACTCATCGGGTTCCCGGGTGTGACTGTCGACAGTCCTGACCGCTACACGCTCGAGATACTCACCAGTGCTCTTAACAGTCAGGGCGGGAAACTGTTTCAAACACTGCGTGACGAACGCGGACTGGCCTATTCGGTGGGCGCCTTCAATATTCTCGGAGTCGAGCCGGGTGCTTTCGTGCTCTACATCATCACCGTTCCCTCCATGCGTGAGGAAGCCATAGATGGAATGTTCGAGGTGATTCGCGACCTGAGCCAAAACGGCCTCGGTGGGGAAGAGCTGGAACGCACGAAAGTCGAGGTAATGGGCAATCATGCGATCGGGCTGCAAACCAACGGCCAGATCGCCACCACTGCCTCTTTCGACGAACTCTATGGACTGGGCTATGATAATTACAAGGAGTACGATTCGAGGATACGCGCCGTCACTCCGGAAGAGGTGCGTCGCGTCGCATCCGGCATATTCGACCTGAATCGTTACGTTCTTGTCACCGTCGGCAATCTTGAATCCAAGTAGGCCGCCGGCACGTTAACACGCAACACGAAGTGAGGAAAGGAGAGCGTCTTAATGGAGTGCAACAAGGAGCGCAATCTTCAAGAATGCAACTGCACGTACGAACCCTGCAGCAGGAAGGGAGTCTGCTGCGAATGCATTTCCTATCATCGGTCAAGCAAGGAACTGCCCGCGTGCTTTTTCCCGGATTCTGTCGAAAGGACGTATGACAGGTCGTTCCGCAGATTCACTCAGACATACAAATAGTTCCGAGACGGAGCGGCGCGTGGCGGAGGCCGCCGGGCTGTTCTCATGGCCGGAGTGAGAAAACCAGCTCTTGGAGAAACTCGTCCACACCCAGCTTGTTGCCCGTAATAGCCCACACCATGAACGCGATCGCGACTATGAGAAGCAGGGTGTAGGGCACAAGAGCTATCGTGAGCGCCAAGGGGAACGAAATCCGGTGGACCTCCTTGAGTCCCGCCGTCACGAGGACCAGCTGCCATATTCCCCCCAGAAATGCTCCCAGCAGCGGGAGAAAGAAGAAGACGTTGGTGCCCGTGCTGTAGCAGATCACCCTCAGGGTTGCCTCAAAGCCCGCATGCTGCCGCGTGAACAAGACGACGAACACGTGGTAGATTGCGCAGGCCGCCATGAGCATGATTAGTGCGAGCAGGGGGGAAAGCACCAGCGCCACGGCAACGAGGACATATGTTTGGGAAAGTTGAAGCGAGAGTTGTACCGACTTCCCCTCAAGAAATGTGATGAGCGTCGGATAGATGTAGAGGAGGAGCTTCCACGCAAACCCCCCGGCCGACCCCACCAGCGTCCAGAACAAGCCGTAAAGCAGCGGACTGCGATAGTCTCCCACGATCGGGATACCGTGGAAAAAACTCAGAGGCCTGAAAAGCGTGTGACGCCAGGTGGTAAACAGCGCGTTTACTGGGCCTATCTGGCTACGGTATTCCCATGCCACATAGGGCCCCCTGGCAATCACCTGCGAGACCGTCTGTCGCCTTAATTTCTCCGCCTCCGCCTGCGGCGGTTCGGCACGTTGCTCTGCGGGCTCCTCCGCCGGAGCGGTCTTCAGGCTCTGGCTGCAAGGTTCGCAGGAGCATCCGCCTTCTGTTTCGACGGCGCAAGCATAACAGACCGGCCTGCCACAATACTTGCAGTGGCCTATTGCGTCCGCATCGAGGTGAAACGCGCACTTTTGCTCGGCTTCTTCCTGGAGGTGATGGCCGGTGCTCTGACGCACCAAGTCGGAGGACCGGACTATCTTCAAGTCGGACGTATCGCCTTCGCCGAATACGAAATGGCATGTGGGACAGACGTGGGTGTGTGAATGACTGGAGCTAAACTCCCTGTTACATCTGACGCATTTAACGATCATCTAAACAAGGACCTGCATCCTGCCGCGACCAGTTTCAGCGTCTTAATAAACCGGAGTCAGCCAACGTGAATACTCGTGCAGCCTGTTCTGGACCACATTGAAATAGAGGGATTGCAGCTTCAATGTGAGCTCGCCCGGTTTCCCGTTGCCCACCAGCCGGCGGTCGACTGATGTCACGGGCGCCACCTGGGCTCCCGTGCCGCAGAAAAAGAGCTCGTCCGAAACATAAAGCTCGGTCCGGTCGATTGGTCTCACCGTGGTCTCAACGTCCATCTGCTCGCTTGCTATCTGGATTATGGTTTGGCGGGTGACCCCCTCCAGTATGTTCGCCGTTACGGGAGTAGTTATAAGATCGCCGTTGCGCACGATGAAAAGGTTCATCGCGCTTCCCTCCGAAACGTAACCCTCCTGAGTGAGCATGATGGCCTCGTCGAACCCGCTCTCTTTCGCTTCCGTCGCGGCAAGCGCGGAATTTATGTAGATGCCGGTGGCCTTGCTGCGGGCGGGGATGCAGTTATCGGGCATCCTGCGCCAGCTCGACACCATCACGTTCAACCCTTTGGATGTGTTCACATAGTCTCCCAGGGGGATGTTGAATATGGCAAACTCGTTCGCGAGACTGTGCATGCGTGGTCCTATCTCATACGAACTCTTATATGCGATCGGCCTGATATACATGTCCTGGCGAAATTCGTTCTTCCGGGCCAGTTCGACCGTTATCCGGCAGGCGTCCTCTATGCTGATGGGCAGCTCGATGTGAAACAGATTGAAATTCCTGAACATTCGAGTGTAGTGTTCCTCCAGCTTGAATATATAGAGCTGGCTCTCCTCGGCGTTCCAGTACCCACGGATGCCCTCAAACACACCCGTCCCGTAATTGAAGGCATGCGTCATAATGTTTATCTTGGCATCCTCAATAGGGATAAACTTTCCCTCAAAATAGGCGTATCTGCCGTGTTCCATGGCTTTATTCTCTCCTGCCCGTCATCCTATGGGACATTACGAGTGGCGTCGCATTTACGCTCCGACCGACTATGTGTGATTATATCAGAACCGTTTCATCGGTTCAAGCGAATTCTCTCCGGCCGGGAGTGTTCGTAACTTTTTGCCGAGAATTGACTTTTGACGCGCACAGGTGCTGTGCCGTTCGGGAGGGGCGACTTCTTGAGGCACAACTTATCCACAGTACTAACAAGTTATACACAATATATAGTGTCCCAACACTGCACAACCCGGGAAAAAAAGGAAGATTTTCGTGGTGAAGCTGGATGGGAGGCGCAACATGGAGAGGTCCTCTTTAGGAATGAAAACAGCCATTCACGTGGCGCTCATTGCGCTGCTCTTTATGGCATTTCAGGCGCGCGGCAATGGCCACCTTAGTTACCGACGGGGTCGAGGACCTCTTCCGGGCACGCGACATTCCTTATCTCTCCACTTGAGCTTGCTCTTCGCACAACTTCACGGTCTCTCTCCTCCTGTTTTCCCTTATCTCTTTTCGCAGGAAGAGAAAAAGGAGAGGGAAAAGCGGGGAAATCTCGTCGGTGTCTCGTATGCTTGATTTGACTTTTCGGCTGTGTTATAGTAGCGTTTCAGCCAGCCGAGAATACATACTTCGTCGGACATCCAGTCAAGAGATTTCCATGAAAAAGCTGACACGGGAACGGGCCTCTCGTGCGCTTGGGCTCCTGATGGAGATGCAGACATAACGCGTTTTTCTGCAGGGCGGGTCATCTCCGGGAGCCTCGTCGGTTGACATGCGCCGGCAAAATAGTATGACGAAGGCTCGATGTTGAGGCGAATTCTCCGGCCACCTATACGCACATGACAGAGCTACAACGTTCCATTCTGGCGATCAGCATCGCTCTCGCCATCCTGCTGGCAACGCTCATCGTGAGGTCTACCGGCAGCCAGGCGGAAAAAGTGCGAGTCGCGGAGGCGAAGCTTCTGTTCAACTCCTCGGCCGCATACAAAGAGGCTGAGCGTCTGGCGACCCGCTACCCAAGAAGGGCCATGGGAACCGACGACGGCAGAGCCGCAGCGCAGTGGATAGAATCGGAGATGCGGAGATTTGGCCTGCGGACCCAACAGCAGGAATTCAGTGCCTGGATTGGCGGCCACCGAATGGAAGGTCAAAACGTCGTAGGAACTCACGAGGGCGTTCGCGAGGGCGCAATAGTGATGATTGCGCACTACGATATACCATTCCATGTGCAAGAGGGCGCCATGGACGACGCGAGCGGCGTCGGCGTTCTTCTGGAGCTTGCACGAGTGCTTTCGCGAGAGGAGCAGGAAAAGACGCTCGTGTTCATCGCGTCGGACGGCGAGGAGTGGGGGATGTTGGGAGCGCGGCATTTTGTGAAAGAATATCCCGACCCGAAGCGGATCCGCGCCGTCATTTCCCTTGACTTCTTGGCGTTGGAAGAACCGGAAAAGGTGCACCTGCTCGGTGAGGGCCAATTCCGAGGATATGCTCCGATGTGGCTGTGGCTGCTCGCCGAGGATTGTGTGACGAAGGTCGGCGGCAAACCCATATCGCCCACGCTTCTCACGCAATATCTGTCCCATGCTGTCGATATTTCCAGCACCGACCAGGGGCCTTTCTTGCGTGAGGGGATTCCGGGCATCGATTTCGGCGCCAGTCGTTCCGAAAGCCCTCTGGCGCAGAAGGTGTACCATACCCCCCTCGATACGAGCGAGAACCTCAGGCCGGAGCTTTTCGATATCTATGGCAGGGCCGCCGAGTTGATGGTGCGCTCGGTCGATGCCCTCGACTACTCGACGGACAACAACCCCGACTACCTGCGGACCGGCAAGCGGACATATGTCGGCCGCCTGGGCCTGCTCACACTTCAGATAGTCTTTTTTCTCCCCCTCGTTTTGGCGACAGGCTTTCAATATTATAATCTGAGGACGCGCAAGAAGTTTCTCGCCGATGTGTTCGCAGAGCTTGGCAACATCGTCCTCTTTGTGCTGCCATGGCTCTCGGCGCTTGCGGTCCTGTACGCGTTGGTATCCACGAATTTCATCCCGAGGTACGAGCTCTATCCCGCCACTCCTTTTGATCCCTTCCTGTATAATCCCCGGTGGGGAGCTATCGCGATTGTGGCGGCCACGTTCGTGGCGACGTGGGTGGCGATCAGCGTCATCCGCCGCGCGCTGTCGCTTTGGGGAAGGCCGGATTTTGACAGCTCGAAGGCCGTTTGTCTGGACACCTTTGCCACGCTGTCGGTCATAGCCCTGGTACTCAACGGGTTTGCCGCGAGTTTGTTCCTCGCGCCCGCCGCGCTGCTATGGGTGTGGGTCGAACAGGGGCCGAGGCTGACACGCCGGGCGCTCAACGTCGCATTGGTGGCAGCGGGCGCCGCGCCCCTCGTTCTGTTAACGGTCATGCTTGCGAAGAGATTGATGCTCGGCCCCTACGTATTCTGGTATCTACTGCTGGCCGCCGGCTATCGATTCTTCTCGCCGCTTGCAGTCTTGATTGCAGTCGTGGGAGTGACCGTCGGCGTGCGGCTTCTGCAAAAATCGCTCGCGGGCGTCGGGACGACCGCCGAGCCGGAGACGGAAAACAAATGAATGCCTGGACCGTGAGTTCTTGCAGAGTTTTGTGCGCGTTGCTGCTTGCGCTGTCGCTGACCGCCGGCTGCGCGCGGGGCAGGCCGGTTCTCGACGAAACGTCCGGTGAGACCACGGGCGAACTTGCCGCCTCTCCGGAAATCCCTCGGGTTCAATGGGTGACATACTTCGAGGCGCTAAGCGATTCCTCACGGGAGCAGCGCCGCATTTTGATGATCTACTTCACGCGCGATTCGTGTCAGCCGTGTGACATGATGGACAAGTGGACCTTCACCGACGCCGGGGTGGTGCAGGCTCTGCAGGAGTTCATCCCGGTTAAGATCAGGGGAGATGTGGAACTCCAAATAGTGCGAAGATTTCGCGTGAAGACATTTCCCGCCATCATATTCGCGGACCTTGAGAAGGGCGAAATCGACAGGAAGGCCGGCTATAGAGACGCCGATTTCCTGCTGCAATGGCTGAAAGAGGTAAAGGCCGGCCGCAACACCCTCAAGGCGCTGGAGCAGCAACTCGACCGGAAGCCCGAGGACCTCAAGCTGCTGCTGAAACAGGCCCACAACTTTGTGGATGCGGATGAACTTGAGCAAGCCTTCGAGCTGGCGCGAAAGGCTGCGGACGTGGCGCCGGGCAACCCCGACGTGCTGGCGCTTTTCGGGCTCTGTTTCTTGAGGTTGAATAAGCTTGAAGCGGCCGAGGCGGCCGTCACCGCCGCCCTCCAGACGGACGCGCGGAACGAAGAGGCGCGCCGACTCAAAACGACAATCCTTCTGAAAAAGGCCGAGACCGCGCTTTCGGACGCGGATTACGCCCGCGCCGTTGAGCTGCTGTCCGCCGTCATGCAGATTGACCCCGACAACTTCGACGCCCGGATGGGGATAGGGCATGCCCGCATGCAAGCAGGCGAAACGAAAGAGGCTTTCGCAGAGTTCCAGGCCGCCGCCTCTCTTCGGCCCAACTCGCCTGTACCCGTCGCTGCTTTGGGAGAGCTGTACCGGCAGAGCGGCGACGATCTGATGGCCGAAAAGGAATACTTGAAGGCCATCGAGATCGAGCCCAGGTATGAGCCCCCTTACTTCCGCCTGATGGAATTGTATGAGAAGAACGACAGGCGAAACGAGCTTATGGAAATATACGAAAAGATTCTTCCGATCGAGTCGGCCGGAGCCCACAACGAGATTGCGTGGCTCATGGCAACCTCAAAGCACCCGGATATCCTTGACCCCGAGGCCGCCGTCGAGCATGCCAACGAGGCCGTCGAGCAGCAGCCGCAGCCATGGTACATCGACACCCTGGCGGAGGCATATTATGCGCAGGGCGAGTACGACCTCGCCATCGCGATCATAAGAGAGGCGATGGCTAAAGAGCCGGAGGACATCGAATACTATCGCGGCCAGTTGGAGAAGTTCCAGGCGGCAAGCAAGCAAGCCTCATCGGGAGACGACAAAGGAAAGGAATGATGAGCGTTGCTGCCGCAGGCTGGCAACATCGGACGAATCTCCCTGTTTCTCTTTTGTATCTTCTAATTCAACCAGTCAACCTCTCGCCGCTCTAACCATAGGAGTGCCAATAACGTTGACCGACGGTAAGGCTTGATCAGGCGTGTGGATATCTGCCGAAAGATCTCGAGCCGAACGTTTCATGAGCCAATCGCTCATGGCTGTGTCATATTGAAAATTGAGGACCCGCCTGTTATAATGTGGTCAGCCTCTGCGGTATGTTGGATGCAATTGGTTCCCATCTTTCTTTTCGCCTTGCTCCTGTTCCTTCATCCGCCACCCAAAGGGGCATTGACATCGGTTGAATCGGAAGGCTTGTGAAAATGAAGGTGTTCATCGCCGTATCTCCCAAAGTCGCACCGGCGAGCGCCGGGAGCAACCCGATTCAGGCCTTTTACGAGGAACTGGGCGACTTCCCCGTCGAGTTGGCGTTCATGGACGATTCCGCTCCTCTTCCAGAACAGGTCTCCGACATCGAGGTGCTGATACCGGCCGTTTCAAAGATAGACGCCGAAGTCATCGGTGCCGCCCCGAAGCTTAAGCTGATAGTCCAGGCGGGCGTGGGCCTCGACAACGTGGATATCGACGCGGCGACAAGCCGAAACATATACGTGGCGAACGTTCCTTATGGAAGCGCCGCCTCGATGGGCGAATTGACGATTGCGCTGATGATGCTCCTCTCGCGCAAGCTCAACGAGGCACAGGTGAACCTGCGCAGGGGCGTCTTCTTCCTGCCCCTTGGCTCGGAACTGGGAGGCAAGACGCTCGGCCTCGTCGGCCTGGGCCACAGCGGCAAAGAGGCCGCACGACGGGCCAAGAGCTTCGACATGACAATCCTCGCGGTTGACACGTGCCATGCGCACATACACAGTCCCGACGTTGACTTCCTTGCCGGCATCGGGCAACTTGCCAAGATTCTCGTCGAGAGCGATTTCGTTTCGCTCCACTGCCCGCTGAACGAGGAAACGAGCCGCATGATAGGGTACGAGCAGCTCTGCATGATGAAGGAGACAGCCTTCCTGATTAATATCGCGCGTGCCGGACTGGTGGACAGAGAAGGCCTCGTACGCGCCCTGAAGGAGCGGAAGATAGCGGGCGCCGGGCTGGATGTGTTCTGGGAGGAGCCGCTCAGCCTCGACGACGAATTGCTCAAGCTGGACAACGTCGTGCTCACTCCCCACGTGGCCACATCCACCGTCGAATCGCGGGCGCGCAATTTCGCGCAGGTCGCGAAAAGCATAAAGCGGGTCGCGAGGGGCGATAAACCGGAGTTCTGTGTGAACTTCTAGGAACAACGGAGAACAAAATGGCCAAAGGCGAAATAGTCATCATTGAGTATTCCTGCAAGGGCTGCGCTCTGTGCGTGGAATACTGTCCGAAGAACTGCATCCAGATTTCAAAGGATAAATTCACGTCTTCGGGGGCGCTTCTGCCCGAGTTTATCAACCGGGAAGAATGCTCCGCGTGCGGAACCTGCGGCAACATGTGTCCCGATTTCGCGATCGAGGTCTACAAGTTTGTCGATGAGGACGAGAGCGACTGAGAATCGAGGAGAGACTACCGACATGGCAGAAAGAATGTTCATCACCGGCAATGAGGCCGTTGCGCGGGGAGCCATAGCCGCCGATTGCAAGTACTTCTTCGGCTATCCGATCACCCCCCAGAACGACATCCCCGAGTTTATGTCGCGCGAGCTTCCGAAAGCCGGGGGAGTGTTTGTTCAGTCGGAAAGCGAGGTGTCGTCTATCTACATGGTTTACGGGGGCGGACTCGCCGGAGCCCGCGTGATGACGTCCACCTCGAGCCCCGGGCTGGCCCTCATGCAGGAGGGAATCTCCTACGCCGCCGAGCTCGAGGTGCCATGCGTCGTCGTCAACGTGGCGCGGATGAGCCCCGGCATCGGCACGGGCGGCCAGGCGGGCCAGACGGACTACCGGATGGTTGTCAAAGGCGGCGGCCAGGGCGGCTACCGCTGCATCGTGCTCGCTCCCGCCTCACCTCAGGAAATCTACGAACACATGCAGCTTGCCTTCCACCTTGCCGACAAGTACCGCATTCTGTGCTTCGTGCTGTCGGACTACGTGCTCGGTCAGATGGCCGAGGCGGTCGAGCTCAAGCAGCTGGAATTCGACGACGAGCTGCCCAACAAATTCTGGGCGCTCAAGGGCACCGAAAAGAAAGACGGCCTGCGCTACATGCACGTGTGCGGATGGGTGAACTACGGCGGAGTGATATCGTGGCACGAGGCGCTCCTCAACAAATTCAAGACGATAGAAGAGAACGAGATTCGGTACGAGACGCAGCATGCGGACGACGCCGAGCTCCTGCTGGTGGCATACGGCTCCACGGCGCGCACGTGCGCGAAGGCGATAGAGATGGCGCGCGCCGAGGGGATGAAGGTCGGCCTGTTCAGGCCCGTCACGCTGTGGCCGTATCCCGAACAGGCGCTCCGCGAGGCCGCCCTGAAGGCGAAGCGGGTGCTCTGCGTCGAGGACAGCAACGGCCAGATGAAGGAGGACGTGGACTTCGCCGTCCGCGCGCAGGTGCCCGTCCACTACTTGGGCGTGTGGGCGCGCAACAGCGACAACCCGCAGGGCCTCATCTTCCCCGAGCGCGTGTTCAAGGAAATCAAGACGCTGTTCGAAAGCCAGGGGGACTAGCGGGAGATTTCGCGGCCCGCGAGACCGTGTGAACGGTTTATCTTCGTAAGAGACGATTTGTGAAACGTCAAGTCACGAGGAGATGGGAAACTAATCATGAACGCTGAAGGTCAGAAGAAAGTCTTGGTGTGCGGCAAACCCGAACTCCGGACGGGTCTGCCGAGCCTGTACTGTCCCGGATGCCACTACGGCATCATCACGCGCGTCATCTGCGAGGTGCTCGAAGAGATGAACCTCGGCGGCAGGGCGATAGGGCTTGCCGGAGTCGGCTGCAGCTTCGGCGGAGCGCCCATCTCGATAAACGTCGACTGGGCCTCGTGCCCCCACGGCCGCGCGCCCGCCATGGGCAGCGCGGTCAAGCGGATTCATCCCGACGCCCTTGTGTTCACGCTTCAGGGCGACGGCGACCTTGGGGCGATAGGGCTCGGCTGTTTCCTCAGCGCGGTCCTGAGGAACGAGAGCCTGACGACCATATTTTTGAACAATGCCGGCTATGGCCAGACGGGCGGCCAGCTTGCGCCCACGACGCTCATGGGAATGAAGACGACGACGACGCAGGACGGCCGTCGGCCCGACCACGGGTTCCCGTTCCACGGGGCCGAACTCGCGGCGTACCACAAGGCGGTCGCCTACTCCGCGCGCGGGAGCGTGCACACGCCCGGCAACTTCAGAAAGGCGAAGCGCGTTCTCACGACGGCGTTTCAGAAGCAGATGGACGGGGCCGGATACAGTTTCGTGGAATTCCTCTCCGCCTGCCCGTCGGTCTGGGGCATGTCTCCGATTGAATCGGTCGCATTCATCCAGGAGCACATGATAGAGGAATTTCCCCTGGGCGAATTCAAGAACATCGATACGATATACGACTGATTTATGCCGCGATGCCGATTGACACGTAAGGAGAACCGATGATGGGGAACAAGTATTTCGAGGTCACCATGTCCGGACTCGGGGGCAAGGGCGTGCTCACGCTCGGCCGCATTCTGGCCGAGGCCGGGGTGCAGATATTCAACCACGTCTCCTACTTCCCCAACTATTCGCCCGCGATGCGAGGTGGCGAGAGCGAGTGCACCGTCATCTTTTCCGACAACCCCATCCCCAGCCCGCTCATCTTCAATCCCGCCCACGCGATCGTCATGGACCCAGCCTCGTTCACCACGTTCGAGATGCGCCTCAAACCCGGCGGCATACTCTTCTGCGACGACTCCGTCATCTCGGCCAAGGGCGAACGGGACGACATCGAGGTATTTCACGTGCCGGCATCCGAAAAGGCGGTCGAACTGGGCGACCTGCAGGTGGCCAACATGGTGCTCCTGGGCGCCTACGCCGGCAGGGCCGAGTCGGTGCCGGTCGGCATGCTCGAGCGCGCGCTCACGAACCGCTTCAAAGGAACCCGCCGCGAATCGCTCCTCGAGCTCAACAAGAAGGCCGTCCGCGAGGGCAACCAACTGGCACGGAAGATGTGACCCTTGTGCTCAATTGGCCCCTTTGTGGTATGATTTCTGTCTGCGGCTCGCCTTTGTAATCGGATTAATGTATATCTATCCCCGCCAGTGCCGAATGGAGGATCAAAACTGATGGCGAAAAAACCGCGCGCATCGGCCAGTGAGACATTGAAGAAGAAAATCGGACGCGATTCACTGGAGCGGTACACCGACAGCAATATATCGCAGTTTCAGCAGTTTGTCCTGCTGACCAATTTTTCGCACTACGTGAGCCTTTTCAGCGCGAGGGCCGGCAAGAAGGCTTCGCGCGGCTCTCTGATGGAGGTCTGTCACTGGCCCAAAGAGAAGATATCCATCCTGAACTTCGGAGTGGGCTCGCCCCTGGCCGCGCTGGTCATAGACCTTCTGGCGTTCGTCGATCCGGTTGCGATTCTCGCGCTCGGGTTGTGCGGCGGACTGCGTGAGAAACACAGGGTCGGAGATTTTTTCAATCCGGTGGCGGCCATCCGCGACGAAGGTACCTCGAAGCATTACATGCCCCCGCGAGTGCCGGCATTGGCCTCCTTTACGATTCAAAAAGCGGTAACGACCGAGATGGAGAGTACCGGCCTCTTTTATCACACGGGTGTGGTTCACACGACCAACTATCGCATGTGGGAATTCGACGACAAGTTCAGGGAAACGCTGAAGAGCGAGAAGGTGAGCGCGATCGAGATGGAATGCGCGACCCTTTTCTCGGCCGGATTCAGCCGCAACCTCAACGTCGGAGCGCTGCTCCTGATCTCCGACCTGCCCCACTCGGGCCGGGGAATAAAGACAAAGGAATCCTCCGAGAGGGTCTTCGAGGAATTCGCGGAAACGCACCTCACGCTCGGAATCGATGTGCTCAGGCACATCCGAGACATGGAGCAGGGTCTTGTGAAGAAGCAGTGGTAAGAATCGCCGCGGACGACCCTTCACACCTTCGGCCGCCTCAAATCTTCACGTCGCGGTCTTTCCAGTAGGGCGCCTTGATGATCTTCTTGAGAATCTTGCCCGTGTCGGTCTTGGGCAGTTCTTCCATGAAGTCCACCGAGCGGGGGACCTTGTATCCGGCCAGGTGCTCGCGGCAGTAGCTGATAATCTCCTCGGCCGTAGCTGTCTTGCCCTCTTTCATCACGACCACCGCCTTGACCGACTCGCCCCATTCGTCGTCGGGCACGCCGATGACGGCGGCCTCCAGAATTTTCGGGTGCCGGTACAGTACTGCCTCGATCTCGGCCGGGTAGATGTTCTCGCCGCCGCTGATGATCATGTCGAACTTGCGGTCCACGAGGTAGTAGAACCCGTCTTCGTCCATCCGCGCCATGTCGCCGCTGTAGAACCATCCACCCTTAAAGGACTTCTTCGTCGATTTCTCGTCCTTGTAATACTCGGTCACCTTTCCGAGCATCGCGCCTTCCCTGGGGCGCGAGATAAACTGGCCGACCTCGCCCTGGGGCACCTCGTTGCCCTCGTCGTCCACGAGCTTGATTTCCACCGTCGGCAGCGCCATTCCCACCGAGCCCGGCCTATTGAGCTGTTCCTCGGGCGGCAGGTAGGTGACCACGCCGGCCTCGGTGCCGCCATAGACCTCGTGCAGACCGGCGCTGGGGAAACTCGCGACTATCCACTGTTTTGTCGGGAAGGGAAGCGGCGCAGATGACTGCAGCAGGCTTTTCATCGAGGAGGTGTCATACTTGTCGAAAACGTCCTTGGGCATGTTCTTCAGCCGACTGTACATCGTGGGCACCATCGACGAGAAGCTCGCCTTGAACTTCTCTATCAGCCGCAGCGCTTCTTCGGGACGAAACCGTTCCATGACGACGACCGTCTGTCCGGCGTAGTGGCTGACGCTGGATGAGTTGATTGCGTTCATGTGAAACAGGGGCATGGTGAGGAGTTGAATGTCGCCCTCGTCCAGACGCAGCAGGCCGAACAGCGACAATACCTTAATCTCCCAGTCGCCGTACGGGGTGATGGCGCCTTTCGGAAAGCCGGTGGTGCCGGAGGTGTAACCTATGAAGAAGGGGTCGCTCGCCTTGTTCTCGACTTCCAGCTCCGAATCCGACGCGCCGGCGAGGCATTCCTCGTAACGGAGCATGTTGGCGGGCGCGTTTTCGCCCACGCAGATATACCGGCCGGGATCGACCTTGGTTAGCTCCTTCATGACCGGCGTGAGCTTTTCGAGGAATTCGTCGCCGACGACCACCGCCGTCGCCTCGGAGTTGTCGATGACATATCTCATTTCTTCCGGTGCAAGCCGCCAGTTGACGGGCACGAGCGTGATTCCCGCCTTGACCAGCCCGTAGATGATCTCCAGAAATTCGGTGCGATTCCTCAGGATGACCGCAACCCTCTCTCTCAATCCGACGCCCAGCGAGGTTATCGCGTTGCCGAAGCGGGCTGCCCGGCCGTTGAGCTCCGCGTATGTGGTGACCTTGTCATTGAATATGATGGCCGCCTTTTCAGGAAAGTCCTCGGCGTTCTTCTTGAATTTGGCTCCCAAGTCCATATCTCTTTCTCCTCGGTGGTTGCGCGCTGCCACTGGTTCCCGGGGGGATAGTTTAGCAGAAGAGGTTTCATCATTCAAACAGAAAAGAAACCGTCTCCTCGTTTCACTCTCGGGCAGTTCAGAAACCGCTTGCCTTATCTGTTCCGACGGTGGTATCCTCTTCATGGCCGTGGCCCCTCGATGTGTGACACCCCTGGGGCTTTCCCGTTTTGCGTTGACACTCCAGGGGGCCGGCTAAATCCTGGAATCTTTCATTTGATTGCGTGCCATGGCTACGCCATGCCCTTTTCCCCTCCGTGAAGCGAGCGTGTGCAGGAGACGGCGGCGAACGACCAGAGAGATATGGAGGCTGTCTAGTGAAAAAGTGTTACGATAAGCCTTTGAGACCTAACACGGTGGGCGACCGGCCCCAGGTGGATTCAACCACCTACATCGACCCGACCGCGCAGGTCGTCGGGAGAGTCCAGATCGGGGCCGATGTTTTTGTCGGTCCGAATGCGGTCATACGGGCGGATGAGCCCGGTGAGTCGGGCGTGGTTGAATCCGTTGTGATTGGCCCCGCGTGCAATGTCCAGGACGCCGTAATCATTCACTCGCTCGGAGGGGAACTGGTCAGTGTCGGTGCGCGCACGTCGCTGGCCCACGGATGCGTCGTCCACGGTCCGTGCAACATCGGCGAGGGCTGTTTCGTCGGGTTTCGCGCGGTTGCCTTCAACGCCGTGCTGGGAGACGGGGGTTTCGTTGGCGCTGGCGCTATTGTCCAGGGCGTCGAGCTTCCCGGAGGCGCGCTGGTGCCGCCGGGAGCGGTGGTGAATTCCAAGGAGGCGGTGTCGAGACTGGCGAAGACCGGCCCGAAAGAACGCAAATTCATGGAAGAAGTCGTAACAACAAATCTGAAGCTGGCTCGGGGATACCTTGCTCTGCAGCGCGGCCGGGAGCCCGAGCCACGATGACCCCGCGACAGGATTTGCTTGAAGGCGCCACTGAGGCCGGGAGTGAAAGGGGGCGGTCAGTAATCGGGCGAGGCGAGACCCGAGATCTTCCATTCGCCCATATTCTTTTCGAGCAGTACGCGCTTATACAACTTGCTTCCGAATTGTATCCACGGCTTGACATCGACGGAGGCCGAATCCTTCTTTATGTTCTTCCCTGTGACCATGAATTTCTTGCTGAGATTGCTCGGTGTAAAGAAGTCCTGGGCTAATAATTGGCAGTGCGAGGCCTCAAGCTCCGCGTAATGCTTGCCGTCGGCCTGTTCGTAATCCCTTCTTGTGAGACCGGTCGAGTCCATCCGACTCATGAAAGCCCTCACGTTCACGCAGGAGAGAAAGGCCTCGGTTTTGCCGGCGGAGAGGGCGTCGAGCGCTTCGGCGGCGACTGCATCGGCCGACTTAAACTGGTGGGAAATGTTGATTCGCGGGAGCACAGTTGCAGCGGCCCATACGGTGAGCGCTACAAGAACGACCGCCGCCGCCACGGCCATGATCTTAGCTGTTTGTTTCCCAGCCTTTTGCCTCCGTGCCGTCGACGTTTTCTTTGGCGTGTGCCGCTCGCCGCTTTTTGGGGGGCTCGAATCGCGCCGAATCACGCTGAGACAGTCGCGACAAACCAGGACTTCCTCGGGCCTGGACTGTTTGCCTACGTCCCCTCTGACGAGGACCTTGACGATACATTCCTCGCAGCCGAAACTGCCGCACTTCCTGCAATAGCCAACCGAGTTCCTGCCGGGATGTTTCGCGCATTCCATCGTGCGTGCCAGTTCCTCTCCCGCCTCCTAAATCAGCGCCGATCTAGTAAACGTGCAGAAGCACCGTCCCGATCAATATATAATCTAAGCCATTGATAATATGCTGTCAAGCATTATCTTTGATACATCAGCAAAGCCTCCCGTCTTCCCCGGAAATCCTCTGAGTTGCGCTTCGTCTGCGGAGGGACAAACTGCCATGTTGATTTCTGAAACGGTTAGGTATAGGAAGGAATTTGCGCGAAGCCCCCAAAAAAGGCATACTGATTTGGAAATAAGCGGAGAAATGGCTTGCACTTTGCTGAAAACAAAGGATAATTGCGAAGATGGTGACTTCGGCGAAGAAATTCACCTGCCGCGAAATTTGGGGGGGCAACAGACGCGTATCCGAAGATGTCGAGTTTGGCAGACTCAAAGGACATCTGGTGAGCCTTCCCTTCGAGTCCAGTGAAGGCGGTGACATACACCTCCTTTCGCTTTGCGATCAGGAAATGCTTGCGAAAATTGTGGTGGCCGACGTGGCGGGGCATGGACAGATCGTGTCGAGAATGGCGACTGAACTCAAGAATCTTCTTCGCGCGAATCTCAACGAAGTCGACAACAGCAAACTGCTGACTGGAATTAACCATACCCTTCGACATAAGCTGCGGGAGGGAAAGTTCGTTACCATGGTGACTGCAACGTTCAACGGCGAGAACGACGACTTCGTTTACGCCTATGCCGGCCATCCGACTGTCCTTCGGTTCAATTCGTCAAGCGGCAGGTGGCAGTTCTTGGAGCACGTCGAGGAGCGCAACTCCGGCATCCCCCTCGGCATCCTTGGCGATACCGAGTATGTTCAAATGAAAGCGAAACTCGAGAAGGGCGACATGCTCCTCTTCTACACCGACGGACTCCTCGACGTCAGAATGAAGTCGGGAGAGCGACTGAACGTAGACGGGTTGCTCGAAATTTGTCAGAAGGTGATGACCGACCACCCGAATCCTCGCCAAGTGGCCACTTCGCTCATTGAGCACATCGAGGAGTTGTGCGAGGACGGCTTCACCGACGATGTGACGCTGCTCGCCGTCGAAGTCACTTGACGATGTCGTAAGAGTCTGCTTTGTTCGCGCCCGTCAAAAACCCATGGATTCCGCGTGTTGACGAGTCGGCGCGGGGTATGCTACTCTGACTCTTGCCGGTGTTTCACGTCTCTCCTTGGCCGAGAACGCCGGAATTAGGCATCTTAATGAATCTGCCTCTGCTTAAAAGGAAACTGGACGACCTCTATCAGACCTACGACAACGCATATCTATCCACCGACCCATTGATGTTCTTGCACCGCTATGACGACCCTGCCGACATCGAGATTGTCGGGCTTGTGTGTTCCTCTCTCGCTTACGGGAATGTCAAGATGATTCAGCGAAGCATCCGGCGCGTGCTCGACCTGATGGGCGAACGTCCGGCGGGGTATGTGCGGCGGTTCGATGCTCGGTCGCGCGCTTCGGATTTCTCCAGTATCTCACACAGGTTCAATCGAGGACTGGACATCGTGCTGCTCCTCCACTACGTGAGGCAGATGCTGGAAATGAAAGGCTCCATCGGAGAATTCTTTCGAGCCGGCTACGAACCCGACGCTCCCAATATTGGGACTGCCCTTTCCAGCTTTGTCAAACGCGTGCTCGCGCTCGATTGCAGGCCGGTCTTCCCGGGCGGCGTTCTGCCAAGATATGCGGGAGTCCGCTTCTTCTTTCCCTCTCCATCGAGCAAGAGCGCATGCAAGAGGCTCAACCTGTATCTGCGCTGGATGGTCAGGCGCGACGACGGGCTCGACCTCGGCCTATGGGATTTTGTGTCGCCCTCGCACCTTGTTATTCCGCTGGACACGCACGTGGCCCGCATCTGCAGCCTGATTGGATTGACGGACCGGAAATCCCCCGGGTGGGCGATGGCCGTAGAGATAACCGAAAACCTGAAAAGGCTCGACCCGTCCGATCCGGTGAGATACGACTTCGCAATATGCCGCCTCGGGATACTCGACAAATGTCCCAAGGTTCGGTCGGCTCAAAAATGCGCCGACTGCGTTATCCGCGGCCTTTGCGTGAAGTGAGGCGATATTCCCCAAGCCTTGTCGGTAAGAAACTCCAACATTCCAGGAGAACTAGAACAATGACATTGTCATCGAGCATGATCGCCGAAGCCAGGAAACGCATCCATGACACGATTTACCGAACGCCGTTGATGGAAACCGCCTCGATAAGCGAGCTCACCGGCCTGCATGTCATGCTC
>CAZSKP010000044.1:0-35057 GCA_964607485.1 uncultured bacterium | reverse complement strand
CGACGGGATGGTGCGATTGCTACGCGGCCGATGTGACAACCGTCGAGGCCGCCGCCATGGGCACGCGGGCGCTCGAGCGGGCTGTTGCGGGAAGGAACCCGCGGAAAGTCGAGCCCGGAAGGTGGACAGTCATTTTAGAGGAAGCGGCGGTCAAGGATTTCCTCGATTTCCTCGCGTGGCTCGGCTTCGGCGCGCAGGCGTTCGAGGAGGGCCGCAGCTTCATGTGCGGGAAGCTCGGCAAGAAAATCACCGGCGAAAACATCACCATAACCGACGACGCGTTCGAGCCGCTCGGCATAGGAATCCCTTTCGACTATGAGGGAGTTCCAAAACAACGAGTGGTTCTCATAGAAAACGGAATCGCCCGCGCGGTCGTCTATGACAGGGCATATGCGGCCCGCGCGAATAAATCCTCGACGGGCCACGCGTTGCCCGCGCGCTTCCCATATGGGCCGTTGCCACTGAACGTTACGATGAGTCCCGGCAAGTCGAACACCGAGGAGATGCTCCGGTCGGTCAAGCGAGGTCTTCTCATCACCCGCTTCTGGTACTGCCGCGTCGTCGATCCCTCGAAGACTCTCATTACCGGCCAGACGCGCGACGGCACTTTCCTCGTTGAGGATGGAGAGGTCGTGTGCGGCGTGAAAGACATGAGGTTCAACGAGAATATTCTCGAGGCCCTCTCGCGCGCGGAAATGATTTCGCAAAGGGCGCGTCGCATTGGGTCCACGATCGCGCCCGCTGCGAAGATAGCCGACTTCCGTTTCACAGAGGTGGTCGGCGAGCAATGAGCCTATTCTGATCAATGATAGCCATTCTGAGCGCAAATCGTCATTCTGATCGCAGCGAAGAATCTCCAAGGAAGAGATCCTTCGCTCTGCTCAGGATGACAATGGTGGAACACAGGAGTACAATCGGCAGAACAACAATTGACAGTCAGTACGACATCTGTTTTGTCGGTTTTAATAGTGGAGATTCTCTGACATGCCACGTGTCAAGCAACTGCACAGTTGGAAGGTGACGTATCAGGAAGCTGTCTCGATACAGAACGAGCTGCGGCGGAAGGTGAGTTTCGCGCCGTTGAAGCGTGCGATCAAAACAGTCGCGGGCGCCGACGTGTCCTACAACAAGCCGAGCAACAAGATATACGCCGCCATCGTTGTCCTGAGCTTTCCGTCGCTCGAGCTTCTGGAACGTACGGCGGTTGAGGGAAAGGCTGCGTTTCCCTACATCCCCGGCCTGCTCAGTTTCAGGGAGGCGCCCATCGTGACGAAGGCGTTCGAGCGGCTGAGCGCCAGGCCTGACGTTCTCATGTGCGACGGTCAGGGCGTGGCGCACCCGCGCGGATTCGGTCTGGCCTCTCACCTCGGCCTGTTATTCGGCATCCCCGCCATAGGATGCGCCAAGAGCAGGCTCTGCGGCGTCCACGGACCGGTCGGCCCCGAAGTCGGCGACTACGCACCGCTGAAGCTGAAAGGCCGCACGATAGGCGCCGTCCTGCGCACCCGTAAAGGGGTCAAGCCCATATTCGTCTCCGTCGGCCACATGATCAACCTTCGCGGCGCGGTCAGGTTGGCGCTGCGCTGTGGCGCGGGGTACCGGATTCCCGAGCCCACCCGTCGAGCGCATCACCTCGTCACCGAAGCGAGAAGAGAAAAGGAAGCGTCGCGTCAACATCGGAAGCGGTAGGCGTTCATGCCCACTCTCGGCATCGACACTGGAGGGACTTTCACCGACCTCGTTCTGGCCGAAGGGCAAAAGCTCAGGATACACAAGGTCCCGTCCACCCCCGACAATCCCGCCATTGCGTTCCTCAAAGGAGTCGAGCAGCTTTGCCGCGGCCTCATGCCCGAGTGCATCACTCACGGTTCGACCGTCGCCACGAACACCCTCCTGGAGAGAAAGGGAGCAAGGGTGGCGCTCGTCACAACGGCGGGCTTCGAGGACATCCTCGAAATAGGCCGCCAGAACAGGCCTTCACTCTACGATTTCGAGGTGGAGAAGCCTCCGCCGCTCATCGGGCGCGACGACATTTTCGGTGTGAACGAGCGCACGTTGTATGACGGAACGATAGAGAGGAAACCCGACGCGCGGGAAATCGAACGAATCTCCGACGCGATCCTCTCGCGGCGCTACGACTCCGTCGCGCTCTGCCTTCTCCATTCATATGCGAACCCTGAAAACGAACGGTTCGTCGCCGGGATACTCGAAAAAACGGGGGTTCCCGTTTCGGCCTCGCACCGGGTGCTGCCGGAGTACCGTGAGTATGAGCGCTTCAGCACCACCTCGGTGAATGCCTACGTATCGCCGAAGATGGACGGTTACCTCGGCTCCATCGAAGAAGGTCTTCCCGAATCGGTGCATCTCAGGGTGATGCAGTCCAACGGCGGCTCTATCTCCGCCTCGCGCGCACGGGTCGAGGCGGTGCAGACGCTGCTTTCGGGACCTGCTGCCGGTGTGGTGGGTGCATTCGAGGTGGCGCGCCGGGCGGGCTTCGACAAGGTGATAACGTTCGATATGGGTGGCACCTCGACCGACGTGAGTCTCTGCGACGGCGGCGTGTCGCTGCGCACTCACTCGATTATCGCCAGCTCTCCCATAGGCATTCCCGTGGTCGATATCCACACCGTGGGAGCAGGCGGCGGCTCAATAGCGTGGCTCGACCCGGCGGGCTCGCTCCACGTCGGCCCACAGAGCGCTGGCGCACAGCCCGGACCCGTTTGCTACGGACGCGGCTCCGACCTGACCGTGACCGACGCGAATCTTTGTCTGGGCCGGATGTTTGCCGACCGCTTTCTCGGAGGCGCGATGCGGCTCGACCTTGACAGGGCGAACGAGCATATGTTAAAATTTGCCAACAACTTAGGAATGCCCGTTGGCGAGGCGGCCGAGGGCATTCTCAGGGTCGCCAACGCGACGATGGAGCGGGCCATCCGCGTCATTTCCGTCGAACGCGGGCACGACCCCCGCCAATTTTCGCTTATCGCCTTCGGGGGAGCCGGGCCGATGCATGCCTGTGAGCTGGCCCGTGCTCTGGCCATTCCCAACATAATCATTCCGCACAATGCCGGCGTGCTGTCGGCCCTTGGGTTGCTCATGGCCGATGTCGTGAAAGATTTCTCGCAGACGGTTCTTCTGAAATCCGACGAGCTTTCCGACCGCCGACTGGAGTCGCTCTTCGCTCCACTCGAAGAAAAGGGACAAGACGTTTTGAAGGCTGAGGGCTTTGCGCGGGAGCGAATCGAGCTTGAGCGGTCACTCGACCTGCGCTACATCGGTCAGTCGTATGAGGTGACCGTCCCGGCGACGGCGGATTTTCTCGCGGCGTTTCATTCCGAACACTTTCGGCTGTACGGACACTCCGACGCCTCCCGCCCGGTCGAGCTGGTAAACATTCGGCTCACAGTCAGGGGAAGGGTTGAGAGCCCGGAGTTTTCTCCCGGCGACGAAACGGAGCGGATTCCGGAAAGCGCTCTTGTCGGGTCCGGACAGACGCTCTTCAGCGGGAGGAAGTTCGAGACGCCCGTCTATGAAAGAACAGAGCTCCGCCCGGGCAACCGGTTCGGCGGGCCGGCTATCGTCGTGGAGATGAGCGCGACAACGCTCGTCGCTCCGGAGTTCGAGGCAAGAGTGGATGCGCACGGCAACATCATCATGACCGTGCTTGAAATCTAAATCGAAAACCCCGTAGGGGCGGTTCGCGAACCGCCCTGACTATGATGAGGTATTGCGATGAAGAGGCAAGAAGCGCTTGAACTAGTGAAAGAAAAAGTGAAGAACAAGAACCTGCGCAAGCACATGCTCGCGGCCGAGGCGTGCATGCGGGCGCTCGCCGCGCGGTTGGGAGAAAACGAGGACGAGTGGGCGATGGCCGGACTGCTCCACGACCTCGATTACGACCAAACCGTAAACGACTTTCCCAGGCACGGCTTCGTGACCGAGGAAATCCTGCAGGAACGGGAGATTTCGCCGGAAATCATCGGCGCGATAAAGGCGCACACGGGACACACGCCGATATCGAGCACAATGGACCTGGCGCTCTACGCCGTTGACCCGCTCACCGGATTGATAGTCGCCGCCGCGCTGATGCATCCGACGAAAAAGCTCGCCGACGTCGATGTCCGCTTCGTCATGAATCGGTTCAAGGAGAAACGTTTTGCCGCCGGCGCCGACCGTGACCAGATGCGGAGAGGCGAGGAACTGGGACTGACGCTGGAGGAATTCGTCGGCACATGCCTTGCCGCCATGCAGGGCATCTCGGACGAGCTAGGACTCTAACAAATAACCGACGATGGCTGACCCCGTAAGACTCGAAATATTCAAGAACTTATTCGGCTCGGTCGCTGACGAGATGGGGGTAGTGCTCCAGCGAACGGGCTTTTCGCCCAACATAAAGGAGCGGCTCGACTTCTCATGCGCGGTGTTCGACGAAAACGCAGAAATGGTCGCGCAGGCCGCTCATATCCCCGTGCACCTCGGCTCGATGCCGCTGTCGGTAAAAAGCGCGATTGAGAACGTGAGCATGAAGCGTAGCGACGTGGTCATACTGAACGACCCGTATCGCGGCGGCACACACCTGCCGGATGTGACGATGGTCGCGCCCGTTTTTCTGGAGGAGGACCGTCCGAGCTTCTACGTCGCCAACCGCGCCCATCATGCCGACGTCGGCGGATACATGCCCAGCTCGATGCCTCTTTCGACATCGATTTATCAGGAGGGAGTGATAATTCCGCCGGTCAAGCTGGTGTCGGAGGGCGAGCCCGCCCGGGATATTCTCCGCCTGATTCTTGCGAACGTCCGAACACCCGACGAGCGCGAGGGTGATGTTTCGGCGCAGCTCGCGGCGTGTGAGACCGGCATACGAAGATTGGCCGAGTTGCATGCCCGATACGGACTCGACGAAATCAAAACCTATGCCGCCGCCCTGCAGGATTACGCGGAGACGCTCATGCGGCAATGCATAGCGGGAATTCCGGATTCCACGTACACGTTCGAGGATTTCATGGACGACGACGGCATAAGCGACGAAGCGATACCCGTGCGCGTCGTGATAACGATCGAAGGCGATACGGCCGTCGTGGACTTCGCCGGCACGGCGGCGCAGGTAAAAGGGTGCGTCAACGCCGTTTTTGCGATAACGGTCTCGTGCGTGTTCTACGTATTCCGCTGCCTTGCGGGCGAGGAGATGCCCTCCAACGCCGGATGCATGCGGCCGATCCGCGTGCTCGCTCCGCCGGGTTCGCTCGTGAACGCGACTGCTCCGGCTGCCGTGGCCGGTGGCAACGTCGAGACTTCCCAGCGGATAGTCGATGTGCTGCTGGGAGCCCTGGCCAGGGCGCTTCCCGAAAGGATTCCCGCCGCAAGCTGCGGAAGCATGAACAACGTATCCATCGGCGGGTACGACTGCATCCGGCGGCGGCCCTTCGCATACTATGAGACGCTTGCGGGAGGGATGGGGGCGCGCCCCGACAAAGATGGCCTGGACGCGGTTCACACCCACATGACCAACACCATGAACACGCCGGTCGAAGTAATCGAGAGTGCCTACCCCATGAAGGTTTTGTGTTACAATGTGAGGCGGGGTTCGAGCGGCCAAGGACTTCATAGAGGCGGCGACGGGTTGGTGAGAGAGTACGAGCTTCTCTGCGACGCCGGCCTGTCGATATTGTCCGAGAGGAGACGCTTCGCGCCCTATGGCCTTGCAGGCGGCCAAGCCGGCGGCCGGGGCGAAAACTCGCTCTTCAGAAATGGCTCGTGGCACGCGCTGCCGCCGAAAACGAACCTCGACTGCAAGAAAGGCGAACGTCTGCGGATACTGACTCCCGGCGGAGGTGGATATGGGCGATAGAGCGAAAAACCACAGGCCGCTGCTCTGGCGGTTCGCGTCGTTGATCCTATGCGTCGTCGCGATCCTGGCCGGCGGTTCGCTCCGGAATCCGGCCATCGGCAACGAAGGCAATCGCTCGCTCTTATTCGTCGTGGACGCTTCGGAAAGGATGGCTCCCTACCTGCCCGGCGTTAAGGGCGCGATTCTCACTTACTCCGACCAGTCGAAGCCGGGAGACTATCTGGGAATCATCACGTTCGCAACCGCTGCAAGGCAATTGACCATCAAGAAGATTACCGGCGCGAGGGACCAGCGGTTCATCGGAACCATGCTCGACGCAATCAGCGCCGAGGGCGACGCCGCCGACATCGGCGGGGGTGTGGCGCGTGCTCTCGAAGAGGTTGCAGCGCTCAAACGCAGAGGCGATAAGAACGTCAAGGGAATCATCGTTATTTCTTCGTCGATATCTTCCGAGGAAGCACGGACCGAGGAGCTTCTCGAAAAGGCGCTGAGCGAAATCTCGAAGCATGTGCATAAGGATGAGTGGTATATTCAGTACTGCTACCTGAACGGAGCGCGGGACCCCCAAATCGACCGTTTCGTATCGGCGAACGACGGATTCTCCTATGACGTCACTGCTCTCCAGGCCGAACACGGCGTCGAAACCATTGCAGAGCTCTACAGAATCACATCCATGCCCGAAGAACTGTGCCCCGTAACGGTCGCGGACTCTGATGGCTCGGTTCTGGAGGAGAGCGGGGCGGACGGCGGCTGGGTTCGGCTCAATGCGGGAGCTGATGTTCATGAGGAATCCCACATAAGGGTGGCGAGTGGGTCCCGGGCGGTGATCGCTCTTCCAGGGTACGGCAAGCTCGGTCTGGCGCCCGAGTCCGACCTCGTTCTGCTCAGCGCCAGGAAGAACCCGATGACAGGTCGGGCGACGTTTCACCTTGCGTTCGAAACGGGCTCCGTCTGGGCGGACCTGGCCCCGGGATCGGGTATCACACTGAAATTGAGCTCGGCAGACACCATGGCCGACATTGGCCCCGGCGCAGAGGCGATGATTCATTCCGGTGGACAGGGGGAAATTCGCGTGGCGTCTTTTTCCGCTTCCTTACCCGTCAGAGTAAAGGGGGCAGGCAAACTGCTGACGCTCGCACTAGACCAGTCGATTCGTCTTGGACCCGGCCAGACGTCTGCGCAACCCGAGCCGGTGGAAGCCCCGCTAGTCGAAAAATGGAAATCGTGGAAATCGGCGTTTACCGAGAACGTGCGTCTGGCCAGCTTGGATTTTGCTGTGCCCGAGGTGGTGCTCCCCGAAAAGGCGATAGGCCTCGGGCCGATAAAATCGGGTGACGTCCAGACCGCGACCTTCCCCATACGAATTAGAGGCGTGAGAAATGTCTCAAGAGTAAAGATGGCCGTAGACGTCTCTCTACCGCTGCCGGAGGGGCTCTCGTTATCCACGGGCGTTATCGATGGCGACGAGCCCGACGCGAGAGTGTTGTCGCTGACATTGGACGGGAGCGGAGGCTTTCGCTCAAGAAGAACCGAAACCCACAAGGGCCTCTTGCGGATCGAGCCCGCGCCCAACTCCGGAGTTGCCTTCGAAATAGTCCCTGTCACCCTCACGATAACAACAAAGGGGCCGCTTGTGTCGCCCTTTGTCCTGTTTCTCGCGGCGGTGGTAATAGTAGCAGGAGCGGGAGCCGTTGGCGCACGTTTCGCCTTTCGGACGAGACCGTCCGTGCGCACGAGGCCCTACCGCGTCATCGGCCGATTGATTGTGGTCAACGATCCGACCGGAGGCCGCATCGGGTCGATAAATCTGGAGGAACTGAGCACAAAATCCAGCCGCCTCTCGCTCGTGGTGGGCAGGAGCAGAACGGCCGAGGTGAGGCTCAAGCACGCTTCGGTCAGTTCTGAACACTGCACGATCGAGTCGCATCTTGTCGGCGGACGGCTGGAGACGTTCATCGAGCCAATCGGCGCTTCCATAGTAGTGGTGGACGGCGAGACCATCAGCTCGAAGACACTCCTGACCGATGAGGCGAGAATCACCATCGGCGAGTTCACACACCAATTTGAAGATACTCAGCTCTATAAGAAAGTTGACGTTGTGTACAGAAACGGCAGGCAGATTTCCGGCGTCCTTCGCGCTGCCGGCATGGATGCCGAAGGCTTCAGGATAAGCCCGTTGGACGCGGTTTCGCCCAGCGAGCGAGCCCGCGTAAGATTTTCAGACATTCGCTACGTCACCTTCTACCGCCGCGCCGCCGATATGCTTTCGGGAGCGCCCCGCCCGTTACCGAAACCGAATGCCATGAAGCGAGTGGAGTTCATGTTTAAGAAGGGGAACACCATCAGCGGATATGTTCAGCGGGAATACACCGAAGGCCGACGCAGATATGTCGAACTCCTGCCGCTGGACCCCGAAAGCGACATCGAATATACCGTTGTCGAGTACTCGGCCGTCGTGGAAAAGAAGACTCTTTGACCGGCCGGATCGCTGCCATCGCGTGAGCTGAAATATGGAGTCGTCGGGTGCGCTGGCACACTGAGAATGGCGCACCTGCTTTTTTTGAACGACGCAGTCGCCGACCGCGCACAAAACCATGGAAGAGATTGAAACCCTGCTGATAAGACGATTCCACGAAAGGTTCGGAAGCAAGCCCGAGGTCACGGCCTGGGCGCCGGGCCGAGTGAATCTCATCGGAGAACACACAGATTACAACGACGGCTATGTGCTGCCGTTCGCAATCGACAGGCGAATCTATGCCGCGGCCGCCGCCAGCGGAAGCGACATCGTCACGCTGTGTTCGGGCAACCTGAAAGGCGAGGCGGTCTTCGACATAAACGCCCTGAAGTCTTCCGGCGACTGGGCCGACTACGCGAAGGGAATAGCGGCCAGACTCCGCGTCATGCGGCAACCGATCGCGGGCTTCAACGCATATTTCCTCAGCAACCTCCCCATAGGAGCGGGTGTGAGCAGTTCGGCCGCAATGGAGGTCGTCGTCTGCTACCTGCTCCAAAAACTTTTTCGGTTCTCGATGCCGCCCGAAGACGTGGCGCTCCTTTGTCAGAGAGCCGAACACGAATTCGTCGGCACGCGATGCGGAATAATGGACCAGTTCGTGTCGGCCCTCGGGTTGGCCGGGAATGCCCTGTTCCTGGACTGCCGCACCCTCGAACACAGATATGTGCCGTTCTCGCTCGGGGAGTACGTTCTGGTTGCATGCGATTCGCGGGTCGAGCGAGGCCTCGCGACCTCCGAGTATAACCGTCGAAGAACCGAATGCGAGCAAGGCGTCGAAATACTTTCACGACGATTTCACGGCATCACCGCGCTCCGCGATGTCGCTTTGTCGCAACTGGAGGAGTGTGCTCAAGCGATGCCCGAGCCGATATTCCGACGGTGCCGGCACGTGGTGACTGAGAATGCGAGAGTGCTGGCCGCAATCGAGGCCATGCACAACGACGACGTCGAACGGCTGGGCGAACTGATGAACCTTTCCCACGACAGTCTCAGGGACGACTATGAGGTGAGTTGTCCTCAGCTCGACCTCCTGGTGAATGCCGCGAGAGAAGTCGAAGGTGTGCTGGGCTCCAGACTAACCGGCGCCGGATTCGGCGGGTCCACGATCAGCCTTCTCCGGCGTTCCTCGATTGATGCATTGCAGAACAGTGTTTCAGAAGCGTACCTCGAGGCATTCGACATCGTCCCGAGATTTTTTGAGTGTGTCGCCTCCGACGGCGCCGACCGGGGGAACAGAACCTGAGCAGTGGACGGACAAGTCCATGGAGGAAGAGGACGATCGTTTCTAGGCTTCGCAATTACGCCATGGCGGCTTTTCTGCTGGTGGCATTCCTTCACGTGGGCTGCGTCGCGCGAAAACGACTCGTGCGTCCTCCAGAAGCGCCCTTGCCGACGCGTGTTGAGACAATCGAAGACGCAGAATCGCTGTTGCTCCGGAACTATGGGAAGGCAAACTCCGTGAAGGCCGGCGGCCATCTGCAGATAAAGCTATTCGAGGAAGAACGCTGGAGACCGGCGTCGTTTGCTCTGATGCTGCAGAGACCCGACAGAGTGCGTGTGCGGGCATATAGGCCGCTTGCGCCGACACTGTTCGAGCTCGTTTCAAACGGACAAACGTGTTGGCTGTTCGTGCCGCCGGAAAAGACCGCCTATCTGAGCAAGGATTGTCAGGCAATCTACGACGGAAACGAGAGCATCGTCGTTTCCGCCGACGCCATCGTGGCGGCCATCGTCGTGGTTTCGGATTTCGACACGTTATTCTCCCTGCCTGCACACCTCGATTCCGAGGCCGACTCACTCAGGCTGGTGTTCATGGAAGAGACCGGGGCATACAGGGAGATATGGATGGACCCGGAAACAGGCCTTGCGACGCGCCAGATGTTCGTCGGCGCAGACGGAACGCTCGAGGCCGACATCGCGTACGAAGGGCATGCCTCCGATGGGGAAGCAACTATTCCCGACGAAATAGAGATCAATCTCCCGCGTTTGCGCACGTCGATGTTGCTGCGGATAGACGACTTTCAGCTCGATGCCAAGTTCCCGGCCAAGGCGTTCGACTTTTCACCCCCAGAAAACATAAAGATTCTTAAGACCGAGGACGTACCTCGGAATTAGGATTTCAGCCATGAGCCGACTCATATGCCTTCGGCCATGGAAGAAGATTCTTTAGGATTCGCCCGGCTTTCGTCGGCGGGCGCAGCCTTGAGAAACGATTGCGGTTTGGACAGGCTATGGCATAGTATAGGAGAGAGTGTCCCTCTCGACAGAAAGTGGTCGAGTCTTGTATCAACTTTGTCGTCTCGGCGACACAGCGATCCCAGCAGAACGGGTGGAGCGTTTCTCGCGTGACCGCCTCGGAGGATAGAAGTGAAACAGATTAGAGCAGGCGTGGTTGGAGCGGGCTTCGTGGGTCCTGTTCACGTCGAAGGTATTCGCCGGAGCGGCATGGGCGAGGTAATAGCAATCGCCGACCCTTCAGGGGAGGCGGCCAGTGAGAAGGCCTCTGAGTTGGGTATCGGGCGCGTTTACAACAATTACACGGACGTCATAAGGGACCCCGACGTGCAGGTCATACACAACTGCACTCCCAACAACCTTCATTTTCCGGTAAATCGCGCCATAATGGCGGCGGGAAAGCATGTCATCTCCGAAACGCCGCTGGCAGTGGATTCTCGCGAAGCCAAGCTGGTGCTCAATGCCGCCAGGCGAAGCGGCGTCGTGCACGCGGCGATGTTCAACTACCGCCACTATCCGATGGTGGAGCGCCTCAGAGCGATGGTTCGCAACAATGAGTTGGGCAGCATCTATTCGGTCCATGGCAGCTATCTCCAGGACTCGTTTCTGTATGAAACCGACTACGACTGGCGCGTCGATACCTCCCTGGGCGGACCTTCGCGTGCGTTGGCCGACATCGGATCGCACTGGTGCGACCTCGTGCAATTCGTCACCGGGCTGAAGATCACACAGGTTAACGCCGACCTGCACACATTCATTCCGGTTCGGAAAAAGAGCGTCACGACCGTGGGAACCTTCGGCCGCGCGGCCAAGCCACATCACGTTCAAATTCGCGTGGCCACTGAGGATTACGGCTCCGTTCTACTTCAATTCGGGAGCGAAACGCGGGGAGCCCTCACCGTGTCCCATGTGAGCGCGGGTCGGAAGAACCGCCTGTTTTTCCAGATAGACGGCTCCGCAAAATCCGCCGCATGGGACCAGGAGCAGCCCGACACACTCTGGGTGGGACGCCGCGACCGTCCGAACGAAATAGTAGGAAAGAAACCCGCGCCGCCCAAGAAAGAGGCGCACCGCCGCGAGCCGTACCGCGCCGGATATGGGGAGGCCTGGGCGGACGGAATCAAGAGTTTCATCGTCGACGTGTACCAATATATTGCCGACGGCAAGAAGCCCGGCCGAGATCCCGCCGACTTCGCCACGTTCGAGGACGGTTACCGAGCTTCCGTTGTGGTCGACAAAATGCTCATCAGCAACCGTCAGAGGCGCTGGGTAAAGACGAATATGAAATAGGGAAAGGCATGGCTGGCGGTTTGGCGCCGACTCATTGCCGATGTATCGATTAGAGATTTCACCAACACCCGAACGAGCGCGCAACGGGAAAGAAAAGGAGGCAACATGAAAATCGGAGTGTTTACCCCCCTATTCTTCAGCCTTTCAGTTGACGAAATGTTGGACAAACTGGCCGAACTGGGTGTCGAGATGGTCGAAATCGGTACAGGCAATTATCCCGGCAACGCCCACTGCGACATCGACGAGCTGCTCGCCAACGAGAAGAAGCTCAAGGAATACCATGATAAATTCGCTGAGCGAAAAATTCAGATAAGCGCCCTGAGCTGTCAGGGCAATCCCCTGCATCCCGACGCCGAATTTGCGAAGAGCAACCATGTGACATGGCGAAAGACGGTTCAACTTGCCGAGAAACTCGGTGTGGAGGTTGTCAACTTTTTCTCGGGCTGTCCGGGAGATTCGGAAGGTTCGAAAAACCCGAACTGGGTGACATGCGCATGGCCGCAGGACTTTCTGGACGTCCTCGAATGGCAGTGGAACGAGAAAGTCATACCCTACTGGAAGGAGGAGGTCAAGTTCGCGCAATCGCGCGGGCTAACGAAGATCGCTCTCGAGATGCATCCGGGAATGGTCGTGTACAATCCGGAAACGCTTCTGAAGCTCAGAGAGGCGGTCGGAGAAAGCATCGGCGCCAACTTCGACCCCAGCCACCTGTTCTGGCAGAGGATCGAGCCGGTCGCCGCCATCCGCAAGCTGGCGGGCATGATCTATCACGTTCACGCGAAAGACACCTACATCGACCCGATCAATTGTTCACAAAACGGCGTGCTCGACACGAAACACTACGGGCAGGTGGCACAGCGCTCGTGGACGTTTCGCACCATCGGCTACGGGCACGACTACATGACATGGAAGGAGATCGTCAGCGCTTTGCGGACTGTCGGCTACGATTACGTGCTCAGCATCGAGCACGAAGATATCCTCGCCTCGCCCGACGAGGGTCTGAAGAAGGCAATCAAATTTCTGCAAGATGTTCTTTTCACCGAAGAGTTGCCTGGCGGCATGTGGTGGGCGTGAGGAATGTTCAGGACGCACAGAATAAGGCTCACATTCTGCGCGCTACCGTGAACGGGCCTATCTTGACGTCAAACGCATAGCGTGTATCCAGGTACGTCGCGAGATTCGGAAAGTCGATTACGAATCTCCTGAGACCGAACGCGTCGGCGGGGTCTCCGGAATCGAAGAAGATGACGTACTTCGGCCTGGAAACATCGATGAGCTGGCATATTTCAATCTCGTCCCGCGGGCCCACCCAGCCAAGGAAAAAATGATTCTCCTTCAACGGCGATGGAATGTCCGCTGCGAAATTGATGAAGTTCAAACTTGGTCCGAACACCATATCGTCCGGGCCGGTGTGTTCCCTCAGATATTTCACGAGTATCTGCATCTCCTGCGCGAGTTCCACCGGGATGCGCACGTCCACGCGTTTCAGATCGGGCCGCACTAACTGTTTCGGATGAATCTCAACGTGCGCGAGCGCGCGAATCTTGTCCCACGCGCTGGAAAGTTCCCCGCCTGCTTCGACCGGCCTTGCAGGGACGGTGAAGGTAAAGAATCCCGTTGCGAGGTTGAACAGAATGGTCAGCCCGAAATAAAGCGCGATCGGAACCACCGCCACTGCGTAGCGCAATCCTTTCACAAGAGCACTCCGCGCCTTGTCCGCGTCTGCCCTTTGCATCCATCCATAGAACCCGTATGCAAGCCATGCCGTGAGTACAAACCACGGATTTATCGCCCAGCGCAAATGAATGAAGGAATTAAAGGGAAACAATTGCAGGAAGAAGAAGTTGCTGAAGATCAACACCGTGAGAAGCGGCATGACCTTACGAACGGAGTCGGCGCCGTCGGCGCGAAGGAGCGTCTTCGCAATCAGGTAAATCAATGCGACAAAGTGGAGCGTAAGAACCATGCCCGCCGACGTGAGCGCAACCCGTGAAAACATATTGTCCATCACGTCGGGACGAACGAGTGCGACCGTAACCCCGGCGGCAACCAGCGCCAATGCCAGTCCCATCCGCACCCACACCTTCGACTTCAAAAAGAAAATTGCGCCCAACAGGCTCAGGCCTAAGTAGAAAGCTGCGGGAGCGAGTGTCTCGAATAAGCCGGTCGGCGTGAGCCTCAGCCTTGCGCCTACATAGACGAACAGGGGCTTCTCGAACATGAGGAGATATTTCATCAACCTCACCGCCCCGAAGCCTTCCGACGCCACAGGAAACCACAGGGCGGTAACTATCAGGAAGGCCGCTGCTGCCAAGGCGGGCGGCACGATGAAGTTTCGAAAACAAGCACTGTTTCCGGTCCCGCCCCCCTGCTCCCTGAAAGTGCGAATAATGATCGCAATCAATAACAACCCAAGAGTTCCCAACGGGAGCAAATGAAAAGCTATATGGTTCGACCGAATATTATGCCTCATCATTACCTGCGGAAACAGGAAGCACCCGAAGATCACGCCGAGAATTCTCAGTGAGAGGACCAGCTTCGATTTTCCCGCCGAGTCGGACCCGTGCAAGCCGGAAGCGACAACGTACACAACGACAAGGGAAACCATCGCCAGCGCTCCCGTAGACTGCTTGAAGAAAAAAGTCACCCCACCCGCGATTCCAGCGAGCAAAAGGTCGGCCGTCCTGCCGCGCTCGGCATACTTAAGCGTGAAGAACAACGAAAAAATCGCGGGCGGTACCGAATACCAGCTTGCCCATGGAGCCCAGCGATTGAGCGGGCCCCACAAGAGCGCCATCGCTGGAGCTATCAACGCAAACTTTCTCGGCATGATGAAGCGAGCGACCAAGTGGAGCCCGATGAGGTCGAAGAGCCAGAACACCGCTATCCCCCACCGGACGACCGACATTCGGACGCCGAACACGTCGAACAGGAGCGCATTGAGGTAAAAAAGTCCCGGCGTATATCTCAGGTCGAAGTCTGCGTAAGGGCGCTCGCCATGAGAGGTAAGCAGTATGGGATAATAGAGGCCGCTGTCGGCCATATATGCGGGCTGATGAAACCTCATGTCGAAGCGGGAAAAGAATAACAGAGCAAAGGCGAACAGCGCAAAGACGCAGAGGACCGCCCAGGCCTTTGCGTCACGAAAGAAAGGGGTAAACTGCTCGGCGGTCTTCATCTTCCTCTCAAATTCTCACTTTGTGAATCCGTCCGATAATCAGCCTGCGACGTGAGGATAATCATAGAATATGGCCTCTTTCATGTCAACCGAGCAAGAATGCAACGACCTCGGCCATGCACTTCGACGCGGCCCTGGCAAGTATCGGGCCGTTTGCAACACGGCGGGAGTTTTTGTTACACTTGTGGTGTCGTATTCCGATGTCCCTTGTTTCGGTTCTCCCAATATTGAAGGAAAGCAAGATGAAGTATTCGTTGTCTCACCAACAGGAAAAATTTCTCGAAGAAGAAATCAAGCGCTTTGTCAACGAGAGCGACGCCAACCGCCTCACGATGCTCGATGGCAGTCGCATCTTCGATGAGCCGCTTGTCGGTTTCGCCAATGCCGACGACCCCATTTTCATCGAATACAAGGAGGTGGTCGGGCCGTTTCACTGGCATCCCAGAGACCTGCTCGAACAATGCGCCAAAGACGAGAACTATACCGGGAACATGGAAAGCATCAGCGTAATCTGCTGGATACTTCCCATCTCGGCAGAGACGATAAAGAGCAACGCCCGCCAGAAAAAGTTTCCGTCGCCCCGCTGGGCTCACACCCGCGACACCGGCGAGAAGTTTAACGTGATGCTCCGGCAACACGTCGTGGGACTGCTCAGAGCGGAAGGCTTCTTGGCGATAGCTCCGATGGACTCAAGCTACTGGCAAATGATCATGGACGAGCGCGTCGGGTTCGCGTCTTCGTGGTCGGAGCGCCATGCGATGTACGCCGCCGGCCTGGGCACGTTCAGCCTGAACGACGCGTTGATTACGCCCAAGGGAATCGCTCACAGGTGCGGCAGCGTCGTGACCAACCTGAAGCTGAAGCCGACGCCCCGCATCTACGAAGACTATCGCGCAAACTGCCTGTTTTACAACAGCGGCACCTGCGGCGACTGCATCGAGCGATGCCCGTCCGGAGCCCTTTCAGAGTCGGGCCACGACAAGGCCAAGTGCAGCACATACGTGTATTTCCAGTGCATTGAGGGATTGCGCGAGAAGTACAACATCGACGTCACCACCGGCTGCGGCCTGTGCCAGGCGGGAGTGCCCTGTTCGAGGAGGATTCCGAAACGACCCTCCAAATCCAAGGCCGGCTGAGACATGCCGGCCTCATGCAAGGGAACGAACACGCAGATGAATTCGCAGGGAAGCAAGATGAACGGAGACACCTTTTTCGAGCAGGACGACAAGATCGACGGCATCTACTGGAAAGAGCTGCGAGCAATGGACCCGGCCGAGGTGTGCAGGCGCAGCCTCGCCCGATATGATGAGGGAGAAAAGGCATACGAGCTGAAGGTCCTGAACGACGACCTGCTCATTTATCCCGAGAAGATGAAGGTCAAGCGCGTCAGCCGGCCGGCGAGCGAGAACGACGGCCCGCCGGGTTTCAACTCGGTCCTTGTTTCCGTGCACTATCTCATCCGGGCCATGGAAGTGCCCATGGCATGCGAATACGTGACGGAGAACCAGTTGATCGACGGCAGCTTCTTCTTCAAGGGACCGCACGCACTGCCGAGTTGGAAGGTCGAGAAAAGGTTCGGCCGCGACGATGCCGCGTTCCTCGAGAAGGGCAGGCTCATCGGTGGTGCTCCAATCGATTTCGGCGACGCCGGGCTGGAATTCCTCGTGCTGCCCCGAATCCAGATCGCATACATCCTGTGGGTCGCCGACGACGAGTTCCCGCCACGAGCGCAGATTCTTTTCGACGGCTCCGCCGACAAGCATTTCGCGCTCGACGTGGTCTGGGCCATGTGCAATCTTATCACGAACAAGCTGTTGACCGTCTAGAATGGAAGGAAGACCGATGGCACGCCCGGAAAGAATCGACGCGACCACGCAACTCTGCGCCGTCATAGGAAATCCCGTCGAACATTCGCTTTCGCCCGCAATCCACAACGCCGCCTTCGAGGCGCTGGAGCTCAACTATGTGTACGTCGCGTTCCGGGTGGAGGACATCGCGGGCGCGGTCGCGGGCCTCAGGGCTTTTGGGAATTTTCGGGGCCTCAGCGTCACGATTCCCCACAAGGTCTCCATCATGCAGCATCTCGACACAATCGACGAGGGCGCTCGAAACATCGGCTCCGTGAACACGGTTGTGAAAGAGGACGGCGTTCTCAGGGGAACGAGCACAGACGGGCCGGGAGCATTGAAGGCGTTGAACGACTATGGCGTCGAGATCGCGGGCAGGCAGGTGCTCGTTCTCGGGTCGGGCGGCGCGGCCAGGGCGGTCACGTTCGCGCTGGCAATGTCGGAGCGACCGCCGGAGATAACGATACTGGGCGTCATTCCCGACGAACTCGAAAAACTCGTGCGAGACTTGAAGGACAAGACGCCAGCCTGTGTCAGCGGCGGGAACCTGAACGATAAATCCCTCCGGCAAGCCGTCGGCGGCGCCGACGTCGTCATCCACTGCACTCCCGTCGGCATGCATCCCAAGACGGAAGACACGCTCATTCCCAAGAAACTGCTCCGTCGCGAGCAGGCGGTGTTCGACATCGTGTACACCCCTCGCAAAACGCGGCTGCTCAAGGAGGCCGAAGCGGTCGGATGCTTGACGATTCCCGGCATGGAAATGTTCGTGAACCAGGCAGTCCTCCAATTCGAACTGTGGACGGGACAGCGCGCTCCCGTCAACGTCATGAGGAAGATCGTGGAAGAACGTCTCGGATGATGGCGTTTCCGGGAGGGAGCTTTTCGTGAACATCGTTCTGATAGGCTATCGCGGAACCGGCAAGACCGTTATTGCCAGGGAACTCGGCCGACGCCTGTCGATGCAGGTCGTCGGCATGGACGAGGAGATCGTCAAGCGCGCCGGCAAATCGATTCCCGAAATCGTCGAACAACACGGCTGGGAGCATTTCCGCGACATGGAGTCGCAGGTCGCTGCGGACCTCGAAGACGGGGACGGCCTGATAATCGACACGGGCGGCGGCGTCATCGGCAGGCCGCAGAACGTCCGGAGCTTGAAGAAGAATGGAATCGTCTTCTGGCTTGTGGCCGACGAAGAGACCATCGTCAGCCGAATCGAGCACGACGACCAGCGCCCTTCACTGAGCGGGTCGAAATCCTTCCTCGAAGAAATTTCCGAGATACTCGCCGAGCGTGCTCCAAAATATCGGGCCGCCGCCGACCACATCATCGATACCGCTGCAAACAGCGTGGACAAGGCCGTCGAAGCGATCATTAAAATCTTTTCAGAAGCGAAAGGAAGGACGGCTTAAACCAAGATGAAAGCCCCTTTCAGGGTGATTCTTCTTGCGTGCGCCTTTCTTCTTATCACTCTGGTCCATTACACCACGCGGACCGACTACCCTCGCATTTACTTCGTGCATGTGATTTTCCAGAAGCTCTACCTCGTGCCGATTGTCCTCTGTGCCTACTGGTTCGGGTTTTGGGGCGGCCTCATATCGGCTTTTCTTTCCATCGCGCTGTATCTCCCCCACGCGGCGTTCCAGTGGACGGGCAGCATGGACCAGAAGATCGACCGGATAGGCGTCATGGCGGTTTTCCTTCTCGTCGGCCTGGCCACCGGCCTGCTGTCGAGCATGGATAAGCGCGACCGCATCCGTGCGAAGAAGGCCGAGGCTCGCAGCCAGAGGCGGGCGATCGTCACCGCGGTCGCCACGCTCGCTCAGGCGCTTAAGGTTCGCGACGATTACACCCGCCAGCACAGTGAGCGGGTGGCAGACCTTGCGCTCGCCCTCGCCGGCAGGCTTGGCCTCGATGAAGTGCAACGTGAGGAAATATGGCTCGCGGCCCTGATGCATGATGTCGGGAAGATAGGAGTTCGCGACGACATCTTGCTGAAGCCTGACAAGCTGACGGCCGAAGAGCGGGATATGATTCAACAGCATCCATCCTTTGCCGCAGAAATATTGGCTCCCATAAAAGGGATAGAGCCCGTGGCGTCCATTGTGAGCGCACACCACGAAAATTTCGATGGAACGGGTTACCCGCATGCGCTCAAGGGCGACGAGATACCGCTCGGCGCGCAGATACTGGCCATTGCGGACACATTTTCAGCCCTGACCGACGACAGGGTCTATCACAAGCACGAGGAACTCGGCGAGGCGCTGCGTACCATGGACGAGATGGCCGGCAAGAAGCTGAACCCCCGCCTGCTCGAGGAGTTCAAGAAAATGATAAAAGAACACTCCCTCCATTGAATCGACGGCGGGACGTGTCGTGAACTCGGCCCTTATCTGAATATCTCCGCGAAGAATGACTTCATCGCCTCCCACGAGCGCTTGTCGGCCTTTTCGTTGTACGCCACTCCCGTGGAAGGGTCGTCGCCAGCGCTGGGGTCGGTGAAAGCATGCACCGCTCCGCCGTATATCACCATCTGCCAATCGACGCCCGCGTTGCGCATTTCATCCCAGAAGCCGATGACCTGGGATTGCGGCACGTGGGGATCGTCGCCGCCGTGCAGCACGAGAACCTTCGCCTTGATATTTTTCGCGTCGGAGGGGTCGGGTGTGTCGAGGTTGCCGTGGAAGCTCACGACGCCCGCGATGTCGGCGCCACTGCGAGCCAACTCCAGCACGGCGCCGCCGCCGAAGCAGTATCCGATGGCCGCAATGCGCTTGGCGTCAACAAGCTCACATCTCTTCAGCTCCTGCAATCCGGCGTTGGCGCGAGCGCGCATGAGCTGGCGGTCTGCCCTGTATATGCCCGCCTGCGCGGCGGCCTCCTGCCGGTCTTTCGGCCTGACGCCTTTGCCGTACATGTCCGCAGCGAACGCGACGTAGCCGAGCCTCGCCAGTTGCTCGGCGCGCATCTTCTCATAGGGCCCGAGCCCCATCCACTGATGGATTATCAGCACGCCGGGCCGCTTCCCCTTGGTCGAGTCGTCGTACGCCAGGTAGCCCTCCAGCACGGTGTCGCCGTGTTTGTACTCAACGACTTCCTTGTGCAGGTCTGCCTGCGCGTTCATCGGCCACATCAAAGCAACGAGAAGCGAGAGCAAGTATTTCATGACCGGCTCCTTTCTTTTGATTTCCGTTCGAGTCGATGGCATTGTCTCCCAAAGATAAAGTTACCATCCCTTCGGCGGAGCCGCTATTCCTGCATTCGCTTAAAGAACACGTAACTTCCGAAGCAGTGGTCTTGTGGATGACGCATTCCGGCGAAGATCTCCCCCTTTGACAATGATTTTATCAAGTGATATACATACACTGTCGTTTAAATTTTGCCTTCGCCGCCCGTCTATGAAGGCAAGGGTCGGTCAGATTTGTCGGCCCGGATGTAACTGCGTTCGAGAGACAAAAGAGTGGGCCCGGGAAGGAAATCAGGGAAAATGAGCCGCTTGAAGGTGCCGTGTATCGGGATTCTCTTCCTTCTTCTCTGCTATTTTCTTAATCCGATGAACACCATCATGGAAGACCAGCTAAGAGAAGGCGGCTTCAAAATCTTCGGAACGATTCCTCATCTACTGGCGGTTGTGGCAAGATTCGTGTTAATCACTCTGGCAATAGGATTGCCCGGCCTCTTTCTGGGACCGTCGTGGGGCAAGCATGCATTTCTTAAGGTTGGATTATTTTTTGCTCTCTTGTCATCAGCAGTCTGTGTATTGCATTTCATAGTCTTTGAGAAGGCGGAGTTGGAGAGAACCTATTGGTTCATCGTTATTCTGCCCTACCTTCTGATATATTTCCTTCTGGGCTTTGCCAGCGGGGGGCTCTGGGGCTTTCTCGGAAACAGAATCCCTAGGCGCGTTTAGTGCCATCATTTCGTGTGGTTCGTCTTTGTTCGTGTCGGGCGTGATTTCTTTTTGGGCCGGGGAAGGATTATCTGACCTTCAGTCGGGTCGCCGGTGGCGAGAAAGTTCCGCTGGATGTAGCATCTCGCCGCGAGCGCGCACGTGATTGCGTCGAGCTCGTGCACCGAGATGCCGCGCTTGCGGATGTCGCCCTTCACGCCGAACTCTCTCAGCGAGCGCCGAAGGCCCGCCGGGTTTTTCTGCCGGGGCATCCCCCAGATGTCCTGCGCGCCGCCGGGAAAGGTCTCGACCACCTCGAAGCCTCTTTTCTCGAACTCATCCTTAAGCTGCATCCCCCGCCGGGTGAGCATGCGCATCGGGCCGAGCGTTATCGGGAAGAACCTGATCCCGAGCGTGCGAAGCTCGGTGTCGCACTCCCTGAAGTGTGCCCTGCCGGCGCAATCGCAATCGTCACGCAGGCAGCAGCGGCCGCGCGGCAGGCTCAGCGGAGCGTCGATGGCCACAAGCCGGACGTCCGGAGCCGCGCTCTCGAGGATTTCCTCATCTGAGAAAACCTCGCGCGTGCTTGCGGTCAGTCCCGTCAAACGACAGATGCCCGTAGGCCGTTTCGGCGAGCCGGCCAGGTCGATTCCGAGCACAATTATTGGTTTCATACTAAAACCCAAAGCGGGGTCTGGGGACAGTGAGAATGTTCAATGATTGGTTTGACCACAAGGTTGCTCTGGGGACAGTCCCGAATCTACGGTCTCGACGGGCTCGGCCCGTAATTCTTGGGACGGTCCCCATCGAAGACTAACCATCAGACACGTTTAAGAATACCATCGGAGCAACGGGAAACACAAGTGCGGCGGCGTACGTCGGGCTCAATTGACAGCCCGACCCTTTTTCTGGTAAGCTCTTGCCGTAACTGCCGGTTGTTCCACGGTCCGAAGGACATCTCACCCCTTGCGATTCGGACCGTTTTGAAACCCCCTCACACCAAAAGGCGAATGATTCAAGGAGAGGACAGTGGACTTCGAACTGACAGAAGAATTGAGAATTCTTCAGCAGACCTCCCGTGAGTTCGCGCTGAAGGAACTCGCTCCGAAGGCCATCAAGCGCGACGCCAATCGCGAATATCCCATGGAGATAATGAAGAAGCTTGGTCCGCTGGGCTTCATGGGCATGCTGGTTCCGGAGCAATACGGCGGCGCCGAACTGGGTGTGTTGGCTTACACCATGGTTATGGAAGAGATAGCGCGATGGGACGCTTCGGTCGCGTTGAACATGGCCGCCCAGAACTCGCTCTGCCTGGGACATCTCATGGTGGCGGCCGATGAAGAGCAGAAGCAGCGATACGTCGCGCCGCTCGCGCGCGGCGAGAAGCTGGGAGCGTGGGGGCTCACCGAACCCGGCTCCGGGAGCGATGCTGCTTCGATGAGGACGACCGCCCGTCTGGACGGAGACGAATGGGTGCTGAACGGCTCGAAAATGTTCATCACGCAGGGTACCGTCGCAGACATCTGCGTTATCATGGCGGCGACGGGAAAGGGCAACGGGAAGAGGCCCATCTCCGCCTTCGTCGTCGAGACACGTAAAGGCGGGTCGCCGACCCCCGGATACTCCGCCCGTAAGATTCTGAACAAGCTCGGCATGCATGCCAGCGACACGGCGGAAATCGCCCTTGAGGACCTGCGTCTGCCCCGGGAGTGTCTTCTGGGAACGGAGGGCGAGGGGTTTGCCGACACGCTGAAGGTGCTCACAAACGGCCGCATCGGCATCGGCGCGCTCGCCGTCGGCATCGCACGGGGCGCGCTCGAGGACAGCATCACGTACGCAAAAGAACGCGAGCAGTTCGGCAAGCCGATCGCCCAGTTTCAGGCCATTCAATGGCTTCTCGCCGACATGGCGACCCAGATAGACGCGGCCAGACTGCTTGTTCACAGGGCGGCGCTGATGAAGGACAGAGGCGAATCCGTCACGAAAGAAGCCGCAGAAGCGAAGCTCTTCGCCTCGGAGACGGCCATGCGTGCGAGCACAAACGCGGTTCAGATATTGGGCGGATACGGATACACGTCGGAGTTCCACGTCGAGCGCTACATGCGCGACGCGAAGCTGTTGGAGATCGGTGAGGGCACTTCGCAGATTCAGCGGATAGTCATTGCCAAGCAGCTACTGCGGCAGTTCTGAGACGGTTGACGGTTGACGGTTCCCGGCTTCTAAACCGTAAACTGCAAACCGTAAACCCGGAACGTTCCCTGCCCTTCCGTCGGTACCTCGGTGGTGTCACCCTCGGGATGGATCGGCCTCCGCCCTGTCGAGAAGCCATTCGGTGCTCGCTTTGCGTGGAAGCTCGGCCTGATAGTCGAAAACCAATACCCTATTCGACTGCTCGGCAAACATGGCCAGCTCGCGGACGGAAAAATTTCGAACCTCACCCCTGTGCTTCGGCACAGTCAAGTAATTATAGAATCGCCAGTCAGTCCGGGGTTCTACGTACAATTCGCGACACGTCCCGATGACGCTTCTCTCCTTCCACACAGGCGTCCCGGTTTCCAGGTCAAGCAGAGAGAGCAAGGAATCACCCGGCAGAACAAAAGACGGCACGCTTCCCGCCCGAATGACGGCGGTTGGCATGTTGATGAGAAGCGTGACGCCTTCCGGAGCCGGATTTGTACAGACCGACCTCACATGCTCGACTGATGATCGCGCGATCCGCGAGGCTTCCTCATAAGTGAGCATGAAGTAACCGACGTTCGTCAAGTTGTTTTTCACGGGAACAAAAAGCCCGAAACACAACAACAAGGCGGCAGCGCCCCTCTTTCCCGTCTTCGAAAGCACGTCCGGCAACCGAAGCCGTGCCTCGCCAATCGTACCTGCGAAGGTCAGAACGGCTTCGACTACCTTCCCCAAGCACACCACCAACAAGATGGATGCCCCGACCGACACGGAATAGAGATGGCGGCTCCCGGCGTCGGTCTCGAGCGAGACGAGAAACACCTGAGAAAGAAGCCACAAAACGAGGAACCCGTCTCCGGGGGTCATCTTGAATAGCATGACCCCGAGCACGGCCAGAATGAATATGAGCTTCGTGCCGAAATACACTCCCTGCACATCAAGAAGCCGTGAAGGGATGAAGGCCAACAGAAACTGCGAAGGAATCAATAAAAACTCCAACGCATGAAACATCCGAGACGCCAATCCCTTTGCCACCGCGGGATTGAAGAAGGCTAGAGAGTTGTAGGTGAGCGCTTCAACGAAAAATGAACGGATGAGCAAGAACACCACTACGCTCACCGCCGGCGCGGCGAGCGCTCGGAGCATAAGGGAAACGTTGCTCCCGACTTTCCCACGCCCGCTTTTCCCGAAAAGTCTTTCAGGGTCGCACAATGCATAGAGAAGAAAGACTGCGAGGAAATTGACCGCCGTGGGAAACACAAACAGTGAAAGAACAAACAGCACGTTGAACAATCCCAACGTCCAGAGGGAGCCGCTGATGAGATGCGAGCGAAAAAGGAAGAAGCAGAGCAGAAACAGAAACGTCATTGCAAGGTTCGGGAATCCGCCTCCCCAGAAGACGGTCTCGGCCACATAGATGCCGGTGGCGAACAGGACAGCCGCCGCGAAGGCATACAGCGTTTTTCCGACAAAAAAACGAGCCAGCAGGAATACCATGACGGCGTTTGCCGCGTGGAGAGCGAGCGACTGCAGATGAGTCCAAAAAGGATGAAATCCGAAAAAAGATGTGGGAAGCCCGTACCACAAGAGGGAGAGCGGATGATAGTGAAACGGGCTGCTGCCGTGCGTGAGGAGACCGACGATGTGAAACCGGTATCGATGAAGCCAAGCGACGGAGTCCCCCGTTTCGTAGAGGGACAGACAATCCCGATAAGCAACAAAAACGAAGATCGAGAGTGCCGCGCAGCAGATTCCCTCTGCAATCCTATTCGACTTGAATCGCTTCGACCGAAACAGCCCTCTGCTATCCATGTTCCCGGGGAACGTCGCTATCCGAATGTTCCAATGCGCTACTCAAACAACCTCTTGTTGCGGGCCTTCCTGCGTGCCGCCTCGGGAGTAATCACACAGCTCTGCACGAGTTCGAGCAGATGCTCGTCGAGTATCTGCATTCCGTGTCTTCGCCCCGTTTCCATGATGGAGATCATCTGCTCTATTTTGCCCTCACGTATCGCGTTGGAGATTGCGGGAATCCCCATGAGAATCTCGGCCACAGCCACCATGCCGGACCCGTCGGCGCGGGTGAGCAGTTGCTGAGCGACCACGCCCGTCAGCGTTTCGGAAAGGAGGGTACGCACCTGGTTGCGCTGTTCGAAGGGGAACACGTTGATGATTCGGTTTATCGTCTTTGCGGCGTTGTCGGTGTGCAGCGTGCCGAAGACGAGCGCTCCGGTCTCGGCCGTGGTGAGTGCGGTCGAGATGGTTTCCAGGTCGCGCATCTCGCCGACCATGATCACGTCGGGGTCTTGGCGAACGGAGACTCTGAGCGCCGAGGAAAAGCTTTCCGTATGAGGTCCCACCTGTCGTTGGGTGATTATGCTCTTTATGTTCGTATGAAGATATTCTATCGGCTCCTCGATGGTTATTATGTGACACTGGCGCGTCTTGTTGATATAGTCCACCATCGACGCGAGCGTCGTCGTCTTTCCGCAGCCTGACGGTCCGCACACGAGCACAAAGCCTCGCTGCATCGAGGCAAGCTTTTTCACACCCGGGGGGAATCCGAGTTCTTCAAGCGTCCTGATCTTAGAGGGAATCGCCCGGAACGCAACCGCGATTCCGTGCGACTGCATGTACACGTTGCTCCTGAACCGCGACACTCCAGGCAGCTCGTATGCAAGGTCAAGCTCGCCCTCTTCCTCAAGAATCTTGATCTGTCTGTTCGACAATATCTCGTACACCAGCGGTCTCACAACGGAGTCGGTGAGCACGTCGGAGTTGGACCCGAAGGTAATCGGCCTCAACTCTCCGTGTATTCTCACCACGGCCCTCGAGCCCGACATTATCATCAGGTCGGAGCCGTCGTGTTCCACCAGAAATTCCAGGAATCTATCTATCTCGGCCAATTGAAATCCCGCCTCAGGCTTTGTGCCTGGCCCGTTCCTTCTTGAGTTTGCCCTCCGCCTTCTGCTGTTCAAGGAGGAATTCTCGAAGCAATCCTTTGTCCTCAATCTTCACCTGAGCCACCTTCGGGTCTATCTTGTTCGCCCTGAGGAGCTCGATGATGTGTTCATCCATGAGCTGCATTCCGAATTTCTTGCCGGTTTGCATCGTCGAGGGAATTCGATATGTGTCCCCATGACGGATGAGGCTGGCCACCGCCGACGTATTGATCATCACCTCGATGGCGAGGGTCATGCCGTCGCCGTTCACGTTGCGCATCAACTGCTGGGAGAGCACTCCCACGAGCGACTCGCCGATCATGGTCCGCATCATGAACTGCTGTTCGGGCGGAAACACGTTGACAACGCGCTCTATCGTCTTCGCCGCGCCCCTGGTGTGGAGCGTGCTGAACACGAGGTGACCCGTCTCGGCGGCGGAAACCGCCAGTGATATCGTTTCGAGGTCGCGCATCTCGCCCACTACGATCACATCCGGATTTTCACGAACCACCGAGCGCAGCGCAGACGCAAAGCTTTTCGTGTGCGTGCCCACCTCCCGCTGGTCGATGTACGCCATGTTGTTTTCGTACTGAAACTCTATCGGGTCCTCAATCGTGATGATGTGACAGGCGCGCTCATGGTTTATCATGTCCACGAGGGCCGCAAGAGTGGTGGATTTGCCGCAGCCGGACGGGCCGGTCACGAGGAAAAGGCCCTGCTCGCGCCTGGTAATCTCCTTGACCACTTCCGGCAGGCCGATGCTGTCGGCGGTCCGAATCTCGCTGGGTATGATTCGGAAGGAACCGCTGACGCCACGTTCCTCCTGGTGAATATTCACCCTAAAGCGACCGACTCTCTGTATCGCATAGGAGAAGTCGATCTCCTTGTAGCGGTCGAACTCCTGCAGTTGGTTCTCATTCATGATTTCAAGAAGTTCGCGTTCGTTCTGTTCGGGCTCGCGAACCTCGTATCCCTCAAGCTTGACGATGTTCCCGAACAGACGGACCATGGGGACCGATTTCGAACACAGGTGGACATCGGAGGCCTTCTTTTCCTTTGCCATTATGAGAACCGAGTCTATCGCTGCCATGAGCTTTCGTTCTCCTGCAAGTTGTCTCTCTAATTGAATCTGTGTTTCTCGAACGATTTTTCACGCGCGTCCGGTTTGGAGACGACGCCCTGCTCGAGCAGCCGAAGCAGGTGATCGTCGAGCATCTGCATCCCCTCGCGAGCGCTCGTCTGCATTATCGAGATGATCTGTTCGATCTTATTTTCACGGATGGCGTTGCGGATGGCCGAATTGCATATCATTATTTCCATCGCCGCGACACGGCCCCTCTTGTCGGAGCGCTTTAAGAGAGTCTGGGCGATGACGGCCGAAAGCGACTCCGACAGAAGCGTGCGAATCTGGTTCTGCGCGTCGTTTGGAAAGACGTCGATAATACGGTTGATCGTCTTCGCCGCGCTGTTGGTGTGAAGCGTGGCAAACACCAGCGAACCGGTCTCGGCCGCGGTGAGTGCCAGCGATATGGTTTCCAGGTCGCGCATTTCGCCCACGAGGATTATGTCGGGGTCCTGGCGGAGCGCGACGCGCAAGGCGGCCGCGAACGAGTTGGTGTGAACGCCCACCTCTCGCTGGGTGATCAGACAGTTTTTGTTCTGGTGCACGAACTCTATCGGGTCCTCGATGGTAACTATGTGGCCTTCGCGCTCGTCGTTTATCTGGTCCATCATCGCGGCCAGGCTGGTGGTTTTCCCGCTTCCCGTCGGGCCGGTGACCAGGATCAGTCCACTGCTGAAGCGGGCGATTTCTTTCAACTGTTCGGGCAGGCCGAGTTCATCGACGGTGGCGATGTCTGTGGGTATCGTGCGCATGACCGTCGAGGGGCCGCTTATCTGGTTGTGCACGTTCACTCGAAAGCGGGCCAAGCCGTCGATTTCATATGCCAGGTCGAGGTCGCCGGTCGCCTCGAAATGGCGTATCTGGTCCTCATTGAGCATTTCATATATCAGGCCGCGGTTGATCTCGGGCGTGAGCACGACGCCGCCCCCGCCGAAATCTATCCTCCGCAGGTCGCCGTGCACCCGTATAAGCGGCCTTGCGCCGCACATCATGTGAAGGTCCGAGCCCTCCTGTTCAACGAGGAACCTGAGGAGTTTGTCGATCTCGGCCAAGCCGCATCACCGTCCTACGCCTTCGCTTTGGCACGACCCTTTGCATGAGAAAGGAAGGACCGAACGATATCTTTGTTTGTGGCCATCTGATACGCGTGTTTCGGGTCCACCTTGCCCTGCTGAAGGAGCTCCAAGATGTGGTCATCGAGCATGCGCATCCCGTACTTCCGGCCCGCTTGCATGTAGCCGGGTATCTGGTAGGTCTTGTCCTCGCGAATCATCGTCTTGATGGACGGAGTCGCGATAAGGACCTCCATCGCGGCCACCCGCTCAGTGCCCTGGGCGTTCCTGATGAGCTGTTGCGAGATGACACCGCCCAGCGATTCCGAAAGCATCGTACGTATCTGTTTCTGCTGGTTGGGCGGAAACACGTTGATAATGCGTTCGACCGTCTTGTACGCGCTGAGGGTGTGAAGCGTGCTGAACACGAGGTGGCCCGTCTCGGCAGCGGTGATAGCCATGGAGATAGTCTCCAGGTCGCGCATCTCGCCCACGAGGATAACGTCGGGGTCCTCGCGGAGCGACGCCCTCAGTGCGGCGGCAAATGAACGTGTGTGGATGCCGACCTGTCTCTGGTTCACCTGGCTCTTGATGTTCGTGTGAACGAATTCGATCGGGTCCTCGATCGTTATGATGTGTTCGCCACGTTCGCGATTCACGAGGTTGATGAGCGCGGCCAGGGTCGTCGATTTGCCGCAGCCGGCCGGACCGGTCACCAACACCAGCCCGTTGCGAAGCCGGGTGAGGTCCTTGATCGCCTCTGAAACGCCTATCTCCTCAGCGGTCCTGATTTCCGACGGCACGATCCGGAAGGCGGCGCCAATTCCTCGTTCTTCAAGGTACACATTGGTCCTGAACCGGCTCAGTCCCTGGATCTCGTAACAGAAATCGACCTCTTTATGTACTTCGAATTCCGTCCGCTGGTCCACCTGCAGGATCCCCATCACCATCTTCCAGGCGGTGTCTTTGTCGATGGCATCAAAGCCGGGCAACACCTTGATGTCGCCAAAATGACGGATCATCGGAGGCATCCCCACCAGAACGTGCACGTCTGACGCCCGGATCTCGAGGGCTTTCTGAAGAATCTTGTCCAGCTCAATCACAATGGATACCCCGTCTGCACAGACGGACTCAGCGCAACTGATTGCGAAAACAGAAACTTACAGCTGTCCGATGGCGTACTCATCGGCCCAGTTTGAGGTGTCAAGACCTGGTTTGATTATAATAGGAATCGACCATTCGTGTCAATCTGTGGCCGGCTCCGGGAGGTTTTCGGGAGGGTCGTCAGAAGCAGGCCGGGCGTCAAGAGCCCACATCTTTGGCGGCGGGAAGACCTCCGGCGCTCTCGGCGCTCATGACAGCGTCGAGAATTGCGTGCGCCATCGCTTGTGCGCCGGCTGAGCCGAGGGCGGAAACCGGCGCTGAGAGGTTTGTCTCTGCGTTGCTCAAGGCAAAGACGACGTCGCCGTCGAAGGAAGTGTGCGCGGGCGTGATGGTACGGGCTATCCCGTTGCTTGCCATCTGGGCAAGCTTGTTTGTCTCCTCCTTGTTCAAGCGGGCGTTCGTGGCGACGAGCCCGATGACGGTGTTGTAGAAGCTCCACACCGTCGCCGACAGGTCGCCGCTCATGACCTTTTCGGTATCGGCAAACTCGCTCCCCTGCGGGTCTCTCGCCCCCGCGATTATCCGTCCGCCGACGGGGTCGCGCACGTCGCCGAACGCGTTGACGGCAACGATCGCGCCGACTTTGATCCCGCCGTCAAGCCCCACACATGCCGTTCCCAGCCCGGCCTTCATTGCATTCGGCATGCCGTACACTTTTCCGACGGTCGCGCCGGTGCCCGCTCCCACGTTGCCCCGGGAAAACTCGCCGTCGGTCGCGCCCTCACACGCGAGATAGCCCATCTCGGCGTCGGGCCGCGCCTTCGGGCTTCCCAGGCCGAAATCGATCAGGATCGCCGCGGGCACGATGGGCACTCGCGCGACTTTCACGTCGAAGCCTCTCCCCCGCTCCTCCAGATAACGCATCACCCCCGCTGCGGCATCGAGCCCATAGGCGCTGCCGCCGGAGAGGAGGACCGCGTGGACGTGTTGAATCAGGTGGGTCGGACGGAGAAGCTCGATCTCGCGCGTGCCGGTGGCGGACCCGCGCACGTCAACGCCGCCGGTCATCGGGGCGTCGCAGATAATCACGCTGCAGCCCGTCATGCCGACAGTATCGGTCGCGTGTCCGACATGCAGGCCGCCGACCTCGGTCAGGTAGCCCGGTGAATTCATTTCAGGAAAGGGTCGCGGTTGTCAACCGCGTTGGACCTAGTTGAGGAGCTCGAATATCTTGACCATGCCCTCTTTGTTCGGCATCACCTGGAAATGTATGCCGCCGGTCTCCTTCGAAATCTTCTTGAGGATCGGCGGACATTGTTCGCGCCCGATGAAGATCGAGTGTATCGCGACTCCCGTCTTCTTGGCGAGTTTGAGTTCCTGCTTGACCTCTTTATCGCCGCTGGTGGGCATGCCGTCGGTGAGGAAGATCACGTGCTGACGGCCGCCGCGCGTCGCCGCAAATTCCTTCAACGCGTCGTCGAGCGCGTTCTGGTAATCGGTGAAGCCCGAGCACTGAGTCTCCATGCTCTTGCGCATCAGCGCCTCGTAATTGCGGGTGAAGAAGCGTCCTCCGTCGAGGTACTTGTAAGACTGATGATTGAACTCGACGTAGCCGACGGCCATCTTGCTTTGCTTGGCCATCTCGACAAGCCCGATGACCACCATCGAGACCCACAACGACGACTTGCCGGTCATCGACTGGCTGATGTCGCGTATGACGGCCAGCCGCCCGCCGCGTTCCTTGCGGGTGCGACGGAACACGCGCGGGGTAGCCGGGTTCGCGTTCTCCACCCAGACGGAACTTTCTCCCGGGTCGGAGTCGAACAGGTCTTCCAGCGTGCGCATGGCGCGCCACTGTTTGGGCACGCCGCCGTGTACTTCGCGCTTGGAGGCGATGCTGCGCTGCACCTCACCCTCGATAACCTTCAGTATGATGTCGAGGTCGTCTATCTTTTCCTTGTTGAGGGCGGAAGACTCATCCTTTTGGCGGGTGTCGCGCTTGATCTTTTCGTAGTGGACTTCCTTGCGATAGGGCGAGACCTGATCGGTCTCATCGTCGGAGGGGAAGGCCTCCGCCTCGACCGCTTCTTCTCCTTCGTCGCTCTGGGTGGATTCTCCGGGGTGTTGCTCGGACTGGCCGTCCTCGTTCACTTCATCGTTTTTTTTTTGCTCGGCTTCCTGAATGAGTTCCTCGACTTTTTCGTGGACTTCAGGAGGCACACGGAAGGTGGTCATGTATTTCAGGACAATCAAGTCCTGCGGCTCGACAACCCATCTGTGCTCGAGGACGGCTTTGGCCTTGAGCATTTTGACCGCCTTCACGAGGAACGTCCGGTCGGTGATCAGGGAGTTGTTGTCGTTCAGGTCGAACTTCGTCATCAGGCCGGAGACGAAGTCGATCAGCATCTCTTTGACCGACTCAGGCAGAGTCACCCTGAGCAGAATATCCCTGTCCGCTCTCAGGCTGTCCGACGAGGCCGGCTCTATCTCGGCGTCGTCGAAGTCGTGCGTGGCATAGAAATCGATGACCTGCTTGGCCATATCCCACTGGTTCTTCTGTATCAGGCCGACGATGCGGAGCTGCAATGTAAACCTGTCGAGGTTCGCAAGGTCGAGCGGCTCATTGTAGTAGTCGTCGCGCGCAGGGTTGCCCGTGGCGATGGTTGTCAGAAGCGGAATGCGCTCTTTCCCGAACTTGCGTTCGTTCAGCACCCGAAGCAGCACGTTGAGCGCCTCGCCCGGGGCGCGGGAAATGTCGTCGAGCACGCATATGTCGGCAGTCAGTATGCGGCCCCTGACGATTTCCTGGCGTATCAGCTCGCTCTTGTCTTCCCGTTCGCGATGGATAATATAGTCGCCCACGAGCTCGGAAAGCCTGGTGTCGCGATTGAGCTGGTAGAAGAAGAAATTAAGGTTCGCCGCTTTTGCGGCTATCTCGGCGAGCATCGTTTTGGCCGTGCCCGGCGGGCCCTCCAAATACACATGCTCCCGCGCGATGAGACCGAGCAGGATCGCCTCTTTGATATCGTCGTGACCGATGACAAAACGGTCCATCGATTCTTTGATATGACTCAATGTCTTGTGCAAATTTTCCATAATTCAACCGGACTTTCCGAATGTTGGGAGGGAATGATTGAAAAAATGGCTTCCCTTAAATTTTAACACGCTGCGGCACGAAATTGCAAGCGCAGGCCCACGTCAGAAACGGCGTGAACGAGGGAGTGCGTGGGAAGTCACGGTACATTGGAGATGCCCTTGAGGGACCCGCGCCCATTCATCCACTTTCCTCACTCACGGGACCCCTCTCGCTCTTGAAGAAGACGGCCGCCAGCGGCGGAACCACAAGGTTGAGCGAGTATGGTCGGCCGTGGCAGGAGATCGACGAGGCCTCGACTCCTCCCATGTTTCCGTGGCCGCTGCCTCCGTATTCCTTCGCGTCGCCGTTGAGTATCTCCCTCCAATATCCTCCCGACGGCGCGCCCACGCGGTAGTTGAACCGGGGCATCGGGGTGAAATTGCATACGACGATCACCGCCTCCTCCGTCGAACGACCCTTGCGCATCAGGCTGAGGACACTGTGCTGAGAATCGTTGCAGTCGATCCACTCGAACCCTTCGTGGGAGAAGTCCAATTCGTGCAGGGCCGGCTCGCTTCGGTACAGCCGATTGAGCTCCTCCACCCAACGCTGGAGACCCGCCTGAAGCGGGTAGTTGAGCAGGTGCCAGTCGAGGCTCTCCTCGTGGTTCCACTCGCGCCACTGGCCGAACTCGCCGCCCATGAAGAGCAGCTTCTTGCCCGGCTGGGCATACATGCTGCCGAAGAGAAGCCTCAGGTTGGCGAACTTCTGCCATTCGTCTCCGGACATTTTTCTCAGCAGCGACCCCTTTCCGTGCACGACCTCATCGTGAGAGAGGGGCAGGATAAAGTTTTCCTGAAAGGCATACAGGAGGCGAAAGGTCAACCGGCTGTGATGATACTTTCTGAAGATGGGTTCCTTGGACATGTAGGCCAGCGTGTCGTGCATCCAGCCCATGTCCCACTTCATTCCGAACCCCAACCCGCCCACATACAGGGGACGCGACACCATCGGCCACGCGGTGGATTCCTCGGCTATCGTCTGCACGTCGGGGTAATTCCTGTACACTTCCTCGTTGAAGCGCCGCAGAAACGAAATTGCCTCCAGGTTCTCATTGCCTCCATACTTGTTGGGTATCCATTCGCCGTCCCCCCGGGAGTAGTTCAGATAGAGCATCGAGGCCACGGCATCCACCCGAAGCGCGTCGGCGTGATACACATCCAGCCAGAAGAGCGCGCTGCTGAAAAGGAAGCTGCGCACTTCGTTGCGGCCGTAGTTGAACACGAAGCTGTCCCAATCGGGATGAATCCCCTGGCGTGGGTCGCCATGCTCGAAGAGGTGCGTCCCGTCGAAGAAGCCCAGCCCGTGCTCGTCGTTGGGAAAATGCGAAGGCACCCAATCCATAATCACGCCGATGCCGTGCCGATGCAGGCAGTCGATGAGATACATAAAATCCTGCGGGCTCCGGTACCGGCTCGTGGGCGCGAAGTATCCGAGAGATTGATATCCCCATGAACCGTAAAAGGGGTGCTCCATGACCGGAAGCAACTCGACATGGGTGAAACCCATGCGTTTCACGTACTCGGCCAGCTTGGGAGCGAGCTCCCGGTAGGTCATTGCCCGATTTCCCTCTTCGGGCACCCGCATCCAGGAGCCGAGGTGAACCTCGTATATGGCCATGGGAGCGTTGGCAGCGTTGTGGGCGCGCCGGTTTTCCATCCATTCGCGGTCGCCCCACGTGTAGCTCAACTCCCAAACGATAGAAGCCGTTCTTGAGGAGACCTCGTTGTAGAATGCGAAGGGGTCGGCCTTGTCAACCTTGTAGCCGTTGTAACGGGAGACGATATGGTATTTGTATGTGGCGCCCTCGCCCACGCCGGGTATGAATCCCTCCCAGATGCCCGACTGTCCTTTGGGACACAGCGAATGGCTCGACTTGGACCAATCGTTGAAATCGCCCATGACGAACACTCGTTCCGCATCGGGCGCCCACACGGCGAAATATGTCCCGTCCAATCCTTGCCTGCGTGCGAGGTGCGCGCCCAGCTTCTCGTATAAACGAAGATGGCTGCCCTCATTGAAGAGATACACGTCGTCATCCGAAAGGAACGACATATCGTACATCACCGGCTCTCGACTCTGTGTCAGGCCGGGAGACCGCGTTCCCTTTCGGCCTTTTTCATCACTCATGTCAGCCTATTCCTCTTCTCACTTGAAAGTATAGATGAGCATAGGGGTCAGTCTGGCTCGACCCAGAGTGCCGCGGGCGGGAGTTGAACCCGCATGGAGGTTTCCCTCCCAGGGAATCTAAGTCCTCTCCGGGCGAACGCACATAATTGTAGCAGACATAACCGGTTAAGTCAAATGGGGTTACAGGGTCGGTTATTCTCACTTGTTTGGTTCTGTAACCGTTAGATGGTAATCCTCTGAAGAATCCATCATCATGAAACGGTCTTCAGATGAAATGCTGTCACTCTGGCGTCGCATTGTCAAAGCTCAGCAGGCCGGTACGGCGGTGAGCGTCTGGCCCCTTTTGGCCGCTCGAGGGTGTGCGCTGGTCTTTTTTGTTATTTTTTTCTTGACAAGCGGGAAGAGTTGTGCTAACCTCCTTTCAAATATACTAGATGTAGCGCTTTAGTGGGCGAGTGCCGAAAGCTCGAAAGCAACATCATCAGTAACGCCAATCTCTGCATGAAAGGAGGGTCGTAAAAATTTTGCACGGGGCTACTGAAAATGATGATAACCATAGAGCGAAAGAGCAATCACCACGACAGGAAGCA
>CAZSKP010000043.1:0-35973 GCA_964607485.1 uncultured bacterium | reverse complement strand
GCGCGCGAGCGCGGCGCTCGTGCTGGCGGGGCTGGTCGCGCAGGGGGAAACGAAGATTTCGCGCATATACCACATCGACAGGGGATACGACCAGATCGAGCGCAGACTGAAAGCACTCGGGGCCGACATCCGGCGAGTGGAAGAATGATCTCCTGACACGAAGGGTGATTCGCACCGATGTCTTTGGGACGACGATGAAGGTAATAGAAACTAAGAAGACCGGCGCACAGCAGCTTGACAGGATGCTGTTCGGCGGGCATGCCGAACGGGAGCGCTCGCGCATCGAGGCCTCCGTGCGCGCGATTGTGAGCTCCGTCCGGCGCGAAGGCGACCGCGCGCTCGTCCGCTTCACCGAAAAATTCGACGGCGTGAAGCTCAGGCCGAACCAGTTCAGAATCAGAGAAGAAGAAATCCGCTCGGCGCACAAGAGCCTGTCGGTAGTTTCGCTCCGCGCGCTTCGCAAAGCCCACGGCAAGATAAGCGCATTTCACAGGAAGCACCTCCGTAGCAGTTGGACCAGCCGGAGCGCGGGAGGCACTCTGCTCGGCCAGCGGCTCAGCCCCATGGAACGAGTGGGCGTGTACTGTCCGGGCGGGAAGGCGCTGTACCCGTCGTCGGTCCTCATGAACATCATTCCGGCCAAGGTGGCCGGGTGCGGGGAAATAGTAATGGTGTCTCCGCCGTCGGGCGAGGGCGGAACCATCCACCCCGCGCTGCTCGCGGCGGCCGACATCGCCGGCGCCACGCAGGTGTACCGCGTCGGAGGCGCGCAGGCGGTGGCGGCGCTGGCATACGGAACGAGAACTCTCCCGAAGGTGGACAAGATAGTGGGGCCAGGTAACATCTACGTGACGCTCGCAAAGCGCATCGTGGCGGGCCAGGTGGCCATCGACATGGAGGCGGGCCCGAGCGAGATAATGATACTGGCCGATTCCACTGCGAATCCTCGCCATGTCGCGGCCGACATGCTGTCACAGGCCGAGCACGACGAGATGGCGAGCGCAATCCTCGTCACCACGTCGCGCCGTCTCGCGGGCCAGGTTTTAAGAGAGATCGGCGTGCAGATGCATCGGCTGGAGCGGCGGCGGATTGCCCGCAGCTCGCTCAGGCGCAACGGACTTGCAATCGTGACCAGAAGCATGGAAGAAGCTGTTGCCATCGTGAACCGCCGAGCGCCCGAGCACCTGGAGCTGCTCGTGAGAAACGCCGACCGCCTGCTCAAGAAGATTCATCATGCGGGTGTCGTCTTCCTGGGCGACCAGACGCCGAACGCCGTCGGCGACTATCTGGCCGGGCCGAATCACGTGCTGCCGACGGGCGGCAGAGCCAGGTTCTCCTCTCCGTTGAGCGCGGAGGATTTCAGGAAGACAACCAACGTCGTCAAATACTCGTCCAGACAACTGCAGGCGGAGGCCGACGACATCATCGCGATTGCGGAGCTTGAGGGGCTGACAGCCCACGCGAACGCGATAAGGGTGAGGCTGAAGAAATGAAGTATGCGCGCAGACATCTGACGGAAGTGCAGGGGTACGTTCCCGGCGAACAGCCGGCCGAGGACGGCTTCATAAAGCTGAACACGAACGAGAATCCGTACCCTGCGTCTCCCCGTGTGTTCGAGGCCATCAAGGGCGTGAACGGAGAGCGCATGCGCAAATATCCGGACCCCGTTTACCGGCGGCTGCGCTCGAAGATATCGCAGGTGTACGGCGTCGAACCCGGGCAGGTGTTCGTCGGCAACGGTTCCGACGAAGTGCTCAGCCTGCTCGTTCGCACGTTCGTCGATGCCGACGAAAAGGTCGTGTTCACATATCCGTCCTACGTGCTCTATGAGACACTCGCCAACCTCAACGGGGTGGGGTGCGAGGCGGTCGATCTGGACGACGACTTCGACCTGCCGGAGGAACTGTTCCGAAAGAGCGGGAAGCTCCTCTTCGTGGCCAACCCGAACTCTCCGACCGGAAAGCCGGTCGCGCGTGATGCGATGGCGAGACTATGCCGCTCGTTCCCCGGCCTGGTGATCGCCGACGAGGCATATGTCGACTTCGGCCAGAGCTCGTGCATACCGCTCCTGCAAGAGTGCGCGAACCTGATGATTCTGAGGACGTTCTCAAAGTCGTTTTCGCTCGCCTCGATCCGCGTCGGGTTTGCGCTGGCGCGCGAGGAACACATCGCCGATCTGATGAAAACGAAGGACTCCTACAACGTGAACCTGCTGAGCCAACTGGCGGCGGAGGCGGCGCTTGAGGACCTCGAGCATATGCGCGCAAACGTGAAGAAGATAGTGAGCACGCGGGAGCGTATGTCGGAGGGCCTTAGGAAGCTCGGCTTCGGGGTGTATCCGTCCGAATCGAATTTCGTGTTGGCGAGATACCCGAAGGGCGACGCCCGGGGTCTGTACGAGGAGCTGAAGCGGAGGAAGATACTGGTCAGATACTTCCCGCTCCGGCGTCTCGATGACTGTCTCAGGATAACGGTGGGCACGGATGAGGAGGTCGATGCGCTCCTGAAGGAACTCGCTGATATCGTGAAAGGTCAGAAAACCGGCGGATGAGGCTCACCGCGTCGCGCTTCGTCTTTCGGGAGTCAGGCCTCGATGTCCAGATGGGAGCCCCGGCCGTTCGACGGAGTTTTCGCACCCTCGGATGCTTCTTCGGGAGGCACCGGTTCTGTGCGAGCCTTCTTCAACCGTTTGACAATTTCCTTTGCGGCTCTCTCGCGGTCGCGACGGGTCGCCTCGTCGTGTATGATGTCGTAATCGGTCTCGGCGGGATGTTCCTTGTTGCCGCGCACGCTGCGCAGGTGTTGAATGATGCCTTCCATATCGACGAGTCTCTTCTGTGCGTCGATATCCAGAATATGGCGTGAATCGATGGGTTTCGGTTGCATTTTCTGCTCACACCCTTTGTGGGGCTGGAAGCGTCCCCACAACTATTATCGGCAACATCGAGCTTGTAATGCAGCAATTCTTTCCCTATAATTATAGCTCCAAATTACAAAAATGTGAATGGCAGGAACGGTGTTTATCGTTTAACACATTATCATTCAAAGACTTATGGAAAACGGACGGGCTGCTTTTGGCAGGCACATCGGAAGGAGATTTTGACAGGTGGACGAATTCCTGGAACTGGCGATAGAGGCCGCCACCTCGGCGGGCAAGGTGCTCCGCGAAGGCTTGAACAGGATCGGCTGGGTGAAGCACAAAGGAGAGATCAATCTGGTGACGGAGATGGATGTGAAGTCGGAGGAGCTCATAAAAGAGAAGATACACAGGGCGTATCCCGACCATCAGATATTGGCCGAGGAGAGCGATGTGCCGAGAAAAGAAGCGGCCTTCCGGTGGATTATCGACCCGCTCGACGGCACCACGAATTACGCTCATGGTCTTCCCGCCTTCTCCGTCTCCGTGGCGCTCGAAATCGAGGGCGTCGTCGAACTCGGGGCGGTATATGACCCGACCCGTGACGAGCTGTTCACGGGGAGACGCGGCGGTGGCGCCACAATGAACGGGAGCCGTATCGAGGTGTCGAAGACAGACGACCTCACCGACTCTCTTCTCGCCACTGGCTTTCCCTATGACCTCCGAACGAGCGACGTTAATAACACCGACCATTGGAGCGCGATGCTTCCCCGCGCCCAGGCTCTCAGGCGGATTGGGTCCGCCGCCCTGGACCTGTGCTACACGGCCATGAGCCGCTTCGACGGCTACTGGGAACTGAAGCTATTCCCGTGGGATGTGGCGGCGGGGACTCTGTTCGTCGAGGAGGCGGGAGGCAGGGTCACTCACCTCGGAGGCGAGCCGCTCAGCATATATTCAAGAGAAGTCGTCGCGAGCAACGGCAGGATACACTCGCAGATGGTGGAAATTTTGAGCAAAGGAAAACGTCCCTGAACTGCAATTCATGGAGAAAGCATCCCAACGGGCTGCGCTCATCCCCTCCCCTTCGCGATCTCTTCGAGGGTGCGTCCGCCGAGAACGGACTCGGGCTGAGTGTTCACCGGATTGCGGCGCGCATCGGCCTCTTCATCGTTCATTTTCACCAGTAACCAGCTTTCATCCTTCCCCTTCTTGAAGCGGGTCAGGGCATAGCCTCCTCTGAGTTTCTTCCCTTCGAGCCACACCGTCACGTGTCCGTCCTCGACGGCCTGCGCCATCGGGACGGGTTTCCCGCCTTTCTCCTTAAGGTTCCGGTAGGCGCCTGTGTCCCAGACCAGCACCGTGCCCGCTCCGTACTGTCCCTCGGGGATGACCCCCTCGAAGTCGGCATAGTCGAGGGGATGGTCTTCGGTTGGGACGGCCAGTCGTTTATCGCGCGGGTCGGTGGAAGGCCCCTTGGGCACGGCCCACGATTTGAGGACTCCCTCGACCTCGAGACGGAAGTCGTAGTGAAGCCGGCTGGCATCGTGCTTCTGAACGACGAAGATGGGCCGGTCGGATGAGCGTTTCTTCCCGCCGGACGGCTCAGAGGCGCGGCGGAAATCGCGCTTCTCGCGGTAATTCTTGAGCGAGTCCTTCTTTGGCATCGTCGTCACCGCCACAAGTAATGAGCTATTGTTTGGCCGATTCCCTGAGTTCGGCGCGCACCCTCGGCAGGCTGCCGGGATAGTTCTTCTGAACAAATTCGAGGAGCTTTTCCCTGACTTCGCAGCGCAAATCCCACGCGCGGGACGAATCGGCGGCGCTCACCAGCGCTCTCAGCTCCAGCGTATGCTCGGTGGCGTCGGTCGCCTGCAGGACACACACCTTGCCATCCCAGCGGTTCGATTCTTTCACAAGCCGCTGCAACTCTTCGCGCACCTCTTGAATCGGGACGGTATAATCAACGTACAGAAAGACGGTGCCCAGAAGGTCGGCGGAAACGCGGGTCCAGTTCTGGAACGGTTTTTCGAGGAAGTAGGTTATGGGCACTATCAGCCTTCTCAAGTCCCAGATTCGCACGACCACATACGTCAAAGTGATTTCCTCTATCCGCCCCCATTCTCCCTCCACGATGACCACATCATCTATCCGGATCGGCTGGGTCATGGCTATCTGAAAACCGGCCACCAGGGTGGCGATGGAGCGTTGCGCCGCGAAGCCGACGATGATCCCGGCTATGCCCGCAGAGGCCAAGATGCTGGTTCCCAGTTGGCGGACCTTCTCGAACGTCATGAGGACGGTCGCCAGGGTCAGCACTGCGACGATGACGATGACGACCTTCTTCAGGACCCCGATCTGGGTGTGAATCTTTCTGGCTTCGAGATTGTCCGCAACATCGATTCTGTACTCGTGGAATATGAGGTCCTCGACGATGTTGGTCGCTCGTATGATCAGCCATCCCACCGAGAGAATCAGGAGGATGCTGAACGCCTGGTTGACGAAAGTCTGGATGCCCGGAGAGACCTTGAGGAGCGGCAAGAGCAACTGAACCGTCAGGAGGGGAATGACTATGCGTGAGGGTCCACGACAATGTTTCACGAGCGATTCATCCAGCTTCGTCGAGGTGCGCCGGGCCAGCGACCCGGCTATCCTGAACAGGACAAAGTGCCCGATGAGCCCCAGGATGACCGCGCCTCCCAGAATGCCCACGGGCCGGGCGAATGCCTCCCAGCTCTGCAATATCTCATCCATAAAGCCCTCCTGTCGAGTTGCGGATGTTGTTCGTAGCCGGACATCTTGAGGAGAAATCAGGCGCGAGGCCGACGTGCAATCGGATGTACTAGGATTACCTTATACCATCTTGTGTTGAATCGCAAATCGGACAGAAGATCGGGGACAGGAGCAATATCTCCGGCATAGAAAAAGAGAAGCGGCCGTTCGGGGACTGTGTAGGGGCAGGTCCCTGTGTCTGCCCCGCGCGCCTGCGGATGGTTATAGTTGTATATTGTGGGAAAAGACGGGCAACCACGGGGGGTTGCCCCTACCGGTGATTTCCCGATGGTCCGGTAGGATGCAGGAGCGAATGTGAAGCGTTATCGCGTCTCCTCAACAGCGTGATGCGATTACCTTGCTGAACAGTCCTGTCCTGTCGCCAATTAATGCAAGAGCCTGTGCGGGAATGGCTCCCGCACAGGCTCGCGGTAAGATGCATCAGCGTTTCGGTTGTCTTAGTGGGCCTCGGCGTGTGTCCATCTGCTGTGCATAATCTTGAACTGCGACAATTGGTAGATTCCCGCCACGCCGATCAACGTGTACACGATCCTGGTCAATACGGTCATGGGACCGAATACAGTCGCAAACAGGTCGAATGAGAATATGCCCAAAAGCCCCCAATTCAGGGCTCCCACAACGACCAAAAACAGCGTGATTACATCGACGCTCTTCATCATCTCTTCTATTCTTTCCATTGGATTTTCCTCCTCACCGGCAAGAGAATCTTGCCACTGAGTTCCTATTTATACTGTCATTTTCGAGGTAAAAAGGCAAGGTTTGAAGACGGCAGAGGCCGAGCGTAAATGTTTTACAATAAATAACTTGCGGAGCAGCGAGGAGGTCAGACGCCCTATTTCAGCCCGAACTTCTGAAGCCTGTAGCGAAGGGTGTCGCGAGAGATGCCGAGAAGCTCGGCGGCGCGGGTCTGGTTGCCGTTGGCCATGTTCAGCGCTTTGATGATGAGCTCCCTCTCTACGTCTTCGAGCGAGAGCCCTGTGGAGGGGAACTCATGCACCAACGACGCCTTCCGGGCTCCTTCGAAGAAATCGGTCATTTCAGGGGGCAGGTCCTCGGCCTCGATGCGTTCTTTGGTTTCAAGAATGAGCACCCGTTCGATCACGTTTCTCAGCTCGCGGACATTGCCCGGCCAGGGATATTTCTTCAGAAGGTCAAGCGCCTCGGGAGAGATGCCGCTCACAGTCTTCTTGAATTCTTCGTTGAACTTGCGGATGAAGAACTCGAGCAGCTCCGGAATATCCTCGGGATGCTCCCGCAGAGGGGGCAGGTATATCGGGATCACCTGAAGCCTGTAGAAGAGGTCGTTCCGGAATCTCCCCGCCTCGACCTCGACCTTGAGGTTCTTGTTTGTGGCGGCGATAATCCTCACGTCCACGCTGATTTCGACGGTGCCGCCCACCCTTCGAAACCGTTTCGTCTCGATGGCCTTAAGCAGCTTTCCCTGGAGCGAGAGCGGCATGTCGCCGATCTCATCCAGATAGATGGTGCCTGCCTCGGCAAGCTCGAAGAGCCCTTTTTTCAGGGCCCGCGCGCCGGTGAAAGCGCCTCTTTCATGTCCGAACAACTCGCTCTCCAGCAGGGTCTCCGGAAATGCGGAGCAGTTGATGTCCAGAAAAACGGCCTGGGCACGGTCGCTGAGCGAATGAATGGTCCTTGCGATGAGGTCCTTGCCGGTGCCGCTTTCTCCCTGGAGCAGGACGGTCGAAAACTTGCTCGCCGCCACTTTTCGCACCGTCGAGAAGACCTCCTTCATCACGGGGGCATTGCCTATCAGGTTTTCAAACCCGTACTGCGCCTTCAACTCGTCTTTGAGGCTGTCGAGCTCGCGCCGCATCCTTGCGCCCTCAAGCGCCATCTCGATTCGAAGTTCCACGTCTTCGATCTCGAAGGGCTTGCAGATGTAATCGACGGCGCCTTCCTTGACGGCCCTGACTGCCGTCTTGACGTCGCCCGCTCCCGTGACGATGATGAACAGCGGCTGAAGCTCCTTCCTCTTCGCCTCCTCCATCACCTTGAAGCCGTCGATGCCGGGCATCCTGAGGTCGAGGAGCACGACATCGGGCTCGCCCTCCTCCATCATGGCGAGCGCTTCCTCTCCGGAGGCCGCCTGCCGGGTGTCGTAGCCCGACTGCTGAAGGTCCTTATCGAGCGACCACCTTATGAGGTGCTCATCGTCCACGATCAGTATTTTGGCTTTTCCCATGATTTCCTTCTGGAGAAAGTGTCATCCGTACGGTTTCCCGAAATCGACTCAGGCCCGCGTCTCGTTCGAGTCTTTTTCAAATACTCCTCCACCGAGCACGGAAACATCGTCCGCGCCCTTCTCGCCCGCCGCAGGCAGGATTACGCTGAAGGTGCTCCCCTCGCCCACCCTGCTCTCCACCACTATCTCGCCGTTGTGGTCTTTGATGATCCCGTAGCTGATAGACAGCCCCAGCCCCGTGCCTTCTCCCGGCTCGCGGGTCGTGAAGAAGGGGTCGAAGATCTTATCCATTATTTCCGGCCTGATGCCGCCTCCCGTATCGGAGATCGACGCGCGCACGGCGTGGTCTTCCTCGCTCACGCTCGTCGTGACGGTGAGCCTGCCTCCCTCGGGCATCGCCTTGCGGGCGTTCACGATGATGTTGAGGAAGACCTGCTGCAACTCGTTCGAGTCGCCCTGAACCGGGGGCAGATTCTCTGCGAAACGGGTCTCCACCTCGACGTTGCCTTTTCTGAGGTTGCTCTGCATGAAGCCTACGGTGCCGCTAACCACTTTGTTCAAATCCACCAGCGTGAAATGTTTTTCGGAAACACGGGCGAAGGTGAGCAGGCTGCCGACTATCGACTTGCACCGTTGGATCTCGCGCTCCACGTACACGAGGTTCTCCTGAAAGCTCCGTGCCTCGGCCTCGCTCAGGTTTCTGAGCCCGCGCGACCGTATCGCCTCGGCGAACACCTGAAGGAAAGCGTAGATGCCGGCGAGCGGATTGTTCAGTTCGTGAGCCAATCCCGCCGCGAGTTCGCCGACGGCGGCCAGCTTGGTGGATTGAATGAGCTTGGCCTGGGCTTCGGCCAGTTGTCGGCCCCGCTCGGCCACGCGCTGTTCGAGCGTCTGGTTCAACTGCTCGAGTTCCGTTCTGTATTTCCCAAGGTCCTCGACCATCCTGTTGAACGACTCGCTCAGCTCACCCACCTCGTCCCTCGTCCTCACGGGCACATATTGGTCCAGCCTGCCCTCTGCGACCGCCTTGCTTGCCCGCGAGAGTTCGCGAATCGGCCCGACGGTGTACGAGACCGTCAGCGTGTAGACGGGCACGACGATCAGGAGCATCAGCCCGACCACAACCACCGTGGTGATGAGGATGTTCCGCTTGGCCTTCGCCAGATCGTCCACCGACTCGAAAACGGCTATCAGGGCCTCCTTCTTGAAGTTGATGGTTATCGGAGCGAGGGCCGCTCGTACGGAATGCGAGCCGCAGTCGAACTCCGCAAAGTGAGGCTCGTTTCCGGCCAAAGTGCGAGCGACGACCCTGGGAGTCAGCTCTTGCCTGATGAGCTCATCGCACTTCTCGTCGTCGGAGCTGGATTCCACGAGTTTCCCCCGATAGTACACCTGAATCCTGTAAGCGCCCGATTTTTGGCGCAGTTCCTGGAGAAACTCCCTATCTATCCTTTTTGAAACCGTTATCACCGACCGGCTGCCGGCCCGTCCCTCGATAGGAGACACCGCCGCGACGGCAAGCGTGGTCTCGCCCCGCCGCTCATTTGCAACCAGGCCGGTCGTCCTGATTCCGAGCATCCCGAGGCGGCTCAGACCGGGGTTGCTGGCGGCGAGCCGGCCGCCGCCGCCGATGTCGGAGAATATCCGGTTTTCCCTTAAGAACTCCAGAAGATATATGAGGATGAGCCGGCTGTCTTTCTCCTCGGAAACGTGCCCCGAGAGTTTTTCGGTATCGGCGATGAACTGGGCGTAGAATGACAGGCTTTTTTCCATGTCCGAGACGATTTCCTGGACGAGTCGGACATCGTTTTCGAGTTTCTCGTTGACTCTCGCCTCGACGTTTCTGGAAACAAGGTCGGTCATGACGTAAATGATGAGCACGCCTATCAACACCATCACGGCCACGAAGGGCAAGAAGATCTTGTTCTGCACCTTATTGCCTCGTGACAGGAGTTTTTGCCAGAACTCTCTCATCTTCCCGCTATTCGAACCTCTCCTTATCCATCCTGCCCAAGCAGCGACTCCGGCGACACGTTTATTTCCCTGAGCATCTTGTAAAGCTCCGAGTAGTCCGAATCCGTCGTGGAGAGGAACCTGTTCGCGTTGCCTATCGCCGCAAGCGCATCTCTGCCCTCGGGGTCCTGGGGCATCGAGAGCAGATACTCCTTTATCGTCGTATCCAGGTCGAATTGAGCGGAAATCCCTCGTCCCATGGAACCGCCGCGCGAGATAGCCTGGTGACAATCGAAGCAAGGGAGGTCGAGGTCTTTCCTCAGGACGAAGGCGTTGGAGGGCACGGGAGGAGACTCGGCCAGGATGTTGAGGCTTGTCTCAACCAGCGGATTTTCCTCCGCGATCATGCGATAGATGAGATCCTTCGCCGCTCCGACATCCGCCTTGTTGTGAAGCACTGCGAGGATTGCGTCTTCGTGCGTTCCGACGAAGTTGGCCTCCGAAAAATACTTCTGGTAGTCGGAAATTCCATGTTCCTTGAAGTAGTACAGCGGAAACACGTAGCCCGCCGTGGTCGTCCTTCCGCCCATCACGAGCCGTTTGCCCCGCATTTGCTCCAGGCCGTCTATGCCGCTGTTTGACCGCACGAAGATGATGCCCCGGTAGGTGGAGACGCCGTTGTAATCGGGTCGGGCGAGCACGTTAACATACTTGCGCACCGCGGCGTACGCGAGGCTCCCGAGGAAAGCGGCATTTATGTCTCCGTCCGCCAAGCTGTGGCACACTTCCATGTATGTCGAAAAAAGCTTCAGCTTCACGGAAAACCTCTCTCCGAGCTTTTGAGAGAGGTATCTGGTCAGCGGCTCGTATCGCTGTCTCTGAACCATGATGTCCTGTTCCGGCACTATCCCTATTACAATCTCATATCGCTGAGGCACATAGCCGGAGTTTTCAATGATCCTGGACCCGGCCTCGGAGAATATGAAGTTGACGAACTTCATCGTGGAGGCCTTCGGATGGGGCCCCAGCACAAACCCGAACGGCCTGAAGAATCTGTACCGCCCCTCCTTCAGATTTGAGGGCGTCGGGGCGACTCCGTTGACCGAGATGATGTTGACGGGCGGATTTTCAGAAACAATCTCGCCGAGGGACGTGTAGCCGATCGAATAGGGAATCAATTGGATTGAATCGGTCACCTGCCAGGGTCTCTCGACGCTGACCGCGTCGGGAGTGACGACGAGCTCATCACCCAGAAATGTCCTCCGCAGGGCCAGCTTCGCCGAGGTGTGTTCCGGCCTGTCAATGACCGCGATGCGCGCGTCGGGCCCGCCCACCTCTGACCAGTTGGCGATTTTCCCCGCATAAATGTCCCTGATCTGGTCGGAATTCAAATTGGCTATTTTCACGTTCAAGTTGGTGGCGAACACCATGCCGTCTTTGGCAAGGTGCAGGTAACGAAGCGAACTCCCTTTCTCGCCTGGCAGCATCTCGCGGGAAAGCGAGCCGATGTCGTACTCTTCCTCGGTTGTGCCCGTGATGCCCGCTTCAGAATGCGAATCGGGCAGGAATACTATCTGCACGTCGTTTTCTTTCTTGGAAAACTCGGCGGCCAGCATCTTTAAAAGCGGCGTCACAGCGGCGGAACCTGAAATAAAGACGAGGTTTGCGCTTGAGGCGGGAGCCTCAGGCGGCGGCTCCTTCTTGGCACAGGACGAGAGTGCAACGGAGCAGCAGACCGCTGCAACTATAACAAGGGTTCCAGCTTCCTTTTTCAATTGATTTTCCTCGGCTTGGGCTCCAAAACACCGTTTGGCGATGCTATTATAGCATAACGCCTGTCGGTTCGTACACCACAGCTCCGGCCGGCTGTCTCCGCAACCAATGAAACTCCAATGAGTTCCCGACATCGCTTTCCGGAAGGATCGGTGTGAAAGGACGGCCGATGAGACGATTTCACGCGAGAGGCCGACTCACGAGGGCGGTCTTCATGGGAGGGGCGGCAGGGTCGTCCTCAGGTCCTCGGGCCGGTACCGACCGGCCCGGAGTTCCCTCAGAAATTCGGTCCAGCAGGTGATGCGGCGCTCGAATACGGTGACGCACATGCCGATGCCCTCGACGGAGTGGGCGTCGCTGCCGCCCGCCATACCTAGGCCCAGCCTGCTCGACACCGCACGCGCGAAGTCCACCTCCTCACGCGTCGCGGCCCCGTTCACGACTTCGAGCGAGTCAACCAGCTTCATGACCGGCCACCGGGCCGCCTGCTCGACGGAGGGTCTTTTTGCGCGGGCGTTTGCATAAAACGGGGAAAACACGCGCCTGAAGGGATGGGCGGCGATGATGGCTCCTCCGGTCTCATCCACCATGCGCCTCAGGGTGGAGAGCTTGTGAAAACCCTCCACATATTCCGCGGGTCCGAAGGCGAGCACTTCGCCGCAGTCGGTGTTCGCCTCCAGCCCGAAAAAGAGCAAGAGCCCCCGCCCGCGCGCGTAGTCCTCCATCTCCGGGGAGCGCCAGATGTTGTCGTGCTCGGTTACGCACACTCCGTCCAGCCCCCGCGACGCGGCGCCCTCGACCAACTGCTCGGGCGTGAGCACGCTGCAATCGGAGCCGCGAGTGGTATGTACGTGCAGGTCGAATTTCATCCGATATGCTGTGGGAAATATCTTGCCCGGGAGATGAAGCTCTGGTATTATACCATCCGCCCGGCAACGCGGCAATAAAAACAGGAAGGGCGCGGCCGGAGCAACACTCTCAGCCGCGCCCTTCTATCACAGAGCGATTGATGGGGGGGAGCAACCGCTCGCTGCTGGCCTGACTCAAGCGACTCTCTTCAACAGTGCGTCTACCTTTTTGTCAAGCGCTTCGATATCCTCGCGCGTGGGTATGTTCAGCCAGTGAAGCGCGCGGAGGAACCAATCCTCCCTGGGCTCCGCTTTCTTCTCCGCCTTCTTCTTCGAGTTTTCGGACTTCTTCCGGCCGTTTTCCGTCAGCTTCTTTATGTACTTCTGGCCGGCCTTCTGAGCTTTTTCCCCTCTCTTCGTCAGCGAGTCCATGAGGCTCGATGCCTGTTCCTCGGCAAGAGCCAGCGCACCGACGGACATGAGGAAAGGACGCCTCAAGACGCCGGCGGCGCTCGATTCGGCGTTCGCTTTCACCCTCACGGGTGCTTTGGCTTTTTTCTTCGCCGCCATACGCAATCACCTCCTTGACAGCACGGGATTATCGTCTTTAACGCATCGCGTCAAAACCTATTTTAACACACTGCGTCAAAACTGTCAAGTGGTTTCGTGGATTTTTTTTCAAGGGGGTTTGGCGCGTTCGAAATCCCGACGACAGGGGCGTGTGTGCCGCCGCCGGCGTTATGGCTCTCGGCCCTTTCTAAGGACTTAACGGCCAGCGCCTTATCTCTCTTTTCGCGTTCATTTCCCTCTTTGCGCGGACGGAGAAATGGGAGATACGGGGGAACGGAAACCTTCGCTTTTGCCCCTCGTTTGAATTTCCGGCCACCGTGGGTTATAATACGTCCACCTTTTCACCCGTTACCACCCCAATCCCACTAGGAGGTGTCATAAACATGTCACGGGGCACCAGATTGTTACTTTGCCTTGCCGTCGCGATTGCTTTCTGCATCGGCCGCGGCGGGGTCGCGCACGGGGAAGAGACGTCTCCTCCCCCACCAGAGGCAGAGCACGCCGATACCGAAAAAGCGGTCCATCTCAGCCTTCATGACGCGGTGGCGAAGGCGCTGGAGTCGAACCTTGACATCGTGGTGGAACAGTATAACCCCGACATCAAGGACGCCGAGCTCTTGAGCGCCAAGGGAGAATTCGACCCGACCATCCTCCTCGAGTTCAACTATCAGAGGGAAGAGGTTCCCCAGACCACTCAGGAAGGGCTTGCGAGCAACGCGGCCACGACCATCACAACGAGTAAGGACCTCGCCCTCACCTTCGAGGGAAAAATTCCGACGGGAACCGAATACGAGGTCTTCTTCGACCGCGAGCAGTCGCAGTTCACCCAGAAGGGTGTCTTTGTCGACCCGACACCGGCGCCGGGCGACGAGTTCTTTACCAACGTCAGAAATCCGGCGGAATACAACCTGGACCTCACCTTCACGCTCACCCAGCCCCTGCTCAAGGATTTCGGGTTCGGCGCGAACCTCGCGGAAATCAGAATCGCGCGTGGCGAGAGGAACATGAGCCTCGAGGATTTCCGCAAGCAGGTGATGGACATCGTCGCCGAGGTTCAATCCGCTTACTGGGACATCGTGGCGGCGATCCAGAATCTCAGAGTGTCCGAGCGCTCGCTCGAGCTGGCCCAAAACCTGCTCGACGAGAACCGCATCCGCCTCGAGGTCGGGACGATGGCCCCGCTGGAGGTGGTCCAGGCCGAAACGGGAGTGGCCCAGCGCGAGCAGGAGTTGATCGTGTCCCAAAGCCTGGTAAAGGATGCCGAGGACAACTTGAAGCGGCTCCTCAACCTGCCGAAAGATGCGGAAGAATGGAAGCTGCGGATTGTGCCGACCGACGAGCCGGTCACCGTCAAAAGGGAGATCGATCTGCTCAGCCAGTTGGAGCTGGCGCTGAAAAAGAGGCCCGATTACCGGCGCTCGCTGATGCAGATCGAGAACGACGCCATCAACGAGCGCTTCGCCCGAAATCAACTTCTTCCGACGGTTGACCTGACCGGTCAATACGAGTTCCGCGCCGTGGACTTAAAGCTCTCCAGAGCTTTCGACGACATCGAGAGAGGCACCTCGCCCAGTTGGATGGCCGGAGTGACGGCGGAGTATCCGATAGGAAACCGGACGGCCAAGGGCGACTACAGGAAGGCGCAGCTCGAACGGCTGCAGTCGGAGAAAGAAGCGGAGAACCTTCGTCTTTCGATTATCGTCGAGGTGAACAAGGCCTTCAGGGATATGGAGACCAGTCTGAAACTCATTGATACCACCAGCAAAGGGGCGGAGCTGGCCAGGGAGAGCCTCGATGCCGAGCGGAAGAAGCTGGAGGTCGGCGTTTCAACCAGCCACGACGTGCTGGAGTTCGAGGAAGAAATGAGCGACGCCGAGAGGCGCGAGATTGTTGCGAAAATAGGCTATAGAAAATCGCTGATAAATCTTGCCATCGCCGTCGGCACACTACTGGACGAGAACAGCATTGTCATCGATGAGACCCTTTAAGAGAGCGGCAAAAGCGGTGCCGGCGGCCATTGCTCTCCTGCTGTTGACCGCCGCCGGGGGGCCGTCGGCGCAACCCGTCGGCGAACCGCCGCACCCTTACGAAGACCTGTTGCAGGAGTTCCGCCCGGGGGCGAAGCTGCTTCGTCTCTCGCTCCAGGACTGCATCGCGGCGGCCCTGAAGAACAACCTGGATATCGAGGTCGAGAGATACTTCCCGAGGATCAACGACGCCGTCGTGCAGTCACAGAAAGGGGTGTTCGACCCGCACCTGTATTTCAACGCGACCTACATCAACGGCACCTTTCCACTTCCGACGAGCATCTCGGTTGCAACGGGGGGTCTGACCGCCGTTGAGACTCAGCAGTGGCTCATGTCGGGAGGAATCACCGGAGCGATACCGACGGGGCTTACGTACGACGCCAACATCGCAAGCGAGCACACTCCATTTTCGACCATTACCGATTTCTTCGGCACCAACGGCGAACAGAGGTTCGAGACCTCGTTGACCGTCACCCAGCCGCTTCTGAAAAATTTCGGCATAGACGTGAACACCACGGGAATACGCGTGGCCGCAAAGAACAAGGAGGCGTCTGTTTACCAGTTGGAGCAGAGAATGCTCGAGACCTTATTCGAAGTGGAGCAGGCATACTGGGAGCTGGTGTTCGCCTACGAAGACTTGAGCGTAAAACGTCAATCGCTGCTGACGGTGCAGAATCTGCTGGATGAAAACAGGATCCGCTTGAAGGTCGGCGTCATCGCGCCGCTGGCGGTTCTGCAGTCCGAGGTCGGCGTGGCGGTTCGCGAGCAAGAGGTGATAGTTGCCGAGAGTGCGGTGGAAGACGCGAGAGACCGGTTGATAAAAACGACCAACCTGCTTCCCGAACAACTGCTCTGGGATGTCGAGATTGTGCCCATCGACGAGCCCTCCGCGGTTCAGCCAACCGAATACGTGCAGGACGACGAGATATTCATCGCCCTCAAGAATCGGCCGGAGCTGAAGCTGCTTCTGAAACAACAAGAGGCGGCGGAGCTGGGGGCCCGTTTCGCCAAGAATCAGTTGCTGCCGACGCTCGACCTCAACGCCTCGGTAGGGCTGATCGGCCTCGATGAGGATTTCGACACCTCGACCCTTCCGCTGTTCCTCCTCGGCATCATGCCGCAGCCTCAGAACACGGGAATCGACCCCGCCTTCGACGACCTCTTTTCCGGAGAAAACTTTCAGTGGATGGTCGGGATCACGTTTGAGATCCCCTGGGGAAATCGTTTCGAGCGGGGCGAGTACAGGAAGGCAAACCTGCTCGTAAGCCAGCTCGATGCGGGTATCCGCAACCTGCGGCAGCTGATTATTCAGGACACCCGGAACGCCTTGAGAGGGATAGAGACGGACTGGGAACGCGTTCTGACCACGAGGCAGACGACGCTATTCCGGCGGGAAAGCCTCGAAGCCGAGCGGAAGAAATATGATGTAGGCGTTGCCACGACTCACGACCTGCTCGAATTCGAGGAGGAACTGGCCGCGGCCGAGGCCAACGAGGAGCGCGCCATCATCGACTACACGCTTTCGCTTTCCAACCTCCTGCGCGCTACCGGCACTCTCCTAAAATTCCGCAACGTACAGGTGGCGGCCGACTCCTGACGAAAGGTCAGCCACCCTCGTTCTTCTTCCGGCGCAATTTTACAGAACCCTTCTCGCGTGACATATTTTAGAAAACAAGAAGAAGGGGGCGAAGCGCTCCCGCTTGTGGAGGAATTCACCGAAAAGAAACAGGAGGCGCTCATGGCGGAAGGGACGAAGGATATCTACACGTGTACCACGTGCGGCAGGGTTTCGACTCAGAAGGGCCATCTCTGCACGCCCACCGACAAACAGTATGTGTGCGAGTTCTGCGGCGCCGAGTCCGTGGACCCGAGGCACATCTGCTTTCCCAAGCTCGAGAACATCCGCTACATTTGCGGCGCGTGCGGCCGTGTAGCGACGAGCCGCTCTCATCTGTGCACTCCGCGCACAATACCTGCGGCTGCTCCGGCCAAGGCGACAAAGGCGAAGGCGGCCAAAGCCAAGAAACGTGCAAAGGGCGCCAAGAAGGCGGCGGGCAAGAAGAGTGCAAAGAAAACGAGGAAGAAGACAAAGAAATAGGTGGAGCAGACAGACGGCATTCGAGGGGGGAGAGTCGGCGCTCTCGCCCTTTTCATTGCATTTGATATCGGCGGGCTTGTTTCGGCGTGGTCGAGGCCGCTCGCAAACCGGGGCCCATCGGGGAATGAGCCCTCCTCATTCGAGGAAGTCTTCCTCTCCCTCGTCTTCCTCTGTGCCTTCGATGTCCTCCTGCGGCATGCTGTCTTGGCCGGCCACGCGGAGGACTTCCTCCTCGACGTAGATGGGGCTGGACGTCCTCACCGCGATCGCGATCGCGTCGCTCGGACGGCAGTCGATCTTGATGATGTTCATATCGCCCGTCCCGTTGCCTTCCTGAGTGAGCATGAGATAGGCGTAAAAGGTGCCGCCCTCGAGCTTGTACACCTGCACGCTCTGAAGGGTTGTCTGGAACCCTTTCAGAATGAAGGTGATCAGGTCGTGCGTCATCGGTCGAGGCATCTCGACCTTTTCCATTCCGTTCGCTATCGCGAAGGCTTCCGCGTTTCCCACAAGAATGGGGAGTATGCGTTCTTCGTACCTGAGTATGACGATGGGCCGCTTAAGCACATCGTACATCACTCCATCGAGTTTCATTTCGAGCATTGCCATGAAAAGTTCCTCCCCGAAAAAAGATTACCACGTCGATTATACAGCCACTGTCTCCAAAACGCAAGGCCTAGGCCTGGGGATGTTCCTCACTTTCTTCCTTCTTCTCTTCCTCTCTTTGCGCAGAGAGATGCCGGGCTCGGACCGTCAGGGCATGAGCGGCTACAATCGATTCATGAATTACGTAGGCCGCAGCGATAATCAGCAACGGCGACGTGGAAAAGCTCATCCTGTTGCCTTCGAAGCCGTCGGTGAGACACGCGGCCACCATGGGGAAAACGTGACAGAACAGGCACGCCGTCACGATTCCCTCTCGGGGTCTCCGCTTCTTCAGGTTGAAGAGAATGAACGCGGCGGCGGAGATGAGTAAGAGAGGCAGAACGACGAGGCCGTAGAGCGTGTATTCAACCGGAACCATGCGTCCGTAGGCCGCCATTCGATGAAGGAAAAGGTCCGGCGTCAGCAGTTCGACAAACGGCCGGAGGTCGGGGTCGATCAGCTGGTTGTATGTCTCCGAGTAGATATAGTATCTGTCGGTTTCGGGACCAAGGATGATTCCTTCGTAAGGATGTATGTACGATGGCCTGGTCCAGAGTAAGTAATAGAAGACTATTCGCTTCAAATATGGTCGGATGTGGTTGAGCCTCCACTCGATGGCTCGCTTTGTCAAGTCTCGATTGGTCATCACGAATACGATATGATTCCAATTCAGGCTTCCATCACTCTTTCTTGGGGCGGAGATGACGTTGAGAGAGTCGCCCTTGAAGACGGGCCGGAATTGTTCCAGGTATTGTTTGACCTCATCGGATACGACGCCCGCGTCTCCATATACATATTTGTCGAGGAGCTCGTTCTTGACGGGCAAGCCGCGGGAGAGGCTGTATCCACTCCATGAGCTATACGTGAATTGTCCGAACACCAGGTAGTTCTTCAGCGGCCAGATGCACAACAGCAACAGGAGCAAGAGGAAGGCCACACCAAATCGCTGCAGTTCCTTTCTGTCGCGTTCTCGCGATGTCCACATCTTGCCGAAAACGACAATCACATACAAACCAACCGCCCATACGGGATGAAACAACGTCCTGGTGTTGGTTATGAGCGCCATAAGAAGCACGATCAGAAACAATGATATTGTCCTTCCGTGCCTCAGGTACGATGCGATCAGCCATATGAGAATCAGGAACAAGAAGTGAAGGATGAACGGATAGAAAAACATGCTCCCGTACACATGATACGCCGGGTTAGAGAGCAGAGCAATCAGACCAAGAACGGCCAAGGTCGTGGAGTCCGACACCTGACGAATGACGTTGAACAGGAGCACGGCGCCGACGAACCCGCCCGACAGGAAAAGGACCTTCACGAGCATTTCCTCGCGAATTCCCGTGAGGTCGCTTAGGTTCAATATCAGGGCGAAGAGCGCGTTGAATCCCGGGGGCTGGCTGTGCAAGTAGAGCAGGCTGTTGAAAGGATGGCTCTTTAGCTCGTTCGAGTCGAGGAGTTGATACAGATTGGGCAGAATCTGCACGTCCCACAGCCCGAGCCAATGGGCAAGCGATATGAACACAACGAACAACGCTGCGGGGATGAGCACGCCACGGGCCGAACGGATACATGACAGAGCTTTATCGTCTGGACGAGAGGTCACGAGGAGCGGTTCTCCAAGGGCCGACGACTCTTGACTGAATGTCCCTGTTGCGGAAGAGAATCCTTGATTCCGGCCATTGTGGTGACAAGGTCAGAACGAATACTTCAGGATGCACCAGACGGCTCTAAAGGCGTCCTTCAATCCTATCTTCTTGCCCTCTTCGTACGTGCGCCCGTAATAAGAGATGCCTATTTCATAAAAGCGCACGCGCATCCGGGCCAGTTTTGCGGTGATCTCCGGCTCGAAACCGAATCGATTCTCCTCTATCTCAATCTGTTTTATGACGGAGGTTCTGAACATCTTGTAGCACGTTTCCATATCGGTCAGGTTGAGGTTTGTGAACATGTTCGACAGCAGCGTCAGGAAATGGTTTGCCACGCTGTGCCAGAAATAGAGAACGCGGTGAGGCTGTCCCCCGAGGAAACGCGACCCGTAGACGACATCGGCCTTGTCCTCAAGCAGTGGTTGCAGGAGGTCATGATACTCATCGGGGCTGTATTCCAGGTCGGCATCCTGAACGACCACATAGTCGCCCGTCACGTGGCGCAATCCTTCCCGAATGGCAGCGCCCTTTCCCTGATTCTTGTCGAAGAGGACGATCTTATCCACCAGGGACTCAAGCTGCGGGTAAAGGTCGCGCGTGCCGTCGGTCGAGCAGTCGTCGACGATAATGATTTCCTTCGGAACATCGACAGACCGCACCGCCCGCACGATCTCCTCCAATGTGACGATCTCATTATAAACGGGAACGATAACAGAAAGCTTCCATTGTCCGGGCATCTTGTCCCTTTCTGCAAACAACTCTCTCAGTCACACCGGAATATTCTGCTCGAAATCGCTCTCCCGGATGGAACATAATCTATGCATAGATCAGCCTTCCGGCCTCCGCTCCACGTCCGAGGATCCGCTTAGACTTCGCTTGATTTTCCTGAGAATATTCAGAGGGCGTGCGCCAAGAATGCTCTCCAGATGTTTTTCGCGCAGCTGAAGAGCATCGGTCAATTCGGTGATCTTTCCTTCGAGATGATTGTATTCCAAAAGCTGAAGCCTCAGCCAATCCTCCACCTCCGGCTGAATGGCTGCGCCGGCGCCCTTCTCTTTCGTTTCTTCATATAATTCTTCATAAACTTCCAGCGTCTCCGCAGCCGCCTTTTGCCAATCGAACCTTTTTAAGTTGTCAAAGCCCTTTTGAATCAGCGAATCTTTCAGCTCTGAGTCAGTCAACACTGACTTCAGGGCTCTGGCGATTTCTTCCGGCCTGGTGGCGTCGATCAGACAAGCGGCGTCGCCGGCAACTTCGGGAATAGATGTTCTGTCGGACGCAACGACCGGCGTTCCGCATGCCATTGCCTCGAGAATCGGCAGCCCGAATCCTTCGTGAAGAGACGGAAACGCAAAGACATCCGCGGCATTATACATTGCGCACATGTCTTCCTCCGGCAGATGTTCGAGCCATATAATTCGATTGCCGTGAGCAGCCCCATCGAGAACCTGTCGAATCTCATCGGCTCCTTTGCCGCAATGTCTTTTGCCTGCGATGACAAGGGTTGCGTCGATGCCTGAGCCGCCGGCGAGGCTATCAAAAGCAAGAATCAAGTTTTTGGCGTTCTTATGGAAGTAGTCCGTGCTCAGATTCAATATGAATCGGCCGCGTATTCCGTATTTCTCCTTGATTGCTTTGATGCGTGCGGGGTCACTGATCTTGTGGAATCCTTCATCGGCGGCATGGTGGACCGTCCTCACTTTTTCAGGGGCGACCTGGAAGGTTTCGCACACGGCATGCTTCGTGTAATCGGAAACCGATATGATTCTGGAGGCGAATCTAATCGCAAGGGAGACCGCCTTTCGGTATTTTTGGAAGGAAAATTCATCGGGGAAAAGATGTTCGCTCTCGTACAGGATCAGATCGTGAACCGTCAACACGCTGGGGACTAACCTCATCAGGATGATATCTAACGCAGAGTCGGTCATCCATGTGAGATGATAAATGTCGGGCCGAGCGTCCGTCCTGTCGAGAAGAACCTTTGACAGCATATCTCCCGGAGAGGCAACAGATTTTGGCTTGAAATTATCTTGAAACCTCTCGTTTTGAACGGCTTCGTCCGCCACGTAGATTTCATAGATATTGCTTCTGTCGCGGTCGGCGAGATGCCGAAGAAGACTCCAGGCATACCGCTCCACTCCCGTGACCGACCGGTGAAGCAGCCTCCCATCAAACGCGATTTTCATTTATGCGCGAACTCCGAAAAGCCGGTTCCGAAGACCTGTGAACAGTCCCGCCGGCGGGTAACGGCCCCGTTTCATCCCTTGCGTGCAAGTATAGCCGAAACATGCGGGAAACTTCAAGAATGCTCAATCGGGAGAACGAAGAAGATACGACCGTATTCCTGATTCTCTTGGCCTCATGTGCGCCAAAGAACATGCCACACCACCTGGGATGCTGAGAAGAGCAGGCTAGTTGACAACAATCGAAAGTATTCCCTAGAATGTCAAAAGACGCGTTGTCAGCAAAGAAGCGAACTGTTCAGCGCCACGTATCTCATTGCTCAAAGTATCAAAAAGCAGAGACGTCGATGTCGTTAACGAACTATAGAGACTCTCAAATATCAGAGAAGCCCCATTGGCTCCTGGTGTCCGTGTGGTGCGCTCTTTTGGTCGCCCTTGTTCCCTATATTTTTTGGGGTGTCTGGAGGTTCTATTTCGCCTGCGACGATTTTACATATTTTGCCGCGGTGAAGGAACACAATGTATTTCGCATTAGTTCTCAGTCTCTACACTATCAGCCCATCGGGCAAATCATCGCTGCGTTTCCGGGTATACTCGTTGGCCCCAACCCGCTTCTTGACAACATCTTTCTCATTCTGTTCTGTCTCTTCGCCACGCTGCTTACAATTTATGTTGCCCATCTTGTGACGCGAGATTTAGTAACGTCCCTGGCGGCGGGCCTCCTCTTTCTGACATTTGCCGACAATCACGAGATAATGTTCTGGAAAACCGGCAGGATTACCTCCGCAATGGTTATTCTGTGCGTTGCGTCGTTTATATTTTTTGCCAAATATTTGAAGTCAAAAGATTTCCGACAACTCGTACTGTGCAATATCTTGCTGCTGATAGCGTTGCTTACAACCGAGCAGGCATGTTTCATCGTGCCTGTTTGGGCGTGTTATGAATTACTGTTCCATTTTTCGTTGCAGAAAGCGAAATCCCCTTTGAAAAACTTTGCAGAGCTGGCAGCTTCGACCCGGAAGTACATCCCGGCATTAGCGCTTGTGATTTCCGTATTCGCTTTTAAGTTCTACCATGGGCAAAGGCTTCAGCCGGTATGGTTGCACGTGAAGCCCCTTATTGTTCAGGGAGCCATCCACGGCATCTTTGATTACAATCATGTGCTTTCGTCCTCCGGCATCCTTCCCTTAGTCCGAGCTTGGGCTAAGGCTTTTCCCATCTCAACTTTGACTGCAATTGTTGGCTTTCTTATTGTGCTGATTGTGGTTTGTCGCCGTAAGTGGAGTTCTGCCCCGGGCATTCGTTCTGCTTGTCGGAATGCCGCCTTTTTTCTCCTATGGGGATGCATCACATACCTCCCTCTTTTTGCGATAATGGGCCCGCAATACCGATACTTCGCGTTGGCTTCGGTCGGCATGGCATGCTTTGCTGCAATTCTGTCAAGGAGTATAGGCATTTATGTGGGGAACAGATTCGGCAGGTTTCGGAATCTTGCCACCGAACTGATAACGCTTGTTTTGGTGCTTTCGCTCTCGATTCCAGGCCTGAGGCTGCTGACGGCAGCAAAGCGGAATTGGCGAAAAGCCTCGGAAGTGGAGCACAACCTGGTAGATTCCTATCAGTTTTACACCAAGAACCTGGACAAGAGAACTCGCGTATACCTGGTCAACGTGCCGGACCGTTTACTCCCAGAAGTTCATTCATTCTTTATCGCCAGAAATGGGTTCATTACCGAAGTTTCCTACTATGATGAACGCTCAATTGTACTTGTTTCGATTGGCGCAACTGTTCGGTCAAGATACCCGGTTCTACAGAGTGCCCGGTCCATGGACTTCTGTAGCGCCCTCGACCTCACACGAAAGCCAGAGAGCTTGGTTCTCGTGTTCGACCCTGCCGCCGAACGTCTGAAACAATGGCAGGCATTGTCGTCTCAAGACGCAAACGAGTTTGTTGCCAGCGATTCCGGATTTTACCCCTGGGAGTATGAGGCGAGTGAACAGGTGCGGTGGAGATGGACGGAGGGAAACGCTTTTCTCGTATTGAATATTGGATGCTATCCAGGCGCGCGTCAGATAGATGGAATAAGTATTGAACTGGGTGGTTCACCCCATCTGCTGTTACATCCCGTTATCAGTGTGGAGAACGAAGAATTGGCCCGATTAGAAGTCGATCACTCCGGTCTGAGGCGGTATCGGATCATTTTCCCAGAGGAGGTAAAGGAAAAGATAAAGGATCGGAAACTCATCGAATTGCGGATAAGATCTGAGGCGTGGCGGCCTTCAGACTATGGTTTGTCGCCGGATTACAGATTACTGGGAGTTGCTGTAGGAGATTTGGAATTCATAGAACAGGCTGATGACAAAGTTGGAAATGCCGACTTTCTCTGAATTCTTCAGAATGGCCATGTATCTTGAGATCAGCCCCTTGATGAGTGGACGGCATATGCACTTCAAGACGAATCATATGGCATGGCGCGTCCTATTGGCAGAGTCCCCTTCTCCTGTGTCCTGAAAGACCGAGGCGAGTATTTAAGAACCTTGGTATTCAACCCCGCCATGAGTAATGAGTATCAGAGGCGGCCTTGCCTGCAATCGCATAGAATTGCCGGCGAGAACTCCGTCAAGGGCAAGCATCGGCTAGTCCTCAAACCAAAAGAGGCCGCTCATGCAATTGTATTGCGGAATCGATTGGTGTGCGTGATCGGCGAGGGGATTTCTGTGCGGTGCCATTGGCAGGTTTGCCCATCGATTCAAGCGGAGCGACAGGCGAGATCATTCTGAACTTGAATTGTGCGTTTCCCTGTCGTCTGTTGACATGATTGAGAATATTCCCGTACAATATCAGATGCATGCGCAATGCGCGCAAATGCCCGCAGTCTCTTGCTTTGGAGACAGGCGAAGCAGAAGCGGCGGGCATACACATTGGGGGGAACCGACGTGATTGGACCGGCGGCAAAGAACGCCGTGAAGAGGATTCTCGGGGCTCAAAATACGGCTCGAGTGACGCGCGCCAGAGACTTCCTCACGAGAACGGAGCAGCTCGGGCAGTATCATATCCTGATCGATACGACCAACGCCTGCAATCTGAGATGCACCTTCTGCCCCCGAAACAATAAACAGATGGTCCGGATGACGGCCTCGGATTTCGACGCCATCCTTGCCAAGTCTCGAAAACATGTTGCCTCGTTGCAGCTTTCCTGCGCGTGGGAGTATTCAATTGCCAAGAACGCCGCCGAAATAGTGAGAATCCTCGGGAAGTATTGCATTCCGCACACGGAAATACTCACAAACGGCAACGTGCTTTCCGATGATTTGGCTGATGCTGTCGTCGATGCCGAAATAGATGTCTATCTTTTCAGCATTGGAGAAACCAAGAAGGAGACATATGAAAAGATCCGCAAAGGAGGAAACTTTGAAAAGGTGATGGAGAATATCGGAAAGCTCCACAGGCTGAAACAGAAGCATGGGAAAGATAAGCCCCGCCTTGGCGCAAACCTGACTCTCATGAGGGCCAACCTCACGGAATTGCCGGGATTTGTTGACCTCGCTCACAACTCGGGAATCGAAGAAATTCGAGGCAGGCATCTCATCCTGAACGAAGGCCTGGACATGAACGACGAAATCATACGGGACAAGAACACGGCAAACGGCATCATTGAGTCCGCAAGAGCAAAAGCGGCGGAGCATGGTATCGAGTTCTCTATTCCTCTTTATACAGACGGTCCGGGACAATCCAAAGCATGTCGAGCGCCGTGGAACCAGCTGTACATCTCCAGCAACGGCGACGTGTCTGTGTGCCCGCGGATACACCGTTACGACTGCATCGGGAACCTGATTGAGAGTGGCTTTAAGAAAGTGATTACCGGGCGCAAAATGAAGAGCCTGAGAAACCAGTTTGAAACTGGAGCCTTCGCCAACTCCGTTTGCGAGATATGCCTGCTGAACAGGGAATCGGAGGTTCCCATTAACCAGGGATTCTGAACATGCTGCCCTATCAAGAGCACGAAATAGGAGCGTTCCTCAGCGTGCTCCCTTCTTCCGTCAAACAAATCCTGGAAATCGGCAGCGACATAAAGGGCGAAGTGGCTGCGGCCCTGACCAGAATAACCGGGGCAACGGTTGTCGGCCTGAATCCGGCCCCGCATTTCCCGCGGTTGGAAGAGCGGCGCGGCGACGACAGCGCTCCCCTGTTCGTGAGGGGAGACGGATGCACGCTTCCGTTCCCCGACGCTTCGTTTGACGCCGCGCTTTCCATAGCCACGATGGAGCACGTCGGCGACATTGGCTTGTTTATGAGCGAGGTGGCGCGCGTGCTGAGGCCGGACGGGGTGTTCTACACGAGTTTCGGGCCGATCTGGTCAAGCGCTACGGGTCACCATGTGTGCGCCACGGCGGGAAAAAAAGAGGCTCGATTCTGGAAACCGGGCAGGAATCCCATCCCGGATTTTGCGCATCTGCTGATGACGCCGGACGAGCTGCGCACCTATCTAATGTCGGGACCGTGCTGCGACGAGCTCATCGAGCCCATCATCAAATTTATCTATCATGAGAACACGATAAACCGCCGCCACTTTGAAGACTACGTGGAGATGTTCCGTAATGCGCCTCTTGCGGTCGAAGCATTCAACATCTCAAGCGCGGCGACCCCGGACGCGGAAACGCTCGAGAAACTGAGATCCAAGTTCGGCGCCGAACGCAACCTCGAATGCTCGAATATTTCGGCGGCTCTTAGGAAGACTGCCGAAGTCGGAAGCGCCGACGAGCTCCTGAGGCGGATTGCGGCCGGCGGTGTCGCCGCCCAGCCTGCGCCGCGTTCGCTGCTTGTTCGGTTTGTTGAATGGGTAAAGTTGAACCCTAAGAAGGTGCGCCTGCTGGCAGTCTTCTTTGTGCTGTACACCATAGCATTGCTTGTAGTGTCGCAGCTGCTTTCTTGATTTCTGTCTTAGCCGCGTCGCGGCCTTGTCCGATACGCGGGTCGGACCTTATCGCCCCGACAACATGGAAGATATATGCGCGACCAGCCCGTTCACGACGAAAACTCTAAGTCTCCGTCGATCTCGGTGATCGTCCCGTCTCTCAATCAGGGCGAGTACATCGAAAGAACCATAGCGAGCGTGGTCGAGCAGGATTATCCCAACAAAGAATGCGTGGTAATAGACGGAGGTTCAAAGGACAGCACGATCGAAATTCTGAGGAGCTTCGGCGACAGCATTCGATGGGTATCCGAGCCCGACCGAGGACAATCTCATGCGATAAACAAGGGCGTCGGCTCATCGAGCGGCGACATCGTCGGGTGGCTGAATTCCGATGACACATATGTCCCGGGCGCTCTGAGCGAAGTGGCCGAATGCTTCGCGGCGCGCGGCGATGCCGACGTCATCTATGGAAGAGGCAACTTTGTGGATGAGGCCGACAGGGTCATCGCGCCATATCCAACCAGGGATTTTGAGTACGAGCTGTTCAGGCACGAATGCTTCATCTGCCAGCCGGCACTCTTCTTGAGGAGGAGCGTTTTCGAGGAATTCGGCGGCCTGGATGAGACGTATCGCTTTGCGATGGATTTTGAGTTCTGGCTGAGAATTGGAAGGAAGAAGAGGATCGTTTACGTTGACAGGCTGCTGGCCAATTATCGGCTGCATGACGCTTCAATCTCGACAAGCCGCCGCAAACAGATGTACATGGAAGTCTTTCCAATGCTGCAGAGGGAATTCGGACAGGTGAGCATGAAGTGGCTGGAAAGCTATTCCCATTTTCTTGTTTCGGGCAAAATGCCCGACGCGCCGCTCAGCGGCGGGCAGCAGATTCTCCGCAAACTGATCCAGTGGGCCTTGTACATCAGATACAACAGCAAACGCATCTTGCAGAGGATATAGCCGGCGGCAAAATTCGCCCGTAAGGACGGCGCTGCCCGCAGGGGATGTCTGAAAGGACGGGAGACGCGGCGAAAATCACAGAGCCAAGACGTCGCTCAGGTTCCGCAGGTCGGGAATTTTCGTTATATCATCATACTTGTTCAGAACGGAGTCCGGGGAATCAATCCTGCCGATAAAGCGAATGTCGGCGGCTTTCGCGCTCGACAAATCCTGAGGCGAATCCCCCACGAGCGCGATTTCGGCAAGCTCAAAACCCGCGCTTCGCACAAGCGTGCGAACAAGTTCTTCCTTTTCGGGAGGAGTGCCGAAGACGCCCTTAAAGAAATGCTCCATCCGTCGCCGTCGCACAATCTCGGCGATTTCTTCATTCGGCGTTCCTGTGACCACATACAGCTCAAGCGCGGCGTGATGGCGCTCGAGGAACTCCTTTGCCCCCCTGACCCAGGAGGCTTGAACCACCCTGGAAACCACCAGCTTAGAGAATCGTCGCCCCAGTTCTTCGAGCTTCTCGTCCGACAGCGGGAGCCGCAAGAGGTGATCATAGAAGTATCGAAACTTCTCGTACCTCGACATGCCGCCATTATCGAGATGATACGAGACAACCTTTTCGACTATCTCGGGTCCCTCGCTTTCAAATAATTTGGCAAACGCCTGTGTCTTCACATCCACAGACTCCACCAGGACTCCGTCGAAGTCAAATATGACCATGCGTATCATCGCTTGCCTCTGGTTTACCGAGAAGAAGAAAGGGAAAAGAAACGGCCTGTGCCGCGGTCGGCCGGTGGATGTGACTTCACGCCTCGTCGTCCTCGCCCGATGGAGGCGCTTTCTTGTTTTCGATGAGGAAGCCCATTTCCTCATGCTGCTCTCTATGTATCTTTTCGTGGATTTCCCTCATGCACCCCAAGAGCCCCTGCCCCAGGTCTATGTACGGATTGTTCACGAGCTTCTTGCCCAGCTTCGGGTTGAAAGAGTATGGGGTCGTCTTGTAATGCGTCTCGCTCGCTCCGGGCTGATATTCTATTTTGACGTGACTCCCCACCATCTCCCGGATCATCGAGAGAAGTTCCTTGTATTGCATCGCGTGCTGCCCCGTCAGAATCACATGTTGATTCTCATACTCGGGCGATAGTATCTCGGCGCTGAGCTCTGCGGCGTCTCTTACGTGAATGAATTCGCGGATCTCTTCGCCGTCGCCCTGATAAACGATCTTGTTGTTCCTCAGGGCGTTGTATATATGTCTGTGAATGCTGTTTCTCATGTCAGCGCGCTCGCCGTAAAGGGAGCCGTATCGCACTATCGTGTATGGGAAGTGGTAGACGTGATTATATGTTTCAACGAACAACTCGCACGCCTGTTTGGTGCTGCGATATATGGCTCCGGCGCCGCTGAAGACGTAGACGGAACTCGCAAACACAAAGCGTTTGACATTTGCCTCGCGAGCGGACTCGAGCACAATCGTGTTGCCGAGAATGTTGTATTTCACCGCATCGATCGCCCGCGTCACGCATTCGTCAATGTCCGCAATGCCGGCGAAGTTGTAAACGACATCGCAGCCGGAAACGGATTTTCTCACAAGGCCTTCGTCGAGAATGTCCCCGACTATCATCTTCTGTCCCGGCGATAGGCAGGGAGAAGGGCGCACGTCGAACACAACCACCTCGTGCCCTCGCGAGCTCAAGGTGTCGGCTACGTGACTGCCGAGAAAACCGGCGCCCCCAAAAATAATTATTTTCACTTTAAACCTCACTCAATGCCGACAACAGATTCCCCACGGCTTCCCGTTCCATTCTTATCCTGGTTTCAATTGTATAAGATCCTATGTGCGGCGTGCAAATCACCGTCGGAAGCGACCTCAGTTCGCCGGAGTATGGCTCTTCCTCAAGGCAGTCCAGGCATGCGCCGCCGACGCGTCCTTCGCTTACGGCGTTGTACAGCGCTTTTTCGTCCACTATTCCTCCGCGCGAGGTGTTCACTATTATCGCTTTCTCTTTCATCTTTTCAAGCGCCTCCGCGCCTATGATGCCTCTCGTTTCGTCACTGAGGGGAACATGCAGCGTTATGATATCAGATTCGGCGAGAAGCGTCTCCCAGTCGACGAGACGGATGTTTGCGTCTTCCTTCCGGTACGGATCAAACCCGATGACTCTTGAACCGAAGCCGCGCAGGATGTGCGCAACGGCGGTTCCAATCCTGCCGCATCCGATAATGCCCACGGTCTGCTCGCCAAGCAGGCGCCCCTCCGCGCGCTTCCATTGGCCGCCGCGAACTGCCGCGTCGCTCGCGGGAATCTTTCTCAGACATGCAAGCATCAATCCGATCGCCAGTTCGGCGACGGCGCGGGAGGGCGCGTCGGGCGTATTGGTGACTGCAATATTGAGCGCACGGGCTGCGGCAAGGTCCACATTGTCCATCCCGACTCCGAGGCGCGATATGGCCTTCAGCCCTTTGGCCTTTTTCAACACCCGCTCGGTCAGAGGCTCAAGCCCGGCTATCATCCCGACGGGAAGCGACCTTTCGATCAGTTCCAAGACTTCCTCTTCGGTGAGCCTGCGGCGATGGGGATTAAGCGTAACGGAAAAGCCCCGTTTACGCAATTCTTCCATGCCTGCTGCGTCGTGTTCGCCGAAGGAGGATGTGGTTATCAGAATGTTACTCATGTGTTGCCCAAATCTCCTATCGGACAGAGGATTTTTGTGTGCCCGCCTACCGGTCAAGCTTGTCTCTGATGATTTTCAGACCTTCCCGGCAGCCGTTTCCGAGAAACAGGATGTCCAGACCAAATGCGATAAACCGGTACCCCTCTTCGATTTTTTTGCTGACCTGCGCCGGGTCGGGCTGGACCACGTGAAAGCCCGACAGCGCGTTCAAGTCTCGGCTCACGGCCCTGACCAGTTCCAGTGCCTTGGCGACGTCGGGATGATCGAACTGACCGGGAACTCCGAGCGATCCGGAAAGGTCGTACGGCCCTATAATGTATCCGTCAACGCCCGGCGTGGTCAGAATACTCTCCAGATTTTCGACGGCCTCGATATGCTCGATTTGCACTATGACGATGCTCTCATTGCGCAGCCACTCTTTGTATTCCTCGAAATTGTTTCCATATCCTTGAGCGCGCGCGAGACCTACTCCGCGCCGCCCCTGAGGGGGATATTTCACTGCGCTCACCGCTCGCTCGGCCTGTTCCCGCGTGTTTACCATCGGCACGATGACGCCATGGGCGCCGGCGTCCATGATCCTCTTGATCTGGTTGGGGTCGTTGCCTGCCATTCGAGCGAGCGGCACGCAACCGCCGAGCGAAACGACCTGCATGAGGGTCTGCGCCTCGCCAAGGCTGATCACGCTGTGCTCGAGGTCGATGACAAGCCAGTCGAAACCGGCTTGGACCATGATCTCGGCTATGGAAGGATGCCCCAGCGTAATCCACGAACCGATTGTCAGCTCCCGCTCAGTCAACTTCCGCTTGAGGCCCGTCGGGCTTCCATTCATTGTGCCCCCTTGCGTTCAAGCCGCATTTTCATCAGGAGTTCTGCGATAACGAAGTCGTCGGCGTCGTCTATGTCCCATGCTTCGATCGGATCCATCTCGAACATCACCGGGGATTCTCCTATCCGCAGGTTCCTCTTCTTGAAGCTTTCCTTTGAGAAGAAGTACATGTTCGAGTTTTCTTCATAGATTGGAGGAAGATCTTGCGTGCGCAGCAGTTCGCCCGGGTTGTGGTTGACTGCGCGGCCGTCTTCCCAATAGAAACGCTTATATACGCGCGTAACAGAAAAGAGGGAATCGTTCTGCTTGCGTTCCAGGAGCAATTCGAACGCCCTGTCGATTGTCTCCGGCTTAAGGAGGGGATTCGTGCAATGCGTCTGAACATAGAAATCTGCGTCGGCGAGGGAGATGTCGTGTCCGATTAGTCTGTTGACGGAGACCGCATCTCCCCGCAGGGCTTCGGGTCTTTCGATTATCTTGACATCAAAGCTCCGTGTGACCTCATCGGCTATGGCGTCGCTGTCAGTATCCACGACGATCCGGTCGACATACTTGCTGCGATGGAGGGATTCGATGATCCAGTGGCAGAGCGGCTTGCCGCAGAACTCGCGCAGGTTCTTGTTCGGCACCCTCTCGCTGTGGCCCTTCATGGGAATCAGCGCCGTAACGTTCAAATGCTCTTTCCCCTTTCAAGCGCCGCCTTCGGCCGTTCGCATTCTAATGCGCCGAGAACATCGGGCGGCACACATCGCTCGTCTCCAAAGAATATTCGCACAGCCTCCCAATCTACCTCTTCGGATATCCCGGGCCGCGCCAGCATCCGGTACAGAGACCGCGGTGTCGAACCGCCGGTCAATGCCACATTGAAAACCCCCCGCTTGGCGACAGAGGACCGAAACACGACGCAGAAATCATCTGCGATGCGGCGATTCAGCGCATCGAAATCGGACGCTATAATTATTTCCGGCAGGGTCGGCACGTCGCCATCATCCTGCTTCTTGCCTTCTTGGAAACGACCTCAGGCAAGAGAACTCGATTATGTCCACATCGGTCTATCCATTAGAAGAGCGATTCGAATTGAACCCTCTCGAACACCTCGAGCGCGCCTTCGACGGTGGCGTTTTTGACGGTCCAGCCGCGCTTCTTCGCAAAGGCCGCAACCTGCTCGTAATGCCAGATCATCTTATCGGGGCACGGTGCGTGCCATTTTCGGCCTTTGCCGAAGTATCGAGGGTCGAAGTGGTTCGGGTCGTCGTCTCTTGTCGATGTGAGGAACGCTTCCATTTGTTTCCGGGCTTCGTCGGTGCCCGGCCGACCTATCGAAACTTTCGCGCCCTCTCGCTTCACGGAATCGAGGACCGCGTAGGATGTGTCGCATCCGATCAGATACGCGGGGTCGAAGCCCATGTAATACGCTATTTGCAGGGCGGTTATTGAAACGGTGTAGGCGGTGACAACGTAATCGTTGATATCCTCGGAGAACGCGCCGCACGGGAGCGGCTCGGAGTGAGGTTTCTGCCTGAAGAAGTGACGGTTCTTTCCCTGCGGCACGAATTTGGTGGTCAGCGTTATGTCCCCTCCGGGCTGGTGCTCGACCAGCAGGTTGGGCAGGAACATCACCATCTCCGGACACTCCTCGTGCATTTTGCGGAAGGCCCTCGCCCGGTCCGGAATCACTTGTGTGTCGATGCAAACCCAGTACTTGGGCCTCCAGGAGATGCGATCGAACAGGAGGAAGCACGAGTTCATCCCGAAGACGATATCGTCCTTAAGCAATTCCAAGTCCATCTTGTTCAGGCTCGGCCCATTGCCCATGATGAAGCACCGGCGGCCCTTATGGAGATCCTTAAACGGCGTCAAATCGCTCAGAATCCGCCTTGCCGCCGCCTCTCGCCTTTCTTCTCTCAAGATGATGAGCTTTTCTCTTGCTTTTCTCAGAATCATCTTCGGAATGTGTCCGCCTCTTTTGTCCGCTCAGCTCGGTTAAGCCCGTCATAGAGGCCAGAGGGCTCCATTTTGCTATTTCTTGAGCAATTGCACCTTTTCCGCCTTCAGCCAGAAGATGCCTCTTTCGTTTTGATCGGGAGGTAGCAGCACCTCGGCTTCAATTTGCACTTCATCGTTCTCCCTTAGTTCTGAGCTGACCGCAGCCCCCAAGAATGAGACACTGGCCGTACCTCCTTCCAAGGGATGTGTCCAGTAATACGTTTCCCCCGGAATGGCGTAGGAGAATCTTGGCAGGTCGGTTCTCTTGAACCTTTTTGGCGGATACTGATAGTTGGTTATTGTGGCTTCATACAATACTTTTTGTCCTGAATGAAATTTTGGACGAGAATCAGCCGCGTTCTTTCTGTAATAGTCGTTAAGCAAGGGCAGATCCGCGTCTAGTTTAAGCCCTCTGTCTATTGAGATGCCTTTTTCGCGGAACGGAGCGTCCAGATTCCTTTTTCCAATCGTGTAGAAGCTGAATATCAGGAAAACGGGAAGAAATACAATCCCCGTCATAGTACACTTGACCAGTTTTTCAGGAAGGAGTTTTTCTTTGTTGAACGCATCCGGCAGCGAATCAGGGAAGGGCTCAAACAAGACACACAAGGCCAAAAGCATCTCGCGCGGCATCAGCGGAAAACAGGCCCTGGCCTCATTGCCATAGGCGAAATATACAACCGAAGCGCTTGCCAAAATGCTCAATACAAGGAACAGGCTGACTCTCCCTGGGCGGGCCAGAAATCCCAGCAAGGGTAATCCCAAAAGCATAAAAAATAGCAATCTTCCTTGTATGTACGCCGGACCTTCAGTCCTCCAATTGGTCGGCCTTGGCCCGTCTGAAGCCATTACGCCGGGCGGCAGAATTCCGAAGAATGCGAGGCTTCGCCAATAGACCGCTTTCAGGCGCCATTCCGGGTCGCTTAACAAACGCTTCCTTGCGAACTCGCTCATTGCCCGATATCGTTCTTCCTTGTCGGGATATTTCTGGTAATACTCCCTGTGAATATTCCAATATCCAGCCCCTCGGTCGTAATAACGAACTCCGTAGAAACCGATTCTTTTGTCATTGATTATAGCCAACTGGATGATGCTTTGCTCACTCGAAGGAGAAAATCGTCCCTCCACAATATAGTTTCTTAAAGACCAAGGGATCAGTGACACGCCGACGACTAATCCCGCTGCAACAGTATGGATAACCCGTTCCTTGTTATGGATACCTTTTATGAAAAACGGCGTCAAGAAAAGCAGAGCAAAATAGAAAGCCTCTTGTGTCCTTGTGTTGATGCAAAGGGCAATAGAGATGCCAAGCAGCAAAATGTGCTTCGTCGTCGGATTCCTCCAATAGAGAGACCACATGTACACCGCTAGCACACTTAGTGGTACGTACCAGCTCTCTATTTGGGTATGCGTAATAAACTGGTAAAAATAAGGATTCAAGGCTCCCCACAAACCAAGCAACAGCACAGCCCATATGTTCCTGAACACGTTCCACGCGCTCAAACCCAGAAGAACGGTCATGGCCACGTAGAGCAGTATATTCACAATCTGCTGGACATAAAAGAAATGACCGAACACGTAGTATATGAACGCCAACCCATATATGTAAAAGGGCATATAGTACGAACTGCCCTCTGGATGAGTTCCTCTCGCTATTTCCATAGCCCAGAAATCGTAGGCATACGAGTCGTGAAAACCCGACATGTCCCAGTAAGTAATGACCTGCCTGAGAATGCCGGGCAAGGAAACGACCGCTAAGACTGCAAGCAAGACGACAAACCTACGATTTGAAACGCTGGAAAGCCATGCCGTCATCCGCCCATGAAGAGCTGTTCTCTTGTCCATCGCGTAAAGGAAGAGGCCTATGACAAAGAAGAAGATCACGAACACGGTCGATCTGCGCAGGTAGGGGAGCGCTGTAATGAAGATGCTCGATTCAGCAAGGAAAGGTTTGATGAGCTTCAAGAGCTTTATCGCCACGGCAAGGGTCGCGAGGCCCGCAACAAAACCGACAACCGCCGACGTCTTGTTTGAGCGAAGCATAGATGCCAGGGAACTGACGAGCCCAGCTTTTGAGTCGACAACAAAGAAAACCGCAAAGCAGGCAGAAAACAACAGTACGAAGAACGTTATGTAAAGGTTCCTGCTCATCCCCGAAAGGTTTACGCTGGTAGTGAAGAGAAATAAGCCTATGCTCAAAATGACTACAATGCCGGCCACCTTGCGCAGTATCGGTCCTTTGCGCTCTTCAAAGAATGACCCGGTCAGAAACCCGGCAGTGCAGAAAAGGGCGTTCCCTAGGCAGAACTTCAGCATGAAATCTGTGATGTTAAGAATCTCGATGGGAATACGGAACAGCAGATACGCATAGCAAACGGAAATGGTAGTCAGTGTGGAATAAATAAGCCACTTTCGGTCTATTTGCACACCAAGTTCCCTTTTGAGCGAAAGGAAGAAACTATCGGATTCCTATCTTTAGTTCGAAATTCTATTTGGTGTAAGAAATTGTCGGTCGAAAACCGCATCGGGGATGACCACCAGCATGCAGACCTCAAGTCGCATATTTTTGTTTCCTCTTAACGCAGTGATATGTTGACACGAGGTTGAAATGGAATGTTGAAATGAAAAATGGAAAACATTCACGCTTCTTTATTTCGAAATGTCTCTTAAACGCTTTATCCAACTGCCAGATGCAATTGACGTGCTCCAGCTCAACGGCTCTCCTATAATCAAAGTCTATGTCCTGAAAATGCCTTATGCTGGTTAATCGCCGGCCGAAGCTCCACAACAATGCCCCCTCGTTGGGAACGCTGATAAAAGCGTCGCCGTCGTCCTTCAGCACGCGGGCCATTTCCTCTAGTGCCAGGTCCAAGTAAACCATGTGCTCAAGATTGTAGATGTTCACTATGCAGTCGACGCTGCTATCCATCAAGGGAAGATCATACCCGTCTCCGCGAATGACAAAGAAGTCGGGTCTTCTAGATTTTAGCTTCATCAGAAAGTCCATGTTTATATCTATACCGAAGCTCTTCT
>CAZSKP010000042.1:0-36272 GCA_964607485.1 uncultured bacterium | reverse complement strand
CCACTTCCAGCATGCCCGCTCTGAATCGTTGGACCGACTCCGAGAGGCCGATGAGCATCCCGCTGCGCGGGTACCCTATCCCGATCACAATAGTGATGTCCCTGCCGGCGGAAATCTTCTCGAACGCCTTGCGGATTGCAGCGGCGTAGACGTCGACCTTCTTCCCTCCGAGAACCTCGTTGAGCAGCTCCTGGGTGAGCACGACGGGACACAGGTCATCCAGGGCGGCATCGAGCTCGAGCGACTGCTTGAAGAAGACCATGTCCTCATCGGTGAGGACCTCCTCCACACGTGTGGGAAACACACCGAGGGGCTTGAAGAAGCCCACCGACTTGTTCGCTCTCCTGAGCCTGATACCGGTGGCCAGGCATATCGTGTTCCTTCCCGAAAACTCCGAGAGCGAATCGACAAACAGCGGTATCATCGTCCCACCTCATTCTTTCTCAATGTGAGCCTTGCATCCAGCGCCACGGGCTCGCGACCCTCGGGAAACACCTTCAATGGATTGATGTCTATCTCGAATATTTCATTGAAATCGGTGACAAGCTGGGAAAGACGGAGCAGCGACTCGACTATCGAGTCGAAGTGTATCGCCTTCTCTCCGCGCACGCCTTGCAGGAGCGGCAAGGAGCGAATGTTGTGGATCATTTCCTGTGCGTCCTCGACGCTGAGCGGGGCGATGCGGAATGAGACATCCTTCAGGACCTCCACGTAGATGCCGCCCAGCCCGAACATTATGATGGGGCCGAACTGCGGGTCCCGCACCATGCCCAGAATGACTTCTTTTCCTCCTTGAATCATTTCCTGAACGGAGACACCCCACACGTCGGCGTCGGGCAGGAGCCGCTTGGCCCGTTCTCTCATTTCGACAAACGCCCTGCGCACCTCTTCCCCGTCCCTCACTCCGACACGAACGCCTCCGAAATCCGACTTGTGCATTATGTCGGGCGACGCTATTTTCATTACGACCGGGTAGCCGATCTTCTCGGCGATAAACTCGGCGTCGGACACGTTGTTGGCGATCACGCTTCCCGGCACTTTGAACCCGTAAGCCGATATTATCTCGCGCGCCTGGTACTCACCGATTTCCGCCTGTCCTTTCTCCATCGCCTCCGCAAACAGACTTTGCACTTGTTCTTTGTTGACGGAAAATTTTTTGTGCTGCGGCTCCGGTCGATTGCGCCAACTCTCGAAGCGCACCATCGCCTCCATGGCCGAGATTGCCCGTTCTGGATAGTGATAGTTCGGGATAGACGCCTTCGAGAGTATCTCGATGCTTCCCTTCACCGTAGGGCCACCCATAAAAGCCGCGAGAACGGGTTTGCCGTCGGAGCTGCACCGGCTGACCGCGCGCGCGACCTTCTCGGGCCCGCTCATGGCCTGGGGGGTGAAGATAACGAAAACGCCGTCAACGCTTTCGTCGTCCAGCACGGCCTTGAGCGCGGCGGAGTAGCGGTCGTCCTTGGCGTCGCCTATCAGGTCAACCGGATTGTAGAGGGAAGCGTTCGGCGGAAGAGATGCCCGCAGGGTTTCTATGGTCTTCTTCCCGAAGCTGGCCATGCGGAGGCTGGAATGTTCCACTGCGTCCGACGCTATGATGGCGGGCCCGCCCGCATTCGTCACTATCGCCACGCGATTGCCCGAAGGATAACGTCGGCAGGAGAACGCGCGGGCGTAGTCGAACAGGTCCTCGACGGCCGTGACTCGAATGATGCCGCTCTGCGCGAATGCGGCCGAGAAAGCCTTCTCCGAACCTGCCAGGGAGCCGGTGTGCGACGAGGCCGCACGCGCGCCGGCCTCCGTCCCGCCCGACTTTATCATTATCACGGGCTTCTTGCTCGTGACCGATCGGGCGACCTCAAGGAACTCGACCCCGTCTTTGACGCCCTCGATGTAACCGAGTATGACCTCGGTCTGGTCGTCGTCCCCCATTTCCCGCAGCATGTCGATCTCATCGATGTCGAGCTTGTTTCCCAGGCTCACGAACTTGGAGAATCCGATGCCCTCGCCCAGCGCCCAGTCGAGTATCGCCGTGCACAGGGCTCCCGACTGCGAGAAGAAGCCGATGTTGCCCCGGGCGGGCATGCCTGCGGCAAATGAGGCGTTCAGTTTCGAGGAGGTATCGATGATTCCCAGACAGTTGGGCCCTAAGACGCGAATGCCGTACTCGGCCACCTTCTCTGCAAGCTTTGCCTCCAGCGAGGCGCCCTTCCGGCCGCTCTCCTTGAATCCGGCGGAGATGATGATGGCCGCCGGAATCTTCTTCTCGCCGCACTGGTCGAACACGTCCACAACCGCCACAGCGGGAATCGCGAATACGACAAGGTCGATCTTGCCCGGCACGTCCGAGACCGACGGATAGCACTTCTTGCCCAGCAGCGTTTTCGCGTTTGGGTTGATGGGATAGATTTTGCCGGGGAATTCGTACTTGACGAGATTGTTCAGAACATTGTGTCCGACTTTTCCCTTTTCCCGAGACGCTCCTACGACCGCGATGGATTTCGGGAAAAACAGATTCTTGAGCATGGACTGTCCGATTGGGTGCGAATTGGTTTGCGATTATGTCAAGGTGCTTCCGGAACACAATTCTCAGTCGTCGTCGGACACTATAACGCCATCGACCGGCGATGTCAATTGCGGCCGGACGCAACTGATGCGTGGCTCTTCACAAAAGAAAAACAGCTTGCGGCAACGCCTCGCAAAGGCCCGCGCAAGCTGGCACTTCTCACACTTCAGTGGGCGCTACTGGACTTGAACCAATACAAGCAGAGCCAGAATGCATTGAAAATACAAGCGTTACTGAACAAGAGATTGCCCTCTGCACCAAATATGCTAAAGAACCTGCCGGACATCCTATCAAGAAACTCATGCAAGCCTGGGAGAGCCTATCTCCCGAGATGCGCACTGCATTGACGATGGTAATCGACCAATTCGTATCCCCTGTCATACCTCGCTAGCATGTTTCATATCTGCCTGGCGACGATTTGTCTGATCTGAAACTGGAACGTGTCGCGGGCTATCTTGATCCCAAAGCTCAGCCGGGCCGCCTGTTTCAGTTCCCGCGCCTTATTCGGTTGAGAAGGTGCCCCAACTGGCTTTCTTCAGCAGTCGAGCTAGCTTCCTCAGGTCGATCTCTTGGCCTAGCCCCCAGAAACGAGTCCAGTTGATATGTTAGTATTTCAGGATTGATCGGGCTTGTGAAAGGAGGTAAGGGGCATGCCGCGGAAGCACCACACACCTGAACAGATCATCAACAAACTGCGTGAGGCTTCGCCGCCCATCAGGGATACATGGCTTTGCCGTGGGTGGTAATCGCTGCCTTTTGGGGAAGTTTCGGTGGAGATCAGTTCTTCTTCTACCTCGGTCGCAGGCACAGTCAGGTCTTCTTGTCAAAGCGTCCCTCATGGAAAGTCCGCATCGATAGAGCGCATAGGCTGCTGAAACGTTTCGAGTCACTCTATCTAGTCGGTTTTCGTTTCATATATGGTTTGCGGACAGTAACTCCCTTTGTGATCGGGATGAGTTCAGTCCCGACCTGTGGACGATCCATTACACACTCTCCATACAGAGACTTCTTTGTGCCCGGAGTTGACGCGGCAAGCCCACTCTTATAGCGATTATTCCCACCGGAAGAATGAACAAGCTCTCTTGGCCTGCATCCCATTCGCGCACTGGACTGTAATGCTTCCGTAATGTTTCATCCGTTACAATAAGAATAAGGAAACACGGCAACCCGTAGGATCAATGCAGCGATTGCGGGCAAGATCACTCAACCTTGATTTCATTCTTTGGGGCTGGTGCCATGATCAGTATCGAGAACCTACACCTGCATATTGACGGAAGGGTAATCCTTGAGGGAATCGACCTGCATTTGCGTCCCGGTGATATATACGGTCTATTGGGACCCAGCGGGGCCGGCAAGTTCACGACCATCTTTGCCCTGCTGGGCTTGCGCGGGCGCAGCAGCGGCCAAATCCGCGTGTTGGAAAACGATCCCGCGGACCACGCCCGGGAAATTCGCTGGAATGTCGGCGTCATGCCGGAGCGGACCGAGTTCTATGACTGGATGACGGCGCCCGCCTACCTGGACTGGTATGGCCGTTTGTACGGAGAGCTTCCGGACGAGCGGGACGTGCGGAAGCTGCTGGAAAAAGTTGGTCTCGGCTCGATGCGGTATCGGTCCATAGCGACATTTTCCAGAGGAATGAAGCAACGCCTGGCCGTAGCAAGGACCTTGCTTACCGGCAAAGCCGTGGGCCTCCTTACCGCATGGGGTGTCATGTTTGCGGTGGCGGTGCCATATCTGTGAGCCGTTGGTTCAGGCGGCCAGAATCTTGGCGAAGCCGTGCTCTATCTGGCCCTTCTTGGAACGCCTGTGGTGCTTGGATTCGGCTACTTGGCCATGGCTCTATCCGCCCGGACGGGCAGCGTGTTGGGATCGTTGTTGAGCACGCTCACCTTGCTGATGCTGGTCGCAAGTCCGCTTCTGTTCGGTCCCAGTCTGCGTGGCTCCGCCATCGGACGCGGCCTGGATGCAATGAATCCGTTCGCTGGCGCGCTCAACACCTTCGACAGCGTCATTATCGACAGCGAGCCGTTTTCCGCCCAGATGGCAAGACTTGCGCTGGTGATGGCGTGGTTGGTTCTCTGTCTGCTGGCGGCCCGACACAGCGCAGCCCGGCTCAACTTTCAGTGAGAGGAATCGACCATGAACATTTGGAAATACCTCCTGGCAGCTCTCGTGCTCACAGTTCTGACCGCCTCGGCTGCATCCGTGGCTCAGGGACCGTTGGCCCTTGATCTGCGGGCGGATGAGCACAACCCGTCGGCGCCCGTCATGGGAGATCACCTGCGATTCTGGAGCACGATCACCAATGCAGGCACGGAACCCATCGAAGGGCTGGTCGCCTGGATCAGTCTCGTAGAGATCGCTCTAGGTGTACTGTGGGAGGTCTAATGTACCCATGGCTTCTGCCACGAGAGAAGTATGTCCGAGTGCACCATGCGACCTAAGCCTGTACCCACAGATTGTATCATTCCCACAGACTCCGGGACCGATAGTCTCCTAAGAAGACATGATCCCGATGCTGGGCCTGTTTTCTCCTCTTCTCATTCTTCGGCAACATATCCGGGCATGGCGGTTGAGCGAAACCGCCCGTATGAAGTAGAATATGAAACGATAGTCACTGACTGCGATTGGCAGCTACCCGGAGAGTGGGTTGTGCGACTGTTGCTAATTGAAGATTCGACGCGGCTTCAAAAATCCCTTTCCATGGGGCTGCGAAAGGAAGGTTTCAAGGTTGACGCGACCGGGGATGGCAGCGAGGGACTCTGGTTTGCCGAGTCTTTTGACTATGATGTCATAATCCTTGATCTGATGTTGCCGGGACTGGACGGTCTTTCCATCTTGCAGAAACTCCGGCAGAAGCAGAGACCTGCCAGTGTGATGATCCTATCGGCGAGAGACACTGTCGAAGACCGGGTCCAAGGTTTAGAGTCGGGCGCCGACGATTATCTGGTGAAGCCCTTTGCTTTTGAGGAGCTACTTGCCCGTGTACAGGCGCTCGTACGCCGCAGATACGGCGTCAAACAGGACAATCTTTCGGTGGGAAGTCTTCAAATCAACTTGGCGACACGCACCGTCATCTGCGGCGGCGAGGTTGTCCCACTACCTCCTCGGGAGTATACCTTGCTCGAGTTTCTGGTATTGCGGAGAGGTACTGTCGTTAGCCGGACGGAAATCGAGGAGCATATCTATGACGAGCGCACAGAGCCGATGAGCAATGTGGTGGATGCGGCGATATCCACGCTGAGAAAGGAACTCGGAAAGATTGGAGAGGCATCACTAATCAAAACGCGACGAAAAGCGGGATACCTCATTGAATAGCGAAGGATGATCGATGGGCCTCAAGTTTCATAGCCTGAAGAATCGAATTTTGTTTTACCTGTTCTTGATAGTGTTCGGTGTGTTCTTGTTGACGGAAATAACGATAGTCGAGAAAAGCCGCAGATCGTTTATCAAGATCTCGGACAAGGCTATAACGGCTTATGCGTTGAGCGTAGCTTCGCAGACGGAAGTGGATTCGAACGGCGCGATACGATGGAAAGCCTCCGATGAAATCATGCGGGACTTCACTCGGGATCATCCCCATGCTCATTTCGCAATATTCCGAATTGCCGACAATTCAGAAGTGTGGCGATCAGAATCGTTGAAGAATGTGAAGTTGTCGCTGCCTGAAACCGTGCGTCAAATTCCGCGGGACAAGCCTGAGTTCTGGAATGAACAATTAAACGGCAAAGATGTTCGTTTCGTTGCCCTCCGTAGATTCGTGCGATCCGAAAGAGAAGAAGGGGCCGAAAGTGAAGCGGAGGACTCTCCTCGCAAAGAAGATCCTGCAGGTGCCGCCCGAAGAAGCTACTCCACAGCTTCCACGGGCACGGAGCTTCTCTTCGTCGCCGGCCTGGACAATAGCTATGTCAATGAGCGGTATGAGCAATCGATCGAGACAACGGCGCCTGTGTTGGGCGTGGGGCTCTTGTTGACGCTTGTTCTTGGATGGATTACGATCGAGCGAAGTCTCAAGCCTCTTCAGCACCTGGACCGGGAAGTACGATCGATCTCCTCATCGAATATGTCACCGGTAAACGTGCCGGAAGTGAAGGAAATCGCCACGGTAGCCATGACCCTTAATCGCGTTATCGAAGAATTGAAGGAAGCTTTCGAGCGGGAACGGCGATTCACTGCAAATGTGGCCCATGAGCTGCGCACGCCCATCAGCGAAATCCGTTCGCTCTCCGAGGTGGCTCTGAAATGGGGTGACAGCCTGGATCACGATAACCGCGACAATTACAGTGATATTCTTGCATCGGCAAAGGAAATGCAGAGGACCGTCACGAACCTTCTCACTCTTGCCCGGTACCAGTCGGGCCATCTGACGCACGGAAGAGAGGAAGTTGAATTAGAGCCATTGGTCAACTCCATTTGGAGAGAGCATGCAGACGTTGCCGCCGGCAAGAGGATAACGGTGCACTGCGATGTGCCGTCGCAGCTATTCGTCGTCACTGACCAATACCTCCTGCAAACAATATTGCAGAATCTCTTCTCCAATGCTGTCAGCTATACGCCCGAGGGAGGGACGATTGAGTGGAAAGCAGATACTAAAGAGGGCACCTTTTCCTTCTCTATCTCCAATTCAGTTGAGGGTTTGTCGAGTAATGATCTGCCCTATCTGTTCGAACCCTTTTGGCGAAAGGATGAAGCCCGAACGTCAGGGCACGCCCATAGCGGTCTGGGGCTATCATTAATCCAATCCCTGTCCTCGGTTCTTGGACTTGCCGTCGATTCCCGTCTCACAACTCCCACAACGTTGATGATCACTCTCACCGGGAAAGCAGCTGAGCGAGCCCAATTTTCGTCCCACACGGCCAACAAGCCGTAATCTTCCCGTAATGTTCCCGTTTCTATAATCGAAGAACCCAAATGTGAGAAATTCCACGTCATCGCTTCCTGGAAACAACGGGGAATGCATGCCAAGACAACCGAACAAGAAAGCGGAATGGAACGATTATTGCCCCTGTTCGAGGGGAATCCCTTTCGAAACGAACATGAAATCCCGTACGCTGATACAACTCTTCGTATTGCTCTCGCTATGCTACTTCCTTTTCTTTTTCCGGATAGGCGCGCAGGCCGTGATCGCGGCTCTCCTCATTGCTGGCCTCATCACCGTTACAATTGCTGCAGACACGTACGCCCAAGAACACTTCCCCGTTGTATTAACTGCAGCGAACTGTTTGATCGTTTCACTTGTCATTCTCGGCCGCTATTTGCTGAGTCGACCTCCCCCTTATTCGTTGATCTTCATTGGACCCGTCACGACTCTGGGGGCAGTCATTATGTCTGGATATGTGGCTCGGATTGTCGATCGGTACAATTCTCCGTGCCCCTTTTGCAACACAGTCTTTTCCGCAGTTGGGCCGGATGACCGGCTCGTCTTCTACAGATCCTATCGGCCCAACGTGCATTTCTACATGCACCGGCTTGTGCCTCGGCTTAATTCTCCAGAGGACGTCGATGAAAGAATCGAAAGCGTTCCGCAAACGTTCCTCTTGCCTGAGGAACGAGATGCGGACAAAGTTAACCTTGGTTCAAAATACCAGATAAGGGAAAGCGCCCATGCCTACACAGGCAGTCGCGACATGCTTTGCGCGATGGCGCAACTTGCATAGTGACCGTCTTTCGGGCCGTGATACTGGAGGTTGCGATTCCATATGCTTGGAGAGATGGAGAGTTGTGAGAGGACAAGACTGAAGGGTGATTCTGATAACAGGACTCATTGGTGATCATAGAGATACAAGAGGTATTGGACTCAGCCCAACTGAAAAAGGGGAGAAAATACGAAGAGTAAGTCCTTCAATTAGGGCCCTCGTATGGACATTCCCGTTGATCTACAAGGTATACATGCATTTCGTTCTTCTGACCAGCAGGAGAACCCTCTTGCAATTACGAGTCACTGTGAGAACAACATGAAGAAGGCAAAATGGTGTCAATGACCGTCTTTATCCGAAAAGCCCCTAAAATTCTTTCGAGCGGAACAGCAGAATGCCTGCTGCCGGAATCGCGATTGGCGCAATGATAAGAAGACGCCATTTACTTATCGGGTTTGCTTTTATTATCTTCCAAGGGTGTGTGGCCTATCATCAGGAGCCGCTGGATCATTCCAGAGTCTCTCGCGAGCTGACGCCCCCAAGCATGGAAACAATTCGCATTCAAGCAAGGGAAATCAAACACCCGATCTTGCAACGGATCGAGTTCGATGAGAAAGACGGGCTTTCCCCGGATGAAGCAGCTGTCATGGCCGTCCTGGTCAACCCCACCCTCCGCGCTATCCGCGACGAAAGGGGAATTGCGAAGGCTCAACTTCTCCAGGCCGCTATTCTCCCCAATCCGCAACTCTCTTATAGTCTCGATGTACCCACAGGTGGAAGCACCCAAGGAACGGTCAACGGCTTTGGTCTGGGCCTCGGTTGGGACATAAGATCCTTGATCACTCGGCACGCAGAAATCGATGCCGCGCGGGCGCAAGCCGCTTCTGTGGACCTCGATATCGCGTGGCAGGAATGGCAGGTTGCCGAAGCGGCTAAGCTGCACGTGTGCCGCTCGATTCTCCTTCAACAACAACTGGCAATCGCAGGAAGCGAACAGGAAGGTCTTTCGGAGAGCCTCGATGCCTTGAGAAAAGCAGTCGATGCCGGATATGTGACAGTGATTGACCTATCTGCGACTCATGCGGCTCAGCAGAACGCGCATGCCTCGTTACTCGCTATTCAACAGCAGGCGGAACAGGAGCGACTTGCCTTGAATGAAGCGCTCGGGCTGCCTCCAGAGTACATAATTCCGCTTCAGCAAGGCGTAGAACCGCTTTCACAGAAGGTGCTTCCCGCTACCTCGGAGATAATGGACGGAATCGAGGGGAGGCGCCTTGACCTCCTCGCTCTCAAGATGGGGTACCAAAGCCAGGAGGCGCGGCTGAGATCGGCAATCCTTGCCCAATTCCCCAATATCAACATCGGGTTTTCCCACGCCCGCGACACCGGCAATGTCGTCTCCACCGGCTTCGGCATCACCATAGACCTCCCTATCTTTGACCGCAACCAGGGACCAATCGCAATAGAAAAGGCGACTCGAAAGCAGCTGCTCGACGAATATGTGGCACGGGTCTATCAAGCGAGGTCTGACTTGGCGAAGATACTGGCAAATATCGACGCCATCAAGCAACAAATCCATGCAGATGAACAAATCATCCCGACGCTGAGCGACGTGGTTCAAGCCTATCACAATGCCCTGCTAGAGGGCAATGCCGATGTTCTCAGTTATTACAATGTCCGAAACGAATTGTTCGAGAAACAAATAGGGGTGCTCAAACTGAAGCAAGACCTCGCTGATCAAACAAGTGCGCTCGAAATAGCTGCCGGATGGTACTGTACACGTGCCGAGGAGCAGGAGATACCCAAATGAAACGATTCGGCTCAATCGTGGCAACGGCTGCCGCCCTCGTTGGTATACTTGCGGGAGGGCTTTGGTGGCTTTCTCGCAGCGAAGCACAATCCGTCAAGAAGAATAGCGCCACTCCCCAAGCAAAAGTTGCGGACGGCCCCGTGGCCTCTGTGAAGACTGTTCCCATCAGAGAAGGAACGATAACAGAAGACATCATAGTCAATGGAACAGCCATCCCCGCGCCTGACGCGGTAAAGACTGTTTCTGTCCCATTTGAATGTCAGGTGCGCCGCGTGTCGGTCAGTGAAGGCCAAGAGGTTTCACCGGGAGATATCCTTCTTGAAATCGAACCAAGCCCTGATACGTATCTTCAATTACAACAGGAACGCGCCGCGTATCAGTCAGCCAAGGAGGGTCTCCGTCAGATACAACAGCAGTTCAATCTTAGACTCAAAACCAATGACCAACTGCTGGAAGCCAAACAGAGGTTGCAGCAGGCCGAACTCGCTCTTGAAAGCATGAAAGAGCGCGGGATCGCCGGCCCGCGCGAAATTCGTGCAGATGTGGCCGGACTGAGCAGCAAGGTTAATGTCCAAGAAGGAGCCATCGTTTCTGCAGGGAACCCTCTTGCGGAAATCATTGCCCAGAACCGGCTGGAAGTTCGACTCGGAATCGAGCTAGAAGACATTGACCACGTCCATTCGAACCAATCGGTCTCGCTTGTGCGCGTGAATGCACCAACATCGCCTGCCGTAACCGGACGTATCCGGAAGGTCTCACGCTCTGTTAACCCAACCACGCGCCTCGTGGATGTTTTCGTTACGTTAGCGCCGTCCGCTGAGTTCCTCCTGGGCGAATATGTGTTTGGAACGATATCAATAGCTTCAACTGAGGGCCTGATTGTTCCCCACACTGCGGTTCTACCGCACGAAGGGGAAAACATTCTTTTCACCGTCAAAGAAGGCCGGGCGGTGAAGCACACGGTCCGGCTCGGTCTTGAAAACAAGAAGGAACTTGAAGTTGCGGGCGCCGGAATCCAGGCTGGCGACTCGGTGGTTATTATTGGCAATTACGAGCTTAAAGACGGCATGCTGGTTGAAACAGAGGTCTCCCGATGAGCGCTGCAGGGTGGGTGCAGCAACATCGCAGATCTATCCTTTTCCTGATGGCAGCACTGGCTCTCGGCGGATTGGCTAGTAGTCTGCATCTTCCAGTCTCCCTCTTCCCGAATGTTGACTTCCCCCGGGTACAAGTGAACGTGGACGCCGGCGACCGTCCGGCGGAACGCATGGCCATCGAGGTGACCCGACCGGTCGAGGAGGCGGCACGGGCCGTTCCCGGAGTTCTCAATGTGCGTTCTACCACCAGTCGAGGGAGCGCCGAGATCTCAATTGGCTTCGGTTGGGGGAAAGACATGGTGGCAGCTCTGCTGCAAGTGGAATCGGCCATAAATCAAGTGTTGGCGTCTCTGCCTCAAGGGACCACGTTTAGCGTCCGAAGAATGGACCCCACGGTATTTCCCGTTCTGGGGTACACGCTTACTTCCGATGCTCACTCACTGGTCGAGCTTCGGGACATAGCGCAGTATCAGCTACGGCCATTGCTTTCCACAGTAGAAGGCGTGTCCAAGGTTGAGACGCTTGGTGGCGCCGAGGCGGAATATCGGGTGACCGTTGACCCCGCTCGACTTGCTTCCTTTGGTTTGTCTATGCAAGACGTAGCAAGCGCGCTCTCTGCTGGTAACGTAATCACGGCGGTAGGCCGCATGGAAGACCACTACAAACTCTACCTTGTCATGTCGGATACCCGTTTCCTCAATCTTTCCCAGATTCGTCAAACGGTGGTGCGTTCCGCCAAAAATGGGATAGTGCGTCTCGATGATATTGCTGCGGTGGACCTGGAGACGGTCCCTCAGTGGACGCGCGTCACCGCCGACGGCCATGACGCGGTGATCTTCCAGATTTACCAGCAACCGGGTGGCAACACGGTCCGGATCGCTCAGGAGCTGAAAGCGAAGCTCGAAGGGATTCGCGGACAATTGCCCAAAAACATCAAGATTGCTAACTGGTATGACCAGAGCGAATTGATTCTTACCTCCACTTCCAGCGTGCGTGACGCTGTCCTCATCGGAGTCTTGCTTGCCGCGGTCATCTTGTTAATCTTTCTCCGCAACGCCAAAACCATGCTGATCGCGATTGCATCGGTGCCGTGTGTGTTGGCTTCGACAGTGCTGCTGTTGTATGCATTAGGCATGAGCTTCAACATCATGACCCTTGGCGGAATGGCGGCGGCAGTGGCGCTTATTATTGATGATACCATTGTCATGGTGGAACACATGGTTCGCCGGTTGCGTGGAAGCGACCGTGAACACCATCTCAGGGTGATGCATGCCGCTCGCGAGTTCAGCAAGCCGCTTCTTGGCTCCTCAGCTTCGACAATCATCATCTTCACGCCTTTGGCGTTTCTCTCGGGGGTGACCGGCGCATTCTTCAAAGCATTGTCCCTTACCATGGCGGCCAGTCTCTTCGTTTCGTTCTTCGTGGCGTGGCTCGCCGTGCCGCTTATCGCGGAACATTTGCTGAACGAGAAAGATGCTGCCCAGGAAGAGGGTGGCGCTGTGACAACACGAGTTCATCACATCTACGATGCGGTGCTGCGACGTCTTCTGACTCGCCCCTGGCTTGTGACGCTCGGCATAGCTCCTCTCCTCTTGGCGGGGTGGTTTAGTTACAGGCATATTGGCTCGGGCTTCATGCCGGCAATGGACGAAGGTGGTTTCATTCTGGATTATTGGGCCCCATCGGGGACTTCGCTCACCGAGACGGATCGTCTCCTGCGTCGGGTGGAGGGCATCCTGCGCGCAACGCCCGATGTGCAAACGTACTCTCGTCGCACAGGACTCCAGCTTGGCGGCGGGCTGACTGAAGCTAATGAAGGCGACTTCTTTGTCCGTCTCAAGCCGTTTCCCCGACGGCCAATCGAAACGGTCATGGACGATGTGCGCACGCAAGTGGAACGGACAGTCCCCGGCCTGCAAATTGAGATGCTTCAATTGATGGAAGACCTTATTGGCGATCTCACCGCCGTGCCCCAGCCGATCGAGATCAAGCTTTACTCTGATGACGGGGAAATTCTGAACAAGCTCGGCCCGCAGGTAGCCGAATCCATCGGAAGAATCCCCGGCGTTGTGGATGTGCGCGACGGCATTGTGCTCGCCGGCGACGCTCTCGGAATCAAGGTCGACCGGGTCAAAGCGTCTTTGGAAGGGGCAGATCCACAATCCGTTACGGAGACATTATCGGATTATCTCAGCGGAGTGGTCACCACACAAATACAGGCTGGGCCTAAACTGGTCGGCGTGCGGTTGTCTCTCCCAGCCGATGCTTGGGCAACCGAACGAAACGTCGACAACCTGCAACTTAGCGCTCCCGATGGGCATCTCTTTCCTCTCAAGCGAATAGCCGCCACGTCTCCTATTACCGGCCAACCACAGATTATGCACGACGATTTCAAGCGAATGATTGCCGTCACTGGGCGCATTAGCGGCCGAGACATGGGCTCCGTAATACGCGACATTAAAGCAGCTCTCAAACGACCCGGGCTATTGCCCGCGGGAGTTTACTACAATTTGGGTGGGCTCTACGCGCAGCAACAAGTTGCATTCGCCGGTCTGACGGCAGTCATGGCGTCGGCTGTGATTCTTGTTTTTATACTGCTTCTGTTTATCTATGAAAGTTTTCGATCCGCCATCGCCATCATGGCAACTACCCTTCTGTCAATGGCGGCGGTATTCGTCGGACTATGGCTCACAGGCACGGAAATCAACATATCATCCATGATGGGCATGACCATGATTGTGGGCATTGTCACCGAAGTCGCTATCTTCTATGCGTCCGAATACTACGATTTGCCAGCCGGATTGAATCAACAAGAACGGCTGATAACGGCAGGCAAAAATCGCATGCGACCAATAGCCATGACTACGGTGGCGGCCATTCTTGCTCTCCTGCCTCTTGCCTTGGGCATAGGGCAGGGTTCGGCCATGCAACAACCGTTGGCTATCGCTATCATCTCCGGGCTTTCCGTGCAAATGCCGCTCGTGCTTTTCATATTACCCGTTGCGTTCATGGTCTTGCGTGTCGGAGGAAGAAAAGAAGAAGACGAGAAAGCGCTCTCGGATGGGAACACCGCCAACAGAGAATGAAAGACCGAACGACAGCGTTAGAGCCCCATTTGGTCATTGTTGCGGCCGTTTCTGTTCAAATCTATATTTCATTTATGACTACGAGATTATGGCGACCGAGTGGTAATCCATCAACGGTGCCGCGGGCTAAATGGAGCCACCTTCGGCGCATTTTCCGTTGATGTTCTGAAAACGAGAGACTTTTCGCCCGTAGAACCCGATCTCGTCGAATTCAAGTGCTATGCCCCCGGTATTGGTGTGGTGCTTGAAACAAATCGGGAGGCCGGAGAGCGTGTCGAACTCATCGACATGACAACTCCTTGAGCGATATTGTCTTCGAGAAGGGCCTCACCTCCTGAAATGGGAGTGGCGTCCTACTTCCGAGGTTCTATTCATTTTAGTGCATAAACGAGGGCAAATTGGACCGATATCATAACAGAGAGTGAAAGGGGCTTTCTCAGTCAAGAGAACACTTCTAGTTTCGGACGATCTGCAGTTTGTCCCTGAGGGGATAGACGATGTCAAGTAACAAATCAAGGATGGGACCGAATCATCATCAGGTTGGGTAACCACCATGATTGCCGGTTAAGATCCTCCTAACGGACGCCCACCTCCTCGACGAGTATACAGGCAGGCAAGACGGGCCGGGGTGTGCCGGCTTCTGGAATGTGCACTGCGTTCATAATCTCTCCGTAATGTTCGTTTCACTATAATTTCCTCTGTCTTTTTGACCTGCGTGTCCTGAAACTTGATATCGCCACGAGGTCGCATTGTTAGAAGGTTTATGTCACCTACGAGGATCATTTACGACGAAGCAAGATCTCCGTGCCCCCTTGTGGTTGTTGAAGTGTTACCTAAGCCATGAAGCTAAGGAAAAACGGTGAATGATCAGATGTGGCTAAGCATTGGTTTTCTCGGACAACTAGTCTTTACCATGCGGTTCGCAGTTCAGTGAATAGCATCGGAGAGACGCCGTGACCCGGTATTCATCTTGGGACACGGCTTTGGGGCTGTTGTATACATTCGCAACTTGATGCTCATTTACCGCACGCGGGTATCTGCTTAGCTTAGGTGATTGATTGTTGCCTCGACAACACTCCTTAATTGTCGGAAGTTCGTCGGCCATAGGCGGGCGAACCGTATCCTTGCGTTGGAGAGGTTACGGAATTATCCCTATGCCTTTGTCGCTACTGTGGACCGGTCTTAACATACTGCTGACGAAAGCGAGAACTCTTCGAACCGGTTAAGGGATCGCAGCATGTCAGGTATCGCGTCGCGGAAGCACATAGTGTTGCTGCTCTTTATCTGTTATTTCCTCTTCTTCTTGAAGATCGGGGCTCGTGACCTGTGGGACCCGGATGAACCTCCATATGCGCAGGTGGCACGTGAGATGATCGAGACGGGAGACGGGGTAGCGCCGCATCTCAACGGCGAGGTCTATCCTGAGAAGCCACCACTCTATTTCTGGTTGATCGCGCTGGCAATGTTTATCTCGGTTACGAGAAGGAGCGCCGCTCTTTCTATATTGCTGGATTCATCTTCTTTACGCTCATTTCGGGCAAGAGGAGACAGTATCTTCTGCCTCTCTTTCCGGCAGCTGGGCTGCTCTTAGGCTGGGCGCTGATGAGCTCGAATCCGGAGGAGGGCAGGCTCCGCGAACGAAAGGAGTTCTTCCTGCCGCTGCTTCTGCTTGCCTTGCTATGCATCGTTGGGCTGGTTGTCCTTACAGCGGGCGCATATCCGCATACGCAGCAGTACATATGGCTCGCAATGGCGGCAGCCGCCGCAGGTTCTGTGGGATTATTTTTCCTCTATCGCCTGTGCGTCCACCGGCCGCCTATGGTCGAGCTCGGAAGCATTGTGGTGATTACAGTCCTCCTTGTTGTAACTGTGTTTGGCTACGCAGCGCCGTTAATGGACCACTTCAAATCGGCGCGTCCTTTCTGTTCAACGGTGCTAAGAGATATGAGAGGAGATGACCAGCTGTTCTTCTATGGATTCTACCGGCCAAACATACACTGCTACATGCACCGACGCGTTCCCATGCTAGGAGACAAAGAAGATGTTCTGAAGGCCCTGGGCAAGTCGGATAGGATTTTCCTGATATACGACTCCAATCGAAAGGATGCATTAGTAATTCCTAAATCATGCATCATGGAAGATGTTGTCTGGGCGCAGATCGGCAGTCGCGATGTGCTCTGTACGGTCATCAGCCGACCAACACCCCCTCCCTTAGGGCGTATCGCGCAGTAATGAGCTAATCCAAGGGACAAGATCGGTTTGTCATGGAACAGGAAAACGCCAAGAGAACACGATTGATTATCGCGGCACTCGTACTGACTCTTGCCTTCGCTTTCCAGGGTTCGCGCGGGCTCTGGGAACCGGATGAGGGCCGCTATGTCCGCTGCTCATATGAGATGCAGAAAACGGGCAACTGGCTCGTCCCGCAGATTAATTACGAGCCGCATTTCACGAAGCCTCCGACAACGTACTGGCTGATCGCCGCGGGAATCCGCTTCTTCGGCAGAAACGAGTGGGGCGCACGAGTGTTCCACGGGCTTGCGTTTGCACTCACTGCCATGCTCGTGGGATTGCTCGGCGAGCGCATGTGGGATCGACGCACTGGCTTGTTTGCGTGTTTGTCCTATGCAACGATGATCCTGCCGTTTCTTGCCGGCAACGCGGTCACAACTGATACGATTCTCACGTTCTTCGAGACCCTGGCGATCTTCTGCTTCTGGATGAGCGTGTCTGGAAGAGAAAATGCGTTCCGGGCCTCACTCTGGTCGCTGACGATGTGGCTCTCATTCGGCCTGGCGTTCCTGACAAAGGGACCGCCCGGACTACTTCCGCTTGCATCGATCTTAGCATTTCTCCTGATCTACAGAAGCGTGAAGCGGCTTCCCGCCGCAGTCACCGCACTGGGTTTGCTTCTCTTCATTGGTGTGTCGGCGTCGTGGTTTGTGGCGGTCACGATGCAGTATCGAGAACTCTTCTCATACTTATATAAGCACGAACTTATCGGACGGATATTCAGCGGCGAGCAGAATCGCAATCCGGGCTGGTTGGGACCTTTCAAGGTATACCTGCCAACGCTCCTTGCGGGCCCGCTTCCGTGGGCGGCTTTCTGGCCTCGGCTGTTGGCGTACAGCCGGCCTCGCCTTCATACATTTGCGTGGTGGCGAAATCTACGCGAGAGACCGAATGCCCTGTTTCTCGTCCTCTGGTTCAGCATTCCCCTGGCAGTATTCTGCCTGGCTAGTTCACGGCTTCCCCTCTATGTGTTGCCGCTGTACGCTCCACTCGCGCTTGCGAGCTCGCGTGCATTGGTGATGCGATATCCCGATAAGGTTTCGCTTGCTATCCGCTTTCGCGGAAAGCCGGGCATGTGTCTGGGAATTCTGATCCTCATCCTGCTGATATCGAAAGGGGTTGCCGCCCACGTGACCTGGAAGCGCGACAGTCGGGCGATGTGGACCGGAATAAAGGGACAGATAGAAGAGAAGGTGGGGGATGCTCCCTACGAGATCGCTGTCATCCGCAGCAACTATCTCGGGCTTGCCTTTTACAGCGGCGCGAACGTCGAATCCGTGACCACAAAGGAAAAGACCCGTGCCTCCACATTCGCCCCCGTAGAGCACATCAGCGAGGAATACGAGGAACTGGCTTCGAGCCGTTACGTCCACGTGCTCCTCGTTCGTGAAAGTGATTTCGAGAAGATCGTTGCGGATCTGAAGGAACAAGACGTTAGCTATTCGGTCACCCAGGGACCATTCCGGCATTTCCTGATATTCTGCGATCCCAAGCGATCCTCCGACACTGTGTGGCTGGCGGTGCTTGGAGATGCGGGAACGGGCACCATCTCGCAGGACGCGCTGGGCTGGACGCTGTATCATGTCGATCAGGGCACGTCGCTCGACGGGATTCTACTGCTCGGAGACAACGTCGTTGGATGGGATGGTGGCGGAGATCCCGCAAGAGCCTATCGCAAGTACTTCGAGCGGCCATATGCACCGCTGATCGAGAACCTTGTTCCGTTCTACGCCGCCCTTGGCAATCACGACCTCGAATACGGGAAAGCGGACTTCCAAACTAACTACCCCCTGTTCAACATGGAGGGAAGACGCTACTACTCAAGAATGTTCGGCGATGACCTCGTGGAAGTGTTCTTCCTCGATTCCAACACGATCAGGAATGATCCGCAGCAGGTGGAATGGCTCACCGGCGCTCTCGAAGCGAGCGTTGCGCGATGGAAGGTTGTCGCTATGCATCATCCGATATATTCCTCGGCAAAGAAGAATCCTTCGGACCCCGCCATGATCGACCTGCTCGAACCTTTGTTCCTGAAGACCGGCGTAAACCTCGTGCTTGCGGGACACAATCATGTATATGAGCGCCTCCGGCCCATCCACGGCATTCAATACATGACGGTCGGCAGCAGCGGTAAGTTAAGGAAGGGGGATCTCCGTCCCGAGTGCGCGGAGAGAATAGCGGGTGAGGACTGTGAGAACGTAACGCTTGTGCTCAAGTTTGCCCCGGACAGGTGTTGCTTTTCGGCATACACACTGAATGAGAGAGTCATCGACGAAGGAAAAATCCTCCATCCTTTCGTTGCCAGACCAACGGAAACGCAATAGCCGTTCATCAAGTGGCCTGTTAGCCCAGAATTCGATCATCTTGACTAAAGCAGTAACTGGGGACAGTTCGGTGCCGTCGCTGCGAGTAGGTCCCAGAATGAAGAGAAGCCTGAGCGCGCCATCATATTTGGGGAAAGAGATGCTGTCGTGTCCGTGAATCCCCGAAAAGGAATAACGGTGATTGGCGCAAATGTCAAGCCTGAGGCAGCATTGAAGGATGTGGCCAAACGAAGTCATAGGCCCTTGTTCTTCTGCGTCGTGTTGCTAATCGGCCTGTTGGATCTCGTGACGATACGGCCCGGACATGACTGGGGCGGCGATTTCGCCCAATACATCCATCACGCCGAGAATCTTGCCACCGGCATGCCGTATGGGAACACCGGCTACATATATTGTTCGTCCTACCCCTCGCTCGGCCCCAGGCAGTATCCCCCCGGCTTCCCACTCCTTTTGGCGCCCGCTTGCATGCTGTTCGGACTGTCGATGGCAGCCTTCAAGATTGAAATAATCGCGTTTCTCTTGCTTACCTTGCCCCCGCTCTTGTTGTTGTTCCGCGACGATCTACCGTTCAAGTATCGGGTGACTGCAATCCTGCTCTTTGCGATGAATCCCTATGTCGTGAACTTCAAGAATTCGGTGATGTCGGACCTACCGTTTCTCTTCTTCCTGCTGTGCTCGATCGTCCTGACTGAAGTCTGCTATAGGAAGGGTCGGCTGGGCGTCCGGCCGGCACTGTTGTTCGCGGCGTTGTTCTTCTGCTGTTACCTGCTCAGGACCGTCGGGGTCGTGCTGATTCCCGCCTTGCCGGCGTACGACTTCTTCCGAAACAAGAGGCCGTCAAGATTTGCACTGATGGCCGGCGGTCTCTCCGTCCTATTGGTTCTACTCAGCCGAGTCTTTCTCCGATCGGATATTTCCTACCTTGACCAGTTCATAGGGTGGGAGACGGAAGACCTATTTACTGCTCTAAACTACTACTTCATCCATCTCGACGTCCTGTGGTCGGATGTGCTTGGCATACCTTACACGGGCAGAGCGATGTTTCTCCTTACCACCCCTGTGGTGATCACCGGTGCCGTTGCAAAGGTGCGGAGGCGTGTTTCTTTCTATGAGTTCTTCCTGTGTTTCTATTTGACGACGCTGCTGATATTCCCTTCGAATGCGCGGAGGTTCCTGCTGCCTGTCGCGCCGTTTTACTTCTTGTGCTTGATTGTCGGAATACTGAGAATAGGAGAGGTGATCGGGAGCGAGCATCGCCAACAAGTGTTTGCAGGGATTGTCGCGGGCATGATTGCAGTCTCATATTCCTCGGGCCTCGGCAGGGCGATTGTGCTTTCCGATAAAACACCTGATGGTCCTTACAGCAGGGACGCGACCGAACTCTTCACGTACGTCAAGGAGGACACCGATGCCGAGGCGGTGTTTGCCTTCCGAAAGCCGCGCGTTCTCGCCCTCTATACCGGACGATCCGCTACCGCATATCCAAAAGACGCCACGGCGGAGGAGATACTGGAGCACTTCGACAGCGTCGGCGTCACCCATGTGATCGTCAAGCTCACCGAAGAGCGTGACCTGCAATATCTGGTGCCGATGATCGCCGGCAGACCTGAGAGCTTTTCAGAGCTCTTCAGGAACGACTCGTTTGTCGTCTATTCATACTGTGAAATGCGACATGCGGCTGATTGTAACGAATAACGCAAATCCCATGAATTGGTGTTAGCCAGGATGAACCGGATAATTCATTGCGGAGGATGGGAGATTCCTCCCTTTCCGCTTTCTATCAGTGAGCAAGGACACCGCGTGCGTCTTCAGACGATTTGCGACACTTTGGCGCAGGAGTTAGGTTATGGGATAATATTAGGCGTTTCCGTCCAGGTTCTATGCTTCATACGCTGCTAAGGAATCGACAAGAGCAAAGTACTGCCTCGCCTGGTGTGCCAGCATCAAGCTGCTCGAGATAATCCCTTAAATACAAGTCCTGGTTCATGGACTGGCTCGAGGCCCGAATACCGATCTGCCTGAAGATGGCCTTGAGCTTCAGCTTGAACCGCATGGTCTGGCAGTTCAAATCATAGTTGTGCAAGAACAGAGATCGAAGCGATGCGCCCGTATCATCCAGATGAGAAATATCTTTGATGTACCTGCCGCGACAGAGCTTGGTGAGCTTGATGGCGCTGGTGCGATCGTTGGCGAAGCCCTCCTGGGCAATCCATCGGCTGTGCCGGGGATCGCAGATGATGACTTTATCTGAGTATGGCTCGAGCACAGCTTTGATCTACCGTGCCAGATGGCTTTCCTCAACGACCAGCTGCTTCGAGCTTTCAGCCGCGCTGACAATCTCGATCAGATCTTCCTCTGAGCTCGATCGTCTCAAACACGAGCGCAGTTCCCCCTTGCGATCCAGTACGATAATTGTGAAGCTCGCACTGTGCGAACCCAATTCGATAGTATGCATCACGGGCCTCCTTGTGTTGAAGTGCTGGTCGACTATCACAACCAGCCTATACCAACTTCAACGCTCGGATGCCCGACTTTTTCACATTGCTAAGAGTAGCTTGCCTTGAATCATGATCGAACACGATGAAGGCGCTTGCGGACATCCCCTCGTGACTCGGCGGCGGCCAGGAAGTCTGACAAGAACGCGATTGAGAACTGACCAAAACAGTCCCAGAAAACGGGGGGCCGCCCAGGCCGAAGTTTGGTGCTAGAGGTGAATCGCGACAGACTTGACTGTCAAGAAGCTGCTCTTATGCGGTATAAGACCGATATTGTTGCTTAGGAGTGGGAAGAAGATCGAATAAGAGGAACAACCAATTACGAGGAATGAAAGAGAGGCTGTGTCTCACCACGCCTGCTGAGGTATTGCCACCACGCCTCTCGCTCCAGCAGTTCGAATACTGACGGATGAGGTTCTTTCTCGATAACTGCACAACTCGCCATAGAGTGTTACTAACATATCAGCCGGTCAAGGGATGTGGCCCTCAAGAGTAAGCGGAATGGCGGAAGATGGAGACAATGCAAACTATCGAGCCGCCCGCGATCACCAACAACAGGCCGGTGGGGCAGGGCCGCGCCAATTCGACCCCGCCGAGATATGCGACCGACCAGTTTGCAGGGGATCTCCGGACAACGATACTCGCCTTCGGCGGTAATTCGAGGACCCCGTCCGTGACCGACTCTCCATCGACATCGGCTTGCGTGAAGTAGAACGGCACCATTCGCGCATCGTGGTAGAAGTCGCCCCGGCGGCCGTTGACGACGAACACCGTGTCGTTGCGCTCCTCGCGATGATAGCCATGCGAGTTTCCCGTGAAAAAGTAGTCGATCCGATACCTGCCCAGTAAATCGAACAGCTTATCATAATGCTGCTCGACGGGTCACTTGCCCTCTCCTTCCCAGTGTATCGGTTGGACGTGCATGAACAGGAATCGGTGTTGCACGTCGGGATGATCTCGAAGGCTTTCCTCCAGTCTGGCGTAGTCGGCGTCGTCGAACGGCTCGAGCGAGTCGTCGAGCAGGACGAATGGGGAATTCCTGTATGTGAATGCCAGCTCCCTCGGTTCGAAGTATCGCTCGAACAATCTGGAGGAATCGCCGCGGACGTCGTGGTTGCCAGCAATCACAAACATTGGCACCGTCTCAGGCTGCGCTGCCCGCGAGTGTACAGAGAAACAGGTTGTACCAGCCCGGGGAGAGCCTTGATGCGACAATAAAGGCGAGTCAGGGGACTCCAGGGTTGAACGACGAGGATTGCCAAATGGTAATCTTCTGGCAACCTTCCGGTCAGCTTCGCGGAGTATCATAACGATTATGAGGAAATATGATTCTTCTCAGACAATGGAGCGAAGATTGCAAATGGCTCAGAGCCTCAGTCTCAATTTGAGATATCGACATTCCGCGAATCACGTCTTGAATCCCGATCTCTCCGTGATAGAGAGTGAAAGGGACATCTGCAGTCATGCGAATACTTCTGGTTGAAGACGATCTGAAGATTGCTTCCTTTGTTTTAAGAGGTCTGAAAGGGGCAGGCTATGCGGTAGACCACGCTGTGGATGGTGAACATGGTCTCTTTCTGGCAATAAACAAGCCCTATGATGCGGCTGTCGTGGATATCATGTTGCCCGGGCTGGACGGCCTTTCCGTGATCGAGCGCATGCGGCAAGCAAAAGTCAATCTTCCCGTCATCATCCTGAGTGCCAAACGGTCCGTGGAGGATCGCGTCAAAGGACTTAGAACCGGGAGCGACGACTATTTGACCAAGCCTTTCGCATTCTCAGAGCTCCTCGCCCGGCTGCAGGCATTGATGCGAAGAGCCAGCGGGGCGGCGGAGCCCACAATGCTCTCACTGGGCGATCTTTCCATGAACCTTCCGGCCCGCGAGGTAATCCGAGAGGGCAGGCAGATCGACCTGCAGCCCAAGGAGTATGCTTTGCTGGAATACCTCTTGCGAAATGCCGGCAGAGTGGTTTCCAAGACCATGATCATGGAACATGTCTGGGACTACAATTTCGATCCCCAGACCAATGTCGTAGAGGCCCGAATATGCCGACTCAGGGACAAGATAGACAAAGACTTTGGATCGAAGCTCATCCATACGATTCGCGGTGTGGGATATGTTCTCAAAGAAGCTAAGTAGGATACGGCATACTCTCGCATTCAGGTTGACTTTCTGGTATGCGGTCTGAATGAGGTCAGCTCGGTAAGAATAGTCTATCGGCGCCGGTCCTCTGTCCCCGTCCACAGGACAGCGTGACGAGCCGAGTATTGGGAGGCTGTCACGTAGAGCCCCGTTAGTTGCGTGCTGCAGATCATCATATTATCTAGCACCATCCGGAAAGACGAAAGCCAGGCAAAGGTGAGGGAATCCACGCGCTCGGCAGACTTGTAAGGTAATCAAGCCCCCTCATAGGGGAGGTGGGAAATGTTTCCTCTTGAGAAGTCGCCCCTATTAGTTCCGTTTTCCACTCTTCACTCGCCATTTTGCTTTCCTTCGGTGGCGGATAAGGTCTTGCAATGTGACGTTTAGTGAAGTATGTTTGCATTAACAGAATAAAATGCTACTACAGATAAAAGAGAAAGCTTTTGTTCACGTAGCAGGCTCTCGTTAGGTGAAGATTAATCAATTTGGGCGAAGAAGCCGATTCTTTCCCCCAATTGTCGCACCAAAGTGCGCCAGGTGATCTGGCGACGTACACGGTAAATTCAACGAATAAGAGGGGGTGTTTTTGTATTTGACTGAATCATGGCGGCTTGCCCGTGTCCCATGGATAGTTCTTTTTTGTCTATTTGTTTCCTTTATGGGTGTCTTCAACCGAGATTTGTGGACTCCCGATGAACCAAGGGTTGCTGCGATCTCCATTGAGATGAGTCAGACCGGCAATATCGTAGTCCCGCATTTCTTAGGGAAACCTTTCGTGGAAAAACCGCCGCTCTATTTCGCGGTCGCTGCAGGTTCTATCCGCCTCATCGGCTCAGTGGTAGGAAACACAGGCGCCGTCCGCCTCACCTCGGCTCTCTGGGGGGTGGGTGCTCTGCTGATGACATTTCTTCTGGCAAGACGACTCGTGGGGCGAGATTGTGCTGTTCTTGCCGCATTGATCCTGGCAACGATGGCTGGATTTGTTAAGCACACACACTGGATCCGGGTTGATGCCGCTCTCCTATTCTTTGTCGTTGCCGCGGTGTGGAGTCTTTCCGAAGTATATCTTGCGGAAAGACCCTGGTTTTGTCTGTCTGCCGGCCTTTTTACCGCCGGCGCCTTTCTTTCAAAAGGCATGATAGGGCTGGTCTTCATCGCTGTCGCTTGGTTGGGCCTGATCATCCCCTGGCTGGCAAGGCAGCGGCGGGAAAAGGAAAGGCTGGAACTTTTTGTTTTGCATCACTTCCTGTGTTTTCTTACATTCGTTTCACTAGCTGGGGCGTGGATGATCATGTTCAGAAAAATCGGAGGACCGGAATTATGGCATGAATGGTTCTGGAATAATCATGTGGGCAGACTGCTTGGCACCGCCTCGTTGGGCCACAAGCATTCTGGAAAGCCTTTCTACTATGTGGAAGGGGTTGCTACGGAGTCCTTGCCGTGGGCGCCATTGCTTGTGATTTGGGGTGCTTACTGCTACCGGGACTTGAGGAAGAATCGTGCGCTTTCTCCTTCTCGAGTTTTTCTGTTGACGTGGAGTATTGGCTCGATCTTATTTCTTACTATGTCGTCAACAAAGCGCCATTTATACTTGCTGCCGTTATTTCCGGCATTCGCCATCATCTGCGCCGATGCATTGGGTGAGGGCCTTCCCCGGTGGTGTACGAGGCTTTGCATGATCTGGATCGGCTTTTGTGCCGTGGCACTCCTGGTACTAACGATGTTTCCACTCGTGACACCCTTGCTTCCTGTATCGGCATCCGGCAATCTGGATGTTTCTCTTCAAACATTTACGCTGAGGAACGGCTTCGCAGGGATAGGAATGGCGTTATGTCTTTTTCTACTGGTTCGGCGTGATCGAATTCGAATCGGAAGGCTCTTAGTAGCCGCCACCGCTCTCCTCTATATCGGCACCTTTGTCGTTCTGGGGAAAGCCCTCAACCAGCAAAGGAGCGCAAGAGATGATATCGTCTCGTTTGTTGAGCAGATACCGGTGGAAACGAGACCGCGTGTGGCTGCCTGGAATTTCTCTGATGAATATATGCAAGCGTATTTCTACGATTATGAAAACTGGATAATGCCGGTGATCAACGACGTTGATCGTCTCCGGAGTATTATTGAGAGGAAAGACCATCAGTTCGACAGCGTCATTATTTCGGGGGTGGAATCCATTCCAGAACTCTTGGAAATGCCGTACAATACACTGGCACAAGGTAGAGCCGGTCCCTACAAGCACAAGCGCTCGCTGGTATGGGTAGAAGGAATCGGGAACAATAGATGAAACGCCAGACGGGCCCAAGAACGGGAGTATGATGTTGAGACATGACTTCCTGCCGTTTTCGCGACCACTTATCGCCGAGGAAGACATCGCGGCCGTAGTCGAAGTCCTGAGATCTGGATGGATTACGACAGGACAGAAAACGGCCGAGTTTGAAAAGAAGTTCGGCGAATATGTCGGTTGTCGGGGGGCAGTGGCGGTGGCGTCTGCAACCGCTGGCATGCACCTTATGCTAACGGCGCTTGACATCAAAGCTGGAGATGAAGTTGTTACGCCTTCGATGACCTGGGTTTCTACCCCAAACCTGATAGTCCTCGCCGGTGCAGTTCCAGTGTTCGCAGATATAGACAGAGATACATTAATGGTTACCCCTGATACGATAAAAGAATGTCTTACCGCCAAGACACGGCTGATCATTCCTGTACATTTTGCCGGCGCTCCGATTGATATCGGTCCCATTCGCCAGATGGCCAACGATCGTGGCATTCCTCTTGTGGAAGATGCAGCACACGCGTTAGGTGCGCATTATATGGGACGGCCTATCGGTCGAAATGGAACGTCGATATTCTCCTTTCATCCAATTAAGAACATTACTACGGGTGAAGGAGGCATGGTCTGTACGGACGAGGAGGAATTACTGAACCGAATTCGCCGGCTGAAGTTTCATGGGCTTGGTGTCGATGCATATGACCGCGAGCAGCAGGGTCGGGCTCCGCAAGCTCAGGTGATCGAGCCAGGGTACAAATACAATATGACAGATATTTCGGCCGCCCTGGGATTGAAGCAGCTGGCGTGCGTGGATGAACTGAACAGAAGAAGAGCCGAACTGGCTGCGAGATATCGCGAGCGGATCTCCCAGATCGACGAAATCTTGCCGCTTTCAGAGCCTTCGTATTCATTCAAACATGCCTGGAACCTCTTCATCATACGGCTGGATATTGACAGTGCGGGATTCAGCCGTGATCATTTTATGCACGAGTTGAAACAGAGAAACATTGGAACGGGACTCCACTTTTATGCCGTACATCTTCAAAGATACTACACAGAATCGATGGGTACACATCGAGGGATGCTCCCCAATACCGAATGGAATTCCGACCGTATATGTTCTCTTCCACTTTTTCCGGGAATGACCACTGAGGACGTCGATGATGTCATAGATGTGATAAAGGAAGTCCTGAAGCATTGACGCGCGATGCGACAGCCAGGAGAACATGAACATGCCCCCTTTAGTATCGGTCGTTATTCCGATATTCAATGAAGATGAAACACTCGGAGAATTGGTCAAACGTTGTCTGGTGGCATGCCGGAGCATGAATAAAGCCTTCGAAATCATTCTCGTTAACGACGGGAGTTCCGACAGTTCGCCCCAGAAGATCACCGAAGCGACAAGACAGAACCCTGGCGAAATTATTGGAGTCTTTCTCAATCGGAACTACGGTCAACACGCGGCAGTCATGGCGGGCTTCGCCCAATCAAAGGGTGATGTTGTCGTCACGCTCGACGCCGACTTGCAGAATCCTCCCGAGGAGATTCCCAGATTGGTCTCGAAAATCGAAGAGGGTCCTGATGTTATCGGGACGATTCGAGTGCCAAGGCATGACACGGCGTTTCGGAGACTCTCTTCTTTTCTGGTCAACAAGTTCGTACAAAAGTCAACTGGAGTGATGATGCACGACTACGGTTGCATGCTGAGGGCATACCGGCGAGACATAGTCGACGCGATGTTGCAGTGTCACGAGCGGAGCACGTTCATACCTATCCTTGCCAATAGCTTCGCAAGCAGCGCTATAGAAATAGAAGTACATCACTCGAAGCGCCCCAGAGGCGAATCGAAGTATGGATTGTGGAAACTCATCAACCTCCAATTTGATCTATTAACAAGCATTACAACATTCCCCCTTCGCCTCCTAAGCCTTCTGGGTGCGATTATATCGGCAGTGGGGGTAGGATTCGGCACGTTTCTCCTAATAATGAGATTGATTTACGGGACTGAATGGGCAGCACAAGGAATATTTACATTGTTCGCCATCCTCTTTATCTTTGTTGGCGCTCAATTCGTTGGCTTGGGATTGCTTGGGGAGTACATCGGGCGCATATATTCTGATGTCAGGGGACGACCCCGGTATTTCGTCGAAAAGGTTGTGGGCGGGAATCTCTCAGAATAAGCGGAGTCCCATGAAAGCAATAGTCTTTGCGTATCACAGCGTCGGTTGTGTTGGAATCCAAGCCCTGCTCAGGAATGGGTTCGAGATTGCGGCCGTCTTCACTCACTTGGACAGCCCGGGTGAGAACATTTGGTTCCGCTCTGTTGCTGAAATGGCCGCATCTCACAACATTCGCGTCTATGCACCGGAAGATGTCAACCACCCTCTATGGGTGCAGAAGATCAGAGATATCCATCCGGATATCATCTTTTCCTTTTATTACCGCCAAGTGCTGAAGCCGCCAATACTAGAGGTTCCGCACATGGGTTGTCTGAATCTTCATGGGTCTCTGCTTCCCAAATATCGAGGGCGGTGCCCAATTAATTGGGTGCTCGTGAATGGTGAGAAGCAGACGGGTGTCACGCTGCACTACATGACCCCGAAACCGGACGGTGGTGATATTGTCGCTCAGAAGGCAATCGAGATTTCCGACCACGACACGGCACAATCACTCTATGACAAGGTAACGGAGACATCTGTCGAACTTCTCGATGAAGTTCTTCCCGAGATTAAAGACGGGACTGCGCCGCGCGTCCCTCAAGACCATTCGAAAGCGACATACTTCGGCGGGCGCGATCCGGAAGACGGGGAAATCGACTGGACAAGAAACTCAACCGAAGTCAGGGATTTGGTGAGGGCAGTAACACACCCGTATCCCGGCGCATTCTCATTTGTTGGCAACAGGAAATGCCTGTTCTGGACAGTTTCTGCAATGTCCGAAACAAAAAACAAACCAAATCCGGGAACCATCATGTCCACCAATCCCCTTGTGATCGCATGCGGGGAAGGATCTGTTCGGGTGGATTTCGGCCAGGCGGAAGATGGCGTCCACACAACAGGTGCTCAGTTGGCCGAGGAACTCAATCTCGCACAAGATATGGTCTTCAAGCCATATGCCGCTGCGAGAAAGAGATTAGCCAGGAAGACGAGTGTTCTAATACTGGGAGTCAACGGATTCATAGGCAATGCCTTGGGCGAAAGACTTCTGGATAGCGGTAAGTATGAAGTTCATGGTATGGATCTATATTCGGATAATATTGAGCTTCTTCTGAGAAGAGAGGGCTTCAAGTTTAGCGAAGGTGATATCTCAATTCATCGAGAATGGATCGAATACCACATCAGGAAGTGTGATATTGTTGTTCCTCTGGTAGCCATCGCAACGCCAATCGAATATGTCCGAAATCCCCTTCAGGTATTTGAACTCGATTTTGAAGAGAACCTCAGAGTTATCCGCTATTGCGTGAAATACGGAAGGCGGATTATCTTCCCATCCACTTCGGAAGTTTACGGTATGAGCGACGACGCAGAGTTTGATGAGGACAATTCCAGACTAGTCCAGGGACCGATCCGGATGCAACGCTGGATCTATTCATGTATCAAACAGCTTCTTGACAGGGTTATCTGGGCCTATGGACAACAAGAAGGACTTCGTTTCACACTGTTTCGGCCTTTCAACTGGATTGGACCCAAGCTTGATAGTCTATCAGCAGCTCGCATCGGGAGTTCGCGCGCGATCACACAGCTGATTCTCAATCTAGTCGAAGGTTCCCCGATTCAGCTCATTGATGGCGGAAACCAGAAGCGCTGCTTCACTGATATATCTGACGGCATAGATTGCTTGTATAAAATTATCGAAGACAAGGAAAGTATATGCAACGGCAAGATTATCAATATTGGCAATCCTGAAAATGAAGCCAGTATCAAGGAGCTGGCAGAGATGCTCGTGGCCATTTTCGAACGGCATCCCCTCCGGTCGAAATTCCCTCCTTTTGCAGGATACCGAACAGTGGAAAGCGGGTCATACTATGGCGCGGGATACCAGGATGTCTTTCACAGAAGACCCAGCATCCGTAATGCCCGCAAGCTCTTGAGATGGTCACCTTCGGTGGGACTGGAACAATCCGTTGAGCAAACGCTGAATTACTACCTGCGGCAAGCTCTGTGATGTAATTCCGACAGACTTTTCTCCTATCGGTGCCAGCATAGGGAAATCTACTATTCTATGAGAGTAGGTCTACGAATTGACGTCGACACATTCCGCGGCACCAAGTATGGCGTTCCTAACTTGTGTAGAATTCTTGCCGAGTATTCCATCAAGGCATCGTTCTTCTTCTCGGTAGGCCCGGATAATATGGGTCGAAATATCTGGCGCTTGCTCCGCCCGGCTTTTCTCAGGAAAATGCTGAGAACAAAGGCTCCGCAGCTCTATGGCTGGGATATTCTTTTCCGGGGCGCACTCTGGCCGGGACCTGTTATAGGAAGGAAGCTTGACAGCGTTATTCGAGCTGCAGCCCATGCTGACCATGAAATAGGATTTCACGCGTGGGATCACTATTCATGGCAGGCGCACATAGATACGATGAGTCGTGATTCCATCCGCTGTTCCATGGAGAAAGGGGTCGAACTGCTCACGAACATCTTAGGACGACCGCCAACCTGCTCGGCGGTTCCCGGCTGGAAATGTAATGACCTTGTGCTCTTGGAGAAGAATCGATTCCCCTTTGAATACAACAGTGATTGCAGAGGAGAAGGCATATTCCGTCCTGAAATCGATGGAGAGGAACTGCCTCAACCTCAGATTCCTGTAACCTTGCCAACCTTCGACGAAACGATTGGGCGGAACGGGGTTTCAGACGGCAACTACAATGACTTTATGCTCGCGCTCCTAGATCCTAAGAAACTTAACGTGCTGACTATCCACGCGGAAGTTGAGGGCATTGCCTATGTACAGATGTTTGAAGAGTTTCTGCAAATGGCTCAGACAAGAGGAGCATCTTTTGTTCCGCTCGGTGTCCTTCTTGACGGTTTCTTGCCGATTAGTCAAGGAACCATCATCATGAAGGAAATTCCTGGCCGTGAAGGCTGGGTCTCATGCCAAATGATGCGGGAAAGACAAGCGGGAACGGATATTTGAAAAAATCATCTCTTGCGGTCATAGGATTCCTCCTGATATTGCAATACTCGTAACCATCGCTCTATGAACACCGTGTCGATTAACCATGATTTTCCCCCAGGGGGCAAGCCGTGTGCAATAAGGATTCGCGTGGCTCTCTTGCTTTTGGCCAGCGCCACAATTATCTTGGTTGGACAAGTCGGGCGCGAACTCCTTCGACCTGATGACCTCCGCGAAGTGGAAGTCGCCCGGGAAATGCTGGAGTCCGGCGATTTTGTCGTCCCTCAGTTCGGTGGTCTTCCCTTTGTCGAAAAGCCCTCCGGATTTCCGGCCATCGTCGCCATGGCATACTCGATCACTGGAGGGCCGAGCGCCGCCGTTGCACGGCTGACGACGGCGGGTTTCGCGTTAGCAACGCTTGCTGCTGTCTTTCTGCTTGGCAAGCGGGTGATGGGAGTTGAAGAGGGCGCATTGGCGGTGGCGAGCCTCGCCATATCATCTCGATTCTGCAGAGCGGCCCATGGAATTCACATTGACAACGCCTTGGCATCGGCCAGCGCCTTCGTGCTCCTCTTCACATGGGTCGCGCTGGAGGCAGAGGTGCCGCGCTCGAAGGGCCGAGCCTATTCAGCGGCTGGCCTTATGCTGGGCGTGAGCTTTCTTATCAAAGGATTCGTGGGCCCGGCCCTCCTTGGGACGGGCTTGCTTTCCTATCTTCTGTTGAGTCGGCGGTTCAGCGAACTACGGTACATATTGCGTCCACTTCCGGTCATAGCATTTTTCGTGCCCGTGCTCGTTTGGGTGGTTCCATTTGTTATGAGGGCTTCGCCCTCCCTTATCAACGCGTTCTTCATTCAGAACCATTTCGGGCGATTTCTGCACGCATTTGAGAGCAATAGGCGCCCCTTTTACTATTATTTCCTCGACATATGGCCGGCGTTCGCGCCCGTGTCCCTTTTGTTACCCGCCTCCGTTTGGGTCGCATGGAAGAGCCGTCGTATCTCCGCGTGTCGGCATGGAGTCTTCTTTCTCGCCTTTGCGATGGCGCCAGTCGTACTTCTCTCGTTCTCACAAGCGAAAGACTCTATTTATCTGTTGCCAGCATATCCCGCACTCGCGTTACTCGTCACGTGGGCGATCAAGTTCGTATGGGCTGAGCCTGGAAATTGGACACGTATTTTAGCTAACGTCATGGCCACGGCGGGGATCCTCGCTGCCGGGGCAGCGGTGGTGGCGAATGGGATTTTGGGTGCCCCACCGCTATTGGTTCTTAAGGCAAGTATCGTCGCAGCGTGCTGCGCAACCGTCTGTGTGCTTGCGCTTTGTCGCAGAGATTTGAGGTGGGTCGGTGTATCTATAATTAGCCTTTTTGCGTTGACTTGGGTTCTCTGGTTTACCGACCCTATCGCCGACCAGGAGGTCTCGAAGCGTAGCCTGCGCCAGCCCGTAGAGGAGGTCATCCGCCTCGCTGACAGCCGTGAGCTTCTACTCTACTATCCAGGCGACGGACTGTGTGGCGCTGTCAGCTTCTACCGCAACCGGACAGCGTCTGTGGTGAACAACCCCCCGAAATTCGTCTCTCGGCTTGTTGAAGACCCAAGCAAGGTTGCGGCCATCCTGCAATCGCGCACCGGTAGCGGGCTTCCGGCCCAGATCATCGATGCGGCTCAGAGCGCTGGTGTCGTTCTCCGTATTGAGGCGGACGTTGACTTTGGACGTGGACATCTTCTCCTTATTCGGGCAGATTCCACAACTCCGGCTTTCCCTGAGTAAACTTCCCCCCAGGAATGGACAGGTTATCGTTCAAATTGCAGTGGATAGAGGAGCCTCTTGAAGGGGAAGGACATTTCCGCGGGACTCGACATAATTTGGCGGCGAATGTATCCTCTATCGCTTGGCGCAAAAAGAGACCAGAGCATCCATTTGCCTCTTGAGCGAATATATGCGAAGATACGGTTAACCTCGGGAAGAGATTCTCTTAGCTGGGATGGGATGTTGCTCAATTTCTCATATCTTGTGAGACAAATGAAGTACCGGCACATTAACATATGCTCAGCCACCATGGTGGTCATTACGGAAAGCTAGAAACCGTCACTCTGTCCGCTCCACTCCGAGGATTGGTTCTCTTTGCGAGAATCAGGCCGGTATAAACGTCTACGCCCAATAGAACGAGGCGGGCGACGTTGTCGCCTCCGAGCTCGACCAATACAAAGTGGCAGAAAGTCATCCTTTCGTGGTGATCGCAATCGTCACCATATCCGTTAACAAAAGAAACAGTACCATGTCTTTCTTCAGGTGATATCCGTGCCAGTTACTCGCAAGAACTTCGCCATCGTTATATTTCGTCAGGATATGAAACAATCGCGCATTGACCGTCTCATGTCCGAGCGCGCATCGTCAGGCTTGCGCCAATACCCAAGAACAGGCAATTTGGCAGCCAGCCGGCGACAACTGCCGGAAGGAAGCCTCCCATTCCGAGGGCCAACCCTATCTGAAAAGCGCTGTAATAGAGAAGCGCGGCCAGGAGGCTGAGCGCAAAATTGATTGTCAGTCCTCCTCTTCGGTATTCCAGGGCAAACGGCAGCCCTAGGAAGACGACTATGAAGTTGGCCGCAGGGAAGGAAAACTTCCTGTAGTAATCTACTCTGAGGCGATGGGCATCGTAACTATTTCTTTGCAGGTTCCTGATCTGATTCCTCAACTGGCGGAAGTTGAGCTCACCACGGCCCGACGAATACATTTCGAGTGTCCTAGGGGATTCATTGAAGGGCGCTTTAAGGTTCGTAAATGGAGTGCTTTCCACAACTGGTCCGCCGAAGTCAAATTCTTTTGAAACTCCGTTTCTGAGGCTTCATCGATATAACGTCGGCTCGCTTATCCCCATCTTGCGAATGATCTCAGCTACCGGTGTTCCACCCTCGGCCTGACGCAAGGCAAAGGCGATCTCCTCCTCCGTGAACTTGGTCCTCTTCTGTTGAGATAGTGCCTATTTAACCTTAATCTTCCAAGCCATAAGTTTCTTGTCTCTTCTTCGCTCCCACGGATAGGCTCTCTCTTCTAAGGTTGGGTGCCCTCTAAGCTCCGACGGAATCTCAGAGCGCGAATCTTTTATGTATCTAGCTTCCGAAACCAGGACTTTATCTCCTTCGCCTGACTTTAGAAAAGCTTCAAGTGAGTCGATGTTTCCCAACTCTTGGACGGGACCTGGGAGGTCCAAATAGAAAACCGTACTGGTTTTAACTCTACGGTAGAATGCAATCTGGTCCGGCGACAATCCTCTCGTCAGGTCTTTCAGCGCAATGGCAAAAGGTCTATCAGTGCGATAAATCTCAAGGCTCCCCTGTTGCAGGCAAAAGAACCCACCCATAAGGATGACTGTAGCGACCACGCAGGGCGCGAGATATTGATTTATCCCCAGGAAATTCGCTTGAAGGCCAGGCCTTAGACGACCCAAGATCAAAGAAGAGAGGGCCAAGAGCCCCAGTAGCGCGGTCGTCGGTATCAGATATCGCGGAGGAACAAAGCTCACATATGCTTTGATTATGGGCCAAGCGGCAAGACTGGCAATCGCACTGATTGAAATCAGGACAAGAGCCCGCGTTTGAAATCTGGAACCAAAACACGCCTTCCGCTCTTTTCCTTCTGCCGTAAAAAACGCTGAAGTTAAGAGCGCACAGAAGGGAAGCAATGGGAGAATATAATAGCTCCGTCTTGAACCCGAACACGTAAAAAACAGAAATATGATGACAAATGCCTCAGCGAGCCAACGGGTCCTTTTGTCCAGTCTTTTGTATGAGGAAAATGTCCCCCATAAGGCCGTTAGAAGAACCGGCGTCCAGGGCAGGAAAAGTACGGGGAGATAGTAGAGATAGACATAAAAGGGTTCTCTATGATCAAACGGCTTGAAATAACGCTGGATATTTTCCCGAAACACTAAAGCAAGTCCGTTTGATTGGTATCCTCCGTTTGTGAAGTTGGCATAAATAAAGGGAGTGACATAGACGATGACGCCTATTGCCAGGGCCGCAAGATGTGAAGAAGACAAAAGCATCCTCCATCGCTTCTCTCTGATGATGTCGGGAAGCACGGCGATGATGGGCACCGCCACAGAGGCAAGGCCCTTGGTCTGGGCCCCCAGAAAACAGATGAGGTAAAAGACAAGAAAGGCAAAGAAACTTGGGCGGTCGCGCCGAGCCCAATACCAGGCAACGGCCAGGGTCACAGCAGCCAAGTTCTCCATATCCGCGCTGGCTGTCCTTGACCAGAAAAGGACTCCATAGGTGGTCAGGAGAATCCAGCCTGCGGTGATTCCCACTTTCTCTGACCACAACTTGCGACCGAGATAGACCGTTGCCCAGAGAACCGAAAGCCCTGAAACTGCGCTCGGAATCCTGATGGTCCACTCATCGAGTCTGCCGAAGATCTGAGAAACAATTGCGACGAGCCAGTAAGTGAGAAGAGGCTTGTCGAAGTAGGGTTCTCCATTGATAGTCGGGTGGAAGAAATCACCCGTAAGAAACATCTCCCTTGTAATCTCGGCCCAGCGTCCCTCTGATGCCCATAGGCCCCTCGAGCCCAATGCCCAGAAGAAAAGCAGGAAAGCGGCAGACCCAAGTAGAATATAGTGATATCTGCTTCTGGTCGATGATGTCGTAGAATCGTCAAGAATGTTCATTGGAACAATCCTTTCTTAATCGCTTCGGCCAGATCCGACACGTCGTCGTTTGTGCATCCATACGAGAATCGTAAGCCTAGGAGATGACGCGATACAGCTCTCTCGCGACTACCAAGTGGTGCTTCATTATCCAAAAGAAGTGACAACATGTTTGTTGCCGGTCGCTGCTTTCCCTTATTTGAAATAGAAAGGAAAGACCATTTAAACTTGGTAGCACAAGATCCAGAATAGTCACATCGTGGGCAGAGGATCCGACATTATAAGAAAACGGAACTATTTACTTGACAAACCACCTCATTATATGCAACACGACATTATCGGAAGATTACGGTCTTTCGCATACTCAAGATTAAGGCCAAAGTGTCTAGTCGTCTTCCAAAGGGAGTAATTCTTAGAGAAGTGAACGTCGCCGTCGCCGTCTCAGGTGCGGGTGCACATCGTTAGGTCTGCGCTGACCCCCAAGAAGAGGGAATTTGTCGCCCAACTTGCCTCGGGAACTGACCGGCTCCCATGAAACTCCTCCATATGGAACTGGAGTGATATCGGGTAGAATGCTCATTGCTGGAAGGAGGAGCGTTGATGAAGAAACGGTATACGGAGGAGCAGATTTTCTATGCCCTGAGGCAGGCGGAGCTGGGTGAGACGGCGAACGAGATCTGCCGGAAGATGGGCGTGAGCGAGGCCATATTCTACAACTGGATGTCTAAAGAAGTGACAAGAGAAAGAGAAGTTTGTGAAAAGGGGGGGGGCGGGCGGCGACAGAATT
>CAZSKP010000041.1:0-39764 GCA_964607485.1 uncultured bacterium | reverse complement strand
CCTCAGGTTCTGATCGAGGCCGACATCCTGGATGTTTCCTCGGCAAAGCTGAAAGAGCTCGGCATCGAGTGGGAGCTGCGGCTCGGGTATGCGGGCGGCGACCACGACGCCGTCTTCAACATCAACGCGGGGAGAACTTCGACCGACACGCCTTCTACCGGAAGCATCGCATTCGGCACACCCACTCAGACGATACCGGCCGTGTTCGACGCGGCGGGGAACCTTATCACGCCCGCACAGATTATCCCCGGCTCCGACTTCAGCGCCGCCATCGAAGCGCTCATACAGGACAGCTCCACGAGGACGCTGTCGCGTCCCCGCATTCTTGTGCTCGACGGGCATCCGGCCCGTTTCGAGGTCTCAACGCTTGAGCCGTACGCCAATACCAAGTACAACTCGCGCGGCACCGCCACCTCTCTGGACATTCAATTTCTCGACATCGGAATCATCCTCGAAACGGTCCCCCACATCAATGACGAAGGCTATATCATGATGGATGTGCGGCCGGAAGTCAGCACTCTTGCGAGAGACGAGTTTTTCGACACGACCATCATTCCGAACGAGGGCGGCGCTGTCACGAACACCATCCGCGTTCCCGTGAAGTCCCAGAGCCGCGCCACCACCGTGGTCATGGTGCGCGACGGTCAGACGATCGCCATAGGGGGCCTGGCCACTCGCGAGGATACCGAGTCGATCCGCAAAGTGCCCATCCTCGGGGATATTCCCATCCTTGGAATCCCGTTTCGAAACCTCAATCAATCCCGCGACAAGCGCGAACTGGTCATCTTCATCACGCCTCACATAACAAGCGCCGAATTTTCCTCGCCCGAAGCCGCCAAGCTCGAACTGCCGGGGCTGTCGGAAGACTCGGAATAGCTCGGGAAGGATTGCCGGGACGGCGCATTCGGGCAGAGCGGGACGTCGCGACGTTAAGCGAATTCCTCAAGGTTTGCCTACTTCGGGCGTATTACGCTAAGATACCGGGATGGACAGGAGAATCAATGCCGTCAAAGGCGTGGCCATTCTGCTGATTGTCGCCTTCCATACGATGGGACTCCTCCCTTTGACCCGGCAATTCTTCGACACATATTTTAGCCTCGTCTATCCACAGTTCCGTCCGAGCATCTCCGAACTGATCCCGCCACTCCATAGTCTGAAAGACATGGTCATTGCGGTCATGAGCATCATTGGCGGCTCCGGATACCAGGGTGTCCACCTTTTCATAATAGCGAGCGGTTTGGTCCTGACCCTTTCTTTCTTTAAGAAGGGAATCAAGCTGCGTCAGTGGTACCTCCGACGGGCGGAGAGAATTCTGCCCATGTACTGGCTCAGCCTTTTCGTTGTCTTCATGGTCTTGCAGGGCACAAATCTCTATTACACATACGTTCCCGCGACCTCTGCACTGGCGATGGTGTTGCAGGTCTTTGGTCTGCATGTCTTCTTTCCGGAATTCTTTTACGGGCTGAACGGCCCGCTCTGGTATATCGGGCTGCTGTTTCAGTTTTACCTGGTTTTCCCGTTCCTTATCAGACTCTTCGACCGCTGGAGCCCGTCACAAATCTTTCTCTGTTCCGTTTTGGTCACCGTCTTCTTCAGGCTCGCCGGAATTTACTACATCGACCGATTTCACCCCTACTTCGCATTTGGCGCTTTCTTCGGGTGCAGGTTGGCCGAGTTTGTGTTCGGCATAACGTTTGCCTTCCATATCAGGAGGAGGAGCGAGAATTGGATTAGCCTTTTGTACAGGCTTGCGATCCCGCTCTATCTCTGCGGCATCCTGTTGCATTGTTCAAAACCGACGACCGCCATCTCCGACACGGTCATCGGAATATCCCTCTTCTTGATTTTATGGCGAGTGGTTCAACGTCTATCTTCTCTTGTGATGAACGGTCTCGACCTTTTGGGAAGACACTCGCTCGGTATTTTTCTTTTTCATGCCCCCATGCTGAAACCGGCCTACGAACTGTTGAGCGGACTGGGGATTGGCAATCGGTATATCATTTTCTGCCTGATAATCGTCGTCGCCACGGCATGTGGAACGGTAATCGACATGAGTCTCGCCGAGACGCAGAAAGCCGTCACGAAACGTTTTTCCAAGAAGTTGTCAACAGCCTGATACGTGCTCGCATAAATTCGCTGCATATTCGCCTTCCTCTCTCTTAAAGTCCGCGCAAGTGTTCCGTTTTCAATCTCTATTTGCCCCGAAGAGACCCCGCCGCGCACCTGTTGACTATTGCAATATGTGGTATTGCGAAACGCATCACACTAAGTCTTTGTGAATGACAAGGTTCTGCAATGTGATGATAAACGCAACAAATGCAGGAAATCGCAGCAGGTGTTCGGGGTTTGGTCGGTGCATTTGTAACATATGGTTTGACAATGAGTTACAATATCGGGCCATCGCGCTCCGAATTTGGCAGGTAAATTGCCTAATATAGGCGGCGGAATTACGTGCAAGGAGGAGAAAATGGCGAGGGTCCGCAACCGAGAGCGGTCGGCAAAGGACAAAGGAGGGAATTGGGCATGCCCCTCATCCTGGCAGTTTTAACGTTCGCCGTATTCATTGGAATCGGCTACCTTTCGGAGTTCATCAAGAAGAGGTTTCTCTCGAAGGCGGCGGTGGAGGGGCCGATTCTAGGAAGCGCCGCGCTGGCCGACCCGACGGTGGCCCGCGCCCCCACGGTTGCAATCCTGCCCGAGCTTGGCAACGCCACGGCCCGCGTCGAAGGATACGCCCTGCCGAAGTCGCTGCATTACCATCAGGGTCATGCGTGGGTGGCGGTGCAGGAGTCGGGCACGGCCCTCATCGGGGTCGACGACTTCACCGCCAAACTGTTCGGTCAACCCAGCTCGGTCGCACTGCCGAGACTGGGCGAGCGGTTCAGACAGGGCGAAAAGGGATGGACTCTCAGTCGTGGCGGGAAAGACCTCGACATGGTGTTCCCGTTGGACGGCGAGGTGATTGCGGTGAACGAGCTGGCGGCACACACCCCCGAGCTTCTCTCGAAGGAGCCGTATGGCCGAGGCTGGCTCGTGATGGTCAAGACGAAGGACCTGAAGCGAAATCTCCGCAATCTCCTTCGCGGTTCCGTCGCCTCGAAGTGGATGGAAGAATCCGCGACGGAGCTCAGGTCCATGTTCAGCGGCAGGCTGGGCCCGGTGTTTCAAGACGGCGGCCTGCCGGAAGAGGGTCTGGCCGACCAGTTGAAAGCTGCCGACTGGCGCGAGCTCGCGAGTCGCATCTTCATGGTCGAACCGGTGAAACAGTGAGAATGGTAAATCCAATGTCCTGGCTGTAAGGCACCCCAATAAGGAGAGGGCGAAATGATTCCCATTGTTTTACCATTCGCAATGCTGGGGCTGGCGTTCCTTATTCTCACGGGCCTGACGCTCGCGGTGCTGGTCGGTTCGAGCAGCCTCGCCGAATTCGTGAGGGCAAGAATTCTTCTGAGGCCGGCTCCGGAAGGACCGATGCTGGAAGCCTCCGCCCCGGCCATCCCCCGAGTGGAGGGCTACTCTCTGCCGGGTTCACTCCATTATCATCCCGGCCACGCGTGGGTGGCGGTGCAGGAGTCGGGCACGGCGCTGGTCGGAATCGACGACTTTGCCAGCAAGCTGTTCGGCCGGCCGACCTCGGTGACGCTGCCGAGCGTGGGCGAGAACGTCAAGCAGGGAGCGAAAGGCTGGACCCTCAGCCGAAAGGGGAAAATCCTCGACATGGCTTTTCCCCTGGACGGAGAGGTTGTGGCCGTGAACGAGCAGGCGGCAGGCGCGCCCGAGCTTCTCTCGGAGGAACCCTACGGCCGCGGCTGGCTCGTGATGGTCAGGCCGAAGGACCTGGGGCGAAATCTCCGCAACCTTCTTCGCGGTTCCGCTGCCACGAAGTGGATGGAAGAATCCGCGATGCAGCTCAGGTCCATGTTCAGCGGTGAGCTGGGCATGGTGTTTCAGGACGGCGGCCTGCCCGAAGAGGGTCTGGCCGACCGCATGGAAGCTGCGGACTGGCACGAGCTCGTCATTCGCGCTTTCACGGCCGAACCGGAAAAATCCGGCAGATGAATACACACCCCCGTTGTACTGGAAAGGAGAGGTAAGGATGGTTCCCTTGGCTATCGTCGGCATAATACTGGCGTTCCTGGCAGTGGAGATAGCGATTCAGTTTATCGAGCACAGGAGAGGCGGGGAGGTGTACGGATTCTTCATGCCCGATCCGATTGGGGAGGCATCGCACCTTCCGGCAAACTACGCACGGATGGTTGACTGCCTGAGAGATTTCGGGATTGCGCCCCCGAAGAATGCGTTCCTGCATCGAGGCCACAGCTGGGCCGCCATAGCGGAATCCGGCGAGGCCGAGATCGGGCTGGATGCCTTTGCGCGAAAGGCGATAGGAAGGGTTGACGAGGTCGAGCTGCCGGCGATGGGCCGGAGCGTGCGCCAGGGGGAAAAGCTGTTTGCGGTCCGGCAGGGAAGCCGGGTGGCCGAGTTCGTGGCACCGATCGACGGCATCGTAAGCTCCGTGAACGACACGCTGTCGCGGCGTCGCGACCTGGACTCGTCCGGCTGGGTCTGCAAGGTGCGTCCGAGCAACCTTTCGGCCAACCTGAAGGTTTTGAAGGTCGCCGAAGAGGCGGTCAGATGGATATACGACGAACTGTTCCGGCTGCAGGAACTGGTGGCGGCGCAGATGCCGAGGCTTCAGACGGTCGGCGTCACCATGCAGGACGGCGCTCTTGCGCTCGACAACCTGCTCGAGACTCTTGACGATGAGGCGTGGAAACTGTTCAGGGAACGATTCCTGGAAAACTCCTAGATCCGATTGGAGGATAGGCTAGATGAGGAAGGGAATGCTGATAGACACGACATGGTGCATAGGGTGTCTCTCATGCGAGGATGCGTGTCGTGAGAAGAACAACCTGCCCGAATGCGACGAGTCTGACCTCTCCGCTTGCAAGTTCACCAAGGTATTCGAACGAGGCGACTACTTTGTGCGCAAGATGTGCATGCACTGCGTCGAGCCGGCCTGCGCCTCCGTCTGCCCCGTCGGAGCGCTGAAGAAACTGGAAGAAGGGCCGGTGGTCTATAACGAAGATAAATGCATCGGTTGCAGATACTGTATGCAGGCCTGCCCGTTTCAGATGCCCACGTATGAATGGGCCAGCGCGCTGCCACGCGTGAGAAAATGCTGGTTCTGTTACGACCGCGTGCTTGTCGGAGAGCAGCCGGCGTGCGCCGAGGCCTGCCCCACAGGCGCCACGACGTTCGGCGAGAGGAGCGAGCTCCTGGCCGAGGCGCGAAGGAGAATCGCGGAGAACCCCGGCGACTATCAGGACCACATCTTCGGCGAGCGCGAGGTGGGGGGCACATCGATGCTCTACCTTGCGGCCGTGCCGTTCGAGCAGATCGGCTTCAAGTCGGACCTCATCGAGAAGCCCCTTCCGCTTCTCACGTGGTCGGTGCTCTCGAAGATTCCCGACTTCGTGCTTGTGGGCGGGACGCTCCTCGGCGGGGTCGCCTGGATAATCAACCGCCGCATGACGCTCGAGGATGAACGAATCAAACAGGCCGAGCGCGACCGCATGGACGGAATCGAATCTCAGAAAAGTCTGCGGCGCTTCCTCGACCGTTTCAAGAAGAATTAACCGGCGGGATTGGTCGTTGAACGGGCCTGTGAAAGGTGGAAAGGCAAGCAAAATGAACCGGAAATGGATGCCTCGTATCACGTTCTGGAGGGTGGTATTCGGGATAATCTTCGCGATGGGGCTGTATATCAGCTACATCAGGTTCTTCAAGGGATTGGGCGCGTCCACCGCCCTGAGCGATAAAGTCCCGTGGGGCCTGTGGGTCGGCTTCGACGTGCTGTGCGGAGTCGGACTGGCGGCCGGCGGGTTCACCATCACGCTGATTGTGCACGTGTTCAACATCAAGAAATACAAGCCGATTCTCCCCGCGGCGGTGCTGAGCGCGTTTCTGGGCTATCTGATGGTGAACGCGGGCCTGATATTCGACATAGGCCGGCCATACCGCATCTGGCATCCGATCATCATGTGGAACCCGCATTCGGTCATGTTCGAGGTGGCGTGGTGCGTGACGCTTTACACAACCGTACTATCGCTCGAGTTCAGTCCGATGCTGTTCAAGCGCCTGAAGTGGGAGAGGCCGGTAAGAATCATCAAGTCGATCACGATCCCGCTTGTGATAGTCGGATTCATACTGTCCACGCTTCATCAGTCCTCGCTCGGCACGGTGTTCCTGATAGCTCCCGGCCGGCTGCATCCGCTGTGGTACACGCCGATTCTGCCGCTGATGTTTTTCACGTCGGCCGTTGCGACGGGCTTCTCGATGGTCATATTCGAATCATACCTGAGCCGGCGCGCGTTCAAGAGGAGGCTCGAGCTGGACCTTCTGCGCAGCATCGGCCGGGTCATTCTGGTCATATTGGCGGTTTACCTCGTGCTGAAAGTGAAGGACTTGTACAACAGGCAGGCGCTGGGGCTGTTGTTCGACGGGAGCCATGAGAGCAAGATGTTTCTGCTCGAGATGGGGCTGGGCGTTCTGGCGCCGTTTGCGCTTCTGAGCATCAGGAGATTGCGTGAGAGCCAGGGCGGCCTCTTCATCGCGTCCGTCATGGTCGTTCTGGGGTTTGTGCTGAACAGGCTGAACGTGAGCATAACCGGGATGATGCGTTCGTCCGGAGTCGAGTATTTCCCGTCGTGGATGGAGATAGGGGCCACGCTGTTTCTCGTGGCCGGGGGCTTCGCGCTGTTCGGAGCCGCCGTTAAGTATCTGCCCGTGTTTCCTGAGGAGAAAGAAAGGGAAGAGTCCGCCGAAGCTCTCAGGTATCTTGTTCCTCAACACGATGTCGGGACGGGCAGCCGGGAACTGTTGACTCGATAATTCTCTCGGCTGGGAAGGTCCTTATTGAATGTTCGGGAACCGTTTCGGGAGACGATCGAGAGGGTCACCCCAGGGGTTGCTTGACCGCACAGGATAAATTTAGTAAAATTGTTGGCGGGATTGGACCTCATAACAATAGTCGAAATCAACAGATGTGAGACCCTCTTTGTAACCACCCCGCCAAAAATGCGCAGGTTACGCGAGACGGTATTCCCCGGATAAGGCAAAAGGATGAATCTCGTCAAGAGAATGTTCAGCATATCGGGCAGCCTCACCATCAAGCTTATCATCTGCGTGGTGGGCAGCGTGGTGGTCATCTTCGGCGTGTTCGGTTTCATCAACGTCGAACACAGCCGCAAACACCTCGAAGGACTGGTGTTGACCAGCGCTCAAGGAGTGGGCGACATCGTGAAGAGAAGCACCAGACTGGCGATGCTCAAGAACCGCCGGGACGAGCTCTACCACATGATAAACCAGTTGGGCGACGAGCCGGGCATAAGAAGGATACGAATCCTCAACAAAGAGGGCAAGATCACATTTTCGACCGACGAACACGAGTTGAACACGTACGTAGATAAGAAGGCCGAAGCATGCTACGCCTGCCATACGCGCGAACAGCCGCTGACGAAACTCTCCCGTCCCGACCGGGCCAGGATATTCAGGATCGGACGCGGCGAGCGCTTGCTCGGCCTCATTCAACCGATCGAAAACGAGCCGGACTGTTACACGGCCCCCTGCCACGTGCATCCGGAATCCAAGAAAGTTCTGGGCGTGTTCGACATCAACCTCTCGCTCGCCAAGGTGGACGAAAGCATAGCCGAATATCAGAGAAACATCGTCATGAATCTGCTCGTCATCATGATTGCCGTTTCGATTGTGTCGGCGGGATTCGTCTGGATGATGATCTACGGCCCGGTCAAGAAACTCATAACCGGCACGAAGCGCATCGCGATGGGCGACATGGATTACGTCATCGATACGAAGTCTTCGGATGAGCTGGGGCTTCTCGCCAGCTCCTTCAACAGCATGACGCGCGACCTCAAGAAGGCCCAGGATGAAATCACCGAGTGGACGAAAAGCCTCGAAGACCGTGTGGCGGACAAGACGCAGGAACTGCAGAAGGCGAACGAGCTGATCCTGCAGGCGGAGAAGATGGCCTCGGTCGGGCGGCTCGCGGCTGTTGTCGCGCACGAGCTCAACAATCCGCTGGCCGGCATCGTCGCCTACGCGAAGCTTCTGATGAAGCGAATGGACAACAACACGTTCTCCGAGAACGGCTACGGGAAGAGCAAAGAAATCATTAACATGATGATGAGCGAAGCCCTGCGATGCGGCGAGATTGTGAAGAACCTGCTCCAGTTCTCGCGCCAGTCCGACCTCGTCCTTTCGCCTAACGACATCTGCAATATCGTCCGCGAATCCACGCTGCTGATAGACCACCTGATTACCCTCAGGGGCATAGAACTGCAACTGCAACTCGGCGACGGCATACCCGCGATAAATTGCGATTCGCAAAAAATCAAACAGGTGCTGCTCGCGATACTGATAAATGGATGCGACGCCATAGTGGACGAGGGTATCCTGAAGATCGCCTGCAAATATCTGCCCTCCGCGAAGGCGGTCGAAATTTCTGTTCAGGACAACGGCGTCGGGATGGACGATGAAACGGCTCGGCACATCTTCGAGCCGTTCTTCACCACGAAGGAAGACGACAGCGGGATTGGCCTGGGGCTGGCCGTGGCGCTCTCGATTATCGAAAGACACGGCGGCTCGATTTCTGTTAAGAGCGTGCTGAACGAAGGGACGGTCTTCTCCATCCTGCTTCCCGCGTCGCTCGGAGGGGTAGTCGGGGAATCGAAAACGGAAGCCGAAAAGGGAGCCGGGGCTTAGGCGCCGGCTTGTTACGACTCATGAAAGATAGGACCGGAAAACTGACCTGCGTGGCGTTTGGAATTGCGGCGGCCTTGCTCGCGACCGGCGGCGCTCCGGGCTGGGCCCAGGATGCGACACAGCAGGGTAACGACGCGTGCCTCGCCTGTCACGGCGACGAAGCGACGGCCCGCAGCCAACTGATCTATGTCGACCCGAAGGTTTTCTCCCAGTCCATACACGCCTCTCTCAAGTGCACCGACTGTCATGTGGACGCCAGTGAAACTCCGACGCCCAATGAGAAAGTTCCTCATCTGAAAACGCTCAAGGATGTCAACTGCACGTCCTGCCATTACAAGGGCAATCCCGACGGCGCCCCGAACTTCACCCCCATGCAGCAGTACAAGACCAGCGTCCACGGCCGGGCCTCGCTCGAGAGGGGCGATACCGACGTCGCCACCTGCCCGACATGTCACGGCAAGCATAATATCAGGCCCGCGTCCGACCCGGAATCCACTATTTATCGCGCGAATATCCCGCGCACCTGCGCCGTCTGCCACGATAACATGCAGATGGTCCTGAAACATAACATCCACGCCGAACAGCCGTACAGGGAGTACGAGCAGAGCGTGCATGGAAAGGCGCTCTTCAAAGATGGGCTGGTGACGCTGGCGGCCGTGTGCACCGATTGCCATGGCGTGCACGACATTCAGGGCAACGGCGAGGCCGACCTGAAACCGCATCAGCCCCGCACGTGCGGCAGATGTCATCTGGACGAATACCACGCTTACAGCAGAAGCTTTCACGGCAGGGCGTTCAAGGAAGGCATAGTGGATGCTCCCACATGCGCCGACTGTCACGGCGAGCACAAGATAGCGGCTCCGTGGAATCCCGAATCGAGCGTCTCGGCCCTGCATGTCACATACACCTGCGCAAGCTGCCACGACGACGTGACCAAGATGAGCAAGTACAATATCCTGACCAACAAAGTGTCCACGTTCAAAAAGAGCGACCATGGCATGGGCAAAGACCTCGGAATCGTATCGGTGGCCACGTGCGTGAGCTGTCACGGCTATCACGATATTCTCCCGCCGAGTGACCCGGAATCTTCAATAAACCCTTCGCATTTGCGGGAAACGTGCGGCAAGCCGAACTGTCACCCCAATCCTACCGCCGAGCTACTTCAGGCCAAGATTCATGTCGATACGGGAGACCTTGATTTTGAGAATCTGCGTCGCATCAGGACCGCTGCGCTTTGGTCGCTCGGCGGCCTGGTCTGCCTGGGTATCGTCGCCGGCGGCATTATGGTTTTCGCGACACGTTTTCGGAAGAAACCTACACTGTTTTCATTGCTGAAGAGAGGCGGAAAGAAGCCGACCGATTTGGAGGAGGCGGGAAAAGCCGGACCGCCGGGCCGAGAAACAAGACGCGATTGACAGAGAAGAAGAACGAGTGTGATGCGATGGCAATGAGTCTATTCAGGCAGTTGGCAACACCGGCAATTTGGTCGCCGGCCATCCTGAGAGTCTCCGCCGCTTGTCACCCCCTGCGCATAACGAGGGGCGGAGAGAAAAATTCTTATCGTCGCGATACCATCGGATGAGTCTCGGCGGGTTTCTCCACCGTCGAATGGCAAACGTGATGGCGCAAAAGGGAAAAGTCTGGAATGAGTGAAGTTTCGCAAACCAGGAAAAACTCATCGATCACGCTCGCCGTGTTTCTGGCCGGATTTGTGGTTTTCCACTTTGTGGGAAGGTACTTTGTGCCGGCGCTGATGTACGCCAAGCATGAGCAGCCGGTCGATTTCAGCCATGTGAAGCACGGGAAGGATGTCGGCATCTCGTGCGAGACCTGTCACTTCTTCTATGCGGACGGAAGCTGGTCGGGAATTCCGACCCTTGAGGTCTGTGCGAACTGTCACAGCGAAGTGCTGGGAGAATCCCCGACGGAAAGACAATTTGTAACGGAATACGTACAGAAGAACAGGGAAGTGAAGTGGGGCCTCTACTTCAGGCAGCCACAGTGCGTTTCGTTCTCACATTCATCGCATGTCAAAGAGGCGGGGCTCGCCTGCGAGACCTGCCACGGGCCCCAGGGGCTCTCCAGGCATCCGACCAAATACCTGATCAACCGTATCACGAAATACAGTTACGTCGTTTACGATTCCGAGGCATCCATGAACATGAGCGCGCTCGTTGGAAGGAAAGAGGAAAACGTGTGGGGCACGATGGGAATGGACGAATGCGCCAAGTGCCATCGAGCCAGGGGAGTAAGCACGGCGTGTTTCATATGTCACAAATAGCGGGCCGGTCGATGCCGGTGGGAGTTGAAGGAACGGTCGCGGATGAAAGTTGATCGCAGGCTATTTCTCAAGGCGTTGGCCTTCGCGGGAGGGGGCACGCTCGGGTTCATGTCTTCGCCCGCGCCCTGGCATCTGATCAGGGACCTGGCCAGGTGGACACAGAACTGGCCGTGGGTTCCCGTTCCGCCCCACGGTGAGCCTTCTCTGGAGAAGAGTGTCTGCGGCATGTGCGACGGCGGGTGCGGAACCAAGGTGCGCAAGCTGGGCCACCGATTGGTCCGAATCTACGGCGACGAACACCACCCGGTCAACCGGGGCCTGCTGTGTCCCCGGGGCACGGCCGAACTCCAGATGGTGTATGGCCCCTCTCGCATCACACAACCGCTGAAACGAACGGGCACGCACGATGACCCCAAGTGGGAGCCGCTCTCATGGGAGGAGGCGATCGAAGAGGTCGCGCGTGAGATCGAGCAGATTCGCGCCGCCAACGAGTCTCATGCCCTCGCGTGTATCACCAACGGCTGCGACAGAACGGTGAACCGGCTGTTCGAGCGATTCCTCCACGCAGTCGGCTCGCGAAATTTCGTGAGAATGAGCTCGGGCAGGGACGCTCGAAACATGACACTCAAGCTCATGCAGGGCGTCGATGGCGACATGGCCTACGATTTCGAAAACGCCCGTTTCATCCTCAGCTTCGGATGCGCCCTGCTGGAGGGATGGGGCACGTGGGGCAGGATGTACCGAGCTTACGCCTCGTCGCTCGCCGAATCGGATTCCGACCGGGTGGAGATCGTGCAGGTTGACTCGAATCTCTCGACCACGGCCTCGAAGGCCTCGCAGTGGGTCCCCATCAAGCCGGGCGCCGAAGCCGCGCTCGCACTCGGGCTGGCCCATGTGCTGATACGGGACAGGCTGTACGACGAGGAGTTCGTGGATAAGCACTGCTTCGGATTTGAGGATTGGAAAGGCCCCGACGGGGAAACGCACAAGGGGTTCAAATCGATGGTGCTCGCGAGCTACTCGCCCCAGTCCGTCGAACAGATGACGACGGTGCCGGCGAAAGAGATCGAGAGCCTCGCGCAAAAGTTTGCGACGACCAGGCCCGCGCTGGCCGTCGCCGGGCGGGGCGGCGGCGACCTCTTCTCGAACTTGTATGAGCTGATGGCCGTCCACAGCCTCAACGCTCTCGCGGGGAATATCAACAGGCCGGGCGGAGTCGGCGTGAAGCGCCAGCCGCCCGTCGCGCCTCTTCCGCCGGTTGTGATGGACGAAGAGGCCGCGCGCGGGTATGCGGTCGAGCGGCTCGACGAAGCGGGCAGCGCCACGTACCCCTTCTCCCCATCTCTCCCCGGTAACCTGAAGGCGGACGGCATAAAGGTGCTCTTCATTCACGAAGCGAACCCTTATTACGCGTTGCCCGAGCGTGAGACGGCCGAGGAAATCTTCGAGAAGGTTCCGTTCATTGTCAGCTTCTCGTGCTGCATGGACGAGAGCGCGGCCGGGGCGAACCTGGTGCTCCCTTTGCCTACTTCTGTCGAAAGGTGGGACGACCAGTTTGCGGCGCCGGAGCTGCCGTATCCGGTTTATAACGTGAACCGTCCGCTTATAAATCCGTCGTATCAGACAAAAAATGCCGGAGATATTCTGATTGCTCTCGCGAAAAGACTGGGCGGGACGATAGCCGAGTCGTTCCCCTGGACCGGCATGCAGACGGTGCTGGAGATGAGGGCGAAGGGCCTGCATCAGGCCGGCAGAGGAATGATAGCCTCTCCCGAATCCGTCGCCGTGAAAGAAAAAGGTCGGATCTCGGCTGTTTCCAGGCCCGCGAAGTACCCTTCGTTCTCTTCGATGTGGAGAGAACTCCTGGAGAACAACTGCTGGTTCGACCCCGACCTCGGGCGCGGAAGCCCTGAGGAAGTGCTGAAAAACCCCGGCGGCAAATTCGAGTTCTTCAGCAGGCAGCTCACGACCGCTTTCCATTTTACGGACGACGTGAAATGCATGCCTCATTACAACGAGCCGGAGTTGAGTCGCGAGGGCTTCGACCTGATGATAATGCCCGAGGACATGCTCCTCGTGGCCGACGACGGAAAGGACACACCGCCGTTCTTGATTAAGCAACTCAGCGACAGGGTGCTCTCGAAGAATGAGCTGTTTGTTCGCATAAACCCCATCACCGCCCTGTATCAAAACCTGCAGGAAGGGGACACCGTCATATTGGAGTCGCCACGGGGGAAAGTCAGGGTGAGGCTGCACACTTTTGAAGGCGTCCGCGAGGGAGTCGTGCTGATTCCGCTCGGCTTCGGCCACACCGCCTACGACGAGTTCCTGCGAGACAAGGGCGTCGATGCGCGCCGGATTCTCGAAGCGAAGAGCGATCCCGTCAGCGGACTGCCCGTCTGGTGGGCGACTCCCGGCAAAATAACCAGAGCGTGAGGAACGTATGAGTGAGGATTCTCCCCGACAATCGGTCATTCGGTACGGAATGACAATAGACCTGGACAGGTGCACCGGCTGCGGCAACTGCGCAGTCGCCTGCCACATGGAGAATAACGTCCCGTTCAGGGCCGACGAAAGCGATAAGTCGCGCAACATCGCGTGGCTGCGCATTTACAAGATCACCAACGGTGCCGAGTATCCCAACATACGCGTGGCCCACATCCCGCGCCCCTGCATGCAATGTGACCGGCACACCCCCTGCGTCTCGGTCTGTCCCGCCAGCGCCACCAACTACGACAAGCGCACGGGGCTCGTGGACCAGATAAACACCCGCTGCATCGGCTGTCGCTACTGCATGGCGGCCTGCCCTTATATGGTCCGGTGTTTCAACTGGTGGGACCCCGTCTGGCCCGCCGACACTGTGCAATACCTCAACCCCGACGTAGCTCCCAGGATGCGCGGCGTGGTGGAGAAGTGCACGTTTTGTTCTCATCGATACATAAAGGCCAAGAACAGGGCGCACAAGCAAGGCCGGAGCCGCTTGGAGAAGGGCGAGTACGTTCCCGCGTGCGTGGAGGCCTGTCCGGTCGAGGCGATGCATTTCGGCGACCTGAACGACGCCGAGTACGAAGTGGCCGGCCTCGCCAAGAGCGCGCGGGCGTTCAGGCTGCTGGAGAAGCTGAACACCCAGCCTAAAGTCTATTACCTCAGCTCGCACGACTGGATCAGGAGATGGGCGGATAATGACGCGTTGGAATTGCACCCGGCGCATTCCTTATAACCGCAAGGAGTCGACAGTTACGTCATGAGTTCGGGACACGAGTTACCGGAACTGAAAAGGTGCTCGACGCCTAAGTTCCTCCTGTGGCTGTCCTTTTGGGGGCTGCTCCTTCTGTGGGGACTTTACGGGGCGTTCCTGTGTCTGTACAAGGGGCTGAATCAGACGGGGATGAACAACTATTTCATCTTCGGCTTGTGGATCACGGTCGACCTCGCGGTCATCGCGCTGGGGGCGGGCGCATTTTTCAGCGGGTTCCTGTACTACGTCCTCCGCGTCGAATCGCTGAAGGAACTGATCGGCGCGGCAGTGGTCATCGGGTTCATCTGCTACAGCGGCGCCATCGGCATGTTGACGGTTGACATCGGCCAGCCGCTGCGAGGCTATTTCAGCTTCTGGCACGCCAACGTGCATTCGATGCTGACCGAGGTAATCTTCTGCATCACGCTCTACCTGTTCGTGTTGACCATCGAGTTTGTTCCTCTGATTGCCGAAAACAAAAAACTGCGCGAGATACCGTTCCTGAAATACGTGGGAGAGAATTTGCACGGCATCATGGTTGTGTTCGCACTGGTGGGCACATTCCTGTCATTCTTCCACCAGGGCTCGCTCGGGGGGATGTTCGGCGTCCTGTTTGCGCGGCCCTTCTCGCATCGCACCGGCGTCGCGATCTGGCCCTGGACGTTCTTCTTGTTCATATTGTCGGCCATCGCTTCCGGCCCCGCGTTGACGACGCTGGTCGTGTGGACCACTCAGAAGCTGACGCGCCGCCGACTGGTCAGCAGGTCCACCCTCTCCAAGCTCGCGAAGCTGTCGGCCATCCTGCTCAGCGTTTACCTGGTTCTCAAGGCCGCCGACACCATCTACTGGGCGAACTTCACCGCGCCCGAGAAGGGATTCAGGTTTACGAGCTTCTACCGGGCGCCGTATGGATTGTGGCTGTTGTTCTGCGAATTCTACCTCTTCGGGCTGGTTCCGGCAGTCATTCTGTTGATACCAAAGGCACGGGACAACGATTTCTGGCTTGTGATAGGCTGTCTGTTCACGTGTGCGGGCATTGTCATCAATCGCTTTTCCATTACCATCCAGACGCTGGCGATTCCCGTGATGCCCTTTGAAAAATTCGTGGTGTACACGCCGACCTGGCAAGAATGGTCGATTGTTGCGGCGGTGGTGGGATATGGCGTGATTGTCTTCTCGCTCGCGTATCGATACCTGCACCTGTTTCCGCGCGAACCGGAGCTTAATGGTTAGAAAATGGTCACAACCATATTGATGGGCACAGATGTAGGGGCGCACGGCCGTGCGCCCCTACAAGAGGCAAGAAAAGGTTGAAGGATTGCCAGAGTATTTTAGGAAAGACGGAGTGAATATATAATGTGGCCTACGATATTTGAGTTTAGTTGGGACACCGGCCATATGATATTCTTCGGCGTCTTTTACGCGGTGCTGATTACCATAACGACCAGCATCGTGTATGCCGTCGCCAAGTCGATTGTTGACACGTTCAACGGCGGCGGCGCCGCACACGCCGAGGGGCACAAAGATAAAGGTAAGACCGCAAGCGGTGCGTAAAAACTTACACAGAAGCTTGCCCGAACGGTCGGTCCCCGGCCCGGAGGGGCGAGCGGACTGAGACGGGAGGTCTTGGCAATGCGTGGGAAGAAGTGGGTCGGTATCGCCTGCATGGTATTCGCGCTGCTGTTTCTTATTACCAGCGCCTGTGCCGAAGAGAAGGCAGCGCAGGAGGAGAAACCGGAGAAAACGGAAAAAGAGGAAAAAGCTGAGGCGTGCGTCTATGTCGGCGTGAAGAAGTGCGCCTTCTGTCACGTTCGCCTCGACGATTCGCTCAGAACGTGGGCCATCACCAAGCACGCCAATGCCCTCGCTGTCCTGCGCACTCCCGAAGCCAAGAAATATTCGGACAACCCCGATGAAGACCCCAAATGCCTGAAATGTCACATCACCGGCACGATTTCCGACCCCGTCCAGACGGAGGATGTGCTGCGCATGGCCATGGCGGAGGAGTTTGAGGGCGTGCAGTGCGAGATGTGCCACGGGCCCGGCGAGCTCTACCGCGGCGAAATGGCCCGCGCCTTGCCGCAAGAGCGCGAATTGGACACAAAGGAGTGCACCCGCAGAGGCCTCGTGATACCCAACGAGCAGACATGCCGCAAGTGCCACAACAAGGAGTGCCCTGTCTTCGATGGATTCAATTTCGAAGAGGCGGTGAAGATGATCAAGCACGGCAAGAAGGAGAGCAAGTGCGAGTACATCGGCCTGGAGAAATGCACGTTCTGCCACGTGAAGACCGACGAATCCGCGATGACGTGGGTCATCGTGAAGCACATCAACGCCTTCTCCGTGCTCGAAACGAAATTGGCAAAAAAATTCTCCGACGACCCCGTCCGCGACGAGAGATGCCTCGAATGTCATGCAACCGGCCTGCATGCGCCCGGCGGCTACGAGATAGACGACCCCACGCGCAAAGGCCTGGCAGGCGTGCAGTGCGAGATGTGTCACGGGTGGGGCTACAGCTACGTCGAGACGATGGCCAAGGCCAAGATACTGGACGTCCACGACGTCAGGGACGAATGCTTCCGCCACGGCCTGGTGATTCCCGATAAAGAGGTCTGCCTCCGCTGCCACAACGAGCGCTGCCCCGTCTATACGGGATTCGATTTCGAGGCCAGCCTCAAACAGCTCAAGCACGGCGAGGCGTTCAAGAAACACTGAGCCATTTTTCAACCTTGTTCTTGTGAGCTCTTGTAGGGGCGCACTGCCGTGCGCCCCTACGTACATCATGCGTCTATATGCACAAGACGCGATTGTGACCATCCACCAGTATCTTATTGAATGAATTTGCGGCACGTCCCCGCTCGCCTGTCATTCTGAGGTCCCGCCCGAACGCCCGAATTGACGCGGGAAGAATTCTTTGTTAGACTTCAATCTTGTGACTCGTCTTCTGCGCTTCATCTTGCTATCGATTCTTCAAGAACGCGGGGTAATCTGAGTCCCTATGCGCTCACCTTCTCTGGACGGTAAACAAGTGGAATTGCGAACGAAAGCGATCGGATTCGAGCTGTTTTCCGATGTCGAGGAAAAGACCCTTTCGATCTTAGAGTCGCAGTGGTGGGAGAATCAGATTCTTGAATGGTGCATGAAGAACGAGGCCATGAAGACTCAACTGCTTCGGTTCGTCGATGTCCTCCCGTCGTTGCGCACCTCTCGCCAGCTTGTGAGCCACCTGCGCCAGTACTTTCCTCGTTCCGAAAGGGCCTTTCCGGCGTTTCTGCGGATTGGAATCGACCTGTCCAGCCCCATGCCGCTCACCCGGTCGGTTTTTTCGCACGAGACCCGAGCGATGATGATGAGAATCGCGCGGAGGTTCATCGCGGGCGCGAACATCGAGGATTCGTTCGAAGTCTTGAAGGAAATCCGGCGCCAAGGGATGACATTCACGCTCGACCTGCTCGGCGAAGCCGTCGTGAGCGAGACCGAGGCGGGCCGATACATGGACGCATACATCGACGCCCTCCGCCAATTATCGGCTGGGTGGAAGGAGCTCGAATCGGAAGCCCCCGCCGGCGACGCGCCGAACATCTCGCTCAAGCTCTCCTCGCTGTACTCGCAGTTCGACCCCGTCAACGACGCCGGCAGCAAGGAAGCCGTGAAGCGGAGGCTCAGGGAGATATTCCGCGTGGCGAAGGAGGTCGGCGCGTTCGTCTATGTTGACATGGAGCAATATGAACGTTGCGAGCTGACGCTGGAAATATTCCGAGAGTCTCTCGACGAGGACGAATTTCGCGATTTTACCCGTGCGGGCATCGTCGTGCAGGCATATCTTCGCGAATCCGAGCGCATAGTACGCGAGCTGCTCGACTGGCTGGAGCGCCGGGGGAGTCCGGTCACCGTCCGGCTGGTGAAGGGCGCATACTGGGACTACGAGACCATCCACGCGAAACAGATGGGCTGGCCGACGCCCGTGTTCGGTTCGAAGGCGGAGACCGACGCCGGCTTCGAGCGTCTCACGGAGATCCTGCTGGGGCATTTCCCCACGGTCAGAACAGCGATAGGCAGCCACAACATCAGGAGCGTCGCGCACGCGATGGCCTGCGCCGAGTCGCTGGGCATCGAACCGTCGCAGTTGGAATTCCAGATGCTCTACGGCATGGGCGACCCCATCAAGAAAGCGATCCTGAAGACCAACTACCCCCTGAGGGTTTACACTCCGTTCGGCGAACTGTTGCCGGGAATCGCCTACCTCGTCAGGAGGATTTTGGAGAACACCTCGAACGAGTCCTTCCTGCGTCAGGATTTCTTCATGGGCATGTCGCCGGAGGAACTGCTTCGGAACCCCGCTGAGGCCCTCTCCGCCGACGCCGGGAAAAAGAAAGCCCTGGCCGCCGGACCATCTGTGCGCGAAGACAGAGCGTTCGTGAATGAGCCCGTCGCCGATTTCTCCAGAGAGACGTTCCGTCAGCGGATGAGAACGGCGCTTGACGGGGCGCGGCAGGCGTTGGGTTTTTCGTGTCCGATAATCATCGGCGGCGAGAAGCTGGAAACGGCGGAGACGGCGGACTCGATAAATCCGTCCCACAAGGACCAGGTCGTCGGACGCGTTGCGCAGGCCTCGTCGAAGCACGCCGACCGCGCCCTGCAGCGCGCGCGAGCAGCCCTGGAAGCGTGGGGGCGTATGCCGCCCCGCGAGCGCGCCCAAGCGCTCTTCCGCGCCGCGAGCCTGATGAGCCGCAGACGCTTCGAGCTGGCTGCGCTCGAGGTGTACGAAGTCGGCAAAGTCTGGCGCGAGGCCGACGCCGACGTCGCCGAGGCGATCGATTATCTCAGATACTACGGCGGCGAAATGATTCGTCTCAGCGCCGACCCCTCCACCGTCCGTCTGCCGGGAGAGAGGAACGAGTACGTCTATCGACCCCGTGGGGTGGGGGCCGTCATTGCGCCGTGGAACTTCCCGCTCGCGATCCTGACGGGCATGTCCTCCGCCGCGGTCGTGGCGGGGAACGCTGTCGTCATAAAGCCGGCGGAACAGTCGCCGGTCGTCGCGATGTGTCTGATGCAGATATACGAGGAAGCCGGCGTTCCGCCGGGCGTCGTCAACCTCCTGCCCGGCCCGGGTGAGACAATCGGCGAATATCTCGTCAAGAGTCCGGATGTCGATTTCGTTGCGTTCACGGGCTCGCGCGAGGTGGGCGAGCGCATCAACCGGCTGGCCGCCGAGCATCCCTCGCGGCGGGGTATTAAGAGGGTGGTGGCCGAGATGGGGGGGAAGAACGCGGTCATCGTGGACGAGAGCGCCGACATCGACCAGGCGGTTCTGGGCGTGGTCGCCTCGGCATTCGGCTACCAGGGCCAGAAGTGTTCGGCGGCGTCGAGGGCCATCGTTCTGGAAAGCGTCCACGACAGTTTCCTGCCCCGTCTGGTCGAGGCGTCGAGGAGCCTCAGGGTGGGGCCAGCCGAAGACCCGGCGACACAGGTCGGGCCGCTCATAGATGAAGAAGCGCTCGGGAAGGTTCTGCGTTATATTGATATGGGCAAGCGCGAATCGCGGTGCCTGCTCGAAACCGACGTGTCGCACCTGAAGGACGGCTTCTACGTCGGGCCCACCGTGTTTGCCGATGTCGCCCCGGAGAGCGCGTTGGCGCAGGAGGAAATCTTCGGGCCGGTGCTGGCCGTGTTGAAATGCAAGGATTTCGAGGAGGCGCTGCGGGTGGCCAACGATACGTCCTACGGCCTCACGGGAGGGTTGTATTCGAGGACGCCGGCGCACATCGAGCTGGCGCGGCGCAGCTTCATGGTCGGCAACCTTTACATTAACCGCAAGATCACGGGCGCGATAGTCGGGCACCAGCCGTTCGGAGGATTCAAGATGTCCGGCATCGGCTCGAAGGCGGGAGGGCCGGATTACCTGTTGCAGTTCATGCTTCCGCAGACCGTCACCGAGAACGTCATGCGCCACGGCTTTGCGCCGCTGGAGGAATTGTAGGCGATGTACAGCGAAACCGTCGAGATATCCGGTCACATCATCGACTCGCTTCTCCTCCCGAAGATTCTGGACGACATCGTGAAGCACCAGCTCGATTTCACCATCGAGGACCTGAGCGTCGGCAAGAAGAGGGATGACCCGACCTACGCCCGCATACGGCTCACGGCGAAAGACGAGGCCACGCTCGAAAAAGTGCTCAAGAGAATACGGCAGCATGGCGCAACGCTCGTTGATGAAAAAGACTGCGAGCTGAGAAAGGTCGAGAAGGACGGCGTGTTTCCCGACGGCTTCTACTCGACGACAAACCGGCGGACGTTCATACGGCTCGACGGCCGGTGGGTCGAGGTGGCCGGGCCGGAGATGGATTGCGGCATTCGCGTCTCCGCCGACCGCACGCACGCCGCCTGCGTCCCCATCGGCGAAGTCTCAGAGGGCGACCTCCTCGCGGTGGGACACCGTGGGGTCAAAGTCGCGCCGACAGAACGCCCCTCGAAAGAAGATGTTTTCAGCTTCATGTCGAGCGCCGTATCCACGGAGAAGCCGAAGGGCGCCGTGGTGAGGGACATCACCCGATTCTTTCAAGATGCGCGCTATCGTAGCCAGAAAATACTGGTCGTCGCCGGGCCGGCTATTGTGCACACGGGCGCGGTGTCGAATTTCGTCCGCCTGATAGAGTCCGGTTATGTCGATGTGCTCTTCGCGGGGAATGCGTTGGCCGTCCACGACATCGAGTACGCCCTGTACGGAACCTCCCTCGGCGTGTATCTGGACAAGGGGATACCCGCGGAACACGGACACGAGAATCACATGCGCGCCATCAACACCATCAGGAAATGCGGCGGCATCAGGCAGGCCGTCGAGCAGGGAGTTCTCACGAGAGGGATCATGCATGCGTGCGTCAAGCGCAACATCCCCTTTCTCCTCGCCGGTTCCATACGCGATGACGGCCCGCTGCCGGACGTCATCACCGATGTGATAGAAGCGCAGCGCGGAATGAGAAGATTGATAAAGGGGGTCGGCGTGACCCTCATGCTTGCCACGACGCTTCATTCGGTCGCCGTGGGAAACCTGCTCCCCGCGACGGTGAGGACGGTGTGCGTCGATATCAATCCGGCGACGGTGACCAAGCTGGCCGACCGTGGCTCGTTTCAGGCGCTGGGCGTCGTGACCGATGCGGAGTCCTTTCTGCGCGAGCTTTGCGGCGAGCTGAGGATTTCGCCCGCGTGAGCCGACGCAAACCCGATTTCCATGAAATCCACTTTCTTCATGTGTCCGGCCGATCACTTTGGGATCGAATACGAGATCAATCCGTGGATGAGCCTGGAGCGCCAGGCCGACCGACGGCTCGCGCGCGAGCAGTGGGAGGCGCTTTACGGGTTCCTTTCGACGGAATTGAAGCTGAATGTCAAGCTCATCCAGCCGGTTCCCGGACTGCCCGATATGGTGTTCACGGCAAACGCCGGGCTGGCCATGAACAAAAAGTTCATTTCGAGCAATTTCCGCGCCGAGGAGCGGAGGGGCGAGAGCCGGTACTACGACGCATGGTTCAAGGAAAACGGCTATTCGGTCCACACGTTACCGGACAACCTCCACTTCGAGGGCGAAGGCGACGTGTTGTTCGCGGACGATGAGAACGCTTACGCGGGCTATCTCATCAGGTCGGACGTGAACGCTCATGCCATGGTTGCGGAGTTGCTGGGCGTGCGCATCGTGTCGCTCGAGCTCGTCGACCCGAGGTTTTATCATCTCGACACGTGCTTTTGTCCGCTGAGCGCGGAGAGCGTCGTGTACTATCCGGGGGCGTTCGATTCATATGCGCTCGAGGTCATCGAGGCGAACTTCCCCGACCGGATCGAGGTGAGCGGGGAAGAGGCGGAGCAATTCGTGTGCAACGCGGTCGTCGTGGGGAACCATTACATCCAGGCGCGGGGCGGCTCTAAGGGCTTGCGGCCGGCTCTCGAATCGAGGGGATACGTCGTGCACGAATTCGATATGTCCGAATTCATCAAGGCTGGAGGGGCGACCAAGTGTTTAGTGTTGAAGCTGATTGACACATCGGATAAAATAAGGGGCTTCAAGTGAAGGGGATTAGGAGGAAAACCGAAAGGAAGTGCGATGACTTCGAATTCACAGCCTAAACGCACCAGGAAATCTCTGCTCATAAACAGGATTAGTATCGCCGGTCTCATAGTGTGCGGCGCTGCGCTGTTTCTCATTGTGTTATTTTTTGTGCTCGATTTCCTGGCGGGCGGCGCCAACCCTTACACAGGCATTATCACCTACTTCGTGCTTCCGATTTTCCTGGTTATTGGGCTGGTGCTCGTCATCGTGGGCGCAATGCTGAGACGCCGCAGGGTACATCTGAAGCATCCCGAAGCGATGCCGCTTTTTCCCACTCTTGATTTGAACTCGCCGAAAAACAGACGCACGCTCATCTGGATCGCAGTGGCATCCGTCGGCCTGCTGCTGCTGAGCTCGGTTGGATCGTATCGGGCGTATCATTTCAGCGATTCCGTCACTTTCTGCGGCAAGACATGTCACCACGTGATGAAGCCGGAGTTTACGGCATACAGCAACTCGCCCCATGCGAGGGTCGCCTGCGTGGATTGCCATATTGGTCCGGGCGCGGGATGGTTTGTTCGGTCGAAGCTGTCGGGGATGTATCAGGTGTACGCGACGTTTCTCGACAAATACCCCCGTCCGATTCCCGTCCCGATAAAGAACCTGCGTCCGGCCCAGGAAACATGCGAACAGTGTCATTGGCCCAAACAGTTCTACGGAGCCGTGGAGAAAGAAAACCACCATTTCCTCCCCGATGAAGAGAATACGCCCTGGACCATCAGACTGCTCATTAAAGTCGGCGGCGGCGACCCGACGTTCGCCGCCGTGGGGGGAATCCACTGGCACATGAGCATAGAGAATAAGATCGAATACATCGCCACGGACAAGAAGCGGCAAAACATCGCATGGATTCGCAAGACGGATGAGAATGGAACGGTGACAGTCTTCGAATCGGAAGATGAACCCCTTGAGAAAAATCCCGAAGCCTACGAGATTCGAAGAATGGACTGCATCGATTGCCACGACCGTCCTACGCACATATTCCGGTCCCCGATGGAGGCCGTTAACATTTCGTTGCAGACGGGCAGGCTGGATAGAGACCTTCCCTACCTCAAATCCCAGGTGGTAGACCTGTTGTCAAGAGAGTACGAAACGACCCCTCTCGCTTTGCAGACGATGGCGGATGAACTCAAGGCGTTTTACAAGTCGAAATATCCCGGTTTGTACGAGGACAAACGCACCCTGATAGAAGCCGCTGTGGACGAGATGGGGAATATCTATCGAAACAACTTCTTTCCCGAAATGGATGTGAGGTGGGACGTGTATCCCGACAATATAGGGCATCTGATGTGGAAGGGCTGCTTCCGCTGCCATGACAAAAAGCATAAGACCAAGGCGGGCCAGGTAGTGATCAGGGATTGCGACGCGTGCCATATCATCATCAGCCAGGGGAGCGGAAAGGAAGTCGCCGAATCTCTGAAGGGGGTCGAATTCAAGCACCCCGTGGATATCGGGGAAGCATGGCGGGAGATGAGCTGCAACGAGTGCCACACGGGAGCGGCGCCGTGAGTCCTTGTTCCGATGCGCTCATGACGCGTGGACGACCGAGCGCTATGGCCGCTCCGTTTTTTTGGACACCTCGAAACGAATCTTCTTGCTCGTCTTGGGGATGAGGACGGCGTCGTAGGGGTACACGACAACCTGAATGTACCTCAGCTCCGGCGAGGGCAGATACTCTACGACATCGACGACGACCTCGTTCCGGTACTCGGTGGCGCCCGCTATCTTTACGGAGTAACCCGGATTCGGTTTCATGCCGAGGAAAACCGCCACGAGCGTGAACGTGCGCAAATCAAGTTCCGGAGCGGGCGTCGCGTGATACTTCGACCAGAAGTCGCTCCACTCACCTGAACTGTTGAAGACGTATTCTCCCGCAGGCACGCTGTCGGCTCTGACGCCGGAAATGTCGGCGGGCGTCAGCTCGAGCGGCTTGCCGCTTTCGCTTGCCTGCGAAGAACCGCCGTCCGTCAAGCAACCGAAAATAAGCCCCGTCGACAACAGAAACACGACGACGGGAAAGAGCGCGTCCAGCCGCCTCATGCTCTTCTTGTGTCTTTCCTTGAACAATGTAATCATACCTGACCCCGAACCGCCCTCTTGCGACGTGCCACCGTGTAGAAGCCCAGTCGTTCGAAAAACCGCTCTTGAAACGAGCCGACGCGCGTCTGGAGGCAGAGCGTTTGGTTTCCGGCCGCCCTGGAATCCTCGATCGCCTGAAGCATGAGCGTCGTCGCCACGCCCTGTCTTCGAACCGACTGCTCGACGGCCAGATTGTACACGCCGCCCACGCCGCCCTGTGAGAAAAGGTAGAGCGTTCCGACCGGCTCGGACCCCAGGAACGCGAGATACAGCGCGGCTCCCCTGTGTTCGAGCGCGCGGGGAACGGTACGCCGCAGGATGGAGCGCAGCGTGGCGACCACGTCGGAGGGTGGCCCAAAGGCTTTGAGCATTATCGTGTTGAATGGGTCCAGGAAGCGCTCGGTCAACATCTCCACCTTCACCGCCCGGTTCCTCATGAGCGCCGACGACGACCTCCCTAGAACCATCTCAGAGGCATGGTCCTCGGTCAGCTCAAAACCCTTTCGTTCGAGCAGCGATTGAGTCTCTGGCGGAATCGGCAGGAAGATGTCCATCCGAAGCGGCAGTCTGACCGACAGAAAATCTCTCGATATCTCCTCGAGAGATTCGGATGCAAGGTGCGCCGGCTCGACGACGTACGCGCGGTTGAATCTCAGGTCCGGCAACTCATCGCACACAAGCGAAACGGCGAAGCGGTGGTCGGTCAGCCGGCCGTTTCCGAACACGGCGTACGCGCGTGTCTCATTCAGCACAAGCTCGCGGACCGATGCTGCCATCTTCGTTCCCCGGGTATTGTTTCGAATCTTTACTCTTTCGCTTTAGACTGAAACACCCGAACCGAATTCTTGCCCGACTTCTTGGCCGCGTACAGCGCGCTGTCGGCCCTTTCCAGCAGCTCGTTCATCGTGCTCGCATCATCAGGATATCCGGCTATGCCGATGCTGACGGTAACGGAAAAAAGTTTTTCACCCGCCTTGAACGTGTGGGCTTCAAGACTTCTGCGAAGCCTCTCGGCGGGATGACGAGCGTCGTCGGGTTTGGTCTCCGGCAAGAGGACGACGAACTCTTCTCCGCCGTAACGCGCCGCGATATCTTCGTGTCGAATGACATCCATGACCATCCTGCCGAGCCCTTCGAGCACAATGTCGCCAACGGGATGCCCGTGCGTGTCGTTCACGGATTTGAAGTTGTCGATGTCAATCATCATGAGGGAGAACGGACGCTCGTAGCGCTCAGAACGGTGAAAGACGTCGCTGTATTGCTGCAAAAAATATTCGCGCGAGAGAAGCCTCGTGAGCGCGTCGGTGGTGGCCATTCGGTAAATCTTATCCTCGTATTCTATCTCGACAACGTCGCGGATCGCGTATTTGAGAACTGTGTATCCGATGCGTATTCTGTCGCCGTCGCTGAGCACGGCCTCCTTGATTCGCTCGTCGTTCAGGAAGGTCCCGTTGCTGCTGCCAAGATCGATGACTCTGAAATACGGCCCGGATTGAACGCCCGGGTCGCCGATTATCTTGGCGTGCTTCCTCGACACGCGGGCATCATTGAGGCGGATGGCGCAATCCTCGTCTCTCCCTATCGCGGTTTCGCCCCGGGGAAGGAAATACTGACGGCCGAAATCGCGCCCGGCCAGCACTATCAGGCTCGGCCGTCTCTCCTCGGGAGTTTTCCCCGGGTTACCGGAATCGATAATGGTCTTTCGCTCAGGCATGTGGTTCGGTCTTCGCAGGTATTGAGTCAAGACGGTACAATGGGACACCGAAAAACGGCTCCGCTTGCAAAGCTATTCTAACGTCTGAAAAAATATTTTGCAAGTTGCCGGAATGTCAAGGCGCGCGGCATGAGGTTGGGTGTTTCGCATGACGACGTGTGCGCCCCACTCCGGATTACCTTTTTCGCCTTTGTGTTCGAAATTTGTTCTTTCCCCGATATAAACGCGCACATCGAGCGCCTTTTCGGGCCGGGCCGTGTTGTCGGATACCCTTGATACGAAACGCTTTATCTCCTTCAGACGGACGCCGTACAAGGGCGGCATAATTATTGCTCACATTAGGAGCGGTTAAATGTGCTCCACGTGGTTCTCAATATGGGCGGTGGACCGAATGGACAGTTTGATAGGCTTGACAGTTGGTAATTTCCAGATCATCGAGCTCATCGGCCGGGGCGGCATGTCCTCCGTGTACCTGGCGGCCGACAAGGAGCTCGAGCGCAGCGTCGCCCTCAAAATACCGCACTCCAGATTCATAGACAGTCCGGATTTTGTGAAAAGATTCAGGCGCGAGGCCAAAGCCATGGCGCGGCTGCGCCATCCGAACATCGTCCAGATATACAGCGTCGGCAGCCATGGAGACTTGCCGTTCTTCGCGATGGAATATGTTCACGGCGAGTCGTTGTCGAAAGTCATAAGAAGGGATGGCCCGCTTGAGCCCGATGCCGCGCTTACCTACATTTCGCAGATTGCCCGCGCCGTCAACTACGCTCACAAGATGGATGTCATCCACAGGGACATAAAACCCGCGAACATTCTCATGGAATCCTCCGGTCGAGTGCTGGTCACCGATTTCGGGGTCTCGAAGGTGCTTTCCGAGGAAACATCGCAGGAGACCATGGGATTCATAGGCACGCCCCAGTACATGTCGCCCGAACAGTGTGGTGAAGGAGTCCTGGATCACAGGTCCGACATATACTCGCTCGGCGCGGTGTTCTTCGAGATGCTGACCGGAAAGCCGCCCTTCTCCGGCAACTCGCCCGCCGAGACAATCAAGAAACAGTTGTTCGACGTTCCGGAATTTCCCGATGAGTTCAAGAACAGGATTCCCGAAAGAATTCAGACGATAATTTCCAAGATGCTGGCGAAGAATCCCGAGGAAAGGTACCCGGACATTCCGGCCTTTCTGGAGGAGATAGCGAGTCTCACAAAAGAAAACGCAGACCCGGCTTTTGCCGATTCCCCCGCGGGAGAGGCGCGCGGAAATGGCTCGCAGGATGCGCGGGATTTCATCTCACACGTCAATGGACATCGGACGCGCTGGCCCACGCTCGCTTTTGCCAGCCTGGTGGCCGTCTGCGCGGTTGTGTTCTCGACCTCTTTCGTCCTGAGCAACGGGGCGGGGCAGCGTATCGAAGCGATGAAGCACCTTCTCTCCAAGGATGAAAAGCCGGCGGCCTCTCCGGCGCCGGAGCAACCAGCGAAGCCGATAGAGGGCGGGCTCGGAATGGCGCATGCCATCACCGTGCAGTCCGAGGCCGAGGCCGCGCAAAAGCCGCAACGGGCCAACGTGCAAATAGGCTCCAAGCCGGCAGGCGCCGAAGTGTTTCTCGACTCCGAATCGCGGGGCACGACGCCTCTGACCATTCCCGAGGTCGCTCCCGGCAAACACATGCTTGCCATGAAACTCGAAGGCTATCCCGACCATTCCGAGGAAATCTCGGCCGACGCGTCGAATCCGCCGCAGGTGTTTCACGACTTCGTTGCGGCAAAGGAGGCGCTGAATCCGAAGGGCTCCATCTCGATAGATTCGGAACCGCCTGGAGCCGTCGTGTATATTGATGGGACGAAAAAGGGCAAGACTCCCCTCGAGGTCTCCGAGCTTCGCCCCGCCGGCTACACCGTCGCACTGAAACTCGACGGGTATGAGAATCTGCAAAAGGAAATCACGCTTCAGCCGGATGAAAGCCTGCGGATATCGCTCAATCTCATCGAAAAACCCAAGTTCGGCGCGCTCAGCATCGGCTCGGAACCCGCCGGGGCCGACGTCCTGCTGAATGGCGCGTTCAAGGGAACCACCCCCTTGTTACTCAAGCGGCTGGAGGTCGGCAATTATGAGGTGTCCCTCCGAAAGGATGGATACGAGTCCGTCAAACGCAAGCTTGTTTGCAAGAAGGATGAGACCTCGCGTTTCCAGGCGACCATGACGATGACGCCTCAGTTCGCGGCCCTTCAGAGCGTCATCGCCGGAGACAGTCACATGAACGCCGGTGATTTTGCGAACGCGGCGGCGGCATACGAACGCGCTATTTCGCTCGACCCGGACACGCCGGCATACCTCGAAAAGCTCAGACTCGCGAAAAACTCGCTCCTGGTGAAGCAGGTGCAGGACATGCTCGTCAGGTTCAAGGCCGCATTCGAGAACGAAAATATCGAGCTGCTCACCTCCATGCTGGACGAAGGCGTCCCAGACTTTTTCAAGAAGCAGCGCTCCAACGCTGAAAAATTGTTCAAAGAGTTTGACGACTTGACTGTTGCGTTCTCCGATATTAAGATACATGGACGCACCGATAACGAGGTGTTCGTAGATCTTCACCTCAGCATCAGCGGATTCTTTGCACAGACCGGAGGCTCGATAACGCTGTTGGACTCTGACCAGACGCTGACCCTGCGGAAAAAATCGGAGGACATGTGGAAAATATGCGCGATGGAATGACGGCGAACAACTCTCCCCGCCCGACGGGACTGCTTCCTCTCACCACTCCCGCTAAGTTTGGTCGCAGCCTTCTTTCCTTCTTGCTCTCGCTCCTGATGCTGCTCGTTGCCGGCGCGAACGCGCGAGCTGAGGAGATACATCCCGAGGCCTTTGCCGGCACGGTCGTGTCGCGCGCCGACGGCGAGGTCGGCCTCAGCCTGCAGCCGGGCATGCAATTCGGACGCGAGGAGGAGCTGTGGGTGTACCAGAAGCGCGACGTCATCCACGTCGGCGGTGTGATCGTGAAGGTCACCTGGGCGCGCGTCGGAAAGGTGCGGATCAGCTCTCTCGACGGGGATTCGGCTCAGGCCGTCGTTCTGGAAGAATTCGGCGATTCCGCCGTCAGCGTGGGCGATGAGGTCGGAAAACTGCCGAACACCTCTCCGAGAATAGTCTCGCTCGCGGCCGATTCACAGAAGGTGAAGCCCGGCCATGAGGTCGGCATATATGTCGAGGCGGTGGACGATGAAGGAAACACGCTCCATTACTCCGCCGAAGCAACCGGCGGAACGCTGCTCCGCCTGAGCGACGCGTCGCCGGTCATGCAGTGGGTCGCGCCCGAAAAGGCCGGGGCCTACGAAATCTCCGTCCGCGTGGACGATGGAAAGGGCGGAAGCGCACGGGGCGAAGTGGCGATGGAGGTGTCGCCCGTCGCAGAGAGCGACCCGTATGGCCTCGTGTCCGCAGTCGGGGGCAACAGCAAGGCCGCATGGCAGTTCGGCGAAGTGACCGATGTCGAGATAGACGATCGTGACAACATGTGGGTGCTCGACGCGAAGAGCAATCTCATTCGCACAATCAGCCCCGCCGGTGTCCGCCTCGGAGCGATCGACCTCACACACGGCGGCTCCGGATTCGGCATCTCCCCCTCGAAGATTCGGCTCGGCGACGGGGGCGTCGTGCACGTGCTCGACATATCGCACAAGACGCTCGACAGGCTCAACACGAACGGCAATTCCATCGACACTGTCTTCGATAGCTCCAACCGAAAGGCTTTTTTGCTTGATTCGCCCTCCAGCCTGGAGGTCACTCCCGCCGGCGACATGCTCGTCACCGACTCGGCCGAGGGCCACGTGGTGGCAATCGACAAGGACGGGCGCTTTGTGCTCTTGTTCGCCCCGCAGGGTACCGGCCGGGGACAACTCGTGAGCCCCGTATCGATAGCGACAAACAAGTTCGGAGACATGTACGTGCTCGATTCGGACAAGGACGAGATTCTTGCGTTCGACCGCGCTTTCCGCTTTCGCGCCGGCTATCCCTGCCCCATGGAGGGAGACTCGGGCGAGATACTGACCGACCGCCGGGGCGGTTCCGTCTTTGTGCTCGACAACGAGGCGGGGAGCGTCAGAAAGCTGGACGCCGACGGCAAGCTGAAGACCCACATCGGCTCCATCAAAGGAAAGGATTCCAGCGGGCCCGTTGCGACCTCGATGGCCGTCGGCTCGGACGGCCGCACGCTGATTGGCACCGCGAACGCGAGCGTGTGGGAGTTCGACTCGACCGGCGCGCTCCGCGGGATACTCGGCGAGGAAAACTTCGGCAAGGTGCCCAGCATCGCCGCCACCGACGACGGCAACCTGTTTGTGCTCGACAGCTCAGTGGCGCAGGTGAAGAGGTTCGGCCGGCATGGGTGGCTGCGGGGAAGATTCGGCGAGAAAGGCAAGTACGAGGGACAGTTTCAGAAGCCCGTGCGCATCGGCGTCGATGGCGAGGGCAACTGCTACATCTTCGACAGCGGAACGAGCTGCATCCAGCGTTTCACCGGCACGGGCGCGTTCGACAAGCTCCTGACGGCCGGCGAGGACGTGGCCGGCAATCTGAAGGACGCCATCGACATCGACATACAGAAGGACGGCTCCATCTACATTCTCGACGACAGGCGCAAGGCCGTGTTCATCCTGTCGCGCGACGGCGAGTTGAAGAAGATCGTCCCGCTCACCTCGTCCGACGCCCGCTCCACCAACGAGATAAAGCGCCCCGCGCACGTCGCGGTTGACGGACAGGGAACCATATACGTGTCCGACCCGTCGCAGTACGTGGTGTACAAGTTCGACGCCGAGGGCAAGCGAATCCAGACGCTTGGCGGAAAGGGCAAGGAACCGGGCGAGTTCGGCAAGGTGGGCGATCTCGCCGCCGACAGGCTCGGCTTCGTGTACGTGTTGCTGACCGACCGGGACACCGTCGCGAAGTTCGACGCGAACGGCAGGTTCCTGATGGAAATAGCGCTGAAGGTGGGCAAGGACGAGCCGCTAAAAGAACCCGAGGTAATTGCGGTCGATTCTCTCGGCAGCCTGTACGTGTACGACGACTACTACCAAGCCGTCTTCAAGTTTATGCAGTAAGCTCCTCTTTCTTCGAAGCCCTTGAAACCGGCAAGAACGTTGTCCCCCACCATGTCATCAACACTGTCCCACACCGTGTCATCCGCACTGTTCCCCTCCATGTCATCCGCACTGTTCCCCACCATGTCATCCTGAGCGAAGCGAAGGATCTCTTTTTGCAAGAACATGAGGTCTCTTCCCCTTGTCATTCCCGCGCTCCCCTTGTCATTCCCGTGAAAACGGGAATCTAGGCATCACCGAAACGTTCTGGATTCCCGCTTGCGCGGGAATGACAGAACACCACACTATCATTAACGGTAGGTTTTCGGAATTTGCCGGAGAAGGCGCGGAGCGTTACGAGCACGCGGTGCGGATGAAGTCGATGATTTCCTTGGTGGTGCTGCCGGGGCCGAACAGCGCGGCGACGCCGGAATCCAGCAGTTCGCGCTGGTCTTCCTCGGGGATAATGCCGCCGCCGGTGAGGATGATGTTGTCTGCGCCGCGCGAGCGGAGCAGTTCCTTCACTTTCCTGAAGATGGTCATGTGCGCGCCGGAAAGGACCGAGAGCCCGATGATGTCGACGTCTTCCTGGATGGCTGTCTCGACGACCATCTCTGGCGTCTGATGCAGGCCGGAGTAGATCACCTCCATGCCCGCGTCTCTCAGGGCCGCCGCGACGACCTTCGCGCCGCGGTCGTGGCCGTCGAGGCCGGGCTTGGCAACGAGCACGCGTATTTTCTTTTCGGCTTTCATGTGACTGTGCGAACGCCTAACGTCGAGACGGTGAACCTGTCCGATAATTCAACCACGGGTGTTTCGCGATGGGGACAGTCCCGAATCTACGGCCTCGACAGGCTCGGCCCGTAATTCTTGGGACAGTCCCCCTTATTCCACGATGAATTCTTCGCCTACGGGCCTCCGCTCGATGTGCGTCTCGGTCGTATGCGTATCCTTGTACACATCGTGCTGGCCGCGATGATAGTCGGGGTGCGGCCTCGTCGGGGCGCAGGCTGCCAGCAGCGTTGTCGCGGCAAACGCCGCGATTGCGATATAAAGAATTCTCATTGGGAAATCTCCCAATCGTGGTTATGCCACGAAGAGCGTGAAGTACAACGCATTCTTGTCATCCTGAACGAAGGGTCTCACACCCGTGGGCCGCAGGCCCAAGTGAAGGATCTCATGTTTAGGCCGGAGCTGCCGGGCGATTTGAGATTCTTCGGTCGCTTTGCTCCCTCAGAATGACAGATTGAACGCACAGAATGACGATCGCTTCCCCCTCCGACTAATAGCAACGCGTCGTCGGGCCAAATATAGCAAATCCGGCCGCAATTGTCAAAGCGGTCGGAGGCGATTGTCCCGGCAAAATGGTACGTGATAAACTGGCTGTGCAAGTTTCTCTCTCGCGGACAAGACAACGGTTGTGTGGCGAGCGCAATGGATACATTCGGAAACCTGGTCGAACTCATTGACTATCATCTCCGCCTGCACAGGGGCGTCGAGCTGAGAGACATCTACAAGCTTGTTCATCAGTCGGTCTTCGGGCCGGAGCACCTGGGCCCGGCGGCGTCGGAGCAAGCGATCCTCGATGAGATGCAGACTCCCGTTGTCGAATTCGAGGAACCGCTGTTGGAGCCGATCTCGGTCGATGCGCGGGCGTGCCGCCTCAATCTGCGCGTGGCAGGAAAGCAGGGAATCGCCCCGGCGCGCATTGCGGAGGCGTTGAAGCGCTCGGCGGGAACATTCAGCCGCAGCCCGGAGGAGTTGCGTCGTCTTTGGGAGCAGGTGGGAAATTCTTTGAAGGGTCTTTCGGGAAGTTTCGAGCGTGAAGACTATGAGAAGCTGACGCGGCTCGCGAGCGAAAAGGGCTTTCCGCCGCTGCACCATTCAGACTCGTATAGAAGATATAATCGTCCCGCCTACCGCGTTCTGACGAGACAGGAGGCGGAACGCCTCAGGCCGCCTTTGCCAGGTGACGCTCTATCGCCTTGATGATTGTGGTGCGGTTGCGATGGCCTTTCTCGTAGTCCTTCAGCGCGGCCAGTTGCTGAGGGCTCAGGTCGTCGAGCCGCTCCAGGACCGCCCCCACGGAGAGGGTGTCGTAGTCGGGAATGATTCGGACCTCGTCCAGTTCCTTGTCGATCTGCCGGAGTATCCGGATGCGATTGAAGTTGTGATATTCGTACTCCCTGATCGTTTCCAGTTGCTTCATCGGGAGTCTCTTTATCTGGTCGATCACCTCGGTGACCGTCATGTCGTCGTAGCCGGGGATGATGCCGTTCACGTGACTGGCGGATGGAACCCTCGGCCTTATTCTGAGGGCTGCAAGCAGGGCTCTAAACAAGCTGTCCTCTTTCTCGTCCAGGCGCTCGCCTCGCTCTACGAAATCGTTGAGCGAATCCTTGAGACCCTTTCGAAAATCCGAAAGTTGCTCGCGCGAGAACTCGATCACTCCAATTCCTGCATAGCAGGCGTTCCTCAAAGCCTTCGGCGCCTTCATGTTTCTCTCCTCCCTTTCTCCCCCCCCCGCCCAATTTGCAGGCGTTTCTCACCCTCTTTTATTCTAACGCGATGCGTCAATAATGTCAAGGCCGCAGGCGCTCCGAGCGGCGTTGCCGGGGACCGGGTAAGAAAATCAGGCGGGAGCCAGACACTTCATGAGCAGCGGGACGATATCGAGCAGCGAATCTATCTTCGGCGGATTGGCCGCCAATTCGCCCCAAAGCAGCACGGGAACGGGGTTTGACGTATGTTTAGGAGTGGACAGGTCTTCGAGGTTGCCGTGGTCGCTCGTGAGGACGATGGACGTCTCGCCGAGGTCGGAGCCTTCGAGGACCGCCAGCAGGAATTCGTCGAGTTTCCTTACCTCCTCGGTCGCCCGGAGCCGGTCCCGCGAGTGACCTGCCACGTCGCTCTGGAAATACTCGTACAGGCAGAAATCGTACCGCGGGACTGCGCGCGCCAGTATCTCGCCCGCCTCCCGTGGCGTGAAGACGGGCGCGTCGAACCCTTTCTGTATGAGCACGCGATTCGTGAAGTCCTGATAAACGGCCCGTCGCTCAAGGAGGTCTTTGACTCCGAAAAACGGGAGCGAGGCGGCCATATTGGCGACCGTCGTCACCGAATTGCGCATCGGGAGGTTCTTGTCGAGCGCCTCGAAAAAAAGCGGATTGAAAACGTTTATGAACGCCGCCCGCAATCCCCGCTCCGTGAGCTTCTTCAGGATGCTGTGCTCGTGCAGAATCTCCCGCAGCTTCTTCGTGGGGAATCCGTTCAGGTGGCGTCCGATAGCGGCGGCAGCGTTGACGCCCGAGAGCAGCGTGGTCTGGCCGGTCGCGCTCTGAGGGAGCCCCTCGACGCCCAGCGATGCGTCGGCCCTCAGCGCCAGGCCGGCGTGTACAACCGCCGAGCGGGGCTCGTCGAGAAAGTCCGTGAAAATCCGCGACGGCAGCGCGGCGAACGGATTTCTTGAGGGGTCGTTCGTCCCCACACCGAGGCCGTCTATGAATATCATCAGGATGCGCATGAGCGATTCCTCACTCGGCTTCACTGACCGGGGGAGAATGCACCTCTTTCTTCATGCTCTATATTCCGGCAGGGGGGACGTTTGACATATCAAGTCAATGAAAAACGAAACTGTACTGATGAAAACCGGAATAAACATACCAGAGCGGCTTTGGTTTTTCAAGAAACTCGGAAGCGAAGACGGGAAGAAGCGTCACAGTCTTGGAAAACGCGAGGCATTAGAGAGAGCGTCGCGGGATGTGCTTGCCAACGCTCCAGCGCATCGGCCGTGGGATGCGCTCAAAACGCCGAAACGCTTTGAACGCATCCCGACCGCTTTTGACATGAAAGTCGCCTATTCGACAACCAGTTTCGGCACCAGCTTGATTGGGTGAGAGACGTTGTAGAAATTCGGAGACGTGGCCATCACCGTCTCGTGAATTTCCTGGAACTGCTCCTTCGTTCCGTTTCCCTTTATGCGAACGGTGTAATGAATCTCATCGTAACCCGGCTTGACGGATTCGTCCAGACCGAGAAAACCGCGCAAGTCCAGCTCGCCCTCGGTTTCGATCTCCAGTTTCTTGAGCTCAATGCCCTTCATCGAGCAGCCGGTCACGTAGCCGATCAGCATGCACGAGTTGAGGCCCGCCATCAGGACTTCTTGAGGGTTAGGGGCCGTGTTGCCGCCCGCCAGCTCCGCCGGCTCATCGACGGGAATCGTGAACTTCCTGTTGATCTGGTTCCCTCCGAGCCAGTAGGATGCGACGCGGGTGTCGGACCTCGCGCCGTCTTTCCATGACGTGGCGACACGAAACTTGACCTTCCCCTTTGCGGAGTCCTCGGAGACCTCCTGCATCACCTGTTTCACCGCGTCCACGTCGATACCATTTATTTTCTGCGCTTGCTTTATCGCCATGTTCAACACCTCCTTACTAATTATAAGAGTATGTACCTTCCGGGTTCAGGGTGCCAGAGGCGCGCAGACAAGAGTTGGAACATCTGATGGGGCAACATGTTGGGACATCTGATAGGATGAGACGCGGCGGGCACTTTCTACTCGGAGCAGCAAATCGTTGTCATTCTGAGTCCTTCGGCTTTGCTCAGGATAAACTCCGCGAAGAATCTCGAAGTATGAGGTAGCTTCGGGTTGAACATGAGATCCTTCACTTGGACCTGTGGCCCTTCGTTCAGGATGACAATAACGTGAAGTGTTTTATTCGCTTCCTTGTAAAAGACTTGGGTCGGACGCTCTCCCAGTTTCCGAAGTGTCCGACCCGAATGAAACCTATGGGCGCGCCATGAGGGATTTGAACCCCCGACAACCAGGCTCCGGAGGCCTGTGCTCTATCCAGGCTGAGCTAATGGCGCTTAGTCCCGACACTATTTTATAAGAGAACCCCCGGCGTGTCAATAAAGGCAGATGGACACCCGTGAGCGCAAATGCGCGACGCTTCCTCAGCCTCGCAGGAGAATGACCTCGAAGCTGCGCGCCTCGGAATCGAACAGCGCGCAATACCTGTCCTCGAGGGCGCCGCAGGTCAGCACATAGCGCGCCCCGTCGTCCAATTCGAAGGGGGCGTCAAGGTCAAACGTCATGTTTTGGACTATCCCGTCCAACTGGCGGTATATGCGGGGCTCGTGCGAATGCCCGTTCACCAGCACCGGCCATGCGGAGTTGCGCAGGGTTCCTTCGTAGTTCTTATCATCCGTCGCAGCGAACAGGCCGTATGCTCCGCCGTCGGGAGAAAAATGTGTGAAGCACACGCCGAACATCTCGAGCCGCTGCGGCAGGGAGCGAACATACTGCTTTGTCGCTTCTGAGAACCTGTCGGGGTACCTTTTGAAGTGATGCATCACGAGCGAATATTCGTGGTTGCCCATGACGCCGGATATCTCGTTTCGGATGAGCAGCTCCACGCATTCGTCAACGCTCTCCAGCTTGAGCGTATCCGCCACGTCGCCCAGATGGATAAGCATCCCGGCCTCGCGCCCCTTGAGGGCCTCGATACCCTTGTGGAGCATGGCCGCGTCGCCGTGACTATCCGCCAAAATTCCGACAAGCACCGGCTGCCGACCTCCTCTATATCCGGTTATATCCGGACGTATGGTCGGTACAGATTCTAACTCGGTTTTCCAGTATTGTAAAGACGTTTTCGGGCGAAGATGGAGGGACTCACGCGATAAGCGGGTATGGGGCTTCCCGCGTTCGTCTATAAGTATTCTCCGCGTGTTCGTAATCTTTTATTGAATATATCCGAGGGCCTTGAGAGAATCAACGACGTCTTGCGGCAGTTCCGCCGCCTTCTCTTTCTCCGCTGGCTGAGCGCCTTGTAGAAATCCGTTCCTGATCGCACGTGATTCTTCCTCGGTTTCTTCCAATATTTTATGGTATTTTTCTGCCAGATCCTTATTCTGGGCGTATATGTTGTTCTTTTCTTCGGGGTCTTTTCTCAGGTCAAACAGGGCGTACCTGGGAATATTGGGATACACGGCATTTTTTGCCGGATTCGCCGTGTAGATGTACTTGTATCCGTTCATCCTCACCGATTTTTGTTCGGGTCCGAATTCTGTGAATTCGCTGAGAACCGGCGGATCGGCCGACCTTTCCCCCGTCTCGATCAATCCCCGCAGGCTTATCCCTTGAAGCGGGCCGTCATATGAAATGCCTAGATAATCCAGTATTGTGGGCATCACGTCGATTACGCGAACCTGGTTTTCGATGACCGATCTTTTCGGCTGGAGCCCGGGGCGGTAGAAAATGACGGGAACGTTGATTATCTCGTCGTAAACTGAGTGCCCGTGGTCCACGGTCGAAATCTGGGGAACCTTTTCGTTAAACTTGCGACGGATTTTGTCTTCTTCGCTGAAGTGGTCGTAGAAATCCTCCCCATGGTCGCTCATGACGACGACGATCGTGTTCGAGAGCAAATCAAGTGAGTTGAGTTGTTCCACCAGTCGGCCGAAGAAATCGTCTGCGCGTCTTATATCGCCATCGTAAAGCGCTTTCCTCTGTTCGATAAAGCTGCCGTTGTTCGCCTGCTCCATAAAACGAGTGTCTTCGTACGGATCATGGCATTCATAATTGTGTATGAACATGAAGAACTTGATGTCGTGATTGTCCTCAAGCCAATTCATCGCGCTCTGGAAGATTTTCCGGGTGCCGTCTTCGTGTTTCCATGGCAGGTTTGGATTGCTCGCGTTGCCGAGGCTGTTGAATTCCAGGTAGCGGTTAAAGCCATGATTGAACCCGAAAGCGTGCGCTATGGCCGCTCCCGCGGTTATTCCGATGGTATAGTATCCGTTCTCCTTCATGATGTCCGCCATCACCTTGTCCGCATAGCAGGTGTAGCACAATCCGCCGGGTCCGGATGAGTAGGCAGAGGGATACAGCCCGGTGAATAAACTGTAATGGGCCGGGATGGTCCATGGAGCGGACGTTATCGCCTGCGTGAAGAGGACGCCCCGGCGGGCGAACAAATCGAGGTTCGGACTGGTCGGCCTCGTGTATCCGTCGGCGCTCAGATGATCGGCTCGCAGCGTGTCGAACGAAAGCAATATCACATTCCGCTCGCCCAATTTCCTTCGGTTCAACACGTTTGGGGCCAGGAATGCGAAATCCTTGAGGTAATCCTCGCCCTTCGCTCTTCCAATCAGTGAGGCGATTTTTCCTCTGATGCCCTTCGGCTTCAATACATACAGAATTTCCGTCGCGCCGTCGTCCAGGCCTTCCGGCTTCTCATCTGTCCGGAAAAGCATCCAGGAATTTATCGGAAAATCCCCCGTTCTTTCGAGCAATTTCCTCTTTTTCTTCCCTGTCAATTCGTAAACGCGCAAGACATAGTCGCCCTCGACACTGTGTCTGTTGTCGACCCGAACCACGCCGACCTCCACTTCGGCGCCGCTTTCGCCTTGCATTGTGTACTTTACCGCTTCACGTGCAGACCCCCTCTTGCCCAGCATGACCTGAGAGGCCTCGCGTTCTCCGTAAATCGGTAGGCCGATGTCTCCGAATGGCTCCGGCGGGAGTTCTTCTTTGGGATTGAGAAACGTGTTCAGGCTCTTCCAGTTCAACACGAACAGGAGCACCATCACAGCCCACAAAACTCCTGCCCACAGCGGTCCATGCTTTTGGAACCTGCTTCTGAGTCCTTCCGGACTGGAGCCCTCTTTACCTTCAATGTCCTTCACGCTAAATCTCCAACTTCAACAAAACCTGACCAACGGAAATGACCGAGAAAACGGGAGGAATATCTCGGAATGAATTCAAATTTTACCTTTCTTTCTCTCGAATGTCAAAATAATAGGATGGGATGTACGCATCCCTCCGGCCGACCGAGATTGCGGACGAGTTTCTTCCCTCTGCCGACCCCTCGTGGGGAGGGCATAGGATTCAAAGGGCAAGATTGAATATTTCAAGCGGTCGGATCGACTAACACAGAGAGGGAATGACGTTTAAACAACGAAGGCCTATTAGAAAGAAGATGTTTCCCGAGGAGGGATTGATGATGAGTGCCATTACATACGCCAAATGGCGGTTCAGCGCAATTGTGCCGACGGTGGCTCTTGTCTTGGCTCTGTTTCTGCCGACGACGGCACTGGCAGATGAGGCCCCTCCTGTGGCTCGATTGAGCGAGGTCTTGGATGAAGCTTTTATCCTCGGAAAAGACGACGTGGAATGGAGTTATGCCGAACCCAACCTGATAGTCGAAGAGGGCGACTTGCTTCAGACCAACGAAACCGGCATGGTCGAGACACAGTTCGAGGGCGACATTGTATTCCGCATCGGTGAGCGCACACGGGTCGCCGTTATCGAGATAGGCGATGAGAAAGTCGTGGGAATGGACAGTGGCCGGGCGTATTTGAGAATCGCGAGGGATTTCTCCCCGGCTGAAACGTTCATCCTTACTTTCCCCGCGGGACAGGTTTCCGCAACCGGGAAAACTCTCACTCGTATTGATGTGCTCGAGGATGGCGGCGCAGAGGTCAAGGT
>CAZSKP010000040.1:16379-40454 GCA_964607485.1 uncultured bacterium | reverse complement strand
CAGATCCAGGGCGGTGGCGCGATTTCCTTCGGAGTACATCGTGAGGGCATGATCAAACCTCTGCTGCGAGAGCTGCTCGTTCTGCCGCTTTATCTCCTCTTCTTCGGCCCGTTTTCTCGTGAGCGCCTGTTCGAGCGCGGGCAATCGCTCCTCGACAAGCTTTGCCGTTTCTGTATCCGGATAGAGTCCGAGGATGGTCTTGGATATGCTCACCGCTTGGTCCAGTTGGCCTTCGTTCAGATATTTCTCCACTTGTTCGAGAAGCTGTCTGGCGTTGACCTCGCGTTCCTCCCGCGCCAGTGTCGTGAGTTCCGGGAGCGGCTGCGTGCGCGTGACTCCCTGCCTGCGGCCCGGAATCGGTTGGCCAAGTTGGGTCAGTCTCCCGGTTTCGCCCTCGGACGCCCGCTGGAGCCTCCCCGTGAAGATGAACGCCACCGTCAGCGACGCCACAAGAATCAAGCAGCCCGCGATCAGTCCGGCGAGGGCAAACGGACCGCCGCGCAGGGCGCCTCCGCTCAACCGGATTCTGTTGAAGGCCAGACCGCCTAACATGGCGGCGATGAACGCGATAAACCCGACTGCCGGGGCTGTCGTAAGGATGAATCTCGGCACAACCATCATCGACGACGCCAGAAGCGCAACGACTGCCAACACAAGGCTTGCGATTGCCAGCCTGCTCATCGCGAACGCCGGAGGGACACCGGAGATGATCCGGGCCGGAGCGCCCGGCCCGACCGGAGCGCCCGGTTCGACTCCCGCCTGCTTCTCCGCCTTGCATCTGCGGCAGTACATCTTGCCTTCGAGCCGCTCACGACACTCTTCACAGATGAACTTGCCGCATCCGACGCATATCTCCGTGGCCTTGCGGCCAGGGTGGTAGGCGCAGTCGGGAACCTCGACCTCGGCCTCCCGTATCTCTATCGGCATCGGCTCGGGCTCGGCCGGAGAGGGCGGTGGGGGTTCGGGCTTGGCTCCGCGCTCCTCGAACAGGTCGAACAACTCCAGGACCTCCGAGGCGCGAATCCAATCGGCGAGGTCTTCGTTGATGACGAGATCGTCGGGCTCTATCTGGCGAGATGCGACCCACTGCCTGAGAACATCAAGATTGGCGGGTTCGAGCCGGCTGCCATCGTGCTTCTTCACCTTCCAGTGCCGAGGCTCGTGAACATCGTCCGAGCTCATTTCTTCTCCTCGCACGCCGACACGGTCGAATTCTCAGTGGGGCCCGACTTCATGCGAAAAAAGAGCTACCCGCTTTCATTATATATAGAGACTTTCGTTGTGGTCAAGTAAAAGAGCGGTATGGCGATTGAACATTCCTAGTTCCATATCATCGAGCTACGCCCGCGTATCTGAGGGCGCTCCACACGCCTCTGAACAGCCGCATCACCTGATGCGGCGATCTCAGCCTCTTCATCCGCATCAGCACGTATGGCGGCCGGAAATAGAACCTGCGGTACGCTCCCGCGATGAGCTCGCGAAGCTTTTCGGGGCTGAGCTCCCTCGTTCCCACCACGGGCGCGCGGCTGGTGAACAGAGACCAATCCTCCGTGAGCAGCCCCTCCTGTTTCAGCTGTTCGTAGTACGGCGTGTCGGGGTAGGGGGTGGCCGCGGTGAACTGGGCCACGTCGGGATTGAGCTCGATGGCCAGACGCACGGTCGCCTCGACGGTGCTCTCCGTTTCGCCGGGAAGGCCGATGATGAAGAATGCCATCGTCTCGATTCCCGCACCCCGGCATTTCTCGAATATTTTTCGGATGCGCTCGCGCGGGATGGCCGTGCGGCCCACGTCTTTCAGTATTTCGGGACTGCCCGATTCCACGCCGAAATTGATCTCCTTGCATCCGGCACGGGCAAACGAATCTATCAATTCCTCGGTCGCGAGGTCGGCGCGCGTCTCGCACCGCCAATCGACCTTTATCCCCCGCGACACGATCAGCTCGCTTATCCGCGCCGCCCTCTCCCGGTCGGCCGTGAACAGCGGGTCGCGAAAAAGTATCTCGCGCACGCCGTACCGCCGCACGCATTCTTCGACCTCATCGACAACGTTCTCGGCGCTTCGGGCGCGCCATTTCGTGCCGTGTCCGATGCGGTACGGACAGTACGTGCACCCGTAGAAGCAGCCCCGGCTGGTGAGCATGGTCGTGAAGGGCCTCTTTCCCCATACCGCCGAGCGGTACCTGCCCATCGGAAGCAGGTGGCGCGCGGGAAATGGGACCGAATCGAGGTTCTCGTTCAACGGCCTGTCGTCAAAGCGCCGAATTCCTTCTTCGGACCTCGCGCTCAGGCCGAGTATCCCGTCCAACGGGTTGCCCTTGGCGAGCGCGTTCGCAAGCTCGGCCAGCGTGTATTCCGGCTCGCCACGCACGACGCCGTCCGCACGCGATTCACGCAGCGCCTCCTCGGAGAAGACCGACACGTGCGGCCCGAGCAGCGCGACGAACGTCTGCGGCGACGCCCGCTTTATGGAATCCGCCATGGCAAGGTCGTCGACGATGGAAGGGGTGGCGGTGTTGATGCCCACGAGCCCGTAGCCCCGCTCGCGCACCCATCCCAATACCTTATCCGGCTTCCATCTCAGCGCGACGGCATCCAGAATCTCCGCCTCGAGCCCGATGCTCTCGATGACGGCCGCGCAATATGCGAGGTTCAATGGAGGCGTGATGTTGCCGCTCTTGATTTCGAACCCGAAGCCGCCCATGTGGTCGCGGCTGATCGTGACGTTGCGTTCGGGCTGCGGATTGAGCAATAGGCTCTTCATCGGTCACACCGTCCGGTCTCGCTTCACCCGTTGCCACAGCGCGCTGGCGTCGCCCCTGAAGTAGCCCACGGTCGCGGTCGCAAAATGCGCCGCAACGAGCGCCATCGCCGGGACCGCCGTGAAGATGTCCAGCAGAAACCGCACCGGCTGAGTCACGAGCGGAGCGAGCAGCGCCGTCCCTATAACGTAACATCCGAGAACCGCCAAGGCCATCGACCCGAGCAGAGGAACCGCCGAGCCCGGCTCGAATGCGATGCAGTAAACTGCGGCCGCGAGGAACGAAGCCGCCAGCAGATAGACCCTCAACAGCCGGAACAACGAATATTCGGGAAATATCAACATCCCGTACCACCCGTATCGCGGATTGTACAGCAGCCTCCAGTGGCGGATGAGCGATTGCGTCATGGCGCCGATGTTGCGCTGCTTCTGTCGCGAAAAATCCTCGAGCGACTCGGGAGCGTGATACGTGGCAGCGACGCCCGGCTCGAACTTCGCGCGGTATCCGCGTTCCCTGAGCGCGATGCCGAACTCCCGATCCTCGTATATCACGTCGGTCGAGAAGTCTCCGACCGCCTCGCGTCGGACGAGCGACAACTGGCCGAACAAGCCGGCGGCGCTGTCGAGCAGGCTCTCGCCCAGTTTCTGCGCGTTCTGGATGTCAAACAAGAACTGCGCGACGCGGGTCAGATAGTTCACACCCCGGTTGCGAACCGATACGCCCGCCGATACCGCGCCGACGCGCGGGTCGGACATGTGCGCGGCCAGCCTGCGCAGTCCGTCGGAGGGAACCAGCACCGTCGCATCCGTGATTGCGACAATATCCGCTGACGCATGGAAGAACGCCGCTTTCTGAGCGAATATCTTCCCCTTGCGTTCGCCGGTCTGGAGCAGTTTGACCCCTTCGGCTTCGAATTCGCGCACCGCCTCGGCCGTTCCGTCGGTGGAGCCGTCATCGATGACGATCACTTCGAGGAGGTCTCGCGGATAGTCGGAGCTCAGCACGTTTCCGAGCTTTCTGCGGATATGCTTCTCCTCATTGTGCGCGGGGACGATGACGGTCAATGGAGGCGTGAAGTCGGGACCGCGCCTTCGGGACCGCAACAGGCGCGCGAGCAACATAATGAAGTTGTAGAGAACATATTCGCCCAGTGCGATCAACAGGGCGGCGAGCGAAATTGTCAGGATGAGCGATTCCATCTCATTCGGTCTCTCGTCAATGCTGTTCCTTGGGGCGGCGCACGACGCGCAGGCCAAGGCTGTATTCGCCGAAGAAGTTCCAGTTCGCGCTCAGGCTGACATCGAGGGCCAGCCTGTCGCCGTCGCGGATAATGGCGTCAATCGAGCCGTCGGTTATCTCAAAGGAGTACTCGTTTCCGGCGGATGAGACGACAAACTCGTCCTCCCCCCGGACCGACCGTATGTCGTAGTTGCCCAGCAGGTCGATTCTGACCTGCCTCACGCGCACGTCGCCGACGAGCGTCCTTACCCCGAGTTCTATGTCGGCGGCGGTCAGGCCGCCGGGAGCGGCGCCCTCTGAAACGACAGAGAGCGCTATGTCGTGGAACGGCGTTCGGTATCGATGCGTTCGACGACCGTCCTCGGACTCCTCGACCGCATGGCTCATCACTTCGACGAAGTCGGTTCTGCCGATCCTTGACAAGGGCGCACTCAGGCGGTGCCGGTTAAGCAGGATTTTCGCAATCGGCGCTAATTTCAACACGGGACGGCCGGGTCGAATCTCGCGAAGCATCGTGTAGACGGCTTGGACGGCTCTGCTGAGCGAATCGTACGCGCCGTCGAAGGCGAGGGCGAGTCGCAAGCCCCCGTCGATGACGAACTCCGGCCGCGCCTCGGAAATCTCGACCAGCCCCTTGACCGTCCCCGTCGTTTCGAGCGGCGGACGGCTCCGCGGAGCAAGCGCGCTTTCGAGGGCGTTTTCCCCATCGTCGCGGCAGGCGTCGAGGATGAACTCGACGAACGCGTCGGTGGTAAACGTGGGCTCGATGTGAATGCTCTCGAGACCCGATGGAAAGTCGAGGAACCACGTCTCGCACAGGCCGCCGTCGCGCTCCTGGAGGCTTGCGATGTTTTCAAACAGCCGCCATGCATGGACGCGCCAGGCTTGTTCGCCGGTCGTCCGCGACAGCATCAGGAATGCCCGCGCAATGAGCAGGCCGCCCCACACGTCGATGCGGGGAGTGATCGACCGCGACAGTCCGTCGAACGACGGCTCCGCGCGGCGCTCGGCTGACAGGGGCCGAATCCACTGGAGTGCATAGCAGCCCCACTTCTCGGCCTGCTCGAGGAATCGGGCGTCGCGCCCGAGGTCATGGAGGTCGAGGTTTGCGTGGATGCATGCTTCCGCGCTGATGCCGTCGGCCTCGTCGGGTTCGACATCGCGCAGATACCGCATGCACTCGAAGAAGCTTTCTTCCCGGTTTACGAAGCGCATGCCCGCGTCGGCGGCCGCATGGTATTCCTTGTTTTCCGTTCGAAGATACGCCGCTGCGAGCGCTCGGGCCGCCTCGGCTGTGCTTGCGACGCATCCGGTGCGAATTCCGCCCTTCGTTTCTCCCATCGAGGCCGGCCACGAGCCGTCCTCGGCCTGCGTTCTCAGCAGCCAGTCCGCCCCCGACCGCGCCATGTTTTCGAGTGCGTCATTGCAATCGAGGGCACAGTATTCAAAAAGTCTTCTCACGACGGTCGCCATGCCGCCGGGGAATCCGACGAAACCGACGCCGTGATGCGTGAACGCCTCGAGGCCGTTTCCGTTGAAAAAGGTGGTCGTATGCCACACGCCGCTTCCGTCCCGTTCGCGGCAGTACGAGCCGCCGGCGAGTCTCGACAGGAGCTCGCGCTCGCGCCCGGACAGCTTGGCGCATCCCATCCGGGCAAGCCTGCGATAGAGGACCAGCTTGGCGAGGTCGTCGGTTATGTGCGAATGCTTGAATTCGACCGATTCGAATCGGGGAACGTTCTTTATCGGCAGATGCACATGCGTCCGGTTGTGTCCGTCCCAGACCCTGTCGTAAAAGCGGATGGCGCCCTTGAGCATATTCGCCATGGATTCGGCCGGGACCTCACCGGCATCCTGCCGGGCCGCGTGCAGATGTCTTGCGAGCGCGCGGACGCATTCGACCCACGCGTTGGCGGCGACGATGAGGAAGGTCGCCTCGAACGACTGGCCTTCGGACAGCCTCAAGGCGTGTTCCGTGCGGTGCACGCGCGTGCTGAACCATCCGAACGGTTTCCGCTGCACCTGAAACTCGCTCAACAGCGCCGCGGAAAAATCCACGACAGCCTCCGCTCCGGTCGCCTTTACAAACACCGGCCAGTCTTCCTGGGGAAGCATCACGGTTTTCGGAAATGCGACGGCGAAGGCCCTGTGTTTCTCTTCCCAGCAGGCGACCGGCATTTTCGAATTCAACGCGGCGTCGTACGGAAGGCGCGCCTTTATGCGAAATTTGTAGTACGTGTTGTAGGGAAACCCCAGCTTCTCGCCCGCCGTGCGCTCGGCATGGGAGAGCTCATACCTCCTTCCCGCTATGAACGCGGCTTTCGGGTAGAATTCGTCCAACCGAAGCCTGAGTAGTTCGAGCGGAAGCAGCAGGTCGGGGCTGCTTTCAATCGTCCAACGAAGCCTGAGAGAAACGACGCCTTCTTCCGTGACGGTCTCCGTGCTCGCTGTGACGCCCTCGGGCGGGTTCGTCGCCAGATGCCCGACGAGAGCGTCGTCGAGCAGGAACTCGCCGTTTCTTATCTCAAGCCTGCTGACCGCCATCCTTCTTCCCCATCAGCCAGAAGAAACCTCCCATGAGAGCGGGCACTCCCAGACCGATTACGTCATACATCAGGCTGACCAGGAGGGCCTGTTCATAATTCGTACCGACGGGAGGCCTCTGCAGCAATATTATCATGGCGGCCTCGCGCAGTCCAAAACCCGAAAAGGTTATCGGAATCATCGCGGACAGCAGCGCGGGGGGAACAGCGAGCGCGACGTGCCAGGCGGGCCCGTTGAAAAGAGCCGCCTTGCAGAAACACCAGACTTCCAGGCAGACGATGCTCCAGAATATCACCGTCAGCGCGGCGGCCTCGACAAGCCGCGTCGGCGACACGGTCCGCCAAAGGTCAACCGGAGAGATTCCCCGGCGGCGCGCCCACAGAAGACCCGCCACCAGCCCCAGGGCGATAGCGAGCGCGACAAGGATGATCAGGTGCTCCGCTCGCGGCTGAAGGCGGATACGCAGTCCCGCCTTGAAGAAGACATACAGGCCGACCAGCCCAACCGGCCCAAGCAGGAGCACGTCCAGCACCCTTTCCGCCACGAAGCACGCCAGCCCGCGCGCTATCGGCACATCCGATTCGGACTGGAGCATGTACACCTTCGTGAGCTCGCCAATCTTGGCGGGCGAGACGACGCCCGGAAGGAAGGAAACCATCTGAACACGCATCATCTGCCAGAGCTCGTGCCGCGCCGACTCGCCGAAGACCATGATGCCAAGCCTGTGAGAGCGTACGAACTGGCCCAGCACTATCAGCACGATGGAAAGCAGGAGGAAGGAATACCGGAGGTCGCCCAGGTATTGGACGCTTTGCGAGAGGTTTGCCTTGCGGAAAAGGAAAAGGAAAATGAGGAGAGAGACGCCGATTTTCAGCGCTGATGTGAATTTCCTCAATAAGCCGGCTCCGAATGTTATGGGTTTCGTTTGTCGATCAGGTCGGCCAACAGCCCGATGACCGCCACCTGTATGGCAAGAGACACGAGGATGATGACCGTGACGTCCATGACCCGATGAAGCACAAATCCACTGTAAAAAAGCAGCGCCAGGCCGAGCAGGAGAAGGGCGGCGCTGATGGGGATGAATATCTTGAGCGGGTTAAAGTACATCACCGTGCGAACGATCGTCATCAGGAATCCGAGCGTGTCGGCGAAGGGCCTTATCTTGCTTTTCCCCGTGCGGGGATGGTAGTCGATGGGCCGGAAGAGCACCCGATAGTCGTTGCTCAGCATGGCGAGCGTGATCGTCGTCGTGAACGAGAATCCTTGCGGAAGGATTTTCAGGAAACGCATGAGCACCGACTTGCGCATGACTCTCATGCCGGAGTTAAGGTCGGGAATCTTCGTCGAGGCGAGATAGTTGGCGAGCGCCGTCAGCAGCCACTTGGCGGGCCGCCTGAGGAGGGGCATGGCGACGCTGCCGCCCGTGCGGGCGCCGACCACCATGTCGGAGTCGTCCATGGCACACACGAGCGCGGGCAGCGCCCCCGCGGGGTACGTGCCGTCGGCGTCCGTTATCGCAACCAGCTCATAACGCGCGGCCCTCAGGCCCTGCTTGATCGCCGCGCCGTAGCCGAGGTTCATGCCCAGGTCGATGACGCGCGTGCCGGCATGCTTGGCCGCCGCCTGCGAGGTTCCGTCGGTGGAACCGTCGTTGACCACGATGATCTCGTGCTCGATTCCCTCCGACTTCATCGCGGAAGAGATTCCCTCCAGAACGGAGCCGATGCCCATCTCTTCGTTGTGGGCGGGAATGATTATCGAGACTGGCTCAGGCACATTCATCTCCCCTTTGCGCCACATTATAGCATGGCCGGACGGTAATTTGAAGTTTGCCCCGTCTATGTTGGCTGGACGCCATTCCTGAACGGAGATGTTATCTCACTAATGTTGTATTTCATAGGTCCCGTGTAGATACCTCAGGGGGGTGTTGCTCAAATGTATCATTTGCGATAAAACTGGATTCCCGCTTTCGCGGGAATGACGCCTGGAGACGGCTCTGGTATACGCAATGACCTTCGAGACCATGCATAATTCAAGAGGCAGATTATGTGAAGCTGCTCGGCAGCTTCACATAAGGAAATCGTTTCTCTCTTTTTGCTTCTTTTTCTCTCTTTCCGAAAAGAGAGAAAAAGAAGAAGTCTCCCTCATGCAGTTGAAACCGCGTTCAATCATTCAGTAGTATGTATCGGACAGGGGGAGATACGCGATGCCGGAGAGTAAACGCGGGGACGAGAAGAAGGGCGGATATTTCAGAATAGTCGTCCGTGGTTTTCTCTCGCTCCTGCTGCTGATAATCGGTTTCTTCATAGTGGCGGGGCGAGTGACGTACTGGCAGGCGTGGGTCTTCAGCGCGGCCTGCATTGTGCTGGTATTGTTCTCGTCGATCCTGTTTGCCAACAAGACCGACCTCGTCAGGGAGCGGACCAGGCCCGGCCCCGGCACAAAATGGTGGGACAAGGTGTTCTGGGCGTTCTATGTGCCCGCGTACGCCGCAATCATAGTGGTCGCGGTTCTGGACGCGGGCCGTTTCGGGTGGACGCCGCAGTTGCCCGCGTCGGTCTATGTGGCGGGCTACGCGGTCTTCGCGTTTGCGAATGTTTGTCATCTGTGGGCGATGTGGACGAACAGGTTCTTTTCCAGCGTCGTCCGCATCCAGGCCGACAGGGGGCACGAGGTCGTCCGCGACGGTCCCTACCGCTTTGTCAGGCATCCGGGATACGTGGGGGGAATCCTGTTGGGAATAAGCATCGCGGTTGTCCTCGGTTCGCTGTGGGCGCTGATTCCCGCGTGCGTCGTGGCGGTTCTGCTCGTCGTGCGCACGCATCTGGAAGATACCACGCTGCAAAAGGAACTACCGGGCTACGCCGCCTACGCCGAAGAAGTGAGGTATCGGCTCCTGCCGGGAGTGTGGTGAAGAGGCGTCGCCAACAGGTTTCGAGCCCCGCTCGTTTCCGACCGCAGATTAGGCCTGTTCTCTGAGGATGACCCCCAGTTTTGGCACAATATATGCACTTTCCATGCCCCAATCCGATGCACAAGACCGGGGACAATCAAACATAGAGGCCGCCAATGAATCCACAAATGCAGCCGCAACAGTTTGACACCGACAATCTAATGCCGGGCCAACTCCAGGCCAAGCCTGTTTTTCCCTCGTTCATTCGGGATTTCTTCTTTGATTACAGGGCCGTCCTGAAGAACCATTTGACGGCTGAGAAGCCTCCGTTTTTGTTCATTTTTGTGTGGTTGCTCGGCATGTCGAGCGTTATCGACCGAATCGAGCTCAAGGCGCTCCAAAATCAGACATACCCGCTGGGCAATTGGCCCGCGATTTGGGGCCTCATCCTCATCGGCGGAATTGTGTCGGGATACGTGGGCTACTACGTGGGTGGCGCCTTCTACCATTTCCGGGTCTGGCTGTCCGGCGGCTCAAAAAACCGGCACATATCACGCAATTTGTTCCTCTATACCGGGCTTCCTGTCTATGCAGCCGCAATCATTTCGGAAATCGTCGATACAATTGTGTATGGTGACAAGTATTTCACCGGCGAGACGAATCCTTCATTGGGCCTGACCTGGCTTTTCGTTTCCGTAGTTGCGATCCTGTATTCAATCAGTCTGAGCTACCGGGGTGTTCGGCTATTACAGGAGACCAAGCTCGTGCGAAGCATAATCATGTTTATCGCACTGCCGGTCTTGTTCTACACACTTGTATTCGGGCTCGCTTTTGCGGCTCAGGCGCTCCGATCCGATGCAGTAGACTACAACGAGAAAGCGCTGGCATTCATGTCCGAAGGCAACTACACCGAGGCGGAACGCCATTTCAACCTTGCGATTGAGGAACTGGATTCAAGCGACCGCCGGAACGCCGTGACTATCTATGGCAACCTGGGATTCATGCACGAGTGTACGGGAAACACCGAGAAAGCAATCGAGAGCTATCAGAAAGTCATGTCGCTGTGCGAGCCCGGCGATTCGTTATATCATTCGATGTCGGGGAATATCAACCTGATGAGGAACAACATCGAGGAAGCCGTCCGCGATTTTGAAAACGCGCTGAAGTCGGACCCGAACGATTTCGACGCACACAATAATTTGGGGTTGATATTTTTGGGAGAGTTCGACGAGGACTGGACGGATTACGAAAAGGCGCTCGCCCACAATGAGAAAGGCTACTCACTCAATAAGGGATACTCCACAACCAAGAACCTGGCGTTGAATTATTATCTGTTGGGCAGATACTCCGAGGCACTGCCGCTGTTCGAGGCCGTGGAAACCATCTCTCCGCAAGACGCAGCCGCGAAATACTTCATCGGCCTCATCTATTATTATCAAGAAAACGATCCCGCCAAAGGCAGGGAGTATTTGCAGGAAGCCATTTCACTCGACCCTTCGCTGAACAGTCCCGACATAGAGCAGATATTGCACGGACAAGATTCTCTTTCCTGAGGGCGATGGGCGGGATTTGAACGGATTCCTAGCTATGGGGCGCCTTGTGAGAGTTCCTCAATCTTCTTTTCAACTATTCTCAGACCATCGGTCTTTGCACCGATCTTCAAATAAATGGACTCGGCCTGCTAGAGCATTTCCAGAGCCTCAGCCTGCTTTCCCTGCCGAGCATAGACGAGACCGATGTTTCCGAGGGCATCCGCCTCGCCCAGCGAGTTGCCGATCCCCTTATGGATTTTCAGCGCCGCCTTGTACTGTTCAAGCGCCTCTTCCAGCTTTCCCTGATCATAATAGAGGAGGCCGATGTTGCCGAGGTTAGCGGCCTCACCCTGCGGGTGGCCGATCCGTTTGTGAATCTCCAATGCTGCCTTGAATGATTGCAGCGCCTCATCTACCCTACCCTGATCAAAGTAGACGATGCCCATGTTGCCGAGGTCTGCTGCCTCACCCAACGGGTTGCCGATCTGTCGGTGGAGCTCCAACGCTTTCATATGTGACTGTAAAGCCTCATCCAGCTTCCCCTGAGGAAAGTAGACGTTGCCGATGTTGCAGAGTTGATTGGCCTCGCCCTGAGGGTTGCCAATCTGTCTGTCGATTTCCAGCGCTTTCATATGTGATTTGAGGGCCTCATCCAGCTTCCCCTGCTGAGCATAGACGTTGCCGGTATTGCCATGGTCCTGAGCCTCACCGAGGAGGTTGCCGATCTGCTTGTGGATCTCCAGCGCTGCCTTGTACGATATGAGTGCCTCGTTTAGCTTTCCTTGGTCGCGACAGACATTACCGATGTTACCGAGGTCCTGAGCCTCTCCTAAGAGGTTGCTGATCTGTTTGTGGATTACCAGCGCTGCCTTGTACGATATGAGTGCCTGATCCAGCCTTCCCTGCTCACAATAGACGTTGCCGATGTTACAGAGTTGATTAGCCTCACCCAACTGGTTGCCAATCTGTTTGTGGATCTCCAGCGCCGCTTTGTGCGATTGAAGCGCCTCATCCAGCTTCCCCTGGTCACGATAGACGAGGCCGATGTTTCCCAGTTGATTGGCTCCACCCATCACGTTCGCAATCTGTTTGTGGATCTCCAGCGCCGTTTTGTGCGATTGAAGCGCCTCATCCAGCTTCCCCTGATTGGCATAGACGAGGCCGATGTTGCCGAGGAATGCAGCTTTCAACTCTTCATCATTTTCCTTTTGCGCGATCTTAAGACCGGAACGATAAGCATCCTCAGCCCTAAGGTAGTCTGAGATATGGAAAAGAGAAATTCCCAAGTTCAGATAACCCGACATCGTTGGAAGAGAATCCACGGATCTCTGGTAGTTGGCAACGGCTTCTTTGTAACGATGTGCGGCGGAATCCTGCTTGCCGGCTTTGAAATATATGGTCGCTTCCTGTTTAGCTTCGGTCGCGGCGTCATCAACTTCTTTTTCAAATCCGCTGAGGGTGGCCTCTTGCACCGGCTCGCCACGGGGACCCGTGGTGGTCTCCAAGAGAGGTTGTTCCACAGCTTCCTGTCGCCATCCGGCCAGGCGTGCAATTATGACCGATAGGATGGCGGCGATTGCCAGGTGAAGCCTCATTGGATCGAGCATCTTAAGGATGGGATAGTCAAACAGTACTTCTGCGCCGACATTCAAAGCAACCGCTCCGCCGAAGACGGCAGCCAGGATGTCAAAGATATATTTCAATGCTCTGAGAAACCCGACTCTGTTCATGCGGGAGGTTCTCCCATAAATGGGCACAGTGAGTGAGTCCGATAATGTAGGGGCGGTTCGCGAACCGCCCCTACAAAAAACAGCATAGAGAAATAAGGCTGCAATTGTCACGATTGCGGGATAGTCTCACAGTCTCCTTCGGCGTTGAGACCTCTATTCCACAAACCGGGAATTGTCAGAGTGCGTAGAAGCAGAATTCGCAGTAGCCGGCCTCGGGCAGTTTGGCCGTGTGGGCGACTCGCATCTTCACGGACACCGCCCTGGCGGCCTCGATGAATCCGCCGATGCAGCTTGCGCCGCAGGGCAGCCCCTCGAGGTTTATGCCCGCCTCGGCGAGCGCCTTGTTCACGCCGCAGGAGTATTCCTGGAAGCGAATCTCCTTGGTGGTCGAGCGGGTGACGTTCCACTTGTCCTCGGGCCGGAGCGAGAGCACGGACAGCTCGACGTAGCGCTGTATGCGGTGGGGGAAATGGATGCCGGTCTGGCCGGCGACGAGTTCCATCATCTCGGTGGTTCGGTCGCGATATTTTTCGTCGGCAAGCTCGATGACCTTCTTCATGACGGCGCGGCCGAACTCGTCGTACACCTTTCGGGCCTCGTCCTCGGGCTTGTCGCGGAGGTTGTCGGCCAGTTCCTGGAAGCTGAACGAGGAGGAGATCTCCTCGGCCATCTGCTTGGGCATGTCGAACTCGAATGTCGCTCCCTCTTCCAGTTTCATCCGACGGCCGGGAGCTATCTCATCGCTGAGGCCCATCTTTTTCTTCGCAGCCTCGGCGCTTTTCTTCTTTTTTGTTTTTTTCTCCGCCATTCTCTCGTCCCTCCGTTGCTATATCGAACGCGATCGCCTCAGTCTGCCGCCGCAGGATATTCGGCCGAAGGCTCGGGCGCTTCATCCGGCGCGACGGCCGCCGCCCGGGCGAGCGCAGCTTCATCCACTTTGACGGTTATGGCCTCGACCGGGCAGACCTCCACGCATTTCTGGCACATGACGCACTGGTCGTAGTAGCGCGCGTACACTTGATAGTCGCTCCGGTCGGTCTCGCGGAACTTCCACACCTTCGTAGGCCCGGCTATGAACACCGTCATGGGGCAGGTTCTCAGGCACTGGCCGCACTCGTGCGGGCCGAGGCATGTCGAAACATCGACGGTTATCTTTGGAAGCATCGTCGTTCCTCCGTTTACCAGTTATCCGCCAGCGCGGGGAAAGAACTCTTCTCGACGAGCGTGATGGCCTTCGTCGGGCACACGCTCATGCACAGGCCGCACCCGAAGCATTGCATCATGTCGATGGCCGCCTTCTCGGAGTACACCTTGAAATACGCGGCGCGGAAATGGCATCGCGGGATGCATTTCTTGCAGCCGATGCATTTCTCGGGGTCGATCTCGGCGACGTATTCGCCCTTGAGCAGGAATTTGAAGTCGTAATCGAGCCGGTTCCGGATGGCGACGCAGCCGGGGTACTCGCACTGGCACATGCCGCCGATGTACGGCAGCCCGAACACGTCTATCGTGTGCACGAGCCCCGCTTCGTCGGCGACGTCGGCCCAGCGCTTCGCCTCGGTGGGCGTCATGAACTCGACGCCGCCCCGGTATGTTTCGGGCCAGCGCTCCCATTTATACATGCCCGGCCCGATGCCGATGCAGGTGAAGTTCTGCTCGTCGGGCAGCGCCACCGACGCACGCCTGCACGCGCACGTCATCCGCGCTATCGGGTAGGCGATGTCGAAAATCTGCTTGGTCTCCTCCAGCGTGACGACCTGCGCGAAGTGTATCTGGTAGGCCTTGTCGAGCGCCTCCTTCTTGATCCGCGCCTCCTCGTCCGGCTTGCCGGCGGCGCGGGCCCTGATTATGTCGTTGATGACGGCGCCGCCCATGCCTGCCGCCTGCGGGTCGGCATCGGCGCCCAGCGACTGGTCGCCCTCTTTTCGCGTCTTGTACAGCCGGCGCGCGTAGTTGGCGGGGTTGAGATACCACTTCCCGCCGTCGCCGTACTCCTCACAAAAACGACACATCGCGTTCCTCCCGTCGTTGGTTTCAGGCCTCTGATTTCGGGTTCCCGGTCAGTCTGGAGAACCGGAAAGGAAGAGCCGCTTCAATCGTCGGCAGAGCGGCCGGGTTCGTCCGGCCTCTCGACCAATTGTTCCAGCTTTGCGCGCGCCTCGGAGAAATCGGGATCGTACCCGAGCACCCGCCTGAGCTCCGCCATCGCTCGGGATTTGTCTCCGGCGCGCAAGAATTCTAGAGCCCGCCCATAGTGTCTGAGGGCGAGCTCGGGGTTCAATTTTTCCGGCTCTTGTGTGTATCCTAAGTGCATTATCAAAAAGCTTCTTCGAGACAAACCCGTACGCAGGCAATCTTATCACAACCCGGTTGCCGAATGCAAGCGCATAATGGGCAAACGGGAGAAAAAACGGCGGGAATTCGGGACTGGTGTTAATCGAGACTCAAATACGGGGTCCGAGGCGCGGGCATAGTCAAAAAAAGGGAGGCAGGCGTCGGGTCACGCTCCCCGCGCCTTGGCCTCCCCGAGCTTTTCAATCTGCGGCCCGATTCACAGGTACGCCTCGGCGTCCTGCATCGCCTCCATTGTCACCGGCCTGTATTCGCCCTTGCCGGCGAGGAGCGATATGATGGCCTTGCAGAAATCGGGCAGGTCGTCGGGCGTGCGCGAACTGACGATGTTGCCGTCCACGACCACCGACTGGTCCACAAACCTGGCGCCCGCATTGACGAGGTCGTCCTTGATGGCCGAGAAGCACGTCATCGTCTTTCCCTTGACGATGCCCGCCGAGATGGGCACCCACGCCGCGTGGCATATCGAGGCCACCACCTTGCCGTCGTCGTGCATCTTCTTCACAAAGGCGAGCACCGACTTCGAGCGCCGCAGCTTGTCGGGCGCGTAGCCTCCCGGTACGACGACGCAGTCGAAATCCTTCGGGTCGTAGGCCGAGATTTTGTCGTCCGCCTCGACGGGATAGCCGTGCTTGCCGTGGTACGTCCGCTTCTCCACACCAGCGACCTTCACCTTCGCGCCGGCCTCGGTCAGCCTGATCTTCGGATACCACAGCTCCATATCCTCATACATATCATCCGCCAGAATCAACACTTTCTTTCCCTTCAGTTCCATCTTCCCTCCACCTCCTTAACACAAATATGTCACGGGAGATGGAGATGGACTAGGGGGCGCTCTGTCACTCAGCAGAAGCGCATGCGGGGGCCGTGGGAGGCGGAGATGGAGACGGCGAGGTCGAGCGCGTCGAACAGGTCGTCGTGCTCGGACTCGGGAAAGGAGAGAAGCTGCTCGACGAGTTCGTGCATGGTGCGACCGAGCCAGACGCGGCCGTCCTCGAACAGCGCCGACAGCTTCCACGCGCGCGAGAGCTTGTCGCGCGTCGTGTACACCTTCGCCACGCGCGCCAGCCCGAGCTCCCTCAGGATGTCGGCCTGCGCCGCCTGGTACGCGTTCGATTCTATCGCAACCTTGACGGGGTCGAACCGCCGGAATCGTTCCGCGATGGCCGCCGTCTGCCGCCTGAAGCTCAGCCGCGCCTGGTGGCAGTCGAGCACGTAGATGTTCCCCCACACGTCGGCGCCTATCGTCACGATGGCGAAGAAATCCGAGCCCGCATGCTGCGCGACGGCGAGGTCGACGCCCTGGAAAATCCTGAGCGGCGCCGGAGGCTCGTCGTAGAACCGCAGCCACTCTTCCTTGAACACGGCCCCTTTCATCGCCTCGGTGTCGTTCTGGTACTGCGCGTTGAATATGACGGTGCCCGCCTCGCGCCGGATGCGTTCGAGCCGCTCGACGGGGAATTTCTCCGGCCACGGGCTTTCGCCCCCGGCGTCGATCGCGCGAATGATGGTGACCGACGGCACGAAGCCCGTCTCGATAAGATGCGCATACAGGTCGCGGTAGTGGTAGCGCGTGCCGACGACGCATAGCTCGCCGTCGGGCTCGAGGCAGGGGAGCAGCGTCTTGAAGAACCATATCCTCAGCTTCTCGCGCTGCAGTTCGGTCCTGGAGTTTTCCTCGTCGACGATGTCGTCGCAGATGATGAGGTCGAAATGGCGCGATATGACCGAGCCGCCGACGCCGGTCGCATAGATGGTCGGCTCCTTCGCGATCCGCTTTCTCGCGCCGACGATGAGCTCGCGGTCGGTCCACTTCGGTCCGACGAGGTCGCCGAAGATTCTGCGGAACACGCCGTTCCGCTCGAGGTGGCCGCGCACCTCGCGCACGAACGCCTCGGCCTGCGCCTGCGTGTTGCTTGCGAGAAGGATGCGCACGTCGGGATTGCGGACGATCTCGAAGACGCAGCGGACGACCGTGAGCAGCGTCGATTTGCCGAACCCGCGCGGCGCGAGGACGAGCGAGCGCGGAAGCGTCGGTGACTCCACCAGGGTCGGCGCCCCCGCCACGGTCGGCGCGAGCGGTGCGATGGCTTCGGCCATGCGCCTGTGCGCAGGCGCCACGTCGCAATCAAGAAGGCGCGCCATCGAGAGGATGTCTTGGGCGCACCTGTTCCGTATTCGGCGGGCTGTCGAAAATCTTCTCATAGTACCGGTCGATCTCATTCTCCACCTCTTCGTCGGCAGGCTCCGGCGGGGCTTCGGAGTCCGGCGCATGTTCCTTCGCCATCCGTTCTTTTATCTTGCGCTTGATATCGAGCAGCGAAACGAGCGCCTTCTCATCCGCCTCGGTCAGGAGCGCGTCGACGCGCGTGAGGTCGGAGATGTCGTCCATCAGCCGGTGCAGCCGGTTCGACACGCACTCGGCCATGAGCGTGAGGCGCAGTTTCTCACCGATGGGGAGGGCGAGATATTGCTGGAAGAGCCTCTCGGCTGTCGAGGCGTCGATGCGAACGCCGGCGGCAGGGCCACTTGAGCCGTCGAGCGCCTCGGCCACCTCCTCGGGCGTTTTTCCTGCGGCGAACAATCTGAATATGCGTCGTTTCTCCGACCGTCGTATATACACGCTGTCTCCTTTCGCCATCGTTTCAAATCAAGGAAGACGCGGTGGCACACATCCTGCACGCGGGTGTGTCGCCTCCTCTGGTTAGTGAGCGCAGCTCATACTCAGTCTTGCGCGCCGGGCTGGGGCTGGTCAAGGAACTTTTTGTTAATTGTCGCTTCAATGGCGACGCGCCCGCCATGCAAAATACAGTTCCGGCAGGAGTCCTTCTCCGGTATTGTCGAATGGGCCGGGCTACGGGAATGGCAGAAAATTGTACATTCCCCATTACGTTTATTGTAGCGGCGACGAAAATTGCACCCTTCCGGAGCGCGGCGTGTAGCGCAGACAAGGCCGCGCGCGGGGCCGGCAGGGCGCGCGGGTGACAGAATGATGCTTTCACAACCCATGACTTTACAGCCGTTTATGCTCAAGCGGGAGATGGACGCGGTATCGGCGCGGTGGGCGCGGTGCCGCTGCCGGCGGGCTCCTGAACGAACGGTGCAGAAACGGACTTTGTGGGGAGAAGTGCCGAAAGTATTTTCCTACTGCGCTCGGCGGCGGCTGTACAAGTTTGTAATCCGGCAAAAAAATGTTCTACCCGGGAGAAGCCATCTAATTTCATATTCTACAAGGGCTTACGTTCTCCAAAGAATTTTGGCACCGTTCTTGCTCAACCGAAACCGTCGATCACAAACGGTCACTCGCCGCAAAATGTGTCGGCATTGATAGAGGGAGACAGACAATGCTTGCAAAACCGAAGACAACGATAGGCGTTGACGTGGGTACTCATTCAGTCAAGGCTGTTCAGCTTTCCAACTTTGGGAGCAGCGCAAAGGTGGACAAAGCCGTCCTCTTGAACCTTGACTCGCAAACCGATAAGGACAGGCAAGTCGAGGAAACTGTTCGCGCGCTGAGAACGGTGGCATCGACGTTCGCGGTAAAGAAGTCCGTGGTCGTCACCGCCCTTCCGGGACAGGACACCTTCATTAGATACCTTCGTTTCCCCAAGATGCCCCCCGAGGAACTGAAGAGCTCCATCGAGCTGGAGGCCGACCAGAATCTCCCTTACGACCTGACCGAGGTGTCGATGGATTCGGTCATGCTCGAAGAGATCACCGAACGCGGCGAGACCATCATGAAGATATTGCTGGTGGCGGCCAAGAACGAGATGATCAATCAGACAATCGACCTTTTGCGAGGCGTCGGCCTCACGGCCAATATACTGGGGATCACCACCCTCGCCATAGCCGACGCATTCGAGGTAAATGGTGGATTCAGGCCGGATGAAACGGTCGCGCTCGTCAACATCGGCGCCTCCTCTACGAATATCCACTTCTGCCGCGACGGAATATCGAACTTCACCCGCGACATATCGCGCGGAGGCAGAGACCTGACCTCGGCCATTCAGAAGCTCCTGAAGGCCGACTTCCCCGAAGCGGAGAAGATGAAGGTCGACTATGCCCGCAGTCCGTACGGCAAGACCGCTGACAGCATGCTCGAAAACCTTGAAATCGCTCCCGTGTCCGAACAGCCCGACTTCTCCCTTGAAGGCCAGGGGGACAACGGCGGCGAGGAGACGACCGAGCCGATGTCGAAGATGAAGACGGACGACGCGAGCCGCATCGTGAACGCGACCCGGCCTGCGCTCAACCGGCTCATAGGCGAGATAAGGCGGTCGATCGACTATTACGAAAAACAGCTCTATGAGAAGAACGTGGACCGACTCGTGCTCAGCGGGGGAACCGCGATGTTTCCGGGCCTCGACCAGTCCCTCGCCGATGCGACGGGCGTGCCGGTGGAGATCGTCAATCCGGTGCAGTCGCTGATCGTCGAGGAAGGTTCTTCCGATGTCAAGGATCTGATAGAAAACCGGGCTCAGTTCAACGTAGCAGTCGGCCTGGCGGCCAGGGGGATTCAAGAGCTATGATTAACATTAATCTGCTCCCCAGAGAATTAGTTCCTAAGAAGAGGAATTTCATTCCGTACGTAGCCGTAGTCGGGCTCGCCGCCGTTCTCTTCCTGTATTTCGGCAGCAGCCTGGCCGCGACTTATGCGGAACTCATCAAGAGCAACCGAGACCTCGCAGGGCTCGAGACCGAACTTGCCAGCCTCGAGGACGTTGTCAATCAGGTCAAGCTGCTCGAGCAGGACAAACAGTTGCTCTCACAGAAGGAGCAGGCCGTCGTTCAGATAACGGACGGCCGCACCGTCTGGTCGCACGAGCTGTACGTGTGCGCCGGTCTCGTGCCCGATGAGATCTGGCTCGAACAGGTGGGATTGAGCACTCGCAGGCGTCCCGTTACCGTCGAAGTTCCCAACCCCAACCGCACCGCGGGCCAGCCCCCGACAATCAAGAAGACGGTGGTCCAGTCCTTCCCCGCGCTGCGCCTGAGCGGGTACGCTCTTTCGCCGCAACGCGAAAAAGGCGTGGAACTGGTCGGACAGCTCATTCGCAACATCGAGAGGGATAAGGTCTTCTCGAAGCGATTTATCGCTCCGGAGATGCGTTCCATAGAACGACGTGATTACAAAGACCATACGGTCATGAAGTTCATCATGGACTGCGAAATTGGACAGTGAAAGGCAGGAAAGCCATGGATTTCTTCAAAAACAGAGTGATCACGAAAACTGACTGGATCATAATCGGGGTGTCGCTGTTCCTGCTCGTCCTGGTCACGCTGGTCTATTTCGTCGCCCTCAGCTTTGCCAAGGGACAGATGAACCAGGTGCAGGCCAAGATCACCGCGAAGCAGGCCGAGCTGAACGAGGCCCGAGTGATAGCGTCCAGGAAGGACGGCCTCGTGAAAGAGATCGAGCAGGTGAAGGAAAAGATATCCAGTTTCGAAGACAAGCTGCCGACGGACAAAGAGGTTCCCCGATTGCTCCGTCAGTTCCAGAAGATAGCCGAACTGAGCGGCGTCAAGTACCAGTCGATTACCGCCGAGCCGATAGACGAAAAGGAATTGTACGTTCGACTCCCGTACAGAGTCAGCGTCAAGGGCGCGTACCCCCAGATAGGGGAGTTTCTCCGGAGCCTCGAGTTCGGCAGCCGTTTCATCAAGGTTGAGGACCTCGACATAGGGCCCGAAGACAAAGGTGAAAGCGAAGCCAATTTCATCATCAGCACCTATATGTTCGTGAGCAAGGAAAAGGGAAGCGAAGGCGGGGTGACCCAATCATGAAGGTAGACAAGAAAACCATACTGGCCATAGTGCTCGGCATCGCGGCGGTGGCAGTCGTCCTGTACCAGGTCATGGGCGCATTTCCCTCGACCACTAGCACGGTGAGCAACGCCGTTGCAGCGCCGACGCCTTCGCCGATTGTGCCCACCTCCCAGACCGCGGCGGCCTCGGTTCAGGTCGCATCGGCGCCCACGTCGGCCGCCGATTACGCGAACTTCATCGCGACGGTGACGGAGGACAACCTGCCTTTCAAGAGTAAAGCTTTTAGAAACCCGATGACTCCCCTGGTCTCCGAGCAGAAGGCCGACGAGCCGAAGGTCAGCGGGCCCGCTGCAAAGGTTGCGCTCGGCCCCAGCGACGCGCTCTCGATGGGCTATAGCATCGAGGGAATCGTGTGGAATGACGTCGAGCCGCTGGCGATCATCAACAATCAAGTGGTGGGCGTTGGTGAGATGTTGGACGACGGGTCGGTCATCACCGAGATATCGTCCGACATCGTGAAATTTTCCAATCAAGGGAAAAACTACTTTTTGGTCTTCAGAGAGGAGTAGGTGAAAAATGGGCAGCCTCGTGAGAAAAAAGAAATCGAGCATCTTTCTGATAGCAGTCGCCACAGTACTACTGGTTGGTTTGCTCTCCCCTCCCGCGTTTTCAGGCGCGAGCATCGAGGAGCGAAAGATACACATGCTCGAAGCCCTGGGGCTCGATGGTCTGGACCCGGCGGTCGTCAACGCCGCTCAGCAGGCGAACACGCTGTACGCCGTCGACGTCATGCCCGACGGAGAAAATGTCTCCGTGGTGCTTCAGCTCAGCGGCTTGCCCTCCTACGACTCCTATCTGTATAAGGAAAACAGAAGGCTGGTCGTTGACCTGCGCAATACCATAAATCTTTCGGACGATTCGGAGTTCTCCCTGGGGGAGAAAGACCCGATCAGAAACGTTCGCAACAGCCAGTATAGGGTGGACCCCTCGCTCATATCGAGGGTCGTCCTCGACCTGGACGAAAACGTGACGCCCGAAATCACGAGCGAGGGAAACACTCTCGTCATCTCGGCGCCGCTCTCCACGCCGGAACCGGCCGCAGAGGAGACGGCGGATGCGGGAGAGAACGAAGTCGAAACGACAGAGGCGGAGGTCTCGGAAGACACGTCTCAGGAGAATGACGTTGTTCCCAGCGAAGTGGTTTCGGTGCCCGCCGTCGAGGTGGATACAGAGACCCCCGAGGTCGATTTCATGCTTGCCCGGGCTCCTGTCATCGCCGACCTCTCAGTGGATAGGTCCGATGCCACGAAAGAGGTCTCCATAGACCCCGAGCCAGTGGCCGAAGAAAACGACCCGGCCGACACTCTGGCGGAGGCGGAGATGGAAGAGGACGCCGTCGTCGTTGACCCGGCCCCCGTGGTGGAAGTGGCCGAGGCCGAGAACGAAGAGGTTCCCGCCGCCACGCCGACGGTGAACGAAGAGCCGGAAAACCCCGGACCCTCCCAGAGTGAGATGGCGAAGTCCGAAGCCGAAATGCCCACGGCGGAGGACACCGCCGATGTGTCCGAGGCAGAAATTGTCGAGAATGAGAACGACGCCTCTCTGATGCTTGCCGCGCTTCATACGGAAACGGAAGAAGAGCCGGTCGTGGCTGAACCGCCCGAAGAGCCGGTGGAAATACCCGTTGCGATTTCCGAAGAGCAGCCCGTCGAGAACGTTAAGCAGGATGTCGCCAAGGCCATCGAACCCGCGGCTGCCGAGCAGGATAATCCCGGCGAGAAGGTCGACGTCGTCCTGCAAACAGTCGAGCAGGCGGAGCCGGAAAGCGTGATCCCGGCGGCGCCCGCTCCCAAGGTGGAGGAAAAAGCCGAGGCTGTCCAGCAACTCGCTCCCGAGGAGAATCTTGTGACTCTCACATTCAGGGATGCCGACCTCAGCTCGGTACTCGACATTCTCGCGAGGAAGGGCAAGTTCAACATTCTCGCCGGAAGAGACGTGCGCGGAGTGGTTACCGTCAGATTGATCGACGTGCCGCTCGACGTTGCGCTGAATGCCATTCTGAACGTGAACGGCTATGGATACATCAAGACGAATAACATCGTCCGGATTGTGCCCCTCTCTCAGTTAGGTGAGCAAATCGAAACGGCCACCGAAACCTTCACGCTCAGCTATGCCACCGCCACCGAGGCGAAAACCACGCTGCAGAGCTTCCTCACAAAGAATGGAAACATTGAGACCGACGAGAGAACCAACATGCTCATCGTCACCGATGTCCCAGGCAACATGGAAAGGATTCGCAGCCTAATTCCGCAGATCGACAGACGTGTTCAGCAGGTGCTCATCGAGGTGCTCATACTCGACTCGGTGCTCTCCGACGCCGCCGACCTCGGAATCCAGTGGAACCTGTTCGATACCAACGACTCGACTCTCGACGCCGAGGGCAATCCGGATTCGCTGGGCGTCAACCTGCCGTTCGCATCGACCGGCGGTCTCAGCCTGAGCTTCGGCAGCGTGATGAGCAATTTCAAACTTGAGGCGTTGATCGAGGCCGTTGTTGACAACACGGAATCCCGGATACTCGCGAATCCGAAGATTCTCACGCTCAACAACGAGGAGGCCAACATAGAGATAATCGAGGAGTTCCCCTACAACGATGTCACGCAGACAAGCTCCGGCGGACAGCTCTCGAACATCACGTTCAAGGAGATAGGGACAAAGCTGCAAGTGAAGCCCCAGATAACGCACGATGAGCACGTCATCCTGCGGATAAAGCCGGAACAGAATTTCCCATCCGACACCACGGTGACCGGCGTGCCGATCATCGACACCAGGCGTGCCGAAACCACTCTCATCGTCAAAAATCACCAGACGATAGTGCTCGGCGGGCTGAGGCTGAACCGCAAGCTCAACAGCATCTCGAAAGTTCCGCTCCTCGGCGACCTGCCCGGAGTGAAATACATTTTCCGGAACGTTTCAAACGACTACAGCGATACGGAACTGCTCGTGTTCATCACCGTCCATATCGTCGAGTCGCCTCCGCTTATCGCGGAACAGAAGATTAAATTCGACGAACTGGCTAACCTTCCCCGAAATCCGAACGCGCAAGTGAAGCTCGTCCGGTAACGGGTGGAGTGATCCGACAGGCACGCGAAAGGCCGCGGGCACATTGCCCGCGGCCTTTTTCTGTGCGCAGCGGCCGCGTTAGTCCCGAGCGGGCGCGGGGGCGCGCCGTCACCGGGCGGCCGTCCGCACCCTCATCC
>CAZSKP010000040.1:0-16369 GCA_964607485.1 uncultured bacterium | reverse complement strand
CCCTCATCCTGCGCGAGGACCGTCCGACGCGCACGCCGGAGTACCTTCGCCTCGACGGGCCGCGCCTCTCGCACTGACCCCGTACCCCTTTCACGATCTCACATATCCGCCGGGGTGTCAACCCGTATTGCTCCGAAAGAGCTTCGTAAATCTCCAGGTGGCTGCCGAAGGAAGGGTCGGATTGGAGTATTTCAAAGCTCCGTCCGATCTCCGCATTCCGGCTCGCATAGTAATCCTCGCTGAAATATATCATCGCGCCGCTTCGGCTCGCCTCTGGAATGTGCCGCATTACCTCCGCTATCAGCTCGGGCGGGAGGGTCTCTCTCGCGTTGAAATAATTGGCCATCACGCTCTCCTCCGGTCTGTCCGGGTCTCCCTGGCGGTCGTCCTCCTCTGAAACGGCCCTCCTCGCTCCGCCGCGCTCAAGGCCCATAACGTTCGCGCAGGTAGATCTTCCACAGCGCCCCCCTTTCCACCTCCGAGTCGACGAGAAGAGCAAACTCCTGTGGAACAATGACTTGGGAAAGCCAGAGGACAAACTCTTTCCGCTCGATTAGCCCGAGCTCATCGATATGGGCTTCCCAGGCCCGCACCTGGCGTTTGAGCTCCTCCAGGGTGTGTTGCTCGACATCCGCGCTCATAAACTCTCCATTGGCCCGCAACATAATATCGCTAATGGTGATTATTATAACATATAGCGATTATTCTGTCAAGCGCTTTTTTCTACCGAAAGAAACATTGCCGAATTGTGTTGACAAACGGGCCAGCCTCGTGTACAATCGAAATGAAGGGAGAAGGTTGCGTTGCAAGTCGGTGGTAGAATTAGAGCATTGAGAAAATCGAAGCGGCCCAAGATGACGAGCGCCGACCTCGCGCTGAAGGCCGACATATCCCAGTCATACGTTATCGAGATCGAGAGCGGAAAGAAAAATCCATCGCTTGAGGTTCTTACCCGACTGGCCAGAGCTCTCAATGTATCGCTGACAGAGATTGTATCGAGCTCCGCCCCTCAGCCGATTCCTTCGAGATACAGGTATATTCCCGTCATCAACAAGGTGTCGTGCGGCGAATGGTTGGACGTCGGCGATCTCGAGTTTCCCCCGGGGTTCGGCGCGGATTATGAGCTGACGGATTCGAAGGACCCCAACGCGTTCTACGTTATCGCCGAAGGTGACAGTATGGTGGGGGGGAGAATCCAGGAGGGCGACTATCTGCTCGTCACGCCCAACATGCAGTACGAATCGGGCGACATCGTGCTGGCGAAGTCGGACGAGGGAATAATGGTGAAGCGCTACGCGAGAAAGGGCGACCAATTGATGCTCGAGCCCTTGAACCCCGCTTACAGGCCGGTTCTGCTCGAGCGAAGAAGCGACCTGAAAATATACAGGATTGCCAAAATAGAGATACGGCTTTAAACTATGTAAGAGCCGACGTGACTCCGATTTGAGGGTGATAACGCAGATGCCGACAGGCGATTCCGCACATAAGACGTCCCTTCCGAAGGTGCTCGTGATCGACGTTAACCCGGCTCACATCGAGGAGATTGTGGGGCCGCTTCAGGAGGAGGGGTTTCGTGTCGTGTCGTGCTCTTCGCCGCGGGGCGCCCTCGGTCGAATCCGAGAAGAGCTTCCCGACGCCGTTGTGGTCGAAGTCATAATGCCGGGGCTGTCCGGCTTCGAGATCGCCGCCCGCATGCAGGCCGACCGCCGCCTGTCCGATATTCCCATCCTGTTCACGACCGACATCCAGGACTCCGAGGGCGAGAATCACGACTACTTCGCCAGGCCGCTGGATGTGCGCGACCTCATTCGCGCCCTCAGGAAGCGCATCGCCGCCGGCGCCTGAGGCAAGAGCTATTCTGCAGACGTTGTTCCCTCGACGAACTTTACGGTTTCGGTTTCGTGCGGCGCTGCCGCGTGGGGGAGTGTCGGCCCGTCTGCGGCCCCTACGACATCCGCGTGAGCATTTCCTTCCGGGAGCGCATTCAATGTGGAGATGTCGCTGTCGCCGATAGCGCTGTGGAGGGGTGGAGAGGGGAGAGCGCTGTGGCTGGGCCCTGAGTGCGACGGCCGGTGGGCCGCGCTCACGCCAAAGAAGATGAGCGCCAACAGCAGCCCGAGAGCCATGGCGGCAACCAGGGTGTGGAAGACAAGCTTTTTCATTCGTTTCCCCCTCGGGAAGGCCTTGAGCGTGACCTCCCACGGGGACCGCAGCGGACGTCGAAATACCCCGCCTCGACGACTCGTCGCGTCATGGTCTCGTGTCGCGCCGGAAATCGCCTGTGGTCAACTGAATAAAATCTTACCGTGCTAAAAAGTGAAAAGTCAAGTTCGCACGGGTAGTGACCGAGCATTTGCCCGCGATGGACGTCAAATGCGTATTGCCGCCGCCATCTTCAGGAGTGAGGATTTCGCCGCGGGTCAACCCTTCTCGGCGTCGGCGGGTTTGGCCGCTTCCTGTTCCGGGATGTCTTCCTTATAGACCTCGACCACGCTGACGACTTGTATGCCTGCATTCTTGAGGAGTTTCATGACTTCGCCCGGGCGGGCGTCGACGACTTTCACCATCAGGTTGCGTTTTGTGGGCATGGTTTCCTTCTCCCTTTTCTCTTCAGTCGGGGCCAATCAGGCTGATGGCCTGCACGGGGCACTCACCGACACACAGCCCGCACTCGATGCACGCGTTTGGCTCCACGACGAACGACTTCTCCTCGTCCCATTCTTCAGCGAAGCGTATCTCGAACACGTTCGGCTCGGCGGGGCAGCAGCCATGACAGTTGCCGCACCCGATGCACAGCTCCCTGTCCACGAGAGGGTATTGATGCGAGATCTTCATGGGCCGACGCCGCTTCCTTTATTTCCACCTGTGCCGCACATCGACGCCGAAGATTTGTTTGAGTCCGGGCGCGTGAGTGACTGCGAACTCGATGCTGTCTCCGCACATGTTCGCGCCCGCGATTCTTCCTTGCTCGACGGCGTTCTTCCAGCCGAAGAGGAGCCGTCGCCGCTCGATTCCCGGGTCGTACACCTGCGCGACGTCGCCCGCGGCGAAGATGTTCGGGTAATTCGTCCTCAGCCGCTCGTCGGCGACCACGCCCGCATCGGTCCGTATTTCGCTCGATTTCAGCCATTCGAGGGCGGGGGTCAATCCGACGGCGACAGCGAGGATGTCTCCTGTGAGCGTTCCCCCCAGCGTGTGAACGGAAACATTCCCCTGAGAGCCTTCGACCCTCTGTATCTTCTCGCCGACGATGACGTGCACTCCCGCCGCTTTCATCTTATGGACCAGCTCCTCGGCGGTGGCCGGGTCGAGCAAATGGGGCAGAAGTTCGTCGCCCCATTCGATGTAGGTGACTCTCATGCCCATCTGACAAAACGCGCGCGTCATCTCGACACCCACCAGGTCGCGCGCCACAACGAGCACGCTTGAGCCTCTCTTGGCGCGGGCGATGATGTTCTGCGCGTCGGCCAGCGTCTTGAGCGTCACGGCATGGGCATCGGCGAGCCCCTCAATGGACGGGAGCTTCGGCTGTCCTCCGCATGCAATCAGCAGCCTGTCAAAAGGCATCTCCTCGCCGGCCTCGGTCACGACGACATTATGGTCGGGATTCACCGAAACGATCCGTGTCTCAAGCCGCACCTCGATGCGGATGTCGCTGTAATACGACTCGGGATGCAGCCAGAGCCTGTCGAGCGACACTCTTCCGGCCACATAGTCGGGAAGAAGAGGCCGCGAATAGGACAGATGGGGCTCGTCGGTAACGAGCGCAATTTCGTCTCGTTCGCTCAGATTGCGGACGGAACGAGCCGCCTCGACGCCCGCCGGGCCGCTTCCGATTATTACATGTCTGAGATAAGACATTCAATCGCCCCCATCGGTTTCAATGGGACATCGGCGCCCTTTCGGCCAAAACTATCGTGAGTCCTCCTTTAAAGTTGACATCGGACTCCCTTTTGCGCCATAGAGCGTGTGAGAGCCGGGCGGGTGAATTACGCCTCGGGATTTTGCAGATACTCGACGACCGACCGTACGCGAGGCTTGCCCCCTTGAGGTTTGGCGTGGGGCAGAGCCGTTGATTGAAAAATTTCGAGGCACCAGGGGCATTCGGTCAGCAGCACTTCGGCTCCGGCGGCCTGGGCGTCCTCGAGACGCCGCGCGGCTATCGCTTCGGCCACCTCTCTCGCGCTCTGGCCGAGACCTCCCCAGTTGCCGCAGCAGAACGCCATCTCTCTCGAGGAGCTCATTTCCACCAGATTGGCGCCGGCCCGCTTGAGCGCCTTGCGGGGTTCGTCATAAATGCCGCAGGCCCTTCCCAGCATGCAGGGGTCGTGATAGGTGATCGGCTCCCTGCCCGTGGCCGCGGGGTGCAGTTGGGGGAGCAGCTCGGCGATGTGTATCGGCTCGATCATGCCGGCATATTCCCTTCCCTCGCAGAACTCGACGAGGCAGTGGGGGCAGAGCGTGATGACTTTCGCCGTGTTCTTTTCCCGGATGCGTTCGACGTTCTCGCGCGCGAGGTCGGCCGCGGTGTCGCAGCCAGCCGCGCTCAGGGGGGCGCCGCAGCAGAGTTCGTCTATCGTCGTGAAATCGACCGCAATTCGTTTGAGCATCGATACGGCCGCCTCGACCCTTTGCGGCTGCTTGAAACGACTCTGACACCCGAGGAAAAGCACATATTCCGCCGATCTCTTTTCGTAAATGTTGTCGGGGGGCGGCTTTTCGAATATGCTTCCCTGCCGCCGCACGACGCCGCAGAGCTCTTTGAGCGGCTTCGGAACCAACTCGGGAGAATACTCGTAGAGGTACCTCCGTATGAAGCCGACCATTTCGGCGATGGGTGCGTTTTCGGGACAGGCGGTCTCGCAGAGGCGGCACTGGGTGCAGTTGTATATCACGCCGCTGGCGGAGCCCAATTCGGACAGGGCGCGCGAGAGGGTGCTCGCGACGGCCATCGGCCCGGGGAATTCCAGATAGCCGACGGCCCTGAACATGACGCAATAGGGCTGGCAGATGCTGCACTGGATACAGCGCGAATAGGTGGAAAAGCGTTGCCGCTCGTGCTCCTCGATCTGGAATATGTTGTCCGCGCGGTAATTCGAGAAGAACTGGCTCAGGCCGACCCCGTCGGCCGCCTCCTGTGCGAACAGGCGGCGAAACGTATGCTGGAAGAAATGGCGGGCCAAGTTAAGCCTCGCCTCAACTCGTTTTCTGTCCACAATGCTTCGAGCCTACGTTGCCTTTCCCGCTGGTGCGCGCTTTTTCGGGGTCGTCTCATCTCGCGCGTCGGTGAGGGCGACTTTCAGGACGTCGTCGATGTTCTCGACGAAGACGAATTCGAGGCCCGACTTAGGCTCGTCCTCGATCTCCGACAGGTCCTTCTCGTTTTTCTTGGGGAGTATCACCGTCTTGATGCCGGCTCGCTTGGCCGCCAGGATCTTTTCCTTTACTCCGCCGATGGGGAGCACAAGCCCGCTGAGCGTGATTTCGCCAGTCATCGCGACGTCCTTGTTGACGGGTCTGCCCGTCAGGAGCGAGGCGATGGCCACGGCCATTGTGATGCCGGCCGAGGGACCGTCTTTGGGTATTGCGCCCGCGGGCACGTGAACGTGGATGTCCTGCCTCGCGAAGAAGTTTTCCGGTATCCCGAGGTCCTTCGCCTTGGCGCGCACGTAGCTGAGCGCGGCCTTGGCCGATTCCTGCATCACATCGCCCAGATGACCGGTGAGCGTGAGGGTTTTCCCGCCCGGCATGGAGAGCGCCTCGATGAAGAGCACCTCGCCGCCGGTCTCGGTCCAGGCAAGCCCGGTGGCGACGCCGGGATGGGATGTCCTCAATGCGGCCTCGCGGAAGAACTTTTCGGGACCGAGGTAATGGTGCAGGTTGTCCTCGGTGATCTTTTCCTCTTTCCTCTTATCGGTCGATATCTCGAGCGCCACCTTCCTGCACACCTTTCCGATGGTCCGCTCGAGGTTGCGCACGCCCGCCTCGCGCGTGTAGGAATTGCATATCTTGCGGATGGCCGCGTCGTCGAATTCGAGGTGTTCCGCCTGGAGGCCGTTCTCCTCCAACTGGCGCGGGAGCAGATATTTCTTTGCGATCCAGAGCTTCTCCTCCTCGGTGTAGCCCGCCAGACCGAGAATCTCCATCCTGTCCTGAAGCGCCGGATGGATGGTTTGCAGTACGTTGGCCGTCGTGATGAACATGACCTGCGAGAGGTCGAACGGCAAGTCGAGGTAATGATCGCGGAACGAATTGTTCTGTTCCGGGTCGAGCACCTCGAGCAGGGCGGAGGAAGGGTCGCCCCGGAAGTCGGCGCCGACTTTGTCCACTTCGTCCATCATAAAAACCGGGTTGGCCGAGCCGGCGCGTCGGATGCTCTGTATTATTCGGCCGGGGAGCGCGCCGATGTAGGTGCGGCGGTGGCCGCGGATTTCGGCCTCGTCGCGGACGCCGCCGAGGCTCATGCGGACGAACTTTCTTCCGAGCGCGCGCGCGATCGACTGGCCGAGCGACGTTTTCCCCGTGCCGGGCGGTCCGACGAAGCACAGGATCGGGCCCTTCATGTCGGGCTTTCGATTTCGAACGGCCAGGTACTCGACGATTCGCTCCTTCACTTCCTTGAGGTCGTAGTGGTCGGCGTCGAGCACTTCCTGCGCGTGCTTGAGGTCGAGCTTGTCCTCCGTGAATTCATTCCATGGCAGGTCGATGATCCAGTCGAGGTAGGTCCGGATGACGTGGTATTCGGCCGCCGCAGGGGGGAGCTTGGCCAGCCTGTCAAGTTCGCGCTCGGCCTCCTTTTTCGCCTCCTCGGGCAGCTTCTTCGCGTCCAGTTTCTCCCGAATTTCCTTTATCTCGGCCTGACGTTCGTCGCCCTCGCCGAGTTCCTGCTGTATCGCCTTCAGCTGTTCGCGGAGGAAATATTCCCTCTGCGTCTTCGTCATTTCGCTTTCGACCTGCGACTTGATTTTGCCCCCGAGCTCGAGCAGCTCTATCTCGCGATTGAGCATATGGCTGACCCTTTCGAGCTTGGCCTCCACGGTCGTCAGCTCGAGGATTTGCTGTTTTTCCTCGATGGTGAGCTTGAGCACGGAGCACACGAGGTACACCAGCCGGATGCCCGATTCGACGTTGATGAGCGTCGCCTGGAGCTCGTCGGGCAGGTAGGGAGTAAGCGAGATTATCTTCTGACACTGCGCGAGCACGTTGCGAAACAGCGCCTCGCCCCGCGTGGAGAGCTCGTCGCTCTCCTCGATGGTCTGAACGCGCGCTCTCAAGAACGGGTCGAGGGAGACGTACTGCTCGATCTTTATTTTCGACATGCCCTGGACGAGCACGGCGGCGGACCCGTCGGGCAGCTTCATCATCCTGAGGATGGTCACGGCGGCCCCGTACTCGTAAACATTTTCGGGCTTTCTTTCGCCTGCTGCGTCCTTCATGGCCGCGCAGCCGATGATTTTTGAGCCCGAAACGGCCTCGTCGATGAGTGCGATCGAGCTTTTCTCGCCGACGGACAGCGGTATGACGGTGAAGGGGAACATTACCGTGTTTTTCAGAGGCAGAATTCCCAGCACTTCGGGTATCCGCTGAGTTTCGTCCGTCTTCGGCTCTTCCGCCGTCGTGACGGCGTTTGCAGAGCTGTCGTTTGAGGTCGGCGTCATCTTATCACCCTATCTGTATTTGCTGACTCTTCGGGTTCTGGGGTTTTATTTTGGGCGCCTCGATGATCATGAAGCCGTTGCTGAGCTTGGCGGTAATCTTGTCGGCGTCGATATTCTCGGGCAGGTACACTGTGCGTTCGAACTCGTTGTAGTTTATCTCGAGCTGGCAATATTTTCTGCATGTATAGGGAGCCTCATCTCTTCGGACTCCGCTTATGCGCAGCTTCCCGTCGTCGAAGGTTACGGAGACGTCCTCGCGCGAGACGCCCGCGAGTTCTGCGATCGCAATTATGCTGTCCTCGCATTCGAAGACATCCACATTCGGCCGCCACTTGCCCTCCAATGGGCGCATCAGCGGGAACGTCTGTCCAAACACCTGCCGCATGAGGTGTTCCATCTCTTCTTGCGCGCGCTTTATGTCACCGAACAGGTTGGCAGGATCATCCATCGTCAACTTCCTTTCAAAAATCCGGCAGCAGAGGGCGGAGGGAGACTGTTCACAGCCTTACGGTAAAGTATAATCACGAATACCGCGAAAATCAAGGGCTCTTAAGCGGATTTTGCTACGAGAGCTCGCATCGGAACATTGCAGCATACGAGCCGCAGGTTGCCTGTTTTCCAGCTTATCACGGCAACCTCGGAGCCGCACACGGGGCAGCGATACATCTCGGTCCTCTTCTTGAGCAGGACCATAGGCTGGTTGCAGCATACGGGCCGTAACGCCCCTTTTCCCGCGCGGATGACGACCGTTTCGGAGCCGCACACCGAGCAGCGAAACGTGTGGCCGAGCTTCAATGGGAACCTCCTGTGCGGTGCTGAACCGTCACGTTTGCTCTCTCCGGGTGGGTTTCATCGGCTCGTCGCAGCATGTGGGCTCGAGCGTACCGACGCCGCCCTTGGTTATCATTATCATGTTGCCGCACTTGGCGCAGCTATACGCGGTGCCCACCTTGAGGTTCCACGCACGCTCCCATTCCTCGCGCGTCCACTCGCTCGTGGTGTAGTGTTCGGAAGAGGATTCGTCTGGCAACGTTTGCTCCTTTCAGCCGCCGCCGGCCAGCTCGACCAGCTTCGGCAGCAACTGCACTCCGGTTATCTGTCCCAGCTTGCCCTTGGCGCATTCGGCCTCGGTGAACGCTTTCGTGCCGTCCGGCTTGAGTGAAGAATCCAATATCAGGATCGGCACGGGGTCGGCCGAGTGCGACTTCATTATGCACGGCGTCGAATGGTCGGCGGTCAATGTGAGGACAATGCCGCTGAAATCCAGGCCGGGAACCAAATTGGCCAGGAAAAATTTGTCGATGGCCTCGATGATGTCCCTTTTCTGCTCGGCCCTGCCGTCGTGGCCGGGGATGTCGGGGCCTTTTATGTGGATGTACAGGCCTCCGTATTTGGGCAGCTCCTGCACCGCCAGCTTGGCCAGGTAGGGATAATCCCTCTCAGGGTTGCCCGACGCCTGGGGCACCGGCACGATGTCCATGCCGGTGAGCATGGCGATCCCCTTTTCCACCGGCATCTCCTGGAAACAGCCGAACTGCACGCCGAACCGCTTGCTGATGGGCGGCATCTGCGGAAGCCGGTCGCCGCCGTCGCGGGTGAGTATCAGGTTGCCGGGCAGCTTGCCCTGCGACCGCCGCTTCTTGTTGACCTCGGATGCCTCCAGCGTCTCATGGCTCTTTTCGACGAACTCGTTTGTCAACTTGGCCGACATCTGCGCTGCTTTGAGGTTGGTGGCGCCGTCGAGCGGCTCGCACGTCTGCACGACGTCTTCGAATTTCTCGAGCGCCACGCCGAGCAGGCCCTCTCGGCCGTATGCCGGGTCGGTGTTGGAGACCTCGGCGGAGAGCTTTCCGCCGCATCGGATGACGAGCACGCCTCTGTGCTCGATGGTGTTCTTGAATTCAAAGCTTGCTCCGGGGACCGAGGTGAGCTTCACCTTTGCATTTATTTCGCGGGACAGCTCGTCGGCCTCGGGGGTGGTCAGGTTTCTGCCGACGCGTCGGTCGGCGATATTGCGGCCCTCGCCCATCGTGGCGAAGTTTACCCGGTACGCCAGGTCGCCCGTGTTGACTTTCAGCCCGACCGCGTGCGATTCGAGCGGACCCCTGCCCGTGTAGTACTTGTACGCGTCGTAGCCGAGGATGGATATGACCGCTATGTCGGATTCGGGCGCGATGCCGGGCGCGACGGTGTACATGACTCCGTTTTCACCCCGGCGCGCGAGCTTGTCCATTTCGGGCGTGTGCGCGGCTTCGAGCGGGGTGCGGTTCCCCAGGGCCGGCGTGGCCCTGTCACCCAGACCGTCAAGGACGATGTAGAGGATCTTCTTCATGCGATGGCTCCTTTGATGGACTCCACGCGGTTATGATTCCTCACTGAAGCGCGCGTATGGATATCTCGCTGAGAGATCTGTTTGCCAAGAAATTTGTGCAAGGCTTATCTCTCCGCTGTCGCACGCTTGATCTAATGAGTTCGGGGTAATAGACAGGAACCGAAAATCTCTTTGCGCACAAATGCAATTTACGGAAAGAGGCGCACCCGGCGCAGGCGCGCTTCTCTCCGAGGTGTCTTTCTGTTGAGTCCTTCAGACCGCTTCGACCGCTTTGATCTCGGGCACATGCGCCTTGAGCACGCGTTCGACTCCGAGCTGTAAGGTCATCTGGGCGCCGGGACAGCCTGAACATGCGCCCACGAGGCGCACTTTCACCACACCGTCATCGGTTACCTCTATGAGCTCGATGTCTCCACCGTCGGCCTGCAATTGGGGTCTGATGCCGTTAAGGGCTTCCTGAACTTTTTCTTTCACTCCTGAACCTCCTTCCGTAGTTGCGAATTCTTCCAATCTATTATGCCAAATTATCGCGTGTCGGACAAGTTTTCACGGCATGGAGAACTCCTGGCCCGGCGTCCGTATGCTGAGCACGGGGCAGGGGGCCTTGCGCACGACTTTTTCGGCGACGCTGCCGAAGAGCACATGTTCCAGCCCGCCCCGGCCGTGTGTGGCGGTCACTATCAGGTCGATGTTTTCCTCGCGCGCCATCTGAATTATCTCAATGAATGGCCGTCCGCGCCGTATCACTTTTTCAATCTTTATCTCCGGGTCGGTGACCTCTCGGTCGATGAACTCCTGCATCTCCTTCAGGCGGTTTTGCTCCATATCTGCGAACGACGGCATTATGGGGACGTCGAACATGTAGGCGTTTGCGAGGTACTGTATGTCTTCTATCACGTGGAGCACGTAAAGCTTCGCCCCGTATTCCTTCGCAAACGAGACCGCGTAGCGGAAAGCGTTCTTACTATGGTCGGAAAAGTCGGTCGGAAACAGAATCTTCTCGATCTTGATCATAGTCTCCTCACCTCACAGTTAACCCCGCTGTTTTTCCCCGTGCGTTCTTTGGAGCGCCGCTCACTTTGTACGCAACAATCCTTTCAGCCTCTCAGCCGAAGCTGTTTCGACCAGCCTGTGGATGCTTTCGCCGCGTGTGTCCATGGTAACGATTGCCGGGAACCCTTTCACCTCGAACTCCCAGAAGCACTCGGGCATCCCGAACTCCTCGAGTTTGTGCACGTTCAGTATTCTCGTCACGTAGCGCGCGAGAACGACCGCGGCTCCGCTCACCGCCGAGAGGTACACGCAGCCGTGCCGCCCCAGCGCCTCGAGCGTGCGGTCGTCCATCCCCCCTTTTCCTATTATCGCACGAATGCCGTACCGGGCTATCACGTCGGCCTCATACGGGTTCATGCGATTGCTGGTCGTCGGGCCGGCCACGACGAGCTCGAAACCCCCGTTCTTCCTCCGAACCAGCGGGCCGCAGTGATAGAGCGCTCCGCCTCTGAGGTCGAATTCGAGCGTCTCGGGTGTCGCCTCTTCGATCAGGTACTTGTGGGCCCGGTCGCGAGCGGTGAATATCGAACCGCTCAGCCTGACCGTGTCGCCAACCTTCAATGCGCGCACGTCGGCTTCGGCGAGCGGGGTTTTGAGCTGATAGTCGGCCATCGCTATGGTTTCCCGTGATATTCGAGTGTGCCCTTGCGGTCGGCCCAGCAGCAGAACGCTATATCGACGAAGTAGGTCGCCGCGTGCCGGTGGGCGGCTCCGATCTTGACACCCATGACGCATGTCCTGCCGCCGACGCCAATCGGACCGATGCCGAGGCTATTGGCCTCGTCGAGGAGCTTCCGCTCCAGCGCAGCGAGTTCCGTTGAAGGGCTGGAGTCGTCGAGCTGCCTGAACAATTGCTCCTTCGAGAGCCGTGCCACGGCATCTTTGCTTCCGCCGAGCGCGACGCCGAGCACGTATGGCGGGCAGGCGCGGCCCTGCGCAGCGTGCACCGCGTCGAGCACGACTTTTCTCACTCCTTCGAGGTCGCGAGCGGCGCCGAGGCGGGGGTCGGGAAGCTTGTAGGTTGCGCCGCAGTTTTCACTGCCGCCGCCTTTGAGCATTGCGCGAATGAGTATGTGGTTGTTCTGCCAGCCCTCGAAGTAAATCAGCGGCCAGAGCGTGCCGGTGTTGTCGCCAGAATTTGCGCCGGTCACAGAATCCACCGCGTTCGGCCTCAGCGGAATCTCGGCCGTCGCGACCTTGGTGGCCTCGACGATAGCTTCCCGGACCTTTGGGATGGATGCGCCTTCGGAAATCGTGACGAAGAACACGGGATACCCGGTGTCCTGACAGATGGGCTTCGACTCGGACCGCGCAAGCTCGACGTTCTCGATTATGGTGGAAATGGCCGTGTATGCGGGACTGTCTTTTTCTTCGGATGCGCGCGCCTTCGCGAGGCCGTCGGAAATATCGGGCGAAAGGTCGGTCGCCATGCGGCGGTACAGTTTGACAACCTCGCTTGAAAGCGACATTCAGTCGGGGTTCCTCACAACGCGGCAGCCGATCCCGGCCGCGGCTCCGCGTTCCAACTCGCTTTGCGGGGGATTCTGGACAAAGGGCTCATCTTGTTCGGTCGCTCGGGCCGTCTGCGCATTCCGATGGCTTCTCTGCAAACCCTCATTCCGTTGGGGCTTTCGCCGGGTGCTTTTGTCGATAGTCATCTATTGCGGCATGCAGAGCGTCTGCGGCGAGGTTGGAGCAGTGCATTTTCTGCGGGGGCAGCCCGTCGAGCGCCTCGGCAACCGTCTTGTTGGAGATTTCAAGCGCTTCATCGAGCGACTTACCCTTGGCCATCTCGGTCACCATGCTGCTGGTGGCAATGGCGGCGCCGCATCCGAACGTCTTGAATTTTATGTCCGTGAGATGGTCGTCTTCGACCGTTATGAAAATCTTCATCACGTCGCCGCAAACGGGATTCCCGACCGTGCCGACGCCGTCGGCATCGGGGATCTCGCCCACGTTGCGCGGATTGGAGAAATGCTCCATGACTTTTTCGCTGTACATTCATGCACCTCTTGTTCGTAAGGGACGCTGGGAGCGCGGCTTCCGTCCACTCGCCCTTCTCATTACAGTATGGAACCAATCGGCCGCTCGGGCTATCGATGAGCGAATCGGCCAACAAGCGACTGCTCGATTGTCGGTCAAGTCATCCGGGAAAACGGTGTCCGACCGCGCTCATTATATTTCACGTAAACCCTTTTGTCAACCGGCCGATATTGCCGAATCTTTCGGTTGGAAGCGGGCTTTCCCGGTAAATATGCTCGACCGCTCGACAGCCGGATTGCACCCGAACCGTGAGACCGGCATTCTTGACGACTTTGCAGACAGCAAAGAGTGTCAGGGTTGCCGGCAGATGGGCTTGTGACACGACGAGCACTTTACCGTGCCGATCACCTTCTCACCGTAAAACAGGCAAGATGCCTCCGTCGCGTCGCCGATGGTCCGGTTCGATGCCTTGCGAGACGAATGGCAGTACTGACAGAGTTCGGTCTCTTGCAAGGACGCGCTTGCGCCGGAGCTGTTTGGCCGCGAGTCGGAGTTCACGATACTCGCAGAGGAAGGAGCGGCCAAGACTGTTGCCGCAGCCAACCCCAGCATCAGCGTCACGAATCCTCTCGCGGCGGTTGTCCTTGTGAACATGGCCGCAGGACAACGTGCCGGGCGTGAAAAGAGCGATTTCGCGAAGAGTTTGAATCCCATTGTCCGCCTCCTAATGATTGCTTGATTCTTCGTCGATTCATGCTGAGCTCTGCTGCAAAGAGGTCGCAGATTTTGTCGCTATCGCATCCCCCCTCCCGATATTCGCGCTTGATGCGCGTTTGACTTTCGAGCGAGCCGGGGCTATAATGAAAAAAGGGAAAGGAAAAGGGAATTCCTTGCTTTCCCGGGTGCCATTAGCGGGCTCGCCAAAGTCACTGCTAATGGCACTTCCTATTTGGCGCGGTATTTGGCAAGTATCATGCCACCGGTTTCACCAAGCGTTCCGTCTTGCATATCTCCTTTATTTCCAATCTGTAATAAATGCGCGCATGTCGTCCCGCAGGCCGGCCGGAAAAAATTAGCAACGATTATGACAAAAAATATCCGAATTGTAATGTCCTGGGGATTACGCAGCGAGGGGCGTCTGGCACGGTGAAAGAAGCGTCCCTTTATGCCAATAAGTGCTTTGGCCGAAGAGACTTAAGGACGGTAAGAGATTCTCGTGCGGATGGCGAAAGATGACCTGGGAGGCGGCGGTTTGAAACCTGTTGCAGTATGACTGTTTCGTCCAATGGCAGGGTGCTAACGTTCAGTCCGGCAGGCGTCCGGCGGCCAAATTTGCTCTCCCAATACCCCATTTAGGGAGCAGTGGGGGAAATTCTGCTACCCTTTGCAGGAGAGGCCGCCATCGACAGGGAGGATGACGCCGGTGATGTATTTTGCCTCGTCCGACGCAAGGAAGAGCGCCGCGTACGCGACATCCCACGCTTCGCCCATGTGATTCATCGGAACAGCCGCGTCGCGCATTCGGATGAGGTCTTTCTTTTCAATACCCAGGCGCTGGGAAATGCCCTCGATGGCCATCGGGGTGTTGATGAGGCCCGGCATGATGGCGTTTGCGCGGATGCCGTGGTGTGCGTACTGCATGGCGATTGAGCGGGTGAGGGCGTTCACGCCGGCCTTGGATGCGCTGTAGGCGAGCATGGGATAAGGCGCGAAGCGAACGGCGGCCATCGAGGATATGTTAATGATGGCGCCGCTTCCCTGCTTTTCCATGTGTGGAAGCGCGTGCTTGCACGTCAGAAACATGCTTTTCAGGTTGGTAGCGAGCACTTTCTCCCAATCCTCTTCGCTCAGTTCAACCGGCCCGCCGCCTTCGCCGATGCCGACGTTGTTGTGCAGGACATCGATTCGGCCGTATGTTTCCACGCATTTTTCCGCCATTTTCCTGCAATCCTCGGCACGGGTGACATCGGCCTCGAATACGAATGAATCGCCGCCCTCGGCGCCGATGATTTCTCTCGTTTCTTCGGCCGATTCCCGCCGGCGATCGACCAGCATCACCGAGGCGCCTTCGCGCGCAAAAAGCATTGAGGTGGCCCTTCCATTGCTCAATGTGTCGCCGGGAGTCGAACCCGCGCCGACGACTATTGCGACTTTCCCCTTCAGACGGTCAGTCATGATTCCTCTCCTTCCCGATCAGCGATCATGTATGAAAGAGCAAAAGTACAACGCTGCCAACTTCTCTTCTCAATTGATGAGACGTCGGCGGCGGGCGAGGTAGTCGAGAAGCAGGTATTCCCCCAACGTGTGAGGCGTGGAAAAGAAGGCGCGGCCTTTGTTCAGCTTAGTCATCTGCTCGACGAAATCGACGAGCAGCGCCCGGTCGTCGAGCATGAAGGTATTGATGGTGATTCCTTTGCGTGTCAGCCGGGCCACTTCCTTCAAAGTCTCGGCGAAGATTTCCGGCGTGGGCGGATAGTCAACATAGAGGTCGCCGTCCCTGCAGAAGGCGGTAGGCTCGCCGTCGGTGATGAGGATAATCTGCCGGTTCCTTCCACGTTCGCGCGAGATGATTTTTTCGGAGAGCCTCAGTCCGTCCTGTATGTTTGTGAACGGGTTGCCGAGGGTGAGGCTCACGTGGGGCAGTTCCTCGCGCGTCAGCTCGCGCGCGTAGGTGGCGAAGCCCACGATGTGGAGGGTGTCCCTGGGGAACCGGCTGCGGATGAGGTTGTCGAGCGCGAGAACGACCTTCTTGGCCGCCTGCAGCTTCCTGTTCTGCGACATGGTGTAGCTGAGGTCGAGCATGATGACGTTGGAGCAATCGGTCATACGCCGCTCATCATAGACCTCGAAGTCGGCCGGGGTGATATCGAGGGGTATCCGGCTGGCGTCGCGAACGAGCGCGTTCATCAACGTCCTGCTCAGGTGAACGTTGAAGGAATCGCCGAAGCCGTAGGCCTTTGTGTCGCTCATGTCGGGCTGTCCGGCGCCCTTGCGGGTGATTTCGTGTCCGCCAAGGTGGTTCTTGTCCAGGTTCGAGAAAATGTCGGATAGCGCCTTCTGCGCGATTCGCCTAATCGCGCGCGGCGTCAGTTTCAAGCCGTTGCGACCGCTTTCCAGATAGCCGGCCCTCAGGAGTTCGGCCTGGAGTTCTGCAACCATGTTTAGACACGTGAGCGCATCGGGGCCGAGCATTTCGGCCAGAAGCGGCTCTTCGGCCGGACCGATGCCGCCTTTTCTCAGCTTGCCCTCGAGCCGTTCCATGCCCAATATTCGGTTGACCAGCTTGGCCGCCTCATCGAGGCCGTCCGGCTGGCTGGGGCTTAGGCCGGGTTGCGACTGGTCC
>CAZSKP010000039.1:0-41334 GCA_964607485.1 uncultured bacterium | reverse complement strand
ACCTGATGATAGGCCACAAGCAGCCAGACGATCACTTTCCAGTCGTGGAGAATTGTTTAGCTTTCACTTTTCCATTCAAGAACTGGATGGTGATGGTGTCCTCTTTGCTTTTCCATGTCGAGGAGCCTCCGGACAACCCTCCGATATCCACACCTGATGACTCTGTCGCAGAGCCAAGGATCCCCTCGACCTCTTCATAAGTCATGTCGTTCTTGATCTTCTCGAAATTGTCCCGGTTTACCTTTGAGCCGCATGCCATTGGAAACAACAGAATCACGATGATAACAGGAGCCAACCACGGCCACCAAACGGAACCTCTTTTCATATGACACCTCCACTGGCTGCTGCAATTCTCATTTCACGCACTCAACTTTTAGATGGTATTCTTCGACTTCTGCTTTTTCCAAACCTACAACTCGTTTCTTTGATTGAGCCCTCCGATTCGGTCTCAGTCGAAGCTGCAACGATAGGGAAATTGTATCATCTTTCTTGCACATTTGGTAAGGATGGCCATGGATTCGGAGATCAGAAAGGCAACGATGATAAGAAAATGAGGCGGGCTTGGGAGGTTCGATTCGCCCAGCTTCAGGACGAATCTATATCGACTTTGGTGGCTTTCCGGTAGCACGCGACGGCCTCCCGATTTCTCCCGAGTTTTTCGAGCAGGGCCCCCTTGCCGTACCAACTCTCCGTGTCATCAGGAATGAGGGCCAGCGCCCTTTCATAGGATTTCAATGCCTGACGATGTCTGCCGAGCCGTGCAAGTTCCGCGCCCAGGTTCTTCCATGCCTCGGCCAGAGCGGGATTGAGGCGGACCGCCCTGTCGAAACATTCGATTGCCTCGGCGTGTCGTTTGAAATTGCCGAGGACGACGCCCTTATTCGACCATATCTCCGCATGGTTCGGGTTCAATTCCAGCGCCTTCTCATAACACGCCATCGCTTCGTCGTGGCTTCCGAGCCTGGCAAGGACAACCCCTTTGTTCGACCAGGCGATTGCATGCAGGGGGTCTATCTCAAGTGCCCTGTCATAACACTCCAACGCCTCGTCGTATCTCTCACATTTCCCGAGGGCAACCCCCTTGTTCGACCACAGCTCGGCGTCGTCCGGCCGCCGATTCAGCGCCAGATCGTAGCATGAGATTGCCTCTCTGTGCTTCCCGATGCTTCGGAGAGCCAGTCCCTTTTTCACCAGACTGTCTGGATCCCGGGTACTCAGCTTGCCGATTCTCTGGTAGAGGGTTTGGGCGATGTCGTGGTTTCCCCGCTGTCGAAAAATGCGGGCAACAGCGAAGAGCAGTTTGATGTCATCAGCAGCCAAGCCCAACGCCCTGTGCGTCTTTCCTTCGGTCAGAAGACTCGTTATCTTCTCGATCTTCTCATGTGGTGTGTCATACTTGAGTCTATCGACCATTTCATATAGAGAATCCAATACTCTCATCTTGTTCACCTCGCCCCGCTTCAGGAGTCAGGTTTTCAAAGGGGGACGGCTTCGGGTCGGTTGAATCGCGGAATGTGTGTGTGGGCGGGCGGTATCTTTATCGTCCGAAGCAGAAATTTCTCACTTTAAGTTTGCCCCGCTCGTGGCCGTCGCGCTAGTTGACGCGTTACTTCTTAATGATAGTGTTGGTTGGGGCTGGTGAGGCGCTGATTCCGCAAAAAGAGGTTGAGGATAGGGAGCAAAGGTTGACGCCGCATGCGCTTCCTTCCGAGGCCAGGGCGCCTATATATCCGGGCGCCAGAGCCAAGTGCCATATCGACCAAGGAGGAACTCCGTTTCGAGCTCTTATGGTTGCAACGTGAGAAGTCGGTCCGGCAGAATCCATTGGAACGCTGAACTGCTTCGGACACGAAGCCAATCCCTGCCCCCGCGCTTTCAGATACGCTTCCTTTCTGGTCCAGCAGCGGAAGAAGGCTTCTGATTGCATATGGCGCGGGAGTGAATACAAGATTGAAGCTTCGCTGGGAGAACAGGACTGCTCGATAATGCCTTTGTCAGCCGGATGAGAGCTGACAAGCTCCACGTCGATTCCGACATGCCGCCCTCGCGCCACGGCAAGAAGAACAAGTCCTCCGGAATGAGACAAATTGAAGCAGAGCTCCTGACTCGACAATTTGCCGGCGAGCGCGGGCTTTCCGTGAGCATTGTAAGAGAATTGAAGTCCAGACGCGTCTGTCTTCAGGTAACAGGCAAGAACAGTTCGCAAAAACCAGCGGGCCGTAATAAAGTCCCTCCGGTCTTTCCAAAAATAAAAACGGTTTGCTCTCTCCAATTCATCTTCGGAAAGAACCTGCTCGTACATCTCAAGATACAGTCCATCCGTATCCAAACGGGCCTGGAGCACGTGGATTTCATCCATACCCAATGCGGGCGTTGGAGTCAACAAAGACGACTGACGAACGGATTCATTTGCGTTCTCGTGCATCTTTACGTTGCCCTATTCATACAGGCTTTTAGTTTTTCAGCCATCACCCGAACATGTGGTTCAGCCAGCATGGTTAAATGGCCGCCGGGAACGATATGTATCTCCAAACCGCCTCCCGCCAGTTGTTGCCATCCCCCGGGCACTTCAGGGCGAAAGCGCCGGGACTTGTTCCGGCTGAATTGCTCGCTGAAGAAATACGTTATCCGGCCGGGGTAGACCTTTGGGACATACGTACGTTTCGCTTGAATGTTGGCGGCAAGCGCCTCATTGAACCGGCGAGTTTGGGGATCGCTGAGTACGTAAGAGATTAAGCGCTTGATATTACGGCGCGGGTAATGGATCAGCGATTTGTGACGGTATGGGTTTCTCTCCGGGTCCATTAACGCCACGGGATTCTCGACATCTATCATCGCCAACAACGCCACCTCTTCACCCTGCTTCAAAAGTTGTTGGGCCATTTCGTAGGCGACCAATCCCCCTATCGAACACCTTCCACACAGAAGATACGGGCCCTTGGGGTCGATGGATTGTATTTCCTGAAGATAGAAAGCGGCCATGTCTTCGACACGGGTGAAAGGCGGCCGTTTCCCGTCCAGGCCAAGCGCCTGGAGCCCGAATAACGGTTGCTCATTTCCCAAATGGCGCGCCAGGTCGGTATAACCAAAAACGTTGCCGCTCGGCGGGTGCACGCAGAACAATGGCTTCTTGCTCCCACGAGGCTGGATTGGCACCAATGATTCCCACTGGGGCGACCAGCCTTCCTTTCGGAGCACATCGGCAAGTTGCTCGACTGTCGGCCTTTCAATAAGTGTGCCCAGAGGCAAGGCCTTGCCGGTCATCTTCTCGATTTGAGAAAACAGGCGCGCGGCCAAGAGCGAGTGTCCACCCAACTCGAAGAAGTTGTCGTTCATCCCGATGGGACGAAGATCCAACAGGCATTCCCAAAGCTTCACAAGCCGCAGTTCGACCGCGTCTCTCGGCTCCACATGTTCCGCCACAAGTTCAAGACAGCCGCGCTCAGGCACCGGAAGAGAGCGACGATCAACCTTGCCATTGGGCGTCAGCGGGAAGGCCTCCATCATTACAAAAGCGGATGGCACCATGTAATCGGGCAGCTTTTGTTTCAAGAAGTTTCGGATTTCAGCTACACTTGGCGCTTGGCCGGCTTCGGGTATGATATACGCCGCAAGGTAACGGTTGCCGGGTTCATCTTCTCGCGCCAATACGACCGTTTCGCGGACGGCGGGAATTTGTCGCAGCATGATCTCGACCTCTTCAGGCTCGATGCGAAAACCGCGCATCTTTACCTGGTCGTCGAGGCGGCCTATGAATTCGATGTTGCCATCCGGCAAATATCGCACCCGGTCTCCGGTCTTGTACAGGCGACATCCGAGCATGCCGTCAAACGGATCGGAAACGAATCTCTCGGCGGTAAGATCCGGACGATTCAAGTATCTCATCGCCAGACCGTCGCCTCCGAGATACAGTTCGCCCGTAAGGCCAACGGGCACAGGCTGCATCTTTCCGTCCAGCACGTAAGCGCATGTGTTCGATATCGGCCTGCCGATGGGGATGGTGCCGGCCCCGTCGGCGACATGCTCCACAAGATACCACGTGGAGAATGTGGTGTTTTCAGTCGGCCCGTACACGTGGACCAATCGTTCGGGAGGACAGCCGTCGAGCACCTTCTTGACCCATTTGGGTTCAACGGCCTCGCCCCCAAAAAGGAGATGCTTCAAGGATTTGAACGCGTCGGGAGTTTCCGCGGCCATGTGGTTGAACAGCGCGGTCGTCAAGAACAGGGTCGTGACGCCCTGGTCTTGGAGCCGCGCCGCAAAGTCCCTCGGAGAAAGTGTCACGTCCCTCGGTATTCCCACAATCCGAGCCCCGCAGAGGAGGGCACCCCAAATCTCGAACGTGGCGGCGTCGAATGCGCAGTTCGAGGCATGTGCGATCCGGTCGTTCGGCCCCAGCTCAATATAGTTGGTGTTCCTCACCAGCCTGACGACAGCCCTGTGAGGCACCGAAACGCCCTTCGGCATGCCGGTGGACCCTGATGTGAACATCACATAGGCCAGATCCTCGGCCGATACTTCACTGGATGGGTTTTCAATGCTTTCCTTTTCGATAACGCCCGAATCCGCATCAAGGCAGACAATCGTTTGTTCCTCCGCCGGAAGGAAATCGACGAGGCTCTTGTGCGTGAGTATCAACGGCGACTTCGACTCATCCAGGATGACGGCCAGCCGCTCAACAGGGTAAGTTGGGTCCAGGGGCAGATATGCCCCTCCCGCCTTGAGCGTCGCCAACAACGCCACGACCATATCCGCCGAGCGCTCCATGCAAATACCTACAATCGTCCCCCTGCAGACTCCGCGAGATTGCAGGAAATGAGCCAGCCTGTTTGCCCGGTCGTTCAATTCACGGTAGGTCAGCTTCTCCTCATCAAATACCACGGCGAGCGAGTCCGGTGTTTGCTCAACCTGAGCTTCGAACAAGCCATGAATGGTGGAATCTCGCGAATAGTTCGCCTGGGTATCATTCCATTCACACAATAGCCGGTGACGCTCTGCGTCATCACACATCTGCAGTTCCGACACCCGCCGCTCGGGTCCGTCAACAATGCTCCCCAGCAATACTTGAAAATGCCACGTCATCCTCTCGATGGTTCCTTCGTCGAATAGTTCCGTGTCGTACTCGAAAAAACCGCCGAGACCCTCCGGCCTGTCCCATAGGTGTAAGGAAAGGTCGGCGATCGACGCATGTTTGTCTATGTCAATAAGGCTTAGCTTGAGGCCCGGCAGCTCAAGGTGAGGCATGGGCGCGTTCTGGAGCACAAACATCACCTGGAACAAAGGGAGATGGTTGAGGACTCGTTCGGGCTTCATGAGCGCGACGATTTCCTGAAAGGGAACATCCTGATTCTCATAGGCCTCGAGAGCCGTCTTGCGAACCCGTCTTATCAGCTCACGGAAAGTTGGATCGCCGGAAAGGTCTGTGCGAAGAGGCAGCGTGTTAATGAACATCCCTATCATCGCTTCAGTCTGAACGTGCGTTCGTCCGGAAATGGGAGAGCCGACAATAATGTCTGTCTGTCCGGAATAGCGGTGGAGAAGACACTGATACGCGGCCAAGAGAACCATAAAGAGGGTGCTCCCCTCATTCCGACACAGCTCCTTGACCGAGCGGGAGAGTTCGACTGGCAGAGAGAAGTTCAACCGCCGCCCGCGACCACTCTGCCTCGCCGGTCGTCGATGATCGGTTGGCATGTCCAAAACAGGCAAACCGCCGCCGAGGACCCGCTCCCAGTATGAGAGTTGTCTCTCGGTCTTTTCTTTGTCTATGCGCTGACGTTGCCACGTGGCGAAGTCAACGTATTGAATCGGCAGATCCGCAAGCGGGGACGGCTTTGCCTCTGCAAAAGCCTCATACAACGTCATGAGTTCCTTCAAGAGAACTCCGGCCGACCAACCGTCATACGCAATATGATGAATAGTGAGCAGCAGATTGTGCTCTTCCCCATTCACCTTCAGCAGGAACGGGCGAATCGGCATATCCTTGGATAGGTTAAATGGCCGCCGCGCCTCGTCGGTCATGAGCTGCATCGCTCGCGCTTCCCTCTCAGCCCCGGGAAACATGGCGAGGTCTATGGGGCGCAGCCGGATGGAGCCCGCTTCTTCGATCTTTTGAATGGGTCTTCCATCCATCGTTGGATAAGTTGTGCGCAGCGCTTCGTGCCGCCGTATTATTTCGCCGAGACTGTTCTCCAAAGCCATAACGCTCAACGGACCTTCAAAGCGAATGCATGCGATGGAATTATATGCGCAATTGCCTGGGTCTAACTCTTGAATAAACCACTGACGCTCCTGGGCAAAGGAAAGTAGGAATTCCTGGTCGCGCTCAGTCGGCACCAGGGGAACCGCGACCGGCGGCTGCGCAACATCGGCGTTTGCCAGCCATTCGCACATCCTTGCCACAGTGAAAGCCTCTTCGAAGAAACTGAGAAGCGATAACTCCGCCCGAAACGCCTCGCGCACCCGAGAGACGAGAAGAGTGGCAAGCATCGAATCTCCGCCCAGATGAAGGAACTCATCGTGGATGCCCACGCGATTCAGGCCGAGAACATCGGCCCACATTGCCGCAAGCTTTTTCTCGGTCGCACTCCGAGGAGGCGCATAAGGGGCGCCCGCCCCTGTCGGCCCCTCTGCGATGCTTTCCAGTCCCAATGTCTCGGTCAGCCCGATTCGCTGCAATTTACCCGTAGGGCCTTTCGGTATTTCATCCAGCACCACAACCCGACGTGGAACTTTGAAGTCGGCCAGCCGCTGTGCGGCGAACTCGCGTATTTCCCTCTCCGTAACCGAGGCGTTTTCCCTTAGTACCACGGCGGCCCCGACGTCCTCGCCAAGCCTGGGATCGGGCAGCGCGAAAGTGACCGCCTGGTCAATAGCCGGATGCTCCATCAGGACTTCATCCACCTCGCGCGGCGAAATTTTCTCGCCGCCTCGATTGATGACTTCCTTCAATCGACCCGTGATAAAAATATAGCCTTCGGAGTCCATATAGCCCTGGTCGCCTGTTCTGAACCAGCCATTGGTGAAGGCGTTCCTATTGGCCTCAGGGTTGTTTTCGTAGCCCTTCATCACACTCTTACCACGAATTACGAGCTCACCGACCTCTCCTGCCGGCACGAGGTTGCCCGCTTCGTTCATGACGGCCACTTGCGCGCCTGCTGCAAGACCGACCGAACCGGTTTTCCGTTGGCCGGGCGGCAGCGGATTACTCGCTATCTGATGGGAGGCCTCCGTCATCCCGTAAGCCTCAATCGCAGGCGCTTCGAATACCGCCTCCAGTTCCGCCATCGTTTTCGGCGGCAGAGGAGCTGAGGCGGAACGAACAAACCGCAACGGACATTTCCCGATAGTCTCGAGATTCTCGGCGGCACGGCTCAAGATCGCCTGATGCATGGTCGGCACCGCCGAATACCACGTGGGTCGAAAGTTTTCCATCCATTCGAAAAATCTTGGGGCATAAAAGCCCGGCGTGCATGCGACACTTCCACCCGCGGCAATTGTCGCCAGAAGCACTGACAATCCATGGATATGAAACAGCGGCATTACGTTGAGACATCTATCCTTCTCGTCCAACTTAAGGAGAATTCTGTTATTGTGAGCCAATGTGCAGATATTCGTTTGTGTCAGCGGAACCAATTTGGGCCGCGACGTCGTCCCGGAGGTGTGGAGCACCAGTGCGACATCGTCCGGTGGGGCAAAATCTACTTTCGCGGCTGACCAACTTACGCCGCCGGCCAGTGAGAAAATGCCCGCCTCGGCGTCCACATTCGGTGACAACTCGATTATGAGAATCCCCCGTTCCTGCGCGACCGTCCTCGCCGGAGAATCGATTCCCGATTGGACAATCAAGGCTTTGGCTTTCAAATCCGAAAGGTAGAAGTCGAATTCTGCGGCCCGATATGCCGGGTTCAGCGGCGCGCTGGCTGCGCATGAGGCCACCGTTAGGAAGGCAACCGCCATTTCAGGGCCGTTGGGGAGCACAATTGCCACGCGGTCATTGCGCTCTATCCCGAAAGACCTGAGTATGCCGGCGGATTGCGACACCTGGTCGAACAAACGCCCATATGTCAAAGCACTCCTTCCGGGCGCAAGGATGGCAATCGCATTAGGATTCCGCTCCGCCTGTGCGCTGACCAAGGCATGAACACAATAAGACCCGGCAGGTATTCTGTCGGTGCCGGTTCTCACTGGCCGTTCCTCATACTTATCCACATAGCTCATCTGCCACCCAAGATTGAACAACTCCGTACGGCATACAATAATAGAATACCAAGCTCAAAAAAGTAAAGGCGACTTCAGCCGCTGAACTCAAGTGCATTCCGGAATAGCGGGAAGTCGGAAAATCATTCATAATGCAAGTGAATATGTTCACGAGCCGGCGTCAGTTAATCAATGCGAGATTGAAGGCCGAAGAAAGGGCCGAGGAGCGTATCTTATGATCAGGTACAACGGAGTCAACCATTTGGCGATGGCTACGGGCGATATGGATAAGACCATTCGTTTCTGGCGCGACTTACTCGGCATGAGGCTCGTTGCAGGGCTGGGAAGACCGGGATACAGACACTACTTCTTCGAGATTTCCCCGTATGATTTAATAGCTTTTTTCGAATGGCCCGACATAAGACCGGTGAAGGAAAAGGATCATGGGGAACCGGTCTCCGGCCCCTTTGTGTTTGACCATGTCTCCTTTGGCGTGGAAACGGAAGACGACCTTTGGGAACTCAAAGATACACTCTCGGCGGCGGGGTTCGAGGTTTCCGATGTGATCGACCACGGCTTCATCCACTCGATATATGCCTTCGACCCAAACGGCATCCCAATCGAGTTCAGCCACAACGTTGAAGGTATCGACGTCCGCAAGAAACCGAGCATGGCCGATGCAGTTCCCTCGGAGACCGCCAACGAGGGTTCGGAGCCGCAGCGAGACAAATGGCCGGCAGTAGCGCGACGCACGCCCCCGAAGGAGCACAAGGTCTATCCCGGCGCGGGAAGCGAGCTGTTCCACGGAGTGAAGAAGACGGCGTGAAAGGCAGTCCGTCTCTCCAGCCTGCAATAGCGGCTCCTCCGAACGCTTGTTATAGTATGACTTGAATCGAATCGGGGACGTACCAAGAGCTTGATTGCGTTCATACCATGCGGAGGGAGGTAACGGAAATGAGAAACATCAATTTGTCATTAGCTGGCGGTATTGGATACAAAGCGGCGGAAAAAGCGGCGAGAGAGGCTGTCGCAAACGAAGCGGGCCAAGGGCTCTCGCTCCTTGCCTGGTATGACAAGGCCAGCAAGAAGGGGGCTCCCGGCGAAGCGTGTTCGCTGGAAAGCTGGAAGTGCGTGCGCGACTACGCGGAGCATCACAAGGCCGACATCAGGATTTCAGTGAACGAGGATGCTTTCGAGTTCTATTTCACGAAGGCGCCAGTCGGCACCGAGACATTGGACAAAGAGAGCGTTGAGGATGTTCATAAGGGTATCGCCGTCGATAAGGACGAGAACGTTCAAGGCGGCTGATTGCTGAGTCGAGCGCCAAAAATCGATACGGCAAACGGTTTGCCGTGACAGCCTCGCGGAGGAGGTGAATTTGGTATGAAAATCCGGAAATTGACCAAGGAGGTCAGCGGCACCTGCAAATGCAAGTCCTCATGTTAGTGAGGAGAGGTCAAGAAGAATTGGAAGGCTCCCGCCACAAGAAGGGGGCCTTCTTTCTTTCTATCACAAGCCTATCTTGAAAAAGCCATGATACAACCACAGCGCGTCAAGTTGCTCAACAAGAAGGATATCCGCAGGGGCCAATACGTCCTGTACTGGATGCAGCAGTCGCAGCGAGCCAGGTGCAATCACGCTCTCGAATATTCTGTTCGCGAGGCCGATAGCCTGAATCTGCCAGTCGTCGTTGTTTTCGGTCTGACTCAAAGGTTTCCCCAAGCCAACTTGCGGCACTATGCGTTCATGCTCGAGGGACTGAGGGACACGCAGCAGACCCTGCGAAGGCGAGGCATCCAGCTCGTGGTGAGGCTCCAGCCACCCCGCGAGGCCGCCGTCAGCCTGGGGAGAAACGCCGCCCTGATTGTGACGGACCGAGGATATCTCAAATTTCAGAAGGCATGGCGAATGCACGTCGCCCGCAACGCACACTGCAAGGTGGTGCAGGTGGAAAGCGACGTTATTGTGCCCGTCGAAGTCGCGTCCGGCAAAGAGGAATACGCGGCCCGCACAATCAGAAAGAAAATCCACAATCGCCTCGACGATTTCCTTGAACCGCTGCAAGAATCCGGTCCCGACCGAAATTCGTTGAGAATAAAACTTGATGGGCTGGATATTTCCGACATAGGTTCCGTCTTGCACGAACTTCGAATCGACCGAAGCGTCGGAAAGGTGGATAACTACAAGGGCGGAACTACCAACGCGGAAAAACTCCTCGCGGATTTCATAGCCGATAAACTGGGCTTGTACGAGGATGGAAGAAACGAGCCCGCGGCAGGATGTGTCTCACACATGAGCCCGTACCTTCACTTCGGTCAGATTTCGCCTCTGTATGTCGCGCGGGAGATTCTGTCGGCAAAGAATGTGAAGAAAGGGAACGTGGAAGCATACCTGGAAGAGCTGATTGTCCGCCGTGAGCTCAGCATGAACTTCTGTCACTACAATTCGCATTACCACTCATTCGACAGCCTGCCCGATTGGGCAAAGAAGACGCTCCACAAACACGCAAGAGATAAGAGGCAATACGATTACACCCTGTCCGAGCTTGAACGCGCCCGGACGCACGACCACTATTGGAATGCCGCACAGAAGGGGATGGTCCTGACCGGCAAGATGCACAATTACATGAGGATGTACTGGGGCAAGAAGATAATCGAATGGGTCAAGCGGCCCGAAGACGCCTTCAGAATCGCCATCCACCTCAACAACAAATACGAACTGGACGGGCGCGACCCCAATTCCTACGCGGGGGTCGCGTGGTGCTTCGGCAAACATGACAGGCCGTGGTCGGAACGACCCGTTCTCGGCACCGTGCGTTACATGAACTCAGCCGGCCTGGAACGGAAATTTGACATGAATGCATACATCAGGAAAGTTGAAGACATGGAGCAATTGCAAGAACCGCTTGAGAAGGACCGCTGCTGAAAACGCGAACCGGATTTCGCCGATCACGCGGTGGGCTTCGACATTCTGACCTTGAATCGCGAACGAAGCGCCCGGTGTGACGACTGTGACACGGGCATATGCAAGCGCATTGTTCGTCAGGAAGGTCGCACAAAAGATGAGAGGCTGTCTTGAATGCTTCACAAACCGCAAGACAGCCTCTCGCCGATTTTCTCTCTCATTCCCGCACGCCACCATCTCCCCGATCCTCCGCCTACCTGGGCGGGAGATGCTCAACCTCAACCGGTTCGGCGGTACTGATGTCCTCCGCGCCCGCTTCTTTTTGGGGGAAGATGAAGGCAGGCTTGAACAGGCTCAGCGCGGCCGGTAGCAGCGTCACCGAGCCGAGGAAGCTCGTGACCATGCTCAAAGAGAGCAACCGCCCCATTATCCGGTGGCCGGTGAAGTTGGATGCCAGCAGCACCAGGAAACCGGCGGTGACAACCACGGCGTTGAAAAAGATCGCTTTCCCGCTGGTCATCAGGGTGATGGCGGTTACCTCCTCCAGGTCGGAGCTTTCGGCGACCTCGCGCTGAAACTTGAACACAAGATGGATCGCGTAATCCACCCCGATCCCCATCGCCACCGCGAACGCGGATGAGTTGGCGAACCCTATTGTCACGCCCAACGCGCCCATCAGCCCGAAGTTGAGCAGTAACGCCATCACGATCGGGATTACGTTATAAATCCCGCCCGTAAAAGAACGGAACATGAGTACGGTCATGATGTAGATGACCAAAATGGAGAGGAAAATGCTGCCCAGCATCCCGCGAACGGCGAGGTCTATGACCACCTCTGTGACGTAAGCGTAGCCGGTGAGGTTTAACTTCGCCGGTTCATCCGCAAAGTGTTCCTTGATATACCGGCGGAGACGGTTGGCCAGTTTTTTCACACCGCCTGTGTGGTCGTCCTTCAGCATGACGGTGATGTTGGCCTGACGATAGTCGTAATCGACGACCTCGTCGAAGTCGTCCGGGTCTCCCGACAGCGAGTACAACAAGAGGTATTGAGCGACCGCGTCCCGGCTGTCGGGGATCGTGTTGAACTCCTCCTTGTCCGCGTTCATCACCTTGTTCATGCGCTTTACGTAGTCGGCAATCGAGATTGTGCCGCCCACCTGTTCCGTTTCTTCAGCCAGTTCCTGAAGCTCCACCATCTTCTTCAGGAGGGAAGGCGACTTGATGGTGTCGGGCTCATCGCCCTCCACCACCACGTTCATCGAAACGGTGCCGTTCATTTTGTCGCTAATCAGCTTGCTGGAAATATAGACATCGCTGTCATGCGGGAACATTTCCACCCAACTGTCGTCGGCGCGCAGCTTGGTAAACCCGACCCCAGCGACGAGCGCCAGCACTGCGGAGAACACACAAATCGCCACGCGATGACGATACACCCAGCGTCCCATGGAACCCAGCGCAAGGTCGGTGTACTTCTGGACAATGCGACCTACGTCGAGACTGCGGCGTTTCGCTTCGGTGAAATCGGGAACCTTCACCAGCATCAGGCCGGCGGGGATGAACGTCAGGGAGAACAGCAGCGCGCAGATGATGCCCACTCCGGTGAAGATTCCGAAACTGCGCACGGGCACGAGGCTGGAGGTGCAGAGCGAGGCAAAGCCCACCGCCGTGGTGAGCGAGCTCATCACCACCGGCTGCCATATGGTGAGCATGCTCTGAAGCACGATTGCCCGTTTTTCCCTGCCGGTCTCGTCTTTTGCCTCTTCGTAGTAACGGTTCAGGATATGGATTCCGTATGCGCAACCGATCGCGATAAGGATAACGGGCGTCATGGTGGTCATGTCGTAAATCGGCACGTCCACCAAGCTCATGATTCCCATGCTCCACGTGACGCTGGCCGATACGACCACGAGCGGAAGCACGACGCCCCGCAGGCTGCCGAAGGTGAAATAGAGGAGCAGCACGATGACGGCGAAGACGATGGGGAGCATCACCTCCATGTTCCTGACCATGTAATCGATGAAGGTCGCCTCGAGAACCGGCTGACCCGCTATGTATATGCGGTCGCCCCCGCCCTGCTCGCGTTCGACGAGCTTCTTGATTTCATTGTAAGCGTATGATTGCTTGTCCTGGCCGTCCTCGATCTTGGCGAGAATGACGGCCGCGGTCCCGTCCTCCGACACCAGCCACCCGACAAACATCTCGTTGCCGTACAGGTTCTCCTTGAGTTGCTCTACCTCCTGCGGGGTCGTGGGAACCTCTTCCATCAGAGGAATAACCTCGACGCCCTCCTCGGTCCCGACGATGTTGTCCATCGTGCTGATGCTCTTGATATCCTCTTCGCGCTGCGCTATCACGTAGCGCACCCGCGCTACCTCCTCCGTCAGCCTCTTGATTTTGCCCAGCGTCTGGGGATTGAAAATGCCGTCGGGCCCCTCGTTGAAAATGGCAATCGCCATCGACTCCTGATAATTGAAGATGTCTTGGATTAAATGCTCATATTTTATGGAAGGATGCTCGTCCGGAAGATACACATCAACGTCGGATTCAAGCCGCAGCTTCGGCAGTTGCAGCCCAAAGAAGATGGTGAGCAGAAGGGTGATAAGGATGGTAAGTCGGGGGGACCCCGTTATGAGATGAAAGAATCTCTTCATCAATGCTCGCCAGGGAAAACGATTTCAGGCCATGCCTAAGCCCTAGGCCGGCGCTCTGGGGTGTGCGGCGACGACGTATTCTAAACACATGGGTGATAACATTGTCAAGCGCTCTCGGACGCTCTTCTCACGCGGTCAGCGTCTTGATGCCGCCGATTTCGCTCACCCATGCCGAGAGCCTGCGCATGCCTTCGTCTATGTTCACTTCCGGGCGGTATCCAAGCGCCCGCTTGGCCTTCTCGCAACTGAACGTGAGGTTTCGGCCCGTGAGCGCTATTCCGTACCGTGTCATCAGCGGCGGCTTCCTCGACCCGGAAATCGCATGGAGTGTTTCGGCGACGGCCGCCGACGCATAGGCGAGGCCGTAAGGTATCGACAGCTTCGGTCTCGCGAACCCGGCCGCGTCGGCCATCTTCTCGATGAATTCGCGGGCGGTGATGCGCTCGTCGTCGGTGACGAGGAACGCCTCGCCCGAAACGTTTTCGCGCTGGGCGGCAAGGATGAGACAGTCGCACACGTTCTCCACGTAGCTCGTCGACGTTTCCGCCCGGCCTCCGTTTATCAAGAACAACTGTTTTCGGCGCGCCAGCTTTGCGATGATCGGCAGTATCGTCATGTCGCCCGGCCCCCATACCCACGTCGGCCTCACTGCGCACGCGCTCACGCGGCCCTGCTTTGCCGCGCCCATCACTTCCCTCTCCGCCAGCGCCTTCGTCTCGGAGTAGTTGTCCTTGTAGCGAGAGGGAAAGGGAGCGTCCTCGGTCGAGTCGTACTTGTCGGTGAAATCGAACGTGACCGACTGCGTGCTCACGTGAACCAGCCTGCCGACGCCAGCCGTCTCGCACGCCTTCAGCACGTTACGCGTGCCCTCGACGTTCACCAGGTAGAACTCGCTCCGCGACGCGCCGCCGACCTCGACGAGCGCGGCGGCATGATAGATGACCTCCGCACCGCGGGCGGCGTCGAGCAGCGACTCGTACATCGTGATGTCGCCCTCGGCGAGCTCCACGCCCATCCGTTTCAACGAGGCGACGTCACTTGTCTTCCGAACCAGACAGCGCACCTTGTCGCCGCGCTCGGTCAGCTTTCTCACGAGATGAGTTCCGACGAAGCCGGTGCCGCCGGTCACGAGCGTATTCACATTTCACCTCCAAGGATGAGGGAGACATTGAGCGGCAAGCCCCGCAACGGGGTGGTTGCGTGCGCACCTATTCTATCACGAACCCACCGCAAACTCGCAAAACATTTCGTCCACGAAGGACACGAAGAGCACAAAAACGTCATCCTGAGCCCTTTGCATGCGCTCAGGATAAACTCCGCGAAGAATCCCATCACGAATTCCACCACACGGTCATTCTGAGCGAAGCGAAGAATCTCACCACGAATTACACAAATTACACGAACATGGGAATCCGCAGATTACGCAGATTTTCGCAGATACGAAAGGATGAGGCTTTTTGCTGTTCTTCGCGAACAAATTATTCCAACCCAAAACCGTAAACCGGTTCCCCCTCTTCACCTTTTGACCTTTTTCCCTTTTGACCCTTTCCCAAATCAGGGCTTGAACAAATTTGCCCTGTGCGGTATAGTCATTGAGGAAGAATTTGCTTAACGCGACGCAGATTTCATGCTTAAACAGAAAATGTGATCTTCCGGTAGACCACAGGGCACCGAGAGATGACTGACCAAGAGTTTGAAAAGATAATCAACGAATTGGTGCATTACAGTAGCGAGCGTACCGACGTGGAGGTGAAGGGGCCAGGCAAGCGTGACGACAAGTGCTTTTTCGCAAGAGTCAGCCGCGCCATGATGGGTATGGCAAACCGTCGTGACGGTGGTCTTGTTGTAATTGGGATCGAAGACAAGAATAAGAAACTAACCCCAATTGGCCTGAATGAGAAAGATATTGCTACATGGAATAAGGATGATGTTGCTGACAGGTTAAACAATTACGCCGATCCTCCAGTAGAGTTCACTGTGGAAGTTCGCATCTACGGGGGAAAGAAATACATCGTAATCGATGTGAAAGAATTCGATGACATTCCCATTTTGTGCAAGAAGGATTACACTAGTGGAAAAGAGACCATCCTACGTAATGGGGCTTGCTATGTGAGAAGCCGACACAAGGCTGAGACGGCCGTAATTCCATCGCATGCGGAAATGCGAGACCTGCTTGACCTAGCTGCCGAAAAACGCCTTCGCAAATTTGTGGCTCAGACCCGCGCCGCGGGGATAAACCTAGTCGCTCCCGACGCAGTCAGCGATCAGACTCTCTTCGATAGGCAATTGAGTAACCTATGAACGAGACGCGAAGCACTCTGTTAGAGAAGATACAGACGCGTGGCTATTGGCGAGTAGTCATTCGTCCTTGTGCCTTTGTGGAAAGGCGAATCGAGAATTACATTGATCTAGAGAACATCATCCGGGAAAGAGCCGTTGAGTTAAGAGGTTGGGATTTTCCCCATGTGGACTCCCATACTCCATTTCAGAGGGAAATGGATTGGATAGGGCAAGAGATTGAGTGGGAGCATAATCTTGAGATATGGCGCTTTTATCAGAGTGGTCAGTTCATTCATTTATCTGGTATAACGAACGATTGGCTTGATCAGTCTAAGTTATGGCGGCCTTACGAAGGTTGGACGCATGGAACCGAAGTGCCAATAATTGATTCGCTATATCGGTTTACTGAAATCTTTGAGTTTGCTTCCCGTCTAGCACTCAGTGATGCGGGTGATGAACGCATGCGTATTGAGATAAGTGTTGAAAATATTCAGAATCGTATTCTCAGCGCGGATGCGAGTGGCATAATCCTTCTGCGTCAGGTGTGTCGGACATCGATGCCGAAATACTCTTACATCAAAGAATTTAGCAGGGGAGAATTGATCTCAGAGCCTCGGGAACTCGCGCTTAAACCTACGGTCGAGTTTTTTCAGCGTTTTGGTTGGAGCCCATCATCGCAGTTGCTTCGGGACAGCCAGGCACGACTTCGATCATAAAGCATAGGAAACTGACAGATGACGACGAAAAGGCTGAATCGCGGCAACATTCCCATTCTGCACATAACCGCGCGCACTCTGCCCGAGGCGTGGGAGAAGGCGGTGCTCGCCGTGTGGGACCACGGCATCGACATCAGGACCGAGTACGACAAGAGGGACGCCGCGGGCGCGTACATCGACCCGCCGAGCAAAGACGCCACCGTCCTCATCGAGGTGCTCGAGCCGTTCGGCGAGCCGAGGATTCACAAGAATTTCCCCGGCGGCCCCGAGGAGCTGGAGGTGTATCGGCAGGAGGTCGTCGAGGGGATACACGACCACTGGGTCGACCCGTCGAACCCCGACCTGTGGACGTACACCTACCACGGCCGCCTGTTCTCGTACCAGCCGACGGAAGACGTCGACGACCCGCGCGGCATGCTACTCTCGCCGAGCAGGCTGCGCGCGCTGCTGGATTCGGGCGAGGCAAAAACTCCCGCCGACATCGGAAAATCTCTCGCAGACATCAAGTTGCCGCCGTTTGACCAGATCGACTACATCGTCAGAAAATCCGCAGCCGCGTTTCACAGCCGCAGGACTCAGGCCGTCACGTGGATGCCGACCGCCGACCCCGCCACGCACGACCCGCCATGCCTGCAGCGCGTCTGGTGCCGCGTCGTCGTGGATGAGGAGGGCGCGCCCGTGCTCAACATGAACACCGACTGGCGCTCGCGCGACTTGTACCGGGCGTGGTTCATGAACGCCTATGCGCTGACCGATTTGCAAAGAACTATCGCGCAGAGAATCTCGGAGGCCACGGGCAGGGAGGTGAAGGTCGGCAGGTACTGCGACAAGTCCGACTCGCTCCACATCTACGGCGAATGTTTCACGCCCGCCGAGGCGAGCAAGAGCGGCACGACGCTGGCCGAGGAGTTCGCGCGCGAGATAGAGAAGATGCGCACGCGCCCGCTCGAAGAGCGCGCCTGGCCGAGCGACCACCTGGCGTTTCAGGCGATGGTCGAGGAGACCCGCGAGAAGCTCAGGCGCGACCCCGACTACATGCGAAAAGGCAGCAGGTGAAGCGCCTGCTGCCCGTTATGCCACATCGGAACTATTTCCCGCGGTATTTCTAGTACTTCTCCAGCACCGCCTTCGCGCCGGCGAGGGCGAGCACCTCGTTGCAGCCGTCCTCGATGAGCGACGCGCGCGCGTCTCTGAAGATTTTCTCTATCGTGTATTCCTTGCTGAGGCCATAGCCGCCGAAAAGCTGCACGGCATCGTGCGAGACCTCGTAGGCGGCCTGCGTGCAATGAACCTTCGAGGCTATCGACAGCTCGATGGCCGGCGGAAGCGTTTCATGGTTGTATATCAACGCCGCCCGCGAAATCGCTCTCGCCGACTCGACCTTCGTGAACATTTCGAACAGTTTCTGTTGTATCCACTGATGCTCGATGAGCGGCTTGCCGCCCTGTACGCGCACCTTGCAGTAATCGAGTGCTTCTTCGAACGCCGCGCGAGCGACGCCCGTGAATACGGCGCCCATGCCAGCATTTGCGTGGGCGAGCGTGAGGTTGACGGCGTACGGATACATATCCGGCCCGAAGATCATGTACTTTTGCGGTATGCGCACATCTTCGAAAACTATTTCACCCTGGTTCAGCGCGCGCTGGCCGAGCTTGTCGAGCGAGCGACCCCTGGAAACACCGGGAAGGTCGAGCGGAATGACGGCCACTCCCCCGCCGCTCATTCCCCTTGATGCGTCAACCGTGAGGAACGTGGTCGCGTGAGTCGCGATGATGCCGTTCGAGACCCATGAAGCCTTCTGACCGTTGATGACCCATTCGTCGCCGTCGAGCCTGGCCGTCGTCTGGAACGTGATGTCTGCGTCGCTGAACTGGTCGGAGCCCACAATGAGCGAGTCGGAGCCGTGTTCGGGCTCAGTGATCGCCCAGCAGCCGACATACTTCGCCTCCCTGTCTTCGACGAAGGGCTTGACGAGAGTCTCTATCAATTCATCGTCCATCGTGGCGGCGGCAGCGGAAAATGGAAACGACGAGACGCCGATGGCTATTGCGAAATCCGCGCTCCCCCAGCCCATCTCTTCGGCCATGATGTGGCCCTCGACCCCGCCCAGACCTCCGCCGCCGTATTCCTCCGGAATGCCGCCGGCGTGGTAGCCGAGTTCGTAGGCCTGCTTCATGACCTTCCACAAAATCGAGTCCTTCTTGATGACATCCTCGGGGTCGGCAAGCTTGTCAAGCTCCACGCTGGCCGGACGAAGCACCTCCTTGCAAAACTTGTGAATGCCCTCCTTCAGGGCAATCTGTTCCTCGGTAAGGCTCATGGTCTCCGTGTAGCGCAGCATCGCTGACTCCTTCCACCGAAAAAGTTCGGCATGTGCGGGAAACAGGTTCGAAGGGCGTAAAGAATTACATCGCAAGCGCCGCAAAAATGGGGGACTACAACCGGCACGATTATAATTTGGGGAAAACCGAAATGTCAAGGTATGCGGATTATGAGGAATGAAGAATCTTGATCAAGCTCAATCGTCCGCCTCCGGCTTGGAGCGCAGCGCCTTCTTTTCCGACTGGAGCTTCTTTTCCCGGAGTATCTTCTCTTTGGCGCGTCTCGAGCGCCTGCGTTTCTGACGCCGGATTTTTTCGCGGCGCTTCTGCTCCTCGGTCCGCTTTCGAGTTATCCTGTTCTCGAGCTTCTCGGCGAGCAGCCGCCTGGCGAGGAAGCGGTTCAGGGCCTGTGAGCGTTCGCGCTGCGCTTTCACCTCGATGCCGCTGGGCAGATGCTTCAGGTACACGCACGTGGCGACCTTGTTCACATTCTGCCCGCCCGCTCCTCTCGAGCGGACGAACTTCTCGACGAGGTCTTTCTCGCTTATCCCGAGTCGCTCCATCTTTTTTCGAAGCGCCTCTTGCTTTTTCGCGCTCACGCCGAAATCGAGCATTTGCCTCACCGTATCCGGGTTGAACCTTGAACGACCTGTCGGCCAAATACTTGTTCTACGACAAGACTGGATTCCCGCTTTCGCGGGAATGACAAGCTGTTAAGAACTCAGGGACATCTGAAATTACTCTGGACGTCATTCCCCGGCTTGACCGGGGAATCCACAATAACCTGTTCGGGCAATACGCCCTTGAACTCTCATTCGATGCCGTAACGCTTCATCTTTCGCCACAGTGTGTTGCGGGAGATTCCGAGCTCGGCCGCGGTGCGCTTGCGGTTGCCAAAATGCTTGCTGAGCACACTTCGGATGGTTTCCGCCTCGGCGTCGTCGAGAGGCAGAAAGCGGGCTTTGGCCGTGGCCGACGATTCGGTTACCGCCGTCACGATGTGGCTCGGAAGGTCCTCCAGTTGAATCGTATCGCCTATGCACACGACAAACGCGTGCTCGATGGCGTTTTCCAGCTCGCGGACGTTTCCGGGGAACGAATATCCCATGAGGGCGGCCATGACGCGCTCGGAACACCTGACGATCCGTCGTCCCTGCAGCGCATTGAACCGCTCGATGAAATGGTTGACCAGCATGGGGATGTCCTCGCGCCGCTCGGACAAGGGCGGAAGCGAGATGCGCACGACGTTAAGCCGGAAATAGAGGTCGGAGCGAAACCTCTTCTTCTGTACCTGGCGCGCAAGGTTTCTGTTCGTGCATGCGATCACGCGCACATCCGCCTGGACCGGCTCGTTCGAGCCGAGCGGAGTGTACTCTTTCGTCTCCAGCACCCGCAGAAGCTTCACCTGCATTGCGGGAGAGACATCGCCTATCTCGTCCAGGAAGATCGTCCCGCCTTCGGCCATGGCGAAGCGGCCGGGCTTGTCCTTCTTCGCGTCGGTGAACGCGCCCCGCTTGTAGCCGAACAGCTCCGACTCGAGCAACTGGTCGGGCAGCGCGGCGCAGTTGACGGCCACAAACGCCCTGTCGCGCCGCGAACTCAGGTTGTGTATCGCGCGCGCGGCGAGCTCCTTGCCCGTGCCCGACTCGCCCTCGATGAGCACGTTGCTCTGGCTGTTTGCGACCAGCGGAATTATCTCGAATATCTTGTGCATCGAGGGGCTCTTGCTGACGATGTCCTCGAACACATACGACCCCATCAGGCGCTTGCGCAGCTCCGTCACCGCGGAAAGGTCGCGGAACATTTCCACGCCGCCCAGCACACGACCGTCCTCGTCCACGAGGGCCGCCGTCGAAATGGCGATGGGAAGTTTCCGGCCGTCCTTCGTGACGACGTTCACCTCCACGGCCTCGCTCCTCTCGCGGGTTTTTATGCTCCGTTTCAACGGACAATCGACCTCACAAAAATCCGCCCGAAAGATTTGGTGACAGGGGCGGCCGAGCACTTCGTCCTTCGTGTATCCGGTCAGCAGTTCCGCCACCCGATTGAAAGACGTGATTCGTCCCTCCGCATCGATCGTGAAGATGCCGTGAGAAATCGTGTCGAAAATGAGAGGGAAGAATCGATTATCAAGTTCCTTCTGAACCATGTTTCTCCTCTTCTTGTTCTGCCAAGAGCCAAATCAGCGAACCGCCTCTATTGTAGCATTAACGTTCCAAAATTTCAACACCTATAACGTGACATGTCACATTTGTGGAACGTCGCCTTATGTCTTCGCCGCCCTTGTCCACCCCCATTCCTATGCATTTTCGAGGCGCCAGCCAATATTTTCGTGAGGTCAGTAACTCGTTTTGTTATGGGATGTTAAGGCATATGCTGGGTTCCCTTCTCGCTGCCTCTTTCTCCACTACAAGGCGAGTCGATGCGATGATGGCGCGGAACTTGCCATATTAAAGCTGTCAGAAACCTTTCTAATACCACCCCGGCAACACCAGGAAAAAGCCATGGGAAAATACAGCTACTATCTGGAGCCGTATGAGGAGGCGGAAAGGCCGCGACGTTTCCTCGAGGCCTTCTCAGCCATTCTCAAGCATTCCAACTACGGGTTCGTCCTCGACACGTACAGACACACGAGCACCAAGTGCGCCCGCTGCGCTGGGGTATGTCAGGTGTTCGACCAGAGCGGCGACCCGAAGGATGTCCCTTGTTATCGTTCCGAGCTGCTGTTCAGGGTGTACAAACGCTACTTCACGCTAGACGGAATGGTGCGGTCGAGACTGTTCAACAGCTTCACGTTGACCGACGAGTACATCGACCAGATGGCCGAGGCCGTGTATCGCTGCACGGCCTGCCGCAGGTGCAAGTTCGCTTGCCCCATGGGTGTGGACCACGGGCTCATGACCCATCTCGCCCGCTGGATTCTTGCGGAAATCGGAGTCGTGCCGAAGGCCCTCGTGGTCGCAACTCGCGAGCAGCTTGAGGGCAAGACGGGCAACACCTCGGCCATTCCGGTGATAGCCCTGAAAGACACATGCGAGTTCCTGGAGGAAGAACTCGTGGAGAACTACAACCTGCCCGCGAAATTTCCGATGGACGTCGAAGGGGCCGAATACGTATTCTTCCCGGCTGTCAGCGATTACCTGCTCGAGCCCGACACGCTCATGGGCAACGCCGCCGTGATGCATCTGACGAACGGCTCATGGACGATCGGAACCGGGTACTACGACGGCATCAACTACGGGCTGTTCTACAGCGACGCGATGCTGTGCCGAATCGTTCGGAAGGAAGCCGAAGAGCTGAAGCGCCTGAAGGCCAAGAAAGTCCTCATCGGCGAGTGCGGCCACGCCTCGCGTTCGGCCAAGGTGGGGATACCAACCTTCTGCGGGGGCAAGAAGGCCCCGCCGGTCATCAACATCATGGAATACACGCACAAGGCGTTGGTCGATGGGAGGCTGAAAGTCAAGTCGGGCGCCATTCCCGAGAGGGTGACGTATCATGACCCCTGCAACATCGCCCGCTCGAAATGGATCATCAATCAGCCGCGCGAAATCCTCGAAGCCATCTGCAAGGACTACGTGGACATGGTCCCATGCGGCCACATGAACATCTGCTGCGGCGGTGGCGGCGGAACGGTTTCCATCGACGAAATCCGCTCGTTCCGCACCGGCACCGGCGGCCGCACCAAGGCCGACCAGATTCGGAGAACGGGCGCAAAATACCTCGTGGCACCCTGCGCCAACTGCAAGAAGCAGCTGCGCGAGGTGTGCGAGGACAATGATCTGCACGACGTCGAAGTCGTCGGCCTTCACGACCTCGTGCTGAAGGCTCTCGACTTGGAAGCATATGGGATAAGTCCGAACAATGGAGAGAAAGAAGAGGAAGGGGAGTAACGACAGATGGAACAGTGGTTAGAATGGGCGCGCGGCCCCGCCTTTCGATTCGCCTTCATTCTGATGGTACTGGGCCTCATTCGCCACGTGGTCGTAACGGTGGCCGGCATCGTCCACGCCATCTACCGCGCCGGCGACAGGAACATCCCGTACAAAGCGGTGTTCGTCAGCACGCTGCAGTGGTTGTTTCCCGCCAAGAAGCTGAGCAACCGGCTTTCGTACAGCATCACCTCGGTGGCGTTCCACGTGGGCCTGATCCTGACACCCATATTCCTGCTCGCGCACATAGAGCTGTGGAGGCGCGGACTGGGGATAGGCTGGCCCTCGCTGCCGCACGTCGTGGCCGATGCGCTGACGCTCGTGACGATAGCGGCGGCGGTGGGGCTGATGGTGGGCCGGCTGGGGAATCGGCAATCGAGACGAATCAGCCGGGTGCAGGACATCCTGCTTCCGCCCTTGCTGATAATACCGTTCGTCACGGGCTTTCTGGGCATGCATCCCGCCCTGAACCCGCTCGATTACAACCTCGTCATGTTCGTTCACGTGATGAGCGCAAACGTGATTTTCGTCCTGATACCGTTCACCAAACTCGGCCACATCGTCCTTCTTCCGACTACTCAACTGGTCTCCGAAGTGGGCTGGCATTTCCCGGCGAAATCCGGCGATGATGTGACCATCGCTCTAAAGAAAGAGAACGTGCCGATATGAAACAGATGAGCATCCTGACAGACGTGACCCTGTGCATCGGGTGCGAGGAGTGCGTCAGCGCGTGCAAGAAGACAAACGGCACGGGCGACGACCAGCCTTGGCGCTGGCAGCGCAGGATCGACGACCTTTCCGCCACCCGATGGACGAAGATCATCACCCGGCCGGGGAAGCACTACGTGCGCAAGCAGTGTCGGCACTGCCTCGACCCCGCATGCGTCTCGGTCTGCCCCGTCGGAGCGATGCACAAGACGCCCGAAGGACCGGTCGTGTATGACTCCGACAAGTGCATGGGATGCCGCTATTGCATGATGGCGTGCCCGTACGGCATCCCCCGCTACACGTGGTCGGAGCCGGTGCCGTACGTGCGCAAGTGCATCATGTGTTACCACAAAATCAAGAGCGACGAGCTCGACCAGCCGGCCTGCACGGCGGCGTGTCCCACCAAGGCCACCATCTATGGCGAGCGCGAAGAACTGCTCGAGCTGGCCCACAAGAGAATCGGAGAAAAGCCGGGCTTGTACGTGCCCAAGGTGTTCGGCGAGCACGACGTCGGAGGCACGTCGGTGTTGTATGTCTCAGACATCGACCTCGACTTCATCGGATGGAAAAAGGACCTCGGCGAAAAGCCGCTGCCGCTCAAGACGTGGGTCTTCCTGAACAAGGTGCCCGGCGTCTTTGTGGGAGTGGGAGCGATGATGTACGGTGTGTACTGGATAATCGAGCGCCGCATGCGCCTGCAGGCGGAGGCCATGGGCGAAATGTCGCCGCCTTCACTCGAACAGAAGTCCGACGGCGAAGTGAAACCGGAAAATTCAGAGGCGGAGAAATGATGAGAGTCAAGCTGGTAAAAGGAATTCTGTGGTTCTTCGTTGGCCTAGCCGCGACAGTGACGGTGTTTCGGTTCCTGAAGGGACTGGGCACCGTGACCGCGCTGACCGACACGACCCCGTGGGGACTGTGGATCGGGTTCGATGTGCTCGGCGGAGTCGCCCTGGCGGCGGGCGGGTTTGTGATCGCCGGATGCGTTTACATTTTCCATCTGGAGAAGTATCGCCCGATTCTGAGGCCGGCGGTGTTGACGGCCTTCTTGGGGTACGTCGCTGTCGCTATCGGGCTGCTATTCGACATCGGTCTTCCGTGGAACATCTGGCATCCGATGGTGTTCTGGCAGGACCATTCGGCGCTGTTCGAGGTAGCGTGGTGCGTCATGCTTTATCTCACCGTGCTGGCGCTCGAGTTTGCGCCGGTGGTGCTGGAGCGGCTTCCGTTCAAGATGTTTCAGATGCTGTACAAGATCCTCAAGGCTCTCACGCTGCCGCTCGTGATCCTGGGCATCATGCTCTCCACGCTTCACCAGTCGTCCCTGGGGACCCTGTTTCTGATTATGCCGTTTCGCATTCACCCGCTGTGGTATTCTTCGATTCTGCCCATCCTGTTCTTCGTCTCGGCTATTGGGCTCGGGCTCGCAATGGTGATCACTGAGTCCATGGTGAGCTCGTGGCTGTATAAGAAGGAATTGGAAAAGGACTTGCTCAGCGGTCTGGCGAAGGCGGCCGCGTGGGTACTGGGACTGTATGCGATACTGAAGCTGGGCGACCTGGCTTTCAGCAACAAGCTCCATTACCTGACAAACGGGTCGTGGGAAAGCAACCTGTTTATCTTCGAGCTTCTCATCAGTACTATCCTCCCCATCGTGTTGTTCGCGTTGCCGAAGGTTCGGCAGAGCGTGGGGGGCTTGGCGACGGGCGCCGGGCTGGCCGTGTTCGGTTTTGTGCTGAATCGAATAGATGTTAGCGGGCTCGCTACCATTCCGGAAACGGGGTCTGCATACTTTCCGTCGTGGATGGAGTTTGCCGTCAGCATCGGCATCGTCTCGGCGGTCGGGCTGGTTTTCTTCTTCTTCGTCGAGAACTTTGTCGTTTACGAGAAGCCGCGCGGCGAGGCGCAGGAGAAATACGAGCTTCCGACGGCCGACCCGATTTCGGGAGTTCGGCTTAACTGGTCGGCATTGGCCAATGCACGCCAGTATTCGCTCATCTTCATCATTGCCGCCGCATTGGGATTTGCGCTGATGCCCAACTACCTTGCAAGCGGCGTGACGCCCGAGAAGACGCCCGTGGAGGGAGCGCGCTTGGTTGACGGGCTTCAGGAGAAATCTGACAGCGAGCCGCTGTATGCTTACGCGCTGTTTGACCCCGAGAAGCACAGCAATCCTGAAAACGGCGAGAAAACGGACATGCTTTTGATCGACGGAGACCGCACGAACAAGTTCGTCCTGTTCAATCACGCGAAACACCAGAAAGATAACGGCGACAAGGAATCGTGCGGACTGTGTCATCACATGAACAAGCCTCTCGACAAGGCGACTTCCTGCTCTGAATGTCATCGCGACATGTTCCTTACAACCGACACCTTCGACCATGAGTTTCATAAGGCCAAGCTCGCCGACAAAGGCGGCTGCGTCGAATGTCATCGCAATCCCGCCGACCCCAAGACCCGCGAGGCCGCAACCCCGTGCAACGACTGCCATAAGAAAATGATGGCTCCGAACAGCTTCGTCAAGATTTCCGAAGAAGACCAGAACGGATTCGCGCCGGGCTATATGACGGCGATGCACAAGCTCTGTGTCGAATGCCATAAGCAGAAACAGGCCGAAAAGGCGGAGTTGGCCCCGCACCTCGCTCGCTGCGGCGCCTGTCACCAGGGGCTGGACGACTCGATGCTGACCGCCCTGGAACCGTATCCGCAGCCGGAGAGTCCGACATTATGATAGAAGTGGAAAGTAAGTCGAACATATTCAGTAAGAATGTCAGGGGAAAAATGGGAAACAAGAAAATTGCGATCATAGACGATGAGCCGGACATCGTGTTCTATCTGGCTTCGGCATTGCAGGACAGCGGATTCGACGTTTGCTCAGCCACGAACGCCAACGACGGATTCGAGCTGATTCGCTCGCAGCGTCCCGACCTGGTGTGTCTGGACATCCTCATGCCGGAGGAAACAGGCTGTTCCTTGTATCGGAAGATCAAGGAAGACCGAACGCTCAACGATGTACGCGTTCTGATAATCAGCGGCTTGAACATGGAGCAGGAAATGAGCCGGCTCGGACCCGGCGCCACGTCCGAGCCCGACGGCTACATTGAGAAGCCGATCGACCTACCGTCATTCATGGACATGATTCAAGAGTTGACTGCCTGAGAAAAAAACTATGGCGGAATTCGAATGGCAACGATGGCTGAACACACAGCTCTTCGACCTGGTGCCGTGCAACATCGCCATCATTGACCGGAACTACAACATCGTCGATAACAACCACAGCTTCGCCGAGGTATTCGGCGAGGGCAGAGGGCTTCCGTGTTATCAGGTGTACAAAGGCCGGTCCGAACGATGCAGCCACTGTATGGCGACGCAAACGTTCGCAGACGGCAAGGTGAGGGTCAACGACGAGGTGGGCGTGGACCGCAAGGGGCGAACCGCCCACTATATCGTCCACATCGCGCCCATCTATGGTGAAAACGGGGATATCCCCTACTTGATAGAAATGTCCACCGACGTGACCGAGACCAAGCGGCTGCAGCGGGAATATCAGATACTGTTCGAGCGCGTCCCCTGCTTCGTCGCCGTGCTGAACCGCGACTTGAGGGTCGTGCGCGCAAACGAACGCTTTCACGAGACCTTCGGCGAGACGACCGGCCAGCATTGCTACGAGGTGTACAAACGCCGGACGGAGAAGTGTGAGGATTGTCCGGCGGAGATGACATTCCTGGACGGCCATGCACACAGCGGCGCCCACGTCGGCATAAGCAAGGACGGAAAACCGACCCATTACTTCGTCAACACTTCTCCGCTCTCAAGGGGCGGCCCGAACATCGCGCACGTCATCGAAATGGCACTGGACATGACGGAAGTCCATAAGCTGGAGGACGAACTCGCCCGCGCAAACGCTCTTCGCGAAACCCTGATAGAGAACTCCATCGACGGAGTTATCGCCACCGACCCCGACGGAAAGGTGATGATTCTTAACCCCGCGGCGGAATCGATCCTGAAATACAGCGCCCGCGAGCTCATCGGTCGTCGTCCCCCCGACTCGATCCTGCCGGTCAAGTTCAGGGAAGCCGTGGCGGCCGGCAGGGACATATGCATCCTGCCCGAGACAATCGTCATGGCCGGTGACGGCGAGGGAATTCCCGTTCGCTTGTCCGGCGTAACTTTGAAAAGAGAAGACGAGCCTATCGGCAACGCGATATTTCTTCAGGACCTCCGCAAGATCAAACAACTCGAGCGCGACAAGATAGACGCCGAGCGACTGGCGGCCGTCGGCCAGACCGTGGCGGGCTTGGCGCACGGCATCAAGAACATCCTCACCGGCCTTGAGGGCGGCATGTACGTCGTCAACTCCGGCCTCAAGAAAGGCCAGCAGGAACGCGTGGACGTCGGCTGGGAAATGCTCAAGCGCAACATCGGAAAAATTTCCGCTCTGGTGAAAAATCTGCTAAACTTCTCCAAGGGCCGGACGCCGCACGTCACGGTGGTCAATCCCAACGATCTGGTGCGTGACATCGTTTCGCTCTACCACGACGCCGCGCAACAGGACGGCATCGATTTGATCGCGGAAACTGACGGCTCGATTGCCGAGGCGCCGCTCGACTCGGAGGAGATACACACCTGTCTGGCCAATCTCGTCTCAAACGCGCTCGATGCATGTCAGATGAGCGAGAAGCCAAAATGCAGCGTGACCGTCAGATGCAAGGAAGAAAACGGTTCTCTCATATATGAAGTGGCCGACGAAGGCTCCGGCATGGATTACGAGATCAAGCAGAGAGTGTTCACGAACTTCTTCACGACAAAGGGGACCGGCGGCACAGGCCTGGGATTGCTGCTGACACGCAAGATAGTGCAGGAACACGGCGGCAAGATAACGGTCGAATCGACCCCGGGAGAGGGTTCCCTGTTCCGGCTCGTGTTTCCTCGCGAGCGATTGCCGCAGCCGACTCAGCCGGAGCCGGAACCGGAGTCGGCGTGAGCGAAAGCCGGGATGTTTCGGGCGAGCATGGAAAAAACTATCTGAGGCGAAAGGGACGAGACGATGACGACTCCGTCAGAAAAAACGGTTCTGGTCGTGGATGACGAACCCGATGTGGTGCTATTTTTGCAAACCGCTCTCGAGGATGCAGGCTTCAACGTGGTCACGGCATCCAACGGCGATGAGGCCCTGCAGAGGGTCAAGGAACGCCCGCCCGATTTTATCTCATGCGACCTGGTCATGCCGAAGAAGTCGGGAGTCAGGTTCCTCTACGAGCTCCGCAGAAACAAGGAGTGGTCGAGGATTCCGGTTATAATTGTGACCGCGCACGCGAGGGACGAGCTCGGCAGCCACGACCTGAGAGAAATTTTGGAGGGCAAGACTCTGTCGGGACCGCACGTTTACCTCGAAAAGCCGGTGCGAGCCGAGAATTTCGTGAACATGGTCAAACGGGAGCTCGGAATCGAGGAAGAGCCCGCGACAGAAGGAGGGGCTGAGCGGAAACCGGACCCAGAGGCCCTGAAGAAAGAAGCGCAAGACCTGCTTGGCTCGGCCGACCCGGAAGCTCTCCAAAAAGCCATCGACATGCTTCGCTCCCGAAAAAGCCGCTGACACGCGACGTTTCAGAAGGTCTCGACCGTTTGCCGGCGCCGGTCACGCAGGCCGGAATCTCTCAATCGAGATGTTCCATCCAACTGGGCATACAGATTGAAAATGCCGGAACACGGGATCAAAAAAATCCTCGTCATCGACGACGAGCAGGACATAATCAAGTACCTTGCCATCATCCTTCGGGATAATGGATACGAGGTCGCAACCGCCGTCGATGGAGTGGAAGCGTTCGATAGGCTCAGGGAAGAACGGCCCGATCTCATCACCCTCGACCTGGCCATGCCGGAAAAGACGGGTGTCAAATTCTATCAGGAGCTGAAGGCGGCCCCCGAATGGACGGACATACCCGTGCTCGTCATCTCCGCGTTTCAGCCCGAGTTCGAGGAGATTCTCAATCGCCGCCTGACAGTGCCCCCGCCTGAGGGCTACCTCTTCAAACCCTTTCGGGTCGATGAACTGCTTGCCGCGGTCAGAAGCGCGTTCGCTCGTTTCAACGCGCCTGCCTGATTTCGGCCATGACGCCCGCCATTTCCAAAAAGTCCACCGGCGTGTCGATGGGCTCGGCCCGAAACTCGCGATAGGCGCGCGAGACGTTGAAGATGATGCGCTCGGGTTCGGTCCAGCCGGCATAAGGGCCAAGGTCGATCTTCTTTGACGCCTCAGCCGCGGTCATCTCTCGGTCGAAGCACGCTCTTGCCTCTTTGTACACATATTCCAGGTAGTCGCGCATCTCAGAGGCTCCCTCCGTACCGCACAGGGGGCCGTGTCCAGGCACAATCTTTTCAGGATTGAGTTCGATGATTCGGTCAAGCGCCGCAATCCAGTTCTCGTAACTCCCCTCCCAGCCGATCGGCGTGCACAGGCGGAAAATAATATCGCCCGCATACAGCACTCTCTCTTCCGGGAAGAACACAATCACATCCGTCGAGGTATGCGCGGGGCCGACATGAATCAGGTCCACCTCGCGGTCGTCGATGTACACCGTCAGGCTCTTGTCGAAAGTCAGCGTCGGCGGAGTGAGCTCGATTCCCGAAAAGTCGAACGGCGCCATCGCCTTTCCAAGCAGTGACATTGCCGGGTCATCGGCGGGCGCGCCTTTGAGAGCCTGAAGAATGTCGGGCGAGGTCTTCATCATTTCGTCGCGGAACGACCGGTGGGCGATTATCTCCGCGTCCGCAACCAATTGGTTTCCCCAGCAGTGGTCGCCGTTGTGGTGGGTGTTCACCAGTTGCCTTATGGGTTTGCCGACCTTGCCCGCGATCTCGTCGAGCATCCTTTTTGTCAGAGGCAGGTCGAACAGGGTGTCGATGAGAAGCGCTCCGCCCTTGCCCGCAATCAGGCCCGCGTTGCTCCATCCGAGCCCCTCATCCTTCTGCAGGTAACCATAGGCGCGGTCGGAAAGCTTCACCAAGCCGAGTTGCATACTTGCGCTCGCCATTCTATTTCCTCTCTTTCCCGATGCATCATAGTCACAGCGGAGTTCACATTCTTTCTTCCTCGTCCTTTGCCGCGTCGAATCTATTCTTATTGAGGTGGGGCTTCAAGTCAACACTTTTTTTCGCAACCGGCAAACACAGCGCCTGTCTTGACTTATCTTCCCGCGCTTGGTATAGTTTTCTCCGCTCCAACAAACGACAGAATTCTCGGCAACGTCGCAACTTACAGCGTTTTGCCCAGTTGAATATCTCATATTCCTTGCTTTCCCGCTCATTCGACAATTCGTTTGATTCTTGCATCTCGGGCGATGCAATTATCTAACAAATTCACAGAGGCACGCCGATGGCTGACAAGGAAATCGTGTTTCGGCTCTGGGAAGACGCTGACGAGAGCCAGATACTCGAGCTTTTCCTGCGCGGATACGGCGACATGGAGATCGCCTACGCCGATTATTTCGACTGGGAGTATCGTCGCAACCCTGCCGGTCGAGCGACTATCGGCTGCGGTCTGACGCCGGACGGCAGGGTCGTCACAGCGCTGGCGGTCGTGCCCACACCCGTGCGTTTCAGGGGAACATTGATGACGGCCGGCATGCTCGTGAACGGCGTCACGCTTCCCGATTTCAGGGGGAGGAACCTGTTTCCGAGATGCTCGAATCTGGTCTGCGAGGTGCTGGGACAGGCCGGCATCGCACTTTCATACGGCTTGCCAAATCCCAACAGTTACCCCGGCTTGACCCGCAAGGTGGGTTACGCGGACATCGGTCGCGCGTGTCTGTTGATACGCCCGTACGAGCCCGCCGCCCTTCTGTCCGCCCGCTTTCCGGCGGCCCGACGGCTGGGTCTGGGAGGGCTCGACACCGCGCTCGTTCGCGGCCTCCTCAAGAAGCCAAGGCAAAAGGTGGCCGTCAGGACGGCGTCGTCGTTCGATGAATTGCCCATGGCGAACCTGCGCGAAGACGTCAAGCTGGCTGTTGAAACGGACGTCGCGTGGCTCAACTGGCGCTACATCGACATCCCACGGCGCCGGTATCACCTGGTCGTCGCCGGGGAAAGAGACGACACACGCGGTGTTGCAGTCTATCGCATCGCCGATTGGAACAACGTACGAATCGGCACGGTCAACGACCTTTTTCTGTCGCCGGATTGCGGTCCGGACGTGGTCGAGAGCCTGATGAGCCACGTGTTCGGCGAGTGCGAGGCAAGCCGCTGCGCAGCGACGTTCTGCCTGGTATCGCCCTCGTCGCGCAAACTGGAGATGTTGAAACGAGCGGGCTTCTGGGGTGTCCCCTCGCGGTTCGAGCCGCAGCCGTTTTCGGTTATCCTTCGAGGACATACCGTCTCCACGTCCGATATCACGGTTGCGGACATGGAGGTCTCGTTCGGCATCTACGATATTTTCTGAACGGGAAGCCGCGAGAAAAAGTACAGCAGCGGCGAAGGCTCTCTTGTTGAAAGCTTTGTCAGCTCTGGTGTAACATTTAATTGCCGGGTCGGAGGCGAACGACAAAGCAAGCATTGTCGAATATTTGTCGGTTCACGAAAACCTGTGATGGGTGGAAGGTCCCGTGTCTGGGAAAATTTTGGTCTTGATTCCCGCTTACAATGAAGCCGGGAACGTAGGAAAGGTGATAGACGAGGCGCGCCGTGAGATGATGGCGCTCGGCTTCGAGTTCGACGTACTGGTTGTGGACGACGGTTCAACCGACGACACATCGTCCGTCGCGAAGCAGAAGGGCGCGCAGGTCATCAGGCTGCCGCTCAACGGCGGCATCGGTGTGGCGCTGCAGACCGGCTTCCAGTTCGGGCTCGAATTGGATTATCACGCCCTCGTTCGATTGGATGCCGACGGCCAGCATCCCGCCTCCTTTATCGGCGACATCTTGCAGCCGGTGCTGTCGGACGAAACCGACCTCTGTATCGGCTCCAGGTTCATGAGCGACCTGGGGTATCAGACCTCCGCGCTCAGGCGGCTGGGCATCGCGTGGTTTTCTTTTCTCATCTCGCTGCTTTTCAAGAAGAGGATTTCCGACCCGACCTCGGGTTTTCAGGCGATGAATCGCCGATTGATAGCCCAGTATTGCAGAGAATATGCTTCCGACTACCCCGAGGTGGAGGCGCTGGTGACCATTTTGAAAAAGGGATTCACGGTGAAGGAAGTCCCAATCGCGATGAAAGAAAGACAAGGAGGCAGGTCCTCGATCGATTGGGCGAAGTCAATATACTATGCGCTCAAGGTTACCACGGTCTCGTTTGTTTCGCTTCTGAGAAAATAAGAGAAGGAGTGAGAAGATGACCCAGCCCGTACTGCTCGTTGTGAAGGCGTGCGCCATACTGCTGACGCTATTCGTGTTCGAGCTGATACGACGACAGAAACTGAAGGACCAGCTCGGGATGATATGGTTTGTCACGAGCGCGCTCGTGCTCATACTCACTTTCTGGCGCTCCCTGTGGACGAGAGCCGCGCACGCGCTGGGGATATGGTATGAGCCCTCCCTGTTTTTCCTGACCGGAATGCTGTTCTGCGTCGGCCTGCTCCTCTACCTGACCGTGATAACATCGAAGCACGAGCGCGAAAAAGAGGTGCTCAGCCAGCAGATCGGGATACTGCAATGGAAGCTGGAGCAACTTGAGAAAAGAAGCGAAGAAACCTCTTGACATCCAAGAAATCGTCCTGCTGGATGAGGCCGGCCTGCCCGGAAACGTGCTCACGGTGGACGTGGAGGAGTGGTATCACGTCAACTACACGAGTGCCGATTGGTCCCGAATAGACACGAGTGTAAGCACGGTGTACGACAACACCATGTACATCCTCGAGATATTGGCCAAGACCGGCTCGAAAGCGACATTCTTCGTGTTGGGCTGCGTCGCAATGAAACATCCTCAGTTGGTCCGCGCCATCCACCGTGAAGGTCACGAGGTAGCATGTCACGGTGACACGCACGAGCTGGTGTACAACCTGAGTTCCGACAAGTTTCGTGAAGGTTTGAGAAAAGCTATCGAGACGATAGGCTCTCAGACCGGGAAGAGGCCCGTGGGATTCAGGGCGCCCTCTTCATCGATAACCGAAAAGAATCCGTGGGCGTTGGACGTCATCTGCGAAGAGGGGTTCCTATACGATTCGAGCATCTTTCCCGTAAAGAACTACATGTACGGCGTGCGAAATTTCCCCGCGCATCCGTGCCGGATTACGACCCGGGGCGGCAATCGACTGCTCGAGATACCCACGCCGATGATGGAATTCGGGAGGCTGAGGATTCCGTTCGGCGGGGGATTCTATCTTCGCGTGCTGCCGTTGATGCTCCAAGAACGATTCATATCGATGACCCGCACCAGGCGGCGTTCCTTCATGTTGTACTTCCATCCGAGCGATATCGACACAAAGCACATCAAGATCGACCTCTCCCCCGCCGAGAGATTCTTCAACAACGTTGGACGACGAACGGCGCGACACAAAATCCTGACCCTGCTGAGAGAGTACCCCTGGACCAGCATCGCCAGCGCATTCTCCGCTTACCTGTGAAGAAGCACAAGAAGTCCACCGGCTGGACACTTGTTTAATACAAGCATCTGTGAGGGCGCACGGCCGTGCGCCCCTACGCGTGGCGGTTCAAATACGTCATCTTATTTTGTAAAGAGGTCCACTTAAGGTCAGGGAGTTCTTAGGGGACCGCGCCAAACTTGCGCTGCTCGAGCATGTCCATGAACGCATCGAGGCGATTCTTCACCTGCGCCTCGTTCCAGTTGCGAACGTCCATGTGGTCGGCCTCGAACATGACGCTCGGCACTTCGAGCTCGTCCATCAGCGCGCGCCTCAAATCCATCTGGCCGAGCGAGATGGGCTTGCAGCTCTTATTCGAGTGGAGTATCGCGCCGTCTATTTTATACTTGCGGCAAGCGTCGAGCACCATGTCGATGCGTTTCTTCATCGAGACGTTCGAGACGAGCGGGAAGGAAAGCATGCTTTTGACCGCCAGGCTTTCGATGGGCTTTTCGGGGTCGAGCCTGATGGACCATGCGGCGGAATAGGTTTCGGCGACGACGACGGCCCCGAACTTCTCGAAGTAATTCAGCAGCCCCATGTTGTACCACAGCGGAATGTTGTCCCAGAACAGTCGGAACCGTTCCTCCGGCACGCAGCCGATGCCCTGCTCGGTACGCTCTTTAACTTCCTCTTTGAACTTCTCGAGGAAATCAACGGCCTCCTGTGTGCCGGGCAGAACGACCATCACGAACATCACGCCGATTTCCGCCGCGCTGAATGGCGAAGGCACGAAGCGACGGTAGTCCATTATCTCGTCCCACAGCTCGCATGCGCGGTCGGACAGGCGCACGACTTCTTTCAGCCTGTCCATGTCGAGCTTCTTGCCGGTCAGGTCCTCGAGGAAATGTATCAGTTCCCAAAAGTGATCGCACGCGAAGGAGATAACTTCGTCCGTGATTCCTTCCGGAGGTATTTGCGGGCCGTCGGCCAGAAAGGTGGGCACCTTGAAGTGTTCGGCGAACGCCTGGAATATCTTCATCGCGGGGACGCATCCGCCGCCGAACGAGATTATCAGGTCGGGTGCGGGCAGGCCGCCTAAAGGCTGGTCGGGCTTCTTCATCCCCTCGTGGACATACCCGATGGCGTTCCGCAAGTAGCCGCACAGGTCGCGCGAATAGCCCATGCGCTCCGCGGCCTCCATGCATTCGGGCGCAAGCCCCGTGGCCGCGCACACGGGCGACCAATTCTCGGGCATCACGGGAACGATGTCCATGGCGCGAAAGACCTCGATTGCGCCGTTCATCGGGGGCATCCAGCCGACGAGCTTCCCCTCCGACTTCGCGGCATGTGCCTCGGCGAAATATTGAGGCACAATCCTCCACAATTCCTTCGAGATGCGCAGCCTCTTTTTCGAACTCGCGGCTTTCATGTTCGTTTCGCTCAGGTTCAGGGTTCAGGGTTGGAATTAACAGATAAGGGAAAGCAACCGCTTTGGTCTGAGGTGCTACTTCCCTTTGCCCCTCTTCCCCTTTTTCCCTTTTCCCCCTCCGCTCTTTACCTGTTTCTCCGTGTACACGCTGTCCTTGTCTTTCTCGAACATCTCGATGAGGAACCGTTCCTGCGGCTTCTCGGAGATGGTCTTGGGAATTTCGTCGAGCACCTGCACGTACGATGGCACGAAGTTGGATTCGAGTTCCTTGCGGCATTTATCGTAAATCGACGCCAGGTCCACCTTCGAACGGTCGAACGGGACAATGGCCGCCACCACGTCTTTCTCACCCGGCGCTCCGCTGGCGGCCGGAACTCCGTACACGGCCACCTCGTTCACGTCGGGATGCTCGGCGACGACCTTCTCCACAAAATCGGGATGCACGAAGTCGCCGTTGTGCCGTATGCCCCCGCCCTTGCGGTAATCGAAAAAGAGCCAGCCGCCCTCGTCGGTGTGACCCATGTCTCCGCTGCGAAGCCATCCGCCGCGCACCTTTTTCTTCGAGGCGTCGGGATTCTTGTAGTACTCTACCTGCGCGGGTTCGCCGGTGGCCGGCCTCGCCACGATCTCGCCGATTACGTGCGGCGGACACTCATTGTCGCTCTCGTCCACTATCTTCATCTCGAGCAGCGACTCGAGGGGTTTGCCGAACGAGCCGACCGGTCCTTCGCCGATGGGTTTGTATGCAAACCCGCCCTCGACTGCGGCGTACCATTCGAGAATCTTCACGTTGAACCGCTTTTCGAACGCCTCCCAGATGGCGCGCGGCATGCCCGCGCTGATGACGAACCTCACCGGGTTGTCAGCGTCGTCGGGTTTCTCGGGTTCGCTGTAAATGCCCGTGGCCATGCCGCCGAGGAGCGAGAACGTCGTGCAGCCGAACTTGCGGCAGATGTCCCACAGTCGGCGCTTTGTGAATCGCTCGCTCAGCACGGTGAGCCTCTCCAACACCAGCCCCGGCATGACCGTCACCGCCTGTGCGTTGCCGTGCGTGAGCGAGAGGCCGGTGTAGAGGATATCGTCCTCCTGGTACTGCCACACCATCTGCGCCATGAGCGCGTACTGCGCTATCCGGTTGTTGGCGCACACGACGCCTTTAGGGTCGCCGGTCGTGCCGGAGGTGTAAATGATCTCCATCGGGTGCATTGGGTCTTCGAGGTGGTTGCCCACGTATTCGTCGGGTCCATCGAGCACCTCGTTGAGCGCGGGATACTTCGACCCCTTTTCCTCCCACGGCATGTAACTCACATACACCGCTTTCACCTGCGGCAGGTCTCGAATGATTTCTTCAACCGTCGGAATCATGTCGGCGGTTATTATCACGACCTTCGCCTCGGAGTTGCTCAGGTAATATTTAAGCTTCCGCCCCTTTGTGCGCGGGTCGATGGGCACCGATATCGCGCCGGTCAGCGTCCCCGCCGTCATCGAATAGAGGAATTCGGGATGGTTCCGCATCATGATGGCAAACTTGTCGCCCTTCCCGACACCCTGTTTCTGCAACATTGCGGCTACCTTATTCGTGTTGCGCCACAGGTCGGCATAGGTCAGGTGTACGTCAGGGTTTTGGTCTCGCTCGAATATCAGGCATTTCTTGTCCGGCGCCGATTCGGCCTTCATCTGGATGACGTGGCCGAGTATCATCATATTGAGTTCGATTCCCACGGATTACACCCCCGATTCGTCAGTCGTTTTGATGAGGGCAGATACGGAAGGACAAGGGAGGAAATATCGCCTCTACCGCTCCAATACTAACAGACACGGCAGGAGAAAGTCAATCGGCGGACCTCTGCGATTTGCGCAATCATTGTGAACGCGACTATTGAGATCACGGATGCCCAGCAGAACCTTTACCTGCAGATATATGGAATATCCATATCCCCCACATCGAATAGCCGTGAGAGAGAGATAGGCAGTAACTTCAGAGACCAAATCCAAACTTGACCAATTGACAGACTCTTATCTTTATTGATATATATAGCGCAAGGTCTCTTTTTCGGACGAGGAGGAGGGAGTTATGAAAAGGATTTTTCTGTTTCTATTCATCCCTATGGTGTTCATGCTGATTGCCTCCCCAGCGATTGCAGCGACTTATTATGTGAATCACGATGGAACTGAAGACTTCACCGAGATTCAACCGGCATTAAATGCAGCAGCAAACGGCGACACTATCATAGTTCGTGACGGCAAATACACCGGAGCGAACAACAAGAACCTGGATTTTGGCGGTAAAGCGATAACTCTGCGGTCCGAGAGCGTCCCGAAAAACTGTATCATTGACTGCGAGAACGACGGAAGGGGTTTCAATTTTCATAGCGGGGAGACTAACACGTCGCTGCTGACCGGTTTTGCAATCATAAATGGCGATGTAACGACATATACTCCGTTTGTCGGCGGCGGCATACGTTGTGATAATGCATCTCCCACCATAAGCAACTGCGTAATCATGAACAATGTGGCAGAAAGCAGTGGCGGCGGGATATCGTGCCTGAACAATTCCTCGCCTGCCATTTTCGGCTGCATAATAAGGCGGAACTATGCCGATGCCGGCGGAGGTGTGTATTGCGGGATGTCCTCAAGTCCCATGATCGACGGCTGTTACATAAGCGACAATTCGGCAGAAACCGGCGGTGGTATAGATGTCTTTTATTCCTCTGCGCCGACCATCAGAAATTGCTCGATTACGGGCAATACGATCAGCTACAACGGCGGAGGCGTCGATTGCTATGACGCCACTGCAACTCTGACCAATTGCACAATTGCCGGAAACACTTCCACAGAAGGCTGGGGAGGCGGAATAATGTGTCACACGCTGTCTTCGGTGACCGTTGTTAATTGCATCCTCTGGGGCAATTCCGTTCCCACATTTGGAGATCAGGCGGCAATTTATATCGACGGAGCTCTTGATGTCAGCTATAGCGATGTTCAGAATGAGGCCCTGGGCGTTTATGTGGAAGAAGACGGTGTGCTTGTATGGGGCCCCGGCAATTTCGGTTCAAGTGTTACGGACCGTCCGAGATTTGTCAGCAATGGAGATTTTCATTTGAGGGGTAACTCTCCGTGTATTGACCGGGGAACGAGCACGAGCGTTTTGCAGGATATTGACGGCGAGACTCGACCTAACGATTTGGCGCATGATGTAGGTTCTGATGAATACTATCCTCCCGAAATTGCGTTGGGTCCTTCTACCCTAGTCAACTCCTGTCTGCAAGGACAGGATGCGCCGCCCCAGACCTTCGATGTATGGAATTCAGGAAGTGGCACACTCTTCTATTCAATAACTGATGATTCGGATTGGCTGTACTGCATACCGACCAACGGCGAAGCAACAGATGAGACCGATAGAAATGACGTCGTCTATGATACCTCTTCGCTGGGAGTGGGTACCCACTATGCCACGATTACGATCACTGACAAATATGCGACAACCGATCCGCAGCAAATATCGGTTGAGCTGACAGTCATACCTAATCTGACACAAATCAGTCTGATATCTCCAGCTGACTTATCGATATTGAATTCACCACCTACTTTTGCTTGGGATGTCGATGGGGGCTCAAACAATGCCTTTGTGGTGGATTTTCGTATTCCAGGCCTGGTTCAGCTATGGACTAGTCCGGTTATCTCCCCCGCAACCTGGACGATGCCCAGTTCAGTATGGAATGCAGTTCCATCTGGCAGGCGGGTCTACTGGCGAGTGCGTGGGGCGGACTTGGATGTTGAGCCAATGACCATCATCACAAGCGATGAAGTGTGGTCGTTTATGAAGGAGTAGAGATAATGAGCTGTTCAGAAGCGTCCTTTTGGAAGTCATTCGTTTGCAGAACCAGCGAGTGGTTTTTCTTTTCGGTGGCGAAAGCTTGACTTTTCTCTTTCTCTCAGGGTACAACTTCTACCAGCATTCTTCACTTTGCCTTTGGATGCAAGGGTAAGCATTCGTTTTCACTTCTTAAGAGTTCCATGGCCTTCGATTTCCAAGCTCCCAGTTGATCACAGTCATTTCGTTTACCCTAACCAGCTCACCAAGCTCTTCAATCCTCACTTTCCTGATCGTCTCCCCTCGGGTATTCGGATTTTCTGCATATTCAGGATAGAACACCACTGGCGAGAGAGGAAAGTGAATGAGATAGGCACCGTTTCGACGCCGACCTTCTTTAGGATGTTTCCCGCTGGTCCGGCTATTCCTCGGCGCCGGCTTCCATGAGCAGGGATACTATTTCCTTATAGTCGTATTCCGCCGCGTACCGGAGAGCCGTCCACCCCTCCATGTCCTTCTGGGTCACATCGGCTCCTCTCGCCAGCAGGAGTTTGACAATTTCTGTGTGACCGGTCGCCGCCGCCATGATCAGCGGTGTCCTGCCCGAATATTCGTCCTTCGCGTTCACGTGCGCGCGCCTCGCCAGCAATGTCTTCACCATATCGACGTCGCCCCGCATTACTGCATCGAGCAAGGCCGTTCCCGTTCTCTTTCTCAGCAAACGGTTCGCCACCTCAACGGCAAGCAATGCAGCCGCGCTGAAAATGACCGGCAACAGCTCAGAAAAATCATCGAGGCTCGGTTTGACATGGGTCATCACCGCAATTGACCTTAAGCGTCGGGTAGCCTCCCAGCCCGCTCCTCCATCTTGAGCGAAGACACATAGCCGCATCGTGCCGGAAGTACCCGGTTACTCCTGTTTAGGCTGTTTCAGAGATTCCTTGAACTCAGCGGTGAAGAACGGCCTGAACAGGTCGAGCGGAACCGGGAAGAGGGTCGTGGAGTTGTTCTCCGAGGCGACCTCCGAGAGCGTCTGCAGGAACCGCATCTGGAGCGCCATCGGGTGGACCTCCATCATGGTGGCGGCATCGACGAGGCGTTGCGCGGCCTGGAACTCGCCCTCGGCGTTGATGACCTTGGCGCGACGCTCGCGCTCGGCTTCGGCCTGCTTGGCCATTGCGCGCTGCATCTCCTGCGGCAGATCGACGTGTTTCACCTCGACGTTGGACACCTTGATTCCCCAGGGGTCGGTCTGACGATCGAGGATTTCCTGCAATTCATGGTTGATCTTGTCTCGGTGGGACAGCAGTTCATCGAGGTCAGCCTGGCCGAGCACGCTCCGCAGGGTGGTCTGTGCCATCTGCGACGTGGCAAACATGTAGTTCTCCACCTCAATGATGGACTTGATCGGCTCCATCACGCGGAAGTAGGCGACGGCATTCACCTTGATCGACACGTTGTCGCGCGTGATGACATCCTGCGGCGGTACATCGAGCGCGAGCAGGCGCAGGCTGACGCGCACCATCCGGTCGATCGGCCAGAACACCATTATGATCCCAGGCCCCTTCGGCTGGGGCAACACCCGCCCGAGCCTGAACACCACGCCGCGTTCGTATTCGTTCAATATGCGGACGCAGCTAAGAATGTACAGAACCACTATTAGTACAACTACTCCGACTGGCATTTGCGTATCCTCCCCTTTGTTCAGACTGGGCCTGTGGTGCGTTTGCCTGCGTCGTGGTTATCAACCCTCCCGGTTGTCTTCGACGACCACGGTCATCCCATCTACGCTTACGACCTTTATCTTGGCGCCCCTGCTAATAGGGCTTACGCTGCGAGCGTTCCAGATTTCGCCGTGCACGTACACC
>CAZSKP010000038.1:0-43159 GCA_964607485.1 uncultured bacterium | reverse complement strand
CTTATACACGGGCAGCCGCGTTATGCGCTCACCGTTGAGCACGACCTCTCCCTTATCGGGAGAAATCAGGCCGATGACCATATTGAACGTGGTCGTCTTGCCGGCCCCGTTGGGCCCCAAAAGCCCGACAATCTCTCCCGTGGAAATCTCGAGTGAGACCGAATCCACCACCTTGCGTTTCTTATAGTATTTGACCAGAGACCAGGTGACGAGAGATGCTTTCGGGGAAAGAGAGCTCATTTGGCGGTTGATTCTTCAAACGCTTCGGGATACACGATGCCTCTCACGTTACCCTCCGCGACGACTTCGTCGGAATCCATGAAGATCGTGATCTTGTTGGCGGCAAGTTCCCCACGCGAATCCTTCACGTGGGGGTCTTTGAGGAGTTCTATGACGTTTTGGTCACCGCGGTAGACGGCCAGTTCGGTAGTCGCTTCGGTGCCCAGCCGATTTATCCTCACGCGTCCTTCGGCTTCCAACCTCTCTATCTTCTTGAGGTCCTGTTTATAATAAATGGTGATCTTCTCAGCCTTGATTCTGGATTCGTCCCCCGCCTTGTCAACCATGATGATGTCCACGGCGCCCTGGAACACCTGGGGCTTCGTCTTCTGCCGGGTCAGCGTCATAGAGTCGGCATGGATCAGCCGAACCTCTTCGATCTCCGGCAGTCGAGCGGTCAGGCCCGCCTCCGGCTTCGGCCCGGGCTCGGGCGTCTCGCTCGCTGCGACGACCGGGAAGGCGAGGAATACCACAAACAAAAATGCACCACACCACCGACGGATTCTCATAGGTTCATGTCCTCGTGCTGGACCGTTCCCTCGACATTGTATATTCTGAAGGTCTCGTCTTCGGGCGAAAGCTCGAACTTCTTGCCCTTCAGGACTGACCCGCCTCTGGTCATGACCACATCGCCCTCGCCTTCGAGGAGCTCGGCTTTCTGATTCCACTTGAGCGCGTCCGTCCTCAGGTTGTTGCCGTCGGAGGTCGTCACCACCACGTTTCCCCGAAGCGCGGCATTGTGGGTGGTGTTCTCGTACAGGCCGGAGTCCGCCGTCAGAACGGTGACTCTGCCATCGTCCGAGTAATAGGTTATCTTCACCTTCTCCAGGCTCGTCGGCCCGTCGGCCGCCTGTTCCACCGTGCTTGCCACCAGCTCCCACTGAAGCCTGCCCTCCTTGCTCTGCGAATACCTCACATCCCGAAGCTCCTGCGCGAGCCCAACGGGCCCTTCGGCTTCCTCCACACTTGAGAGAGGAGCCTCGGGTTCGGGAGGGACAAGCTTCTCGGGTTTGTCGCTGCATGAAACCAGCGCAAGCAATGAAACGGCGCCGACCAGCGAAACAGTGCGCAATAGAAAACTGACCATCACCTTTATCTTAAACCATCGCGGGACGTTTTACAAGCCCTCTCCCGCCCTCGTTCTTACACCCTGTTCTTCTCGTAGATTATGCGGAGTCCGACGAGTGTGATCAGAGGGTTCACCTCCTCTATCTCATCGGAGTGCTTGGCGATTTCCGCGGCGTACCCGCCGGTGGCGATCACCCTCGGCACGCCCTCCATCTCTTTTCGTATGCGGCGCACCATGCCGTCCACCAGTTCGGCATAACCGAATATCAACCCGGATTTTATGCTGGACGCAGTGTCCTTGCCGATGACAGTCTTGGGAGCGACAAGCTCCACGCGGGGAAGCTTCGCGGTCCTCTGAAACAGCGCCTCGGCGGAAATCGAGATACCCGGAACGATCGCTCCGCCCAGGTACTGCGCCTTCGCCGACACCGCGTCGAATGTGGTCGCCGTCCCGAAATCCACGATTATGAGCGGGCAACCGTACAGGTCGATGCCGGCCACCGCATTGACTATCCTGTCGGCGCCCACCTCGCGAGGGTTATCGTAGAGAATGGACAGGCCGGTCTTGATGCCCGGCTCGACGACGACCGGCTCGCATTTGAAATATCGAGCGCATACTTCCTCGAGCATACTCTGAAGCGGCGGAACGACCGAGGAGACACAAACTCCGTCGACCGACGACGTGTCGAGGCCCGCCTCGCGAAAGAGATTCCTGAGTATCACCCAGAACTCGTCGCCCGACTTGCGAATGTCGGTCGAAAGCCGCCAGCTCACGAGAAGGTCGGCGCCATCGTAAACGCCCATCACGGTCTGAGTATTACCGACATCTATCACGAGCAACATACCCGAGCCACCCCCGTGCACCTTCCGCGTCGTTGAAATTCCGCCGAGAGCCTCACCGCAGTATCGTGACGTCGCCGTACGCGACCGACCGGCTGCCGCCCCCTTCCAGTTCCACGATGAGGGAGCCGTCGTCGTCGAGCTCTCTGGCAATGCCCTCCACACAGCCCTCTCGCAGCCGCACGCTGACGCGTCTGCCGAGCGTGCAGGAAAGCTCGCGCCACTGTCTCAGAATCTCATCGCCGCCATGTTCCTTGAAATGGACGTACTGAGCATCGAACTCGCGTAGCACGTTTCGGAACACTTCGGGTCGGTCGAACCTGCGGCCCGCCTCAATCCGCATCGATGTCCCCAGCGTGGCCACGTCGGCGGGAAACTTCGAGCGCGTCTGGTTCACATTCAGCCCGAAGCTGGCGACGGCGTACTTCACGGCATCCTGTTCCGCGACCAGCTCCGTCAATGCCCCACAGACCTTGCGTCCCTGCACGAGCACGTCGTTCGGCCACTTTATCCGGGCATTTATCTCGTACCGCTCGTTCAGCGTTTTTGCGACGCTCACCGCGGTCAACAGCGTGAGCTTCGGCGCCTCCCGAGGGGAAACCTGCGGCCTCAGGATGATGGAGGTCCAGATGCCGCAGCCGGCCGGAGAACTCCACGTTCTGCCCAGCCGTCCGCGCCCTCCCGTCTGCGACTCGGCGACCACCGTCGTGCCTTCGGCGGACCCCTCACGCGCGAGAGAGATCGCCACATCAATCGTCGAGGGAACTGAGTCGAACGAAACCACCGACTTCCCGACGATGCGCGTGCCCAGGCCGACCTCGATGTCCAGCCCGACCAGCCGCTCGGGACCGGCCTCCAACCGGTAGCCGCGGTTGGCGCACGAATCGATGCGAAAGCCCCGCTTCCTCAGAGACTCGACGGATTTCCACACCGTCGTCCGCGACACCCCAAGCCCACGGCTTATCGCCTGACCGGAGACGTACGTCCCCTCCCCCTGGCGGAGTAAACTCAGGACTTCCTTCTCCATAGAACCGTCCGTCGCTCAGGCGGGCCGAAGCTCCAGCGAGATGTCCAGGGCGGGAGCGGAATGGGTCAGCGCGCCGACGGAAATGGCGTCCACGCCCGTGGCCGCGACCCTGCCTACGTTTTTGAGCGACACATTTCCGGAAGCCTCCAGGAGTATCTTCTTCTTGGAACGGCGCGCGATAGCGACAGCCTCGGCGAGTGTTTCGGCGTCCATGTTGTCCAAGAGAATCGCGTCGGCCCCCGCCCTCACGGCTTCGCCGACCTGCTCGAGCGTCTCCGCCTCCACCTCCACCTTTTGGAGGTGTCCCGCCGTCGCTTTGGCCGCCGAGAGAGCCTTCCCGACGGCGCCTGCGCCTCCGCTTCCCTGCTGAAACCTCAGGTGATTGTCCTTTATGAGTACGCCGTCGTAGAGGCCCCACCGGTGGTTGAAGCCGCCGCCCATCCTGACGGCGTACTTCTCGAGAACTCTCAGTCCTGGAGTGGTCTTCCTCGTGTCGAGGATCCTCACGGGATCATCCCCGACGGCGGCGACGAACTTGGCGGTGAGGGTTGCGATACCGGAAAGACGCTGGACGAAATTGAGGGCCACCCGTTCCGCTTTCAGGATCGAGACGGCGGGACCCGACAGCCGTGCCAGGACCCGGTTTCGAGAGACCCGCTTCCCGTCTTCGACGGCCTGCTCGAACGACACGCGCGAATCGAGCCGCCGAAAGCATAGCCCTGCAACGGGAATCCCGGCGACCACGCCCTTCGCCCGGGCTACTATCTCGCCGCTCGCGGTCGCGCCCGGATGTATCACGGATTCGGTAGTCACGTCTCCGGCCCCGAGGTCCTCGCTCAGGGCGTCGTCAACGAGACGGCACACAAGGAGAAGGTTCATCGCCGGGCAGCCTCCACCGAGGTCCCTATACCTTGCTCAGTTTCTTTCTCTTTTGAGCCTTTGCCTGTCCCGAACCACGCCGCTTGTGGGGAAACAGCTGCTGCCAGATGACGAGCACAGGACTCGCTATGAATATCGAAGAGTAGGTCCCGATAGCTATCCCGACAATGAGGGCGAACGCGAAGTCGCGCGTGACCTCGCTTCCGACAAAATAGAGAACCACAACGGCGAAAAGAGTCGTCAGCGCGGTGATGAGGGTGCGCGAAAGCGTTTCATTTATGCTCGCGTCCACCAGCTTCGTAAATTCCTGGCCGCGCCTCATTCGCATGGCCTCGCGGATTCGGTCGAACACAACGATGGTGTCATTGATGGAATATCCGAAAACGGTCAGCAGAGCGGCCACCACCGGCAGTTGAATCTCGCGTCCCGTGACCGCGAGCGCGCCCATCGTTATGAACACGTCGTGGAACAGCGCCAGCACTGCGCCCACTGCGAAGCGGAACTCGAACCGGAGCGAAATATAGATGATGATGCCGATTGTCGAATAGAGAATCGCGAGAAGCGCTTTCTTCTGAAGGTCGGCGCTCACGGCGGCGCCCACCTCTTCGGTCCGCTCGACTTCGAACGGCGTCTGGAGGTTTTTGTGTAGCACGCCTGCAATCTTCTCGCCCACGAGCGCGGCTTTTCCATCTTCCTCCGACGACTCGGGGCCGTTGTGCTTGACGGTGGTGCGGATGAGTATGTCGCGGGGGTCCCCGTATTGCTGTATGACAGTTTCCCCTATTCCGGCGCGGGCGAGAGCGCTTCGCACCTCTTGGGTGGTGGTGGGATGCTCAAACCTGACCTGGACGATGGTCCCCTGAGCGAAATCGATCCCGAGGTTGTCTCTGCCCCGCGCAATGAACGTTCCCATGCCGATTGCGATTAGGATGACCGAGGCGGTAATTCCGATGTAGCGCTTGGGTATGAAGGCGATGTGCGTTTCCTTGAGCAATTGAAGCATGTTTATGCGGGCGAGCCACTTGCGCTGCGTGAGCAGGTCAAATACCGCCCGGGTGACGAACAGTGCCGTGAACATGCTGATGAGAATGCCGACGCTGAGCGTGACCGCGAATCCCTTGACGGGGCCGGTGCCGAACTGGAAGAGCACGACCGCCGTGATCAGCGTGGTGACGTTCGCGTCAAGAATCGTCAGGAAGGCCTTGGAATAGCCGGTGTCGATGGCCGAGCGTATCGTCTTGCCCTTGAGAAGCTCCTCGCGAATGCGCTCGAACACGAGCACGTTCGCGTCCACGGCCATGCCGATAGTCAGGATGATGCCCCCGATGCCCGGCAGCGTGAGGGTAGCTCGGAAATAGGCGAGAAACGCGATTAGCCCGACGATGTTCATCAGGAGCGCCAGGTCGGCTATCGCTCCGGCGACGCGATAATAGAAGATCATGAAAACGGCCACAATTGCCAGGCTTATTATCGCGGCTCTGAATCCGTACTTGATGGATTCGATTCCCAGCGTGGGACCGACCGTGCGCTGCTCTATTATCTTGACGGGAGCGGGCAACGCTCCCGAGCGGAGCACGATGGCCAGGTCCTCGGCCTGCTGGACGGTGAATTGGCCCGTTATCTGGCCGTGTGTGGTTATTCTCGACCGAATGGACGGCGCCGACTCGACCATGTTATCGAGAACGATGGCGAGCTGCTTGTAAAGGTTCGCCTCGGTCAGCTTTCCGAACGCGATCCCGCCCGCGCGGCTCAGTTGGAAATCGACGGCGGCCCCGCCCATCTCGTCCCTGCCCACCCGCGCATCGACGAGGTCGGCTCCCGTCACCGACGCCTCCGTCTCCAGCAGGTAGTACGTCCGTCGGCCGTGCGCGCCGGGGGAGCGTAATGGCGCGAGAAACGTGTTGCTCGGAAGCTTCTGATTGTATTTTGCGAGCAGTTGCTGCTCTGAGGCGGGTCCGTCCACGACGATGTGAAAGCTGAGCTGTGCGGTGCGCCCGAGCAGCTCGATCACGCGCTGGGGATCCTCGATGCCGGGCAGTTGAATCAGTATTCTGTCCTCGCCCTGACGCTGAATGACCGGCTCGGCAACGCCGAATTCGTCGATACGGTTTCGGATGGTCTCGAGCGCCTGCTTCACCGACATGGTGCGCAGGTAAGAGAAACGGCTCGCGGGCATCGTAACCAGCAGCTTATCGCCCACGGCCTTGATGTCCAAGTCGCTCGAGTAGTCCTTGATGACATTCTTTACCTCTTCCTTCGAGGACATGCTCACCGGAATGACGATGTTGTGATTCTCGACCGACATCGAGCCCACCACCACACGGCTCTCTATGAGATGTCTGCGCAGGTTGTTCTTCAGGCGCACCATCTCATTCGTGAGGGCCGCGTCGGCGTCAACCTCCAGCACGAGGTGCATCCCACCCTGCAGGTCGAGCCCCAGGTTCACCGCCTTCGTCTTGTCTCCCTTGTACCAGCGATCGAGGTAGGTCGTCACATTCTCCGAAACAGTGGGCTCAGGGTGCTCGGCGTCGTAGCGCGCGTACTCCTCCATCAGCTCCTTGCGCTCGGAGCCTGAGAGAGTCGCCCATTTTATGGTGGGATAGAGGTACCAGATGGCCAGCAGGACTACCACGCCGATAAGCGCGAAGCGCCAGCCGAGGTTTCTGCGCATTTACTCCCTCCGATGGTATGTCTCGTTCGGCGGTTTGAGGACGTTTTCACGTGAAGCGTTCACGCTTCAACACAATAAAACCCTGCCCGAATGGAGGAGACAGGGCCTCGAATCACCCGAAACCTATTTGCACGGCGGGCCGTGGAGCGGAAGAAGCCCCTCAGCTCGAACCCTTTTTTCCCGATTCGTCTTTCTCTCGCACGGTCGAAACAGCGCCGAGCGTGAAGCGCAAATTCACCTTGTCGGCGACCTCGAGCACGACGTCCTTCTCCGTCACTTTCACGACGACGCCGTACAGACCACCGCTCGTTATGACCTTGTCGCCTTTTTTCAAGTTGCTGAGCATCTCCTGATGCTGCTTCTGCTTCCTCGATTGCGGCCGGATGAGCAGGAAATAGAAGACGACGAACATCAGGATGAGCGGAATAAACATGCCGCCCAGGGGAGAAACACCTCCGCCGCCGCCCGGCTGCGCCTGCGCCGCGTACGCTATGGATTCCATATCACTCCGATGCCGGCGTTTAACGATGGTCGCCGTGTTGGTATGCACTCAGAAACGACCGCTTAAACTCCGCGTAGCGGCCCGAAAGGATTGCCTCCCGAATGCGGGTAAGTAATGTTAGCATAAAACGAACATTATGTAAAGTTGCGAGCCGCATGGCCGTTATCTCGCCCGCCTTGAACAGGTGACGCAGGTATGCGCGCGTGTAGCTGCGGCAGGTGGGACAGTCGCATTCGGGGTCGAGCGGCGAGAAATCCGCCGCGTACTCGGCGTTCTTGACGATGACGACCCCCTGCGACGTCATCAGCGAGGCGTTGCGGGCGTTGCGCGTGGGCATCACGCAGTCGAACAGGTCGATGCCGCGCTCGACGGCCTCGAATATGTCGGCCGGAGGGCCGCTGCCCATCAGGTAGCGCGGCCTGTCGGCGGGCAATTCATCGACAGTGTAGTCGATGACCTCGTACATCATCTGCGGCGTCTCGCCCACGCTCAGGCCCCCGATGGCGTAGCCGGGGAAATCCATGTCCACGAGCTCGCGCGCGCACTCGACGCGCAGGTCGCGAAAGGTGGAGCCCTGCGCGATGCCGAACAGCGCCTGCTCGCCGTTCCGATGCGCCTCTTTGCATCGCTCCGCCCACTTGAGCGTGAGCCTCAGCGACGATTTCGCATAATCGCGCTCGACGGGATAGGGCAGGCACTCGTCGAACGCCATGATGATGTCGGCGCCGAGCGCGTTCTGTATCTCCATGCACAGCTCGGGCGTGAAGAAGTGGCGCGAGCCGTCGATGTGCGACTGAAAATGGACGCCGTCGTCGGTCACTTTGTTCAGCTCGGCGAGGCTGAACACCTGGAAGCCACCGCTGTCGGTCAGGATGGGCCCCGGCCAGTTCATGAACGAGTGCAGCCCGCCCGCCGCGCGGACGACCTCGTGGCCCGGCCTGAGGTAGAGGTGGTACGTGTTGCTCAGGATGAGGTTGGCGCCCAGCGCGTGGAGGTCCTCGGACGAAAGCGTCTTCACGACCGCCTGCGTGCCGACCGGGATGAAATACGGCGTCTCGACGACACCGTGCGGCGTCGTCAGCCTCCCCACCCGCGCCCGCGTAACGGAATCGGTCTTTACGATTTCGAACGAGAATTTTTCGGCCATTGTCGTACGATTCGTATCACGTTTCTTTCTTAGAGCAGTTGTCCAGACTTCCCGAGCTAAACCAGAGGATACCAGAGAGCCCGCCGCGATTTCAACCAATCAGCGCACCGTGCAACCGGGACCGCAGGTCGATGTTAGGTCTTGCCGGCGTGTTGCTCAAACCGGTTCTTGTTCCACGAGTCTATCAAAACTGTCATTCTGAGGAGCGAAGGGTCGCAGACCCAGGCGACGAAGAATCCCTCATTATTCTGGAAATTTACATCTCAAAACAGAGATTCTTCGCTTCGCTCAGAATGACAATCGGCCACCGCCATTCGGGCAACAGGCCGTGACATCGTTACAGACAGGCGATTTGAGATGGAACTTCTTTTTGCTTGCCATGGCAGTAATTCCGGGATATCATCCATGTGGAATGAATGTCGTCCGTACAATGTGACGACATTAGCTCATCCGGACAGCTTGCCGGACAATAGCAAGAATGGGAGGAGTGAATGTCTAGCGGTGTCGAGACCACAATTCGTCCTGCGACTCCCTCAGACGTCGCTGCAATTGCCGAGATTCTCCGGGAAGTCGAGTGGCTTTCTCATATGAAAGATAAGTCAGCCGTCGAGACAGAGAAGCAGGTGTCCCGACATATGGAGATGTGCCGCACTGATAACAGCCATACGGTGCTGGTCGCGCAGACTTCATCAGGCACAGTTGCGGGGTACATCTCGGCGCACTGGCTTCCCTGCCTGGTGCTCGGCGGGCCGGAGGGATTTATTTCAGAATTGTTTGTGCGCAAGTCGGCACGGAGCAAGGGAATCGGGAAGCAGTTGATCGAGGAGATAAAACGAGAGGCCCTCGAGCGGGGTTGTTCGCGGCTTCACCTTGTGACGGGCAAGCATCGAGCCGCGTACCGAATCTACCAAAAGCTTGGTTGGAAAGAGCGCGCCGAAATCACCGATTTCGTCTTACTGCTTTCGGGGACGACCTCTATTTCGGGCGGCCAAGCGCTTGCCAAGCAGCCGCTCTAACTTTTCGACAAATTCCAGCGAACCGAGCGGGCGACCTCTGCGTGTGGAGAACCTGATCTCTTCTAGTTTGCCCGCTTCTTCCGGCTCCACGAGAAAGTCCCTCCATTGGGAAAGCAGCTTGCTCGGCGGCCACCTCGTTGACAGAACCGTGTCCGCTCTTTCCCCGATGTGCGCCCTCGCGCTCGACCACTTGTAGTCCCACGGCCGGCCCACCAACCCCGCTCTCACCGGATTGCGCTCCACATAACGCGTCGCCGCCAAGGTGTGCCGATCATCGAGCACACAGGAGAAAAAGCGTGCGTGCCATAGATGCCCCGACTGAGAATATTTCCAATTGAAGTGCTGTGTGTAGCGCATGTGTGCGACCGCCAGTGTTCGAGCGAGAGAGTTGGCTTCCTTAGGCACGGCCACAAGGTGGATGTGATTCGACATCAGGCAATAGGCGAGAATCTCGAGACCGTGCTTTTCCCGATATCGCTTCAGGAAGCCGAGATAGGTTTGGCGATCTTCGTCGTCCAGAAAAATCTCTGTACTACGATCGCCCCGCTGAGTGATGTGGTGCGGAACATCTGTGGCTACCACTCTGGCCATTCTCGGCATGGGCTGAATGATAATCCAGCACCGGCGGTGCGGTCAAGCAAAAAATGGGGTCTGTCCCTATTTTTCGGCCTTTCCCGAGAATCTACCGAGAGACATAGCCAGCGACGAATTTTCTTCTGTTATGAATTCTACTTGCTTCTTAAGAGCTTCTGCGGGGCATCTTCGCACAAGATATGGAGTCTCAAATGAATTTTCGCCTCTTCATCTTGGGGGTACAATATCTTGTGGAACAGAAAGACCTTGCATTTGACGGTTTTTGGAACCATATGGTTAAATTTATGGAACATCTGATTTTCTTATCATTAAAGGCTTGTCAGCTTGAGTATCCCCAATAATATTCGTGTCGCAATTCGAAGATTCTCTTCTGCTCAAAGGAGCGAGTTGTTGTTAGGTTAAAGTGGCCGACAAGAAATCACAGGGGGTATACCATGGCAGAGCATCTGATGATATTAATAGCTTTCTGCACGCTTGTTATTACGGTAGCCGGGTTAGTGCTCGTCTATCGCGCCTTGACGAAGAAATAGAAAAAATGCGAGGACTGAGAACAATATGCGTTGGGGCAAATTTTTTCGGTTTCTTGCCGAAACGAGTTTTCTGACAGGCCTAAGCAAAAGAAGATTCTTTTTAAGTGACTTAAATAGCGACAGATGTCCTCTCACGAATAGTGAGATGTCTTCAGCCCTTAAACCCACCAGTAATCGGCGGGTGACGGTCCAGCCACTTTTCGATATTGCCCTGTAGATTCGCTTCTGTAAGTATAAGTTCCGTCACTTTCCCAATATCGTCTACAAAGTCTTCTGCAACAAATAGCACAGCGTCGTTGACTGTACTTTTGATCTCTGGTGGCGGGTAGGGCATAAGATGCTTCCAACCATGTTCATCTCGCTCTCTCGCATGACAGAGAACAATTGATCTGTCCCGGCCATGTGCTTTTCTGGCACGGTCATCAGGTATGAGAGAAAAGCTATGAACAATGCCACATCGAAGAACGTAATACATTTGAACGTCCAAGTCGCATTGTCCGTTCTTGAAGACAAAATCTCTGTAAAGAGGATTCGCTTGACTCAGATAATCTTTAACGAATTTCTTGTATCCATCGCGTCCCTTGTCCTCGCCATTTACCAGTTTCGATAGGTACTCAATGAAGGCCGAAGCGCACAGGAAAACCCACGGCGTTCCATCAGCGCAAGCCCGGCGGAGCTCGTTAACTCTTTCGCGGAAATATGTCGATGCCTCGTTAAGGTTCATCGTTATTCCCTCTAGAATGTGAGCGAACTAAATAGGGACCCCGTTTACTATCATCTACTATACGACTTCATCAAGGTCGTTCGTTGCAGGGTCTCGTCGGATTGATAACATCTTTTTTGTATACGCAAGCATGTTCAATCCAACAGTGGGCAGCACCGGGACCAAATACCACCAACTCGAAAAAAGTGCGGCAATTAGGAAGGCAATGGTCAAGATAATCGTCGCCAGCTGAACTGCCTTCCAGAGTCGAAAAGCTCTCTTCGCCATGCTGACCGCCTCGCCATGCATTGCCCGTATCCCCTCGTCTGAAAGACCTCTTGCTTTCAACTCTTCTATTGCTTCAGGATTCTTATACTTTTGGGCCAATGCCGAGTAAAGGCTTGGCCCACCACTTCTGAGATCATGCAGTACAGCCGAAAGACACCAAAGAAAAATCGCACTCGCGAATAGAACGACCGATATCCGCCAGCTAAAGAACAAGAATACAAGTCCCAAAAGCAGGATCGCGTTGGCAAACATGGTAATGTATCCTGGCAAGGATTTGTAATAATTATACATGTCTTGGTTCTCCGTCCAGCTAAGAAGATGGGGGCTGTCCCTACTTGAATCCTCACAAAATCAACATCGCGTCGCCGTAGCTGAAGAAGCGAAAGTTTTCCTTGACGGCGGTTTCGTAGGCGCGCATGATGAGGTCGCGGCCGGCGAACGCGCACACGAGCAAGAGCAGCGAGCTGCGCGGCAGGTGAAAGTTGGTGACGAGCGCGTCGGCGGAGCGGAATGTGTGGCCGGGATAGATGAAGATGTCCGACACTCCTTCGCCCGCGCCGAATTCGCCCCGCTCGGTGGCCACCGTCTCGAGCAGCCGGAGCGTCGTTGTGCCCACGGCGAACACCCTGCCCTCGCGCCGCCGCACGTCGTTCAGCCGGCGCGCCGTCTTGGCGGTCACGCGGTAGCGCTCGGGATGCAGCCGGTTTTTCTCGACCTCTTCGTGCTCAAGCGGCTGGAACGTGCCGAGGCCTATGTGCAGCGTGACGAATTCGAGCGATACCCCTTTGTCGCATATGCTCTTGAGCAACTGCGACGTGAAATGCAGGCCTGCGGTCGGCGCGGCGGCGGCGCCCTCTCTCCTTGCGAACACCGTCTGATACCTGTCCGCATCGTCGGACTCTACCTCGCGCTGGATGTAGGGAGGCAGAGGTATCTCGCCCACGCGCCAGCACAGCCGCCTGACGTCCCCGACATGGAATTTCAGCGTCTTCCTGCTCCCGTGGTCGGCGATGACCTCCGCCGTGTCGGCCTGCCGCGCGCCTTCAATCGACAGCACCGTGCCGACGCCCGCGCGTCTGCCGGGACGCACCAACGCTTCCCACACGCCTTTCCTCACCTCGTACAACAGAAGAATCTCGATGCGCGCGCCGGTGGAAGGCTTCGTCGCGCGCAGGCGGGCGGGAAACACCTTCGTGTCGTTCAGGACGAGCGCGTCGCCGCGGCCGACGTATCCGGCGATGTCGTGAAACATCCCGATTTCTATCGCGCCGGTCGCGCGGTCCAGGACCATCAGGCGCGACTCGCCCCTGCGCCCGGCGGGATGCTGGGCGATGAGTTCCTGAGGCAGTTCGTAATCGAAGTCTGAGAGCTTGAGCATCGGATGGGTCAGCGGTCGCCGCGACCGCGCTTGTCGCCCGAGGTCAGGAAACGTTCCTTCTCACTGTATATGCAGCCGCAATACTTCTGGCGGTACAGCCCCATCTCGTTCGACATCCGGCGCGTCTCCGTCCAGCCGGGTCGGAAATCCTCGTAGTAGAACTCGACGCCGTAATCCATGCCCGCGCTCTCGCCGATTTCACGAATCAGCTCGTGCTTCTGATAGGGGCTCACGAGCAGCGTCGTGGTGAAGGCGTCAAACTTTTGAGATGCCGCCTCGCGCGCCGCGCGCTCGAGCCGGAGCCGGTAGCAGGCTGCGCAGCGGTTGCTCTCTCGATAGACGACGCGCCTGAAATATTCCTCGACGTCGTATTCGTCGTCAATCGTCGCCGGGATGTCCATTCCTTCAAGCAGTTTTCTTGCCGACTCCAGCCGGAGGCTGTGCTCGGCCAGCGGATGGATGTTGGGGTTGTAGAAGAGGCCGTGGAGGTCGTGGCCCGCCTCGCGCAGAATCTTTGCGGGATACGTGGCGCACGGTCCGCAGCATATATGAAGCAGTAGTTTCATGGAAAAACCTTCGGTCATTGCGAGGGAGGGTCAACGACCCGACCGAAGCAATCCCAGAGGCGTCTCCCGGATATCATCGGGATTGCTTCGTCGCTTCGCTCCTCGCAATGACAAGACATAGGAACAACGTCGTGTGAGAAATTATTTGAGCAACACGCCCTGAAGACCTGACCCCAACGTTATTAGAACAGCTCTTTCTGAGATGCGCCGCCGCGCTTGAGGCCGAGGTGTTCGAATGAGCGTTCGGTCGCGATTCTGCCTTGACGTGTGCGATTCAGGAATCCTATCTTGAGGAGGTACGGCTCGACCATGTCTTCGAGCGTGTCCGTTTCTTCGTTCAGCGAGGCCGAGAGCGCCGTGATGCCGACGGGCCCGCCGCCGTAATTTTCGATTATCGTGTGCAGAAACTTCCGGTCCAGCTCGTCGAGCCCGCGGGCGTCCACTCCTTCGAGTTCGAGCGCCTCGACGGCTATCCGTTCCTCGACGCGGCCGTCGTGCCTGACCTCGGCGAAGTCGCGCACGCGCCTGAGCAGGCGGTTGGCAACGCGCGGCGTCCCTCGCGCCCTCGCGGCCACCTGCTCGATAGCCGGCTGGTCGATCTCGATGCCCAGTATCCGGGCCGAACGTTCCAGAATCTGGGCGATCTCGTCGGGCGGATAGAAATCGAGATAGTGGTAGATACCGAACCGTTCCCTGAACGGGGCCGTCAGGAAGCCGGCGCGCGTCGTCGCGCCGACGAGCGTGAAATGCTTGAGCTGCACCTTAATGGTTTTCGCAAACGCGCCCTTGTCCACCAGAAAATCGACCTGGTAATCCTCCATCGCCGGGTACACGAACTCCTCCAGCACGCGCGGCAGCCGGTGAATCTCGTCGATGAACAGAACGTCTCCGTGTTCGAGGTTGGTGAGCAGACCCATGAGGTCGCCCGTCCGCTCCAGCGCCGGCCCCGACGTCGCGACCATGTTGGTGCCCATCTCGTTCGCGATGACGGTCGCGAGCGTCGTCTTGCCCAGGCCGGGCGGCCCGTAGAAGAGGACATGCTCGTGTGGCTCGCCCCGCGCCTTCGAGGCCTGAATGGAGATGGAAAGCTTCTCCACCACGTTGCGCTGGCCTATGTATTCCGAAAGCGTCTTCGGGCGGAGGCTCCAACTGAAGGTTTCGTCAACCTCCGACAGCGGCCTTCCATCAACTATGCGTTCGCGCGTCATGGTGTTGTCTTAACCTGTCTTTATCTCGCGCTGCTGCCTGAAAATCTCGCGAATGAGCTCCTCGGCCGTGTCGGCGTGAGTGTCGGACGAAAGCGCCCGCCTGAGCAGCATCTCCGATTCGGCCTGCGAATATCCCAACTGCAGCAACACCTCGACGACCTCATCCTTGAAGTCGGGCTCATGAGCCGGCTCGCGTATCTCCTCGTCGTCCCGAAGGAGCGCAAACTTGGCCAGCTTGCCGTTCAGTTCGGCGATGATCTTCTCGGCGGTGCGCCTGCCGACGCCGGGCAGCGAGACGAGCGCGGCGACGTCTTTGGTCTCTATCGCCCTCGCTATCGATTGGACCGGCACGGAGAGCGCCTTCAGCGCCACGCGTATGCCCATGCCCGGGACGGTGATGAGCTTCTCGAAGAACTCGCGCTCGATGTCGTTCGTGAAACCCGCGAGCCGGGGAATGGGATTCGACACGCCCATCCCTCCCTCAAGGTAGTGAAACGTGTAGAAGGTGACCTCCCTGCCCCGCATCCCCCGCAGGCGATGGACGATTCCGCTGGGAATCAGAAGATCGTAGGCGATGCCGTTATGCTCGACGGTCGCCCTGTCCTCACGCAGTTGGATGAGCTTGCCCGTTATTCTGGAGATCATCGGCGCACCGGCCTTGCGGGTGACAGCACGTCGTGTCCGTGCATGAGCACATTGTGATGACACAGCGCCACGGCCAGCGCATCCGCCACGTCGGGTGGATGAGGAGCCTTGTGCAGGCCGAAGGTGTGCTGCACCATCCGCTGAACCTGCTCCTTGCTCGCTCTGCCGTGTCCGGTGAGCGAATTCTTGATGCGTGTCGATGCGTAGCTCACGACGGGAACCCCTCGCGCGGCTGCCGCGGCGTAGATGACGCCCCGTGCATGGCCCATAAGGATCGCCGTTCGGGGATGCGCATACTTGCTGTACAGTTCTTCTACGACCACAACGGAGGGTGCGAACTCGCGGATTACTTCGTCTATGCCTCGATGAATTTCGAGAAGCTTCTTTTCAAGAGGGTCTTTCTCGCGGCTGCGGAGCACTCCGGCCTCGATGAGAGAGGGCTGTCGGCCCGATGCCCCGATCACTCCGTAGCCGGTAGCGGCGAGGCCGGGGTCCACGCCCATGATTCTTGCGTTCGAGCGCTTTTCGGCCCGAACGATTGAGCTGCCGCCGTTTCCGGAGATGCCGCTCAGCCTCCAATCTTGGCCATTATTTCTTCCGGAATATCGAAATTGGAGTACACGTGCTGGACGTCGTCGTGCTCCTCAAGCGCGTCCATCAGCTTCAGGACCGACTCGGCCGTCTTTCCGTCCAGACGCACGGTGCTCTTCGGCAGCATCGTGATCTCGGCGCTCGCGACGGCGATGCCCTTGCCCTCAAGCGTCTCTTTCACGTCCATCACGTCATTGGCCGCGGTGATGATCTCATGCGTATCGCCCTCGGAGCGAATGTCTTCCGCGCCCGCGTCGAGCGCGACATCGAACAGCGTCTCCTCCGACACGCCGGGCGCCTCGATCATTATCAGGCCCTTCTTCTCGAAGTTCCAGGCCACGCATCCGCCCTCGCCGAGGCTACCGTTGTTGCGGCTCATGATATGCCTGATCTCCGCGACCGTCCGCTTCTTGTTGTCGGTGAGAACATCCATCATAATCGCAACGCCGCCGGGGCCGTAGCCCTCGTATGTGCTCTCCTCGAATGAGACTCCGCCGAGCTCGCCCGTGCCCTTCTTTATCGCGCGGTCGATGTTGTCGTTAGGCATGTTGGCCGCCTTGGCCGTGGCGATGATGGTTCTCAGGCGGGGATTAAACGCGGGGTCGCCGCCGCCGTCGCGAGCCGCGACCATGATCTCGCGGATGAGTTTCGAGAAAATCTTGCCGCGCTTCGCGTCTTCGCGCGCCTTGATGTGCTTGACTTTACTCCATTTCGAATGCCCGGACATAGAAGTTTTTCCCTCCCGCAACGGGAATCGTGCAACCGTGCCGAAAGCTTCAGCTCGGCCGGTCAATTCTCCGCCGCCGCCACCCCGCCGCATCGGCTCGTATTGACACACTCACCTGCTGAATTATACCAGAACCCCGGCACTTTTTCAACGCGATTTCTCGGCGCGCGGCGGGGACTCTGCCTTATACTTGAACCGCTATTGTTTCGCTCCGGGGACAGTCCCGAATCTACGCCCTCGACAAGCTCGGGCCGTAATTCTTGGGACAGTCCCCGTCGCAATCGCGGAGTTTCACAGTATCCTCGTGATGCGGTCGAGCCGGAAGGTGCGGTTCTCGCGGCGGAGATGACAGTAGGCGACGATCTTCACGGTGCGGCCGCGTTCCTCGATTGTCAGCGGCGTGATGTTGCGAAGGGTGAATCTGCCGTTTGCGCCCTTATACTCGATGCGCAAGGACTTGCGGGTCTCCAGCGCGTCCCGTATCGCTTGCAGCGTTTGGGCCGGCGTTTTTCCGAACCGGAAGATCGGGCCGTGGCGGCGGAGCAGCTCGCCGAGGGTCGTGCCCCACGTCGCGGATGTGCGTTCGACGCACCGCGCGAACACCGCCGCGCTCGTGCCCGCGTCGGCCACTGCGCGATGGTGTTCGCTCGGAGGAATCCGCAGAGTCCTGGCGAGCGTCGTCAGCTTGTAGTCCGGCAGTCCGGGGAACAGGCTGCGCGCGAGCTCGCGGGTGCAGAGGATGGGGTTCGGCAGAGGCTCGAGAGCCGCCTCGGCGAAGGCCGCGTTGAAGAAGCCGATGTCGAACTGGGCGTTGTGCGCGACCAGTACGGAATCGCCGAAGAAGCGGACAGTATCGGGAAGGATTGAGCTTATAGGAGGGCTTCCGGCGACCATCTCGTCGGTGATTCCGTGTATCGCCTTTGCATCTAAGGGCATCGGGCCGCCGGGGTTGACAAGTTGTTCGTACGTTTCGCGGGTACCGTCGCGGCCAAACCTGACCGCGCCGACCTCGACTATCCGGTGCACCTGCGAATCGAGGCCGGTCGTCTCCACGTCGAAGGCGACAAACACCAGCTCGGACAGTCGCTTCTGCATGAGCGAGGTCGAATCCTTGACGATGTTATTCCACCCTTTCCAGCCCGAAGACGACTGTGTTAGTGGAGTCGGGGCACTGTAGCTGCGCCTTCCTGTTGATCCAGTCCTCAGGCGGTGTGTCGCGGTAGTACGCGGTGAGGTAGGGAAGAATCGCCGCGACCGCGTACATGCACAGTCCCTTCGGCTGTGCGGGAATGAGCATCGGCTCTTTCACGAGAAAATAGTCGCCCACCTTGTAGCCCGCCGCGCAGTTTCCCGCGACGGACCTGATGGTAATCTTGAGCTTATGCATTTCGCGCATCCCTCCAAATAAGCCTCTCCAACAGCCCTGCTTGATTCAGGTTAGCACAGGCTCCTGCGGGTGTCAACATCGCACTGCGCCCATACGACACCCATGTGTCGAATGGGATGAAGGCGGGAAATTCGGTCGATAATTTCGGGTCGGTTCGCTTTGACATCGCACACGCTAGGTGTTAGAATACGCCGAAAGAGGCCAGGCGCCTCAGGTACAACGAGAGAAGAGACAGTGCTCAGAAAATTGGGTGTCGCTATCGGAATCTGTATCGCCGCGTTCGTTGCGCTCATCGCGTTCGGGCTGATCATATCACGACCTCTGTCCGAGCAAAAGCTGAAGGATCTGGGAGTGATCGAGCCCGATTCGCTCTTCACCACGGTGGACGGCGTGAGGACGAGATACGTGACGATGGGCGAAGGGGGAGAACCGATAGTTTTCATCCACGGATTCTCTTCCTCCCTTTACACATGGCGGTCATGCCTGGAGCCCATCTCGAAGCAATACAGGGTCTTCGCACTCGATCTGAAGGGTTTCGGCTTCTCCGGCAAGCCGGTCTCCCAATACACGATCGACGAATACGTTGACTTCGTGATTCATTTTATGGACGCGCTCGGGCTGGAGAGGGCAACGCTGTGCGGCAATTCGATGGGCGGCAACATCGCCTGGCGGGCGGCGCTCAAGTATCCCGACAGGGTGGAGAAGCTCATCCTTGTTGACGCGGCCGGCTATCCGTCAAGCCGCACCGGCTTGCCGTTGACCATTCGTATCGGGAGACTGCCCGGCGTGGGTGAGCTGCTGGGGGGCCTCACCACACGAGGCCGTATCCGCGATTCGCTCGAGAGCGCGTACTTCGACGATGCGAAGGTGACCGACAGGACCGTTGACACTTACTATTATTCCCTGCGAACCGACGGAGGGATGCGCGCGGTTCTGGCGAGGATAAGAAGCCCCAGGTCCAAGATCGAAGAATGGCGGGTCAGAATCCCCGAACTCAGTCTGCCCACGCTCATCGTCTGGGGCGCAAACGACACGTGGATACCCCCGGAAGACGCCGAAAAGTTTCATCGAGACATCTCCGGGTCGAAACTCGTGATAATCCCCCAATGCGGACACCTGCCGCAGGAAGAGAAGCCGGGTGAATTCACCGTCGCCGTCCTCGATTTCATGTCGGGGTCCGACGAAAAAATATTGACCGACGAGGCGGCCTCTCCTGGCCCTCGCAGAATTCCTCTCATTGCAAGGGCGACACGGTAGACGCCGCGCCGCAAGGATAACAGCATGGCTGCCAAAGCACAGGCGATTGCAAAGAAGAAGAGCCCGCAGGAAGAAACGGGAAAGAACAATAGGCGAAGCAGATTCATCAAGGCGCTTATGATCGGAGGAACCTTCGTCGCAATCGCGATTCTCTCAATCGTGACCCAAGGACCCGGCGACCGCTGGCCCAGCGCGGGCGTCGTCGCTCTCCGAATAATACTGCTCTCGGCCTGCGCCGTGGTGTACTTCTTGATGCTGTACCACACACGGGCGAGCCGACAGAACAGCGAGCAGAAGTCACAGCCCGGCAAAAAATAGACCTCACCGCTTCACACGATGAGATTGGAGGGGGACAAACATGAAGAAACGATTTGCCGTCTGCCTCTCTATCGCCGTGTCGCTGGCGTGTGCGCAGCCGGCGCTGGCGCACGAACTCGAGCCTGAGGAAGCGGGCCACCCGTTGCGAGTGGCCGCCTACATCCTGCATCCCGTGGGATTCGTCCTCTACCATGCGATCTTCAAGCCCGCCCACGCGCTCATCTCGTCGCCGGGCGCAAGAGAGGTGTTCGGGGACAAGCCGGATGTGTTCGACAGATCGGCCACGGGAGAGGACTTCGGCATGAGGAGCGAATCCGACCTCGGGCCGCCCCCGGGTTGGGAGGAAGCCTGCCCGCCCGGACAATCCGATGCGCCCAGATATAACTTCCAGCCGCGCCGCAAGCACGCACCCGAAGAACAAACGGAAATCGAGGAAGAGCAATGACGGAGAATCTGCCCGATGAACCGGGCGCGGAAGAGCAGAACGAAGACGAACAGAGCGCCGATGAGCTGGAGAAGGAATTGCTCGACGCGATGCGCTCCCTCAGGCGGAAGAACAAGAAGGTAGAGGAATACCTCGACGGCCTCGCCCGAACCGCCGAAAAACCTGCCGAAAAGCCCTCGGAGGAGAAGAGCGACGCGCCCCCCGCCTGACGCCTTGCGCTCTCATACAGCCCGGCGGTCGAGCTCGCGGTAGATGGTATCCAGCACCTTGTCGTAGTCGGCGGGCAGCTCGATGGGCACGTTTCCGTGGAGCGGCTCGACGCCGCGGAGCTTGTCGGTGTGATATCTCAGTTTGAAGTCGGTGAACTTCAGCCCGTGCGCCGTCGAGATGACGACGACCCGCTGGTGCGGCTCGACCACTCCTCTCTTTATAAGCTTGAAAAGGACCGACAGCGCCACGCCGGTGTGAGGACAGCAGAACAGTCCCGTGGTGTCCGCAAGCGCCGCCGCGTTTGAGAGCTCGTCCTCCGTCGTCTGCTCGACGACGCCATCAAACTTTTTCAGAATCTTTATGGCCTTCTGTACGCTGACGGGGTTCCCGATCTGTATCGCGCTGGCGAGTGTTTTTTTCGCCCGCTTCGGCTTGAACTCCTTGAATCCTTCCAGGTAACTCAGGTAGAGCGGGTTTGCGCGCTCGGCCTGCGCACAGGCGATCCGAGGCCTGCGCCGTGTTATCCCCAACTCCTCCATCAGGAGGAATCCCTTGCCGAGGGCGGCCACATTGCCCAGATTGCCCCCGGGGATTATCACCCAGTCGGGCACCTCCCAGTCGAACTGCTGCACGATCTCGATGCTCACCGTCTTTTGGCCTTCGATCCGCAGAGAATTCATCGAGTTGGCCAGGTAGATGTCGTTCTTGCCGCAGACCTCCTGCACCAGTCGCATGCAACCGTCGAAGTCGGTGTCGAGCGAAAGCGTGACGGCGCCGTTGGAGAGCGGCTGAATGAGCTGGGGAATGGATACTTTGTTGCGAGGCAGAAACACGACGGCGCGGATGCCCGCGGCTGCGCAGTACGCGGCGAGCGCGGCCGATGTGTCGCCCGTCGAGGCGCAGGCGACCGCGGGAATCTGCTTCCCCTCGGCCTGCATCTGCTTCACCATCGAGACGAGCACGGTCATGCCGAGGTCCTTGAACGAGCCGGTGTGGCTGTTGCCGCACTGCTTCACCCACAGGTCGGGGACGCCGACGCGCTTGCCCAGCCGCTCGGCCCAGAACAGGTTGCTCCCGCCCTCGAACATCGACACGATGTTCTCATTGTCAACGCTCGGGCAGACGACCTCTTTCTTGCCCCAGACCGCGCTGCCATAGGGAAACTCGGTCCGCATGAAGCGTTCGTCGAACAGCTTCATCCATGCGGGGCCGCTCCGCTGCCTGAGCACATCCATGTCGTGATGCACCTCGAGCAGGTTCCCGCACTTGGGACAGCTATAGATTATCTCGTTCAGCGGATACTCGCCCTCGCATCCGCCTATGCACTGGAACCAGGCCCTGTACTGCACGATTTCCCGACTCTCCTTTGCAGCGTTTTCCCACGATCGATTATAGCATGCGCCGCCTAAGAGGACAAAATCTCACGCCATCTCTTTTGCCACCTGGGCGGCGGCTTCAATGGTCTTGTCGATATCCTCGTCGGTGTGCTGCGTGCAGAGCGTACCGCCGCCGTGAACGAGATACACGCCGTGGCTGGTCATCCTGAAGTTGAATTCCATATTTTTGAACATATCGGTCTTCGTGAACACGTCCAGCGAGCTGTCGATCTGGACTTCGTCTTCGTATGGGAACAGCGTGATGAACAACGACGACATCCCATGCACCATCGCCTTGACGCCGCAGTCCCTCATCGCGTCCTGCATCCCCTTGCGCAGCCGCTCGGCGCGGCGCTCGAGCACGGGATATATCTCGTCCCGACGGTCGCGATACGTCGTGAGCGCGGCCTTGCCCGCGACCATCGACAACGGATTCGCTGAGTAAGTGCCGCCACCGATGTACACCTTCTCGTTCTTCACAGACGAGCGCTGCGGGTTCGCGAGCTCCATGATGTCGCGTCGGCCTGCGACGGCGCCGATGGGCATACCGCCGCACAGGTTCTTGCCCATGGTGCACAGGTCGGGCGTGATGCCGAAGTATTCCTGTCCGCCGCCCGGCGCAAGCCTGAAGCCGGTTATCACTTCGTCGAATATCAGCACGGCGCCCGCCTCGCGCGTTATGTCGCGGAGTGCGCGCAGGAATTCGGGCTTGCCCGCGACTCCTCCGCCGGATGTCACAATCGGCTCGACGATGATTCCGGCGAAGTCGTCCTTGTTCTCCTGTATGAGAGCCTTGACGGCGTCGAGGTCGTTCATGGGGAAATGCTTCGTGTAACGCGTCAGCTCGGGCACGAGCCCCATGCTCTCCTCCATGTCGAACGGCGGCCTCACGGCGACCGTAAGGTCCGTATTGCCTCCGTGCCAGCCGCCCTCGGCCTTCAATATGACGTTCCTGCCCGTGAAACCGCGCGCGAGCCTGACGGCGTACATCGTCGCCTCCGTGCCCGAACAGCAGAAGCGCACCTCGTCGGCGCACGGCACGAGCTCGCACACGAGCTCGGCCAGCTCGACCTCGTGTTTGTTCACGAGCCCCCAGTGGACGCCCTTGAGGACCGCGCGCCTGACCGCCTTCACTATCTCGGACGGATTGTGACCGAGTATCAGGCCGGAATGCCCGTCCCAATAGTCAATGAACTCGTTGCCGTCAACGTCGCGAAACTTGCCGCCGTACGCCTCCTTTATGTAGATGGGATACGGTGCGCTGTAGCGGAGATTGTGCGAGATGCCGCCGGGCATCACCTTCTGCGCGCGCTTGAACAGCCGTTTCGATTTCGTCGTCTTGATCGAGTAATCCATGCGTTTTCTCCTCGGAACCCGGTGGGAAGATGCGACTCTGAAAAGGTTGTTGACAGCCTCGATTATACGCCAAAATCAGCGCGCGAATCAACCGGAAGAGGTGAAATTGCCTTCACCCGCAGAGAAAGATGGGGAATGAGATCACGGTCGCTATTCCTCGCTCGCCTCACACATGTTGACGCCGCCAATCTGAGGTTCTTCTACTGTCACAAAGGGGCGACCGAAAATATCCTCATATGCGCTCAAGAATGACTCCGACTTTCGAAATTCCTTGAAAAGAGGCCATGCTTGATAAGCCTCTTCATTAATTTCGCCGCTTTTCCCCATAGCGATCATTAACTTAGCCGCCTGTTCAAAATCTTCCAAGAGCACAAATCTTGCGAGCTTAAACTTATCACTGCAGGATGACCAATCCTCTTGTTCAAGTATCTGCCGACACAGAGATTCATCCCCATTCCACTTGTAGGCTTGTGCCCGGTTTACGATGAAGACCCGCCTCCTCGCGTCACTCGAAAAGGTCTTCACCGTAAGTTGCGAGAAATCGGCAAGTTTCCGCGCAAGATCATACCTTTCTCTTACCAGTAAATCATAGATAATTTGTGTCAGCAGTTCATCAGCCAATGCGATTTCCTTCGGACAGGTCTTTCTCCAGAGCACTTTAGCAAGTTTCACGCCAATTTCAAAAATACAACCGTAGGCTGCATCAAAGTATTCTTCTGACGCCCCAAGTGTCTTGCCAACCCTCGTCTCCGGCCCAACTGCCACATTATGTTTCTGGCAAACTTCCAAGTATTGCCTTGACACCACTCCATTTGTATGAGCAAAAAGATTCCTTCGTTCAGTCACTTCTACAAACATCGGCCATGCGTCCAGGCCTTTCCTGAGTTCAATACTGAAGATCTTCTCCATGGCCAAGAATTGATCCACGTGGCTCTTTCTCAAGATCCATTCGATCTCTTTCTCGAGAACGAACTCCTTAGCCTCGTCCATAGATTCGAAATCGAGGAGTTGACCATATGTAAGACTCTTCTCTGAGGCATTAAGCAACTCAGGCCTCATCAAGTATAAACAACGCAAGAGATGGCCCAAGAAGAAATCATACTGACTTACAAGGGATAGAACGAAGCTCTGCGGGATAATGATCCTAGCAGAGTCTACATTGAGCAGATCATTTATCCACTTCCAGAATACATGAATGTTAGAAATGCCGAGTTTATACTTTCTTTTCGGCTTCTCTGAAGATTCGCTTTCTTCTTTTACTTCTTCTGCTGTCTCTTTGATGAATTCGTGAAACCTACCAACTTCCGTCTTGCAACCGTCTTCCAACAAAGACGTGACTAGCGGAAAAGAAATGGCCAAACCATTTATGCGGCCAATGAAAGAAAGTGTCCCTTCGGCGATAGGTGAGATGTCTGGATCTTCTTCCTCCCGTCTAGCGCTGGCAGATGATCCTCCCTGCAATTGATTTTCGCTCATCTTGCCACCCTCTTATCTAGTGATAAAAAATATTACCATCTTGCTACGCCCGTCGTCAATCACAAAAGCAGGAATGTCTCAAGGCAGTCTGCGGCGAAAGGGGTCAAATCGTTAATCTCGAATTTGCGACCTATGGACGCTTTCCGGTTTGTCGGCTAAAGGGATTCACCCACAATGGCCGCGAAGCCCCCTTTGCGTCCTTGGCGTCTTTGCGGTGAGGATGTCTTTCCTTTCGCCCTTCGCCTTTCCCCCTTTTCCCTTTTCCCCCCAAAAGCCTTTATCCCTCCCTTTACAGAACGGCAATCGCATGTCAAAATAACCTAGAAGGAATGTTTTCCTACATGAACTTATTGTTCGCACGGGAAGAGCGCATATCAAGGCGGCGTTTTCCATCGCAGAGGCGGGCGCGGCTGCACCGAACAGAAGGGGGCGACAGAAATGACGACCACCGCCAAGGGACTTGAGGGAGTTGTCGTAGCCGAATCGAAGCTCTGTTTCATCGACGGGCACAAGGGCATTCTCGCGTATCGCGGCTATCCGATAGAGGTGCTGGCCGACAGCGCGAGCTTCGAGGAAGTCATCTATTTGCTCTGGAACGGAAAACTGCCCAACCAGACCGAGCTCGACGCGTTCAACAAGCACCTCGCCTCCGAACGCGACCTGCCCAAGCCGGTGCTCGACTTCATAACCTCGTCGCCCAAAGACGCACACCCGATGGACGTGCTGCGGACATCCATCAGCATGCTCGCCCTGTACGACCCCGAGACCGAGGACTCATCCCGCGAGGCGAACCTGCGCAAGGCGGGCCGCCTCGTCGCGAAGACGCCGACGATAATCGCCGCCTACAACCGCAACCGCAACGAGCTTCCCGTCATCGAACCGATGAAGGACAAGAGCCTGGCCGATAATTTCCTTTACATGCTCGCCGGCCAGGAGATGATGCCCGTGCTCACCCGCATGCTCGACGTATGCCTCACACTGCACGCCGACCACGACCTCAACGCCTCGACGTTCTCCGCACGCGTGACCATCAGCACTTTGTCGGACATATACGCGGCCGTCACTTCCGCCATCGGTACGCTCAAGGGCCCGCTCCACGGCGGCGCCAACATGCGCGTGATGCAGATGCTCCTCGAAATCGGCGAGCTCGACAAGGTGGACGACTACGTTCACAATCTTCTGGAGAAGAAAGGCCGCGTCATGGGCATCGGGCATCGCGTGTACAAGACGATGGACCCGCGCGCGAAGATTCTGAAGCGGTACTCGAAATGGATGAGCGAGCACGGCTGCGGCCCGCTGTGGTACAGCATGCTCACCCGCATCGAGGAAATCATGCGAGAGGAAAAGGGGATGGACCCGAATGTGGACTTCTACTCGGCGTCGGTCTATTACTGTATGGGTATCCCGCTCGACCTGTACACGGCCATCTTCGCCATGAGCCGCATGGCCGGCTGGACGGCCCACATCCTCGAACAACTTTCCGATAACAGGCTCATCCGGCCCATCTCCGACTACAAAGGCCCCTCCAACGAGAAGTTCATCGCCATCGAGATGCGGAAGTGAGAGTGAGCCGCCATGGCACAAAGAACGACGGAAGGCCATAGTGTGCTACATCTGCTTCGCGCGCTTCGCGGATAAGTTCTTTCACGCCTGAATGTTACGTTGAAAGCACCAAACCTGAGCGGTCCGCCTCTGCCAACCCTATGGAAAACCATCGGTTGATGCCATGCGCGTCCACCCTTCGCTAAATTAGCCTATAGCAATATTTTTTCTCTTGACAGTCTAATTCCACATGTGATAGAAAGCCTGTTAGAGATTGGGGCCGGTCTGGGTCGGGGGGTCTTACGCATGCTTTCTCATGGAGCAAAGAGAGACCGCAGAAACCGAGGGTTCCAAACATTTTCACGCATCACTCCTCCCAGCCTTTTTGCAGTTCCTCTTTCCCGTCTTACCTATTTGTTCTCCGGGTCCCGGAGCGAACCAGCCGCTGAATGAGTGTGAAAAACAAGAAGGGGGGATGCCTATGCTGTGATTTGTTGACGGTTGAATGCAACCGCGGTTGTGCAAGAAAAGGAGGAGGGAGAAGAGATGAAAACTCGGACGTTGTTTGTCATGCTTGCATCGGCGCTGCTGGTCGTATTCAGCGCCGGAAGCGCTTTCGCAGGAAATCCGTTTAAACTTATTTATTACGATGGGCACATGCACACCACACGCTCCGACGGCACGGGCGAGGTGAGCGACATAAAGACGACCGCGCTCGCGCGCGGACTGGACGCGGTGATAATCACCGACCACTGCAAAAGCCTGACGCAGGTAAATTGGGCGTCTCTGGTCGCGCAAGCCGAGGCTGCGTCGGACTGCCCCGACCCGGAGGACTGCAATTTCCTCGTCCTGCCCGGCTTTGAGGTGACGGGAAGCGATGGCATGCTAAACCGCGACCATATCATCGCGCTCGGCGTCGACGATCCCTTCGTCGGTGATGACTCCCTTGAGCGCTGCCCTGAAGAAGTGTGGGAGTCTCCGCCCAACTCCGCCGGAACCGGCCCATTGTATCCGGAAAATCTCGCAAAGTGGGTTGATTACATCCACAAGAATCATGGGATCGCCGTGCACAATCATCCGTCAGGCAGCACCCAGCTCTCATACGGAGTGAACAACCTCGAGGTGTACAATCAGGGCCACGTCGATGACATCAGCAGTTACGCGTCACAACTTGGCTATTCGCCCGAGGAAGCGTGGCAGTTCGGGATAATGCTGAACAACCTGGCCGTTACCGGCGAGAGCGACGCGAACGTGCATATGCTCATAGATAACCCGTTACCCTCGCCTCCGTTTCCCCCGCTTCCTTCCCAGATAGCCGTGAGAGACGTTGTGTTTTGGGCGACTCTAGCGTTTAGCGGCACCGGCCAGTGGCTGGGCGCGCCCGAGGCCCCGTTGAACTCGTGGGACGACCTTCTCATGGCCTACGTGGACGGCGCCGTCGATACACCCATTTTCGGCCTGGCCAACAGCGACGCCCACAACACCAAGGATATCGAGGGTTCGAAGGTGGGCTCGGCGAAGAATGGCGCATATGTGAAGAAGCTGAATGCGAAGGAACTCTATAAGGCCATCAAGGCCGGACGAACCTTTGCCACCACGGGACCGTCGCTCTCGCTGTGTGTGAACGGCGAAAACATGGGCGACACGGCGTTCATCTTCGACGGCACCGCCAACATCAAGCTGACCGCCAACTCGGAGGCAATGACCGCGATACTGGTCAAGATAGACGTAATAAAGGACGGCGCGCTCTGGTATTCTACGAGCCCTGTGGCGCCAACCGTCAATCTCACGCTGGCGGACAACGACGTGACCGAGGATGGTTACTATCGAGTCGAGGTCACATCCTACGATGTGGTCAGCGAGACGTATCAATTCGCATGGTCAAACCCGGTGTTTGTCGATATTCCCTAACGCCTGATCGGCAATTCTTCCGGGTGGGGTGAGACCCCGCGACTTAATCGTGGCCTCTCGACGGTATCCAGTCCCCGAGAGGCCACATCTCTATCCGCGTTTATCTGCATTCATCCGCGGTTCCCTTCGTGGCTTGGTCGTTCTTTCTTTTCCAAACCGCATACGAACACAGATGCACGCAGATTTCTCTTCTTTGTCATTCCCGCGCACGCGGGAATCCAGAATCAAAATCTTACCAACGCTATTTGCCACAGAGAACACAGAGTAGGGACGGTTCGCGAACCGCCCCTACAGAAATATCCGCGCGGCGGCGGCGACTGCCCCCATCGGAAGATATGATATAATATTGTCACTGAGGAAACCGTCATGTCCGGCCGAAAGAACCGCGACGAGAAATAGGAGCGTAGCCGAAGTTGCCACGAATCAGGAGCACGGTCATAAAGAAGATTCTGTGGGCACTGGGATTCTTTTTTTTCACGTGGGGCATGACAGGCAACGCAATCGCTTTCCTGTTGGTTGCACGCGAAATTATTTCCGACCAAAGACACGAAAACATCTACTTGGTCCAAGCCGGCATTCATCTTGTTATCGTTATTCTCACCCTGATCGGCTTTGCGTGGACGGGCAGAAAACTGTTCAAGCGGCGAGCCGCCATCAAATCCGCAGCAGTTGTAGCCTCTTTCTTTATCCTGTTTGTTCTCTACAATGCGCTTACCCACAGAACAATCGACATGTATCTGATTCCCTCGTTGTTGCGGGCAACATCTGGCGGCGACAACGGCAGAGTTGAATTTCTCGTTTCCAATGGCGCCGACCCGAACATCAAAGACAAAAGCGGTCAAACGGCCTTAATGATCGCGTCTGTCGGAGGTCATGACGACGTTGTGGAAACCTTGCTGAGGTACGGGGCAAATGTAAATGAACGTCACGAAGCGTTTGGGATGACAGCGCTGATGGGTGCTGCGTTCTATAATCATCCCGATGTGGTGCGCACCCTCCTTGATAATGGCGCAGACGTCAACGCAAGAGACAATGGTTGCACGACCGCCTTGATGTTTGCGGCAGGCAACGGCAGCACCGATGCAGTGACAGCTTTGATAGACAGAGGCGCAGACCCGAACGCGGCAGACGCACGCTGCAAGACACCGCTGATGGATGCCGCGGTTATGGGACATACCGACACGGCATTCGTGCTTCTGGATAAGGGCGCAGACCTGCGTGCAAGAACCGATAAGGGATACACTGCTTTGTATTTGGCGGCGTCGGCGAATCGCATGGATACTGTAATTGCTCTCATGGGAAAAGGGGCTGACGTGAACACAAAAGCCTGCAACGGAATGACACCCTTGATGGCTGCCGCATTCAAGGGCAACACCGACGTCGTGAAAATCTTGTTGGACAAGGGCGCAGACGTGAATGCGAAAGACAATGAAGGCCACACAAGCCTGGCGCTCGCCTTCGAGCAGGGACATACCGAAACTGTCCGGGTACTCAAAGAGGCAGGCGCAAAAGAATAGTAAGGATTACGGAACCTTCCGTTTCATTCTTCCGATTTTCCAAAGGCAAGGGCCCGGCGGTCCATTCTGGCGCGAAATCCTCTTTCCTTGTCATTGCCGTGAACGCGGGAATCCAGAAATGGAATCCTACCGAAGTCTTTTGCCACAGAGACCACCGAGAACACAGAGGCACAGAAACGGAAAATCGCTCTGTGACCTCTGTGCGCTCTGTGGCGGAAATTCTTTCGTGGTCTTCTCTCCTTTCCGCTCGTCTCTAACCTCCCCTGAGCCTTGCCCGGCGCGAATCGGCTGGGGTATAATTGTCTGAGAGAATCTCCCGCCGGCGAGGCCGTTATGACGAAGAAAGCGCTCGAAGAAAAAGCCAAGAACTTCCCCGACGCGCCCGGCGTGTACCTCATGAAGAACGCGCGGGGCAAGGTGATCTACGTCGGCAAGGCGAAGAGTCTCAAGAAGCGCGTGCGCTCGTATTTCCTGGCGGGCGACGACGGGCGCGTGTGGTCGCCGTTCCTCGCGGCGCACGTGGCCGATGTCGAGTGCATCGTCACCGACACGGAAAAAGAAGCCATCATCCTCGAAGACAGCGCCATCAAGCAACACGCGCCCCGGTACAACATCAAGCTCAAGGACGACAAGAGCTTCCTCCGGCTCAAGCTGACGATGCGCGACGATTATCCCCGGCTTTACATCACGCGCAAGGTCAAACGCGACGGCGCGCTCTATTTCGGCCCCTACTCGTCGGCCCGCGCGGCTCGCGAGACGTACCGCGTCGTGAACAACTACTTCATGCTCCGCAAGTGCTCGAACGTCACGTTCAACAGCCGCGAGCGCCCCTGCATATACTACGACATGCACAAATGCTTCGGGCCGTGCTGCGGACTGGTGGACGAGGAAACCTACGGCGCCCTCGTGCGCAATGTCGTCGCCTTCCTCCAGGGAAAGAGCGACGAGCTGATACAGTCGCTCCGCGAGCGGATGCAGGAGTCCTCGGACCGGCTCGACTTCGAGCTGGCGGCCAGATACCGCGATCAGATACGGGCGCTGGAGAAGACCGTCGAGCGTCAGAAGGTGGTCGCGGGCGACGAGACCGACCGCGACGTGTTCGGCCTGTGGCGCGACGACGGCAGCCTCGATGTCGCCGTGCTGATAGTCCGAAAGGGCAAGTTGGTCGGAAGCGAGCCGTACCACTTCCACGAGATAAAGGTGCCGACCGAAGAAGCGCTCGGCTCGCTGCTCACCCAGTTCTACTCGGGCGGCAGGCCGGCCCCAAAGGAGGTGCTCCTCCCGCTCGCGCCCGAAAACGCCGAGGCGTTCGAGCAATGGCTGTCCGACAAGAAGGGTGAGCGCGTGAGCGTCGCCGTGCCCATGCGCGGGGAGAAGCGCCGCCTGCTCGAGATGGCCCGGCTCAACGCGCGCACCGTCTCCGAGGAGCGCCAGCGAGCCGCCCTGGCCGAGACCGACGCGCTCGAAGAGCTGCAGCGGGCCCTCAGGCTGCGCTCCAGGCCCGAACGTATCGAGGCGTTCGACATGTCGAACATCTCGGGCGAGCTCGCCGTCGGCTCGATGGTCGTGTTCGAGGACGGTCGCCCGAAAAAGGCCGACTACCGCCGCTTCAAAGTGCGCACCGTCGAGGGCGCCGACGACTACGCGATGATGCGCGAGGTGCTCACGAGACATATGCGCCGCGCGACGACGGAGGGGCCGATGCCGTCGCTGATAATCGTCGATGGCGGAAAAGGTCAGCTCAACGTCGTGCTGAGCGTGTTCGAGGAACTTCAGATAATCGACCAGGACGCGATAGGCATCGCCAAGGAGAAGATTCGCTACCGGCACAAGTCGGAGATCGCCGTCAAGGACGCCGACAAGATTTACGTCCCGCACCGCAAGGACCCCATTCTGCTGCGGCCGGGCTCGGCGTCGCTCCGCCTGCTTCAGCAGATACGCGACGAGGCGCACCGGTTCGCCATCACATATCACAAGAAGCTCCGCTCGAAGAGGCAGACACACTCCGCGCTGGACGACATCAGGGGAGTCGGCCCGCGCAGGCGGACGGCGCTGCTGAAACGCTTCGGCAGCGCGCGCAGACTCGCCGAGGCAAGCGAAGAGGAGATCGCCTCGGTGGCCGGAATCTCGCCCGCGCTCGCGCGCGAAATCAAGCTCGCCCTCGACCGGGCGCACGAAGCGCCCGCAGGCGCCGACCGCGGAAAGGGCACAGCTTGAGCACACGCCCCACCCCCTCAGATCGCGACCGCAGGCAGATTCTCTCTCTCGCATGGCCCGTCATTCTCAACAATCTGCTCCTCACATTCGTCTGGATTGTGGACATGGTGATGGTCGGCCGGCTGGGACCGACCGCTGTGGCGGCCGTCGGCGTCAGCGGGCAGATGTTCAACATGGTCATGGCGATAACGCTCGCGGTCACGACGGGCACCATCTCACTCGTGGCTCGATACATTGGAGCAGGGGATAAAGGCCGGGCCAGCGCCGTCCTGGGCCAGTCGCTCCTGCTGGGCGTCGTGCTGTCGGGATTCCTGATGCTGCCCGTGCTCGTGTGGAGTGAAGGCCTCTTCCGCCTGTTCGGGGCCGAGGCCTCCGTCACCCGGGTCGGCGCCCCATATCTTCGCATCGTCGCTGCGGGAACCATTTTCCTCGTCGCGGCGCTGGTATCCGCGTCGGCGCTGAGAGGCGCGGGCGACACGAAAACTCCTCTGATAGTGAGCGTGGCGGCGAACCTGGTGAACGTGTTCCTGAACTACGCGCTCATATTCGGCAAGTTCGGCATGCCGAGGCTGGAGGTGGCGGGCGCGGGCATCGCGACGGTGACCGCGTTCGTTCTCGAGGCCGTCACTTTCCTGGTCCTCCTGCGGAGAGGAAGCCTCGTCCTCAATCTCCCGAAGGGGTCCTTCCGCCTTGAGAGGGAAATGGCGGCGAAAACTTTGCGCATCGGCTCGCCCTCGGCGGTGGAGCAGGGGATCATCCAGGCAGGCTACCTCTGGTACATGTCGGTCATCACGGGGTACGGCACGGACCCGCTCGCCGCGTACATGATAGGGGTGAACATCATGTCGCTCTCGTTCATGCCGGGCTTCGGCTTCTCCGTCGCGGCCTCGGCGCTGGTCGGCCAGTCGCTCGGCGCAAACCGGCCCGAGGCGGCCGAGTCGCAGGGCTGGGAGTGCTCGAAGATGGCGCTGTGGGTGATGTCGGCTGTGGGGGTCGCCCTCTTCGCGGCGGCGAGGCCGATAGCGCTCATATACGTTTCCGATGCCCGCGTCGTCGCGCTCACCGCAGAGTTCGTCAGGATACTCGCCGTCTGCCAGCCGGCAATGGCACTACACATGTCGCTGGCGGGCTCGCTGGTGGGAGCTGCCGACACGCGCTGGCCGCTCTACGGCTCTTTCATCGGAATGTACCTCGTCAGGATGCCGCTCGCGCTGCTAGCGGCCCATGCATTCGGGCTAAGCATCACTTGGATATGGCTCATCATCCTCGCCGACCATTACGGCAAGGCGCTTGTGTTGTTCCTGAGATTCCTGTCGGGCAGGTGGAAGGGGATAGCGGTGTGAACGAACGCGGACTCTGTTCGAAAGACGTCCTTTTCGTCATCCGCAGAGAACATACACAAGCCCGGCCATCGCGCATGCCCCGCCCAGGGGCGCCACTAGGTTATCATCGATCTTAAGCCTGAGCGTTTCGAGAAAGGCACAAACGGATCCCGTAATCAGAGAGACCAGCACGATGGTTCCCGGGTCGGGCGAGCCGAAGAGGCTCAGCAACCGCTCGGAGCGCCACCACGGCGGAGACGAGGACATATTGGGAACGGTCCACCAGTAGAGTAAAGCGACGGCTGGCACAGCCGCCAGCGTGAACGCCAGCAGGCCTTCGAGACTCTTTCGCCGGTTCCACGGGAGCCGCCTCCTGCCTACCCGCGTGCCCACCGCGCCCGCCATGCCGTCACCGCAAGCAAGCGCTCCCCACATAGCAGCGGCCACCGGCATCGGAAAAGCGAGAATCAGCAGGAAGACCGACACGGGATAGAGCAGGATTCCGGCCGAGAAGCCGCGAGCCCGCTCGTCGGCGCGGTACAGATACCTCGTCGCGCCGGGCAGACGCGGGAGGAGAAGCAGGTTGAAAACTATCAGGCCCGCCGCGAGCGCAAGGGCCTGGGGATAGCTGAGCCAGCGGAGCAGCAGCGCAAGCGCCCCCACCAGCATATGAACCGCCTGGCGACTGAGCCCTGCATTCGGGGAAATGTCGCCGGATGGTGGCATATCTCGTCTGATGAATTTCGGGCGTGGCGACTCACCCGGAGGGCGACTTCGACAACGCCGCCTCGCGTGCGAACAGCGCCGCCCCAAGCGCGCCCACGACCTGGGGCTCGTCGGGAATGTTGAACGTGTGCCCAAGCAGTTCTTCGAGCGCACGCACGACCCCCATGTTTTTCGCGACCCCGCCGGTCATCGTCACCTCGGGCGAGATGCCGACCCGCTGGGCAAGGGCTCGGGTCCTCTCGGCCACCGCCCTGCACAGGCCCGCCACGATGTCCTCGGCGTGTTCGCCCCGGGCGACGAGCGACACGACCTCGCTCTCGGCGAACACCGTGCACATGGAGCTGATGCTGAGGCGGTGCGTCGAACGGGCAGCCAGCGTGCCCATATCGTCGAGGTCGATCTCGAGCGCGCGGGCCATGACCTCGAAGAAACGCCCCGTCCCGGCGGCGCATTTATCGTTCATGGCGAAATCCATGACCTGGCTGTTTTCGCCGACGCGGACGGCCTTGGAGTCCTGTCCGCCTATGTCCAGAATGAGCCTCGTCTTGGGAAACAGGAAGCAGGCACCGCGGGCGTGGCAGCTTATCTCGGTTATGCTCTTCAGCCGCCCCTCCACCTGTTCCCGCCCGTACCCCGTGGAGACGAGGCCGGATACCTGGTCGCGGCTGAGGCCGCCGGCCTGGAGTGCCTGATGGTACGCCGCTTCAATGGCGTTGCGGCTCCGCGCTCCGGTGAGCACGATAGCGAAAGAGACGATCCTGGCCGACTCGTCGATGATGACGGCATCACATGTCAGCGAGCCGATATCTATTCCAGCGAAGTAATTCATCTTGGTACCCTTCTGTGGTTCCGACTGTCGAACAACCGTCATTATAAATGATTTTGGCCGTCCGAGCAAGGGAAAAGCGGGTGTGCAAATTTTGCGCTTGCGCTTTTTGGGGCGGTCTGGTATATTCGGTTCACCCAATGGCAGGGCTTTCTTCGCGGGGGAATTTTTTCTTTGAGCGGGAAAGGCTAGCGTAGACTCCCGTCATGAATGGCTAACACGGCCAGCGGAGGGGAAGGGGTCGGCGGCCATGTGGATAACTCGTTGATAAACTGAAGCGAGGGAGACGGCGTTTCGTCATCCATACTATCTATTCTCCGGAAGTTTTCCCAGCTTCAGTGCTTGGCGTTCATCGATTCCCCATCCCCCGGCAAGGGAAGGCCAACCTTCGCGCCCGCCACGTAACATCCTGTTTGACAGATAGTTGCAAATTCGCTTCCACGGGTTGTGGATAACTCTGTGGAAAAATTGGGCTTTTTGTTGATAACAGCGCTCGGCTCTCGCTTCCAATCCCGTTTTTTTGGGAAATGATACTATCCACAGGCTTTCAGTCTATGTGGATAACTGCGGCGTGACGGAGGGAGGTTTGGTTCATGAGTGTGGACCTATGGGACAGAAGTCTCCAAGTGCTTCGGGAGAAAGTTGACGCGAGAACCTTTGAGGCCTGGCTGGCGTGGACGAGATTCCACTCTTATGAGGACGGGCGCCTGGTGGTGTTCGTTCCGAACAACTTCACGGGCAATTGGATAAGCGAGCGGTACACCGACCTCATCTCATCCATCGTCACATCGCTCGCGGACGACTTTCAGCAGGTCGCATTCGTGCCCAATGAAGCTCTCCAAAAGGAGATGGCCTCTGAAGCACAACCACCCCATCCGCTCCCACAGACGTCCGCCGAGCCCGAGGCCCAGTCTTCGCCGTACCTCAATTCCAAATACACCTTCGACGAGTTCGTCGTGGGCCTGTCGAACAGGTTTGCCCATGCCGCCGCGAAAGCTGTCTGCGAGACACCGGCCCGGGCTTACAACCCCCTGTTCATTTACGGCGGCGCGGGTCTCGGAAAGACGCATCTGATGCAGGCCATCGGCCACGATATCCTCCGACAGGCCAAGCTGAGGGTCCTCTATATCACCTCGGAGGAGTTCACGAATGAGCTGATTTCGGCAATACAGCAGCGCTCGCAATTGGCCTTCAGGAACAAGTACCGGACGATGGATGTGCTGCTGATAGACGACATCCATTTCATTGCGGGGAAAGATGCCACACAGGAGGAGTTCTTCCACACATTTAACACCTTGCACGACGCCCGTAAGCAGATAGTTCTCTCCTCGGACAGACCGCCGAAGGAAATCCCCACGCTGGAAGAGCGCCTCGTGAGCAGGTTCGAGTGGGGCCTGGTGACCGACATCCAACCACCCGACATCGAGACCCGTATAGCGATACTCCAGAAGAAATCCGAAACGAATGGGCTGCAGTGTCCGTCGGACATGCTCTTTTTCATCGCGAATCTCGTGAAGGCGAACATTCGCGAACTCGAAGGCACGTTCAATCGAGTAATCGGCTATGCGCGGGCACACGGTTGCCCGCTCACGCTCGAAACCGCCGAGCTTGCGCTGAAGGATGTGCTCGAACGGTCCCAGACGAAACAAATAACCGTTGACCTGATAAAGAAGACCACCGCTTCTCACTTCAATATCCGCCTGGCGGACATTGTTTCCCCAAAACGCTCAAAGATGATCGCTCTTTCCCGTCAGGTTGCCATGTACCTCTCCCGCGAGCTCACACAGGCATCTCTCGTGGACGTTGGCGACGCCTTCGGCGGACGCGACCACTCTACCGTTCTGCATGCCTGCAAAAAGGTGCGGGAAACGATGAACAGCGATCCCCAACTCGCTAAAGATGTGGACGAAATAGCAAAGCAGTTGAGAAGTAACTAGGAAAACACGCGGAAGCTTTTCGTCTCGGCTAGTGAAGTGGCCTCTCTGTGGTGTTCGTGATCGTTACCATGTCCTGCCTCCGCGCGAGTGGAAAGCTAGACAAAAACTTGTTGACTAAACGTTGGTAAAATGTTATATAGTGTGGAAGAAATCTCGATAACCGTTATTGGACCCTTTCCGCAAGTTTATACTGTTGATGTCGTGTGCCTGGTTTCTTCAGAATATCGACACCTGGTTTCTTAAAATTTCCAAAGCAAAGAGGTTTTTTTCACATTATCCACGTCCCATACTACTACATATTTCTATTTTATAATCTTTATAAGTAAGAATAAGCAGAAAAGAAAAAGCAACGAGCATATATCCAATAGAGATGTGATAGCCGGGGGGAATTCCACATGAAACTTGCAATCCCAAGAGATGAACTGCGCGATGCGATAGGAAATGTGCAAAATGTCGTGTCAACGAGAAGCACGCTTCCGATGTTGCAGTACGTGTTGCTCGAGGCGAAGGGAAAGTCACTAAAGCTCGTCGCAACCGACCTCGAGGTGGGAATCGAGTGTATTGTCGATTGCGAAAACGTGGAGGAAGAGGGAATCGTTACTCTTCCGTGCAAGAAGCTTCATGAAATCGTGAACAATTTACCTCCGGGAGTCGTTAACGTTGATATGAGCGACGGAAACACTGTGGGATTGAACTGCGGCGTGGTTCGATACAAGCTGATGGGAATGCCTCCGGACGAGTTTCCGAAGTCTCCCGAGGTAAAGCGCGAAAAAGCGTTCTCCATGCCTCAGGCCGACCTGAAGGAAATGCTGAAAAAAGTCGGTTTCTCGATTTCGCTCGATCCGAATAGGGTAAACATTACGGGTTTGCTCCTCGCGCTGGCTGGGAAGCAGCTGCGCTTGGTCTCCACTGATGGCAGAAGGCTGTCGCTGGCTGTTCGTTCGTTTGAAGAAGGCCCGGGCGGAGACAGCTCATACATAATCCCTCGCAAGACGGTTGTCGAATTGGAGAGGCTACTTGCGGAAGATGGGGATGTAAGTATTTTTCTTTCCGAGAACCAGATCGCATTCGAGTTTGGCAACCTTCTGGTTATATCGAATCTTATAGATGGAGTGTTTCCAAACTATGAGCAGGTCATTCCGCGTAGCCATGAGAAGAAGATCGTCGCCGAGAAGGAACCGTTTGCAGTGGCCACACGACGCGCGCAGGTGATGACGACCGACCGGTACAATCTGGTGAAGTATGAGATTTCAAAAGGGAAGATGATAGTCGCGACTAACTGCCCCGAAGTCGGCGAAGTAAGGGATGAGATTGAGGTGGAATACGACGGCGGGTCCGTCGAGGTGGGCTTTAATCCTCAATTCATACTCGAAGTGCTCAAAGCGATCGAAGAAGATAAGGTGATGATTGAACTGAAAGACGCACAGAGCTCCGGCCTTCTCAAACCAATGGAAAACGATAATTTTCTTTATGTAGTCATGCCGGTGAGATTATGAAGAAGAAGCGCAAACACTCGGGTGGCGGCCCAGAATCGATCGGCAGGATAATTGAAAAGGTTTTTCAAGTGGGGAAGTTTGGCGGTTGCGCCCAGGTTGCGCAACTGTGGGCACAGTGGCCGGAAATTGTCGGCGAGGACGTCGCCGAACACTGTATTCCCGAAAAGATAAACGGCGGTAGACTCTACATAAAGGTCGACAACCCCGTCTGGCACCAACAACTCGACCTGCTAAAGGAAGAGTTGATGGAGAAGATTGACGACAGGCTCCAGGATTCGGGAATCGAAAAAATAGTCTTCAGGTCAGCTGCACCTCACTAAATTCCTTCTTTGCGAGTCCTCTCTTCCTATAATTGAAACGCTAAAATCATAGTAGACATTATTACCTATTACTCCAAGAACCTTTCGATAGGCCAACCTAGCCGAGATATCCACAATATATTGTAGCGCATCATCTTCAGCGCCCTAGGATGTTGTATTCATTCCCGAAAATTTTCCTTTACTTTTGTGGCCGAGTTGTGCTATCATAAATTGATACCGTTAGTCGAGGAAAAGGCCTATAAAATAAGGGAAAAATGGGAAAAGAAGAGCAACTCTACACTGCTGAAAAGATTCAGGTTCTCGAAGGCCTCACGGCGGTGCGCAAAAGGCCGGCCATGTACGTCGGCAGCACCGGCGAGAGAGGGCTCCATCACCTCGTTCACGAAGTCGTTGACAACGGCATCGACGAGGCGATGGGCGGCTACTGCTCGAACATCGACGTCGCGATCCATCTCGACAACAGCGTGACAGTTGTGGACGACGGCCGAGGCATTCCCGTGGACCTGCATCCCAAGCTCAAGAAGCCCGCGCTGGAGGTCGTGATGACGATGCTCCACGCAGGCGGAAAGTTCGACACGAAGTCGTATAAGATTTCCGGCGGGCTGCATGGAGTGGGCGTGTCGGTCGTGAACGCGCTTTCGGAGTGGCTTGAGGTCGAAGTCTACCGCGACGGCTCGGTTTACTTCCAGCGCTATGAGAGAGGCGTGCCCACCCAGCCGATGGAGATAATAGGCAAGACAAAGAAGACCGGCACGAAGGTAACGTTCAAGCCCGACAAAGAAATATTCGAGACTATCGAGTTCCGGGCCGAATTGCTGACGAACCGCCTTCGCGAGCTTGCATTTCTCAACCGGGGGCTGCAGATAAAATTTGTCGATGACCGCGCGGGCGAGGAGCCCGTCGTCTTTAAGTACAACAACGGCATCAAGGATTTCATCGAGCATTTGAACCGCAACAAGAACACCCTCCACAAGTCATGTTACTGCGAGCGGGAACGCGACGGAATATTCGTCGAGCTCGCGTTTCAATACAACGACGGCTATGCCGAAAACATCTTCAGCTTCGCCAACAACATCAACACCGTAGAGGGCGGCACGCACCTGATAGGATTCAAGTCGGCCCTGACCCGCAGCGTGAACGAGTACGCGCGCAAGAACAATCTTACTAAGAACGCGAAGCTGTCCATATCGGGAGAAGACGTGCGCGAGGGCATGGCCGCGGTCATCTCGGTGAAGCTGAGCAGTCCGCAGTTCGAGGGACAGACCAAGACGAAGCTCGGAAACAGTGAGGTGAAGGGCATAACCGAGTCCGTCGTCAACGAATCACTCACGGAGTTCTTCGAGGAACATCCCTCGTCCGCCCGAAAGATAATCGACAAGGCGTTCGGTGCGGCGCTCGCGCGCGAGGCCGCCCGCAAAGCGCGCGACCTCACGAGGCGCAAGGGAGTGCTCGACTCCGGCGACCTGCCGGGCAAGCTCGCCGATTGTTCGGAGCGCGACCCGGCCCTGTGCGAGATATACATCGTCGAGGGCGATTCAGCCGGCGGCTCGGCCAAGCAGGGCCGCGACAGGCGGTTTCAGGCGATACTGCCCATCAAGGGAAAAATCCTCAACGTTGAGAAGGCGCGCATCGACAAGATGCTCAGCAACGAGGAAATTCGCACCCTGTTCACCGCCATAGGCGCCGGCGTGGGCGCCGACGAGTTCAGGCCCGAGAGCGCGCGGTACCACAAGATAATCATCATGACCGACGCCGACGTGGACGGCTCGCACATCCGCACGCTTCTGCTGACGTTCTTCTATCGCCAGATGGAAGAGCTCATCAAGCGCGGCTACGTGTATATAGCCCAGCCTCCTCTGTACAAGATAAAGAGAGGCAAGACCGAGAAGTACATCAAGAGCGACCGCGAGATGGACGAATTCCTGATAGAGGAGGGAATAAAGGGGCTGACGGTAAGTCGCAACGGCCGCGAGGGCGCATTCAGCGAGGCGGCCCTCAAGGAAGCGGCCGAGGCGCTCCGCGAGATGGAGAGATTCGCCAGAGCGATGGAGAGAAAGGGCATCACATTCCGCGAGTATCTCGAAAACCGCCAGAAAAAGACCGACAAGTTCCCGCTCTATGCGATCGACATCGAGGGAACACTCGATTACCTGTATTCCGAGAAGGAATATGCCAAGTTCATGGAAAAGCTTGAAGAACGGAGGCAGCGCGACCTGCCGTTTGACCAGGAGGGTGACAACGGAAGCGCCGAACCCGACGACGAGCTGGAAAGTGTCCGGATAATCGAGTTCGTCGAATCGCGCGAGATCGAGGCACTGTTCGGCAAGCTTCGACGGCACGGGATAACTCCCGACAACTGCCTCGAACCCGAGGAAGCGTTGCCCAACGGTTCCGCCGCGCCGCCCCAGTTCGTCATCCGGCGAAACGGCGAGGAGATACCCGTCGCCTCGGCGTTCGCGATTCTTTCCGTCATAAAAGACTCGGCGCGCCGCGGACTATCCATTCAACGGTACAAGGGGCTCGGCGAGATGAATCCCTCGCAGCTCTGGGAAACCACGATGGACCCCGAGAAGCGCACCATCCTGCAGGTCAAGCTCGAGGACGCCCTCGCGGCCGAGGAGACGTTCAACAATCTCATGGGCGACAAGGTCGAGCCGCGCCGCCAGTTTATCGAAGCGCACGCCCTCGAAGTCCGAAACCTGGACATTTGAAGAAGACGAGGCGAAAAGGGAAAGATCGCAGGTGAGATTGTAGGAGCGCAGCAAGCTCCGTCCAACCCGAAACCCTGAACCCGAAACCTGAGCATAGCGAAAGCGCAGCGAATGTACACGAAGAACGAAAAAATAGTTCCGGTCAATCTTGAGACCGAGATGAAAAAATCGTTCATCGATTACGCGATGAGCGTGATAGTCTCCCGCGCGCTGCCCGACGTGCGCGACGGCCTTAAGCCGGTCCACAGGCGGATCCTGCACGCGATGAACGAGCTCGGGCTCGGCTCGCGCAGGGCGTATCGCAAGTGCGCGCGCATCGTCGGCGACACGATGGGTAAGTATCATCCCCACGGCGACGCGCCCGTGTACGATTCGCTCGTGCGCATGGCGCAAAGTTTCAACATGCGCTACCCGCTCATCGACGGGCAGGGCAACTTCGGCTCGATCGACGGCGACAACGCCGCCGCGATGCGGTACACCGAGGCGCGGCTTGCGCCTATGGCCGAGGAGATGCTCGCCGACATCGACGAGGAGACGGTCGATTTCCAGGCCAACTTCGACGAGTCGCTCCAGGAGCCCGTCGTGCTGCCGGCGGCCTTTCCCAACCTGCTCGTCAACGGTTCCTCGGGCATAGCCGTCGGAATGGCCACAAACATCCCGCCCCACAATCTCGGTGAGGTCGTGGAAGCCCTGTGCATGCTCATCGACAATCCTCAGGTCTCACTCGCCGAGCTGATGAAGGTGGTGAGAGGACCCGACTTCCCCACCGGCGGCGTCATACTCGGCCGGAAGGGGATAGAGCAGGCGTACCGCACCGGCCGCGGCAGGGTTGTCGTGCGGGCGAAGGTGGCGGTAGAGAAGCCCTCCGGCGGGAGCGGCAAAGAAAAAATCCTCGTGACGGAGATTCCCTACCAGGTCAACAAGACCAAGCTCATAGAGAGCATCGCCGCGCTCGCTCAGCAGAAGAAAGTGGCGGGCATCTCCGACATCCGTGACGAAAGCGACAAGGACGGCATGCGCATCGTCATCGAGCTGAAGCGGGGAGAAGTCGCCGAGGTCATCCTGAACCAGCTCTACAAGCACACCTCCATGCAGAACAGCTTCGGCGTCATCATGCTCGCTCTCGTCGAGAACCGACCTCGCGTGCTTGGGCTCAAGCGCATGCTGGCAGAGTACCTCGACCACAGGATCGAGGTGGTGACGAGGCGCACGCGCTTCCAGTTGAACAAGGCCGAGGAGCGCGCGCACGTCCTCGAAGGACTCAAGATAGCCCTCGACCACATCGACGAGGTTATCGAAACCATCAGAAAGTCGCATACCCCCGAACAGGCGCGCGACTCGCTCGTGAGCAAGTTCGCGCTCACAGAAAAGCAGGCGCAGGCGATACTCGAAATGAGGCTCCAGCGGCTCACCGGACTGGAGCGCGAAAAGATAGACGCAGAGTACGAGGACCTGCTGAAGACGATGGCCAACCTGAGGTCGATCCTGGATAGCCCCCGCGTTTTGAGACAGGTCATCCGCACCGAGTTGGAGGAGATGAAGAAGAAGTATGCCGACCCACGTCGGACAGAGATACTGGGTGAGGCCGCCGAGTTCAAGGTGGAGGACTTCATCGCCGAGGAAGATATGGTCATCACCATATCCCATGCGGGCTACACGAAGCGGCTGCCCGTGAGCACCTATCGCAAACAGCGTCGGGGCGGAGTCGGCGTGACAGGGATGGAGACGAAGGAAGAAGATTTCGTCGAACACATCTTCATCGCGTCCACGCATGATTACATCCTATTCTTCACCGACCGCGGCCGCGTCCACTGGCTGAAGGTGCACGAGATCCCCCGCGCCGGCAGGTATTCGAAGGGCCGGGCCATCGTCAACATCCTTCAGCTCGCCGAGGGCGAGAACGTCGAGGCGTTCCTGAACGTGAAGTCGTTCGAGGACGGCAAGTACGTGATGATGGTCACCGAGAAGGGAAGAGTGAAGAAGACCGAGCTCGCCGCCTTCAGCAATCCGCGCAGCGGTGGCATCATCGCGATGACCCTCGAACAGGGCGACAGGCTCACGCAGGTGAAGCTCACGAGCGGCGACGACGAGATACTGCTCGGCACCGAAGGGGGACTGTCCATCCGCTTCCACGAGGAACGGGTGCGACC
>CAZSKP010000037.1:0-44222 GCA_964607485.1 uncultured bacterium | reverse complement strand
CGCAGCATGGGGGCCGGGGCGGACGAGAAGGGGTCGCCTGTCTCCAGTTCACAGGAGCGCGTGCTCCGAAGGACGCGCTCTGCCAGCACACACCTCCGGCGCCGGAGCGCCAGGCTTTTCGATTTGGGATTTGGGATTTCGGATTGGAAAGACTTATCCACGAAGAACGCGAAGGATCACGAAGGGCGAAGGACGAAATCGGTCTACGGTTTGACGTTTACGGTTTACGGTTGAAACCGAAGATCGGAAACCGTGAACCAAATTCTCTGTGACCTCTGTGCGCTCTGTGGCTAGAAAGGGAGGGGCGAAGATCGGAACCCACATTTCCTGACTGGCCGGACAGATAAAATACTTGACAAGGCCGCCCCCAGCTTATATAATCGGCCCAGCCGCCGGCTCACCCTGTAATGCCGCTGTTCATAAAGGTGGCGCGACCAAGGCGTTAACAATCATTCAGTCCCGAGGGATCAGCAAGCGTCCGCAGCATACACGTCTTTCCTATCCGAACAATGCTGCCGGGACAGGCGAGCCAGTGCGAGGGTCGCGCGAGCCGGGTTTCGCTTGACCTCAAAAGCGTCAAAATGCTATACTTTAACGCGCTGTGTCATAAAGAACCGCGCGACACATGCCCGGCCGGCCGTTCACGGTGAAAAAATGAAAAGGAGGCCCAGTGGCTGAACTCAAACACGTCCACATAAGCGTCGGGAACAAGGTCGCAAAGCTCACCATCGACCATCCCCCGGCGAATGCGTTGAGCGACGCCGTCTTGGGCGACCTCGACGCGGCAATCGATTCGGTTGCATCCGACCCTGCCGTCAAAGTGATCGTCATCACCGGCCAGGGTCGTTTTTTTGTCGCGGGCGCGGACATCAATCAGCTCGACAAGATAAAGAACCGCGACGAAGGCGCCGCGCTGGCGCGTAACGGGCAGCGCGTGCTCAGCAAAATCGAGCAGTTGACGAAGCCGGTCATCTGCGCGATAAACGGGATGGCGCTGGGCGGCGGGCTCGAGCTGGCGATGGCATGCCACATTCGCGTCGCCTCGGACGCCGCAAAATTCGGCCAGCCCGAGATCAACCTCGGCATCATCCCCGGCTTCGGCGGCACACAGCGGCTCGCCCGCATCATCGGCCCCGCCAGGGCGACCGAGCTGATTCTCACGGGCGAGATGATCTCCGCCGGGGACGCGCAAAGGCTCGGCCTGCTGAACGCGGTCGTCGCCCCCGACCAACTCGAAGAGACGGTGCGCGTGCTGGCTGAGAAGGTCGCGGCGAAGAGCATGCCGGCCATACGCGCCGCGCTCCGGGCGATAGGCGGCGGTCTGGACGTGAGCCTGGCCGACGGGCTCGCGCTGGAGGCGAAGGTTTTCGGAGAAATCTGCGAGACCGAGGACAAAACAGAGGGCATGCGCGCGTTTCTGGAAAAGCGGCAGCCGAATTTTCAGGACAAGTGATGGGACGAAGGCTTTTCCGCGTGCGGTAAGAGCGTGAAGGAGGATCGGAATGAAAGTCATTGTGTTGATGAAGCAGGTGCCCGACACCGAAACGAAGGTCCAGGTGAAGCCGGGCGAGACGACCATCAGTACGGACGGCGTCACGTACGTCATCAACCCGTACGATGAATACGCGATCGAGGAGGCTCTCAAGATAAAAGAGGCGAAAGGCGAGGGAGAGGTCACCCTCGTTTCGCTCGGATGGGATAAGGCCCAGGAGGCGCTCCGCACAGGGCTGGCGATGGGCGCCGACAAGGCCGTCCACCTGAACGACGCCGCATTCCTCGGCGGCGACGCCCACTCCATCGCGGTCGCTCTCGCGAAAGCGGTGAAGAAACTGGAATACGACCTCATACTCTGCGGCAAGCAGGCCATCGACTACGACAACCATCAGGTCGGCGTGCGCGTCGCTGAACTGCTCGGCATCCCGCACGTCGCCGTCGTCACGAAGCTCGAACTTCAGGACGGCAAGGCGGTCGCGCACCGCGAAATCGAGGGCGGCTCGGAAGTCGTCGAGACGCCGCTGCCGGCGGTCATCACCTGTCAGAAAGGCCTGAACGAGCCACGTTACGCATCGCTCAAGGGAATCATGAAGGCGAAGAAAAAGCCGCTCGAAACCAAGACGCCCGCCGACATAGACGCCTCGCCCGACGAGGTTGGTCAGGCCGGCGCGAAGGCCACCGTGCTCACCATGGCGCCGCCTCCCGAACGGGCCGCGGGCCGTGTCGTCGAGGGCGAGCCCGAAGACGCCGCGAAGGAAGTCGTCAAGCTCCTTCGTGAAGAGGCAAAGGTAATCTGACAGATGAAATCGTCGGTTCTTACATATATCAAGGAGATGACACGATGAGCGGAGTATGGGTGTTTGCTGAAACACGTGATGGCAAGATCATCAAAGTCGTCAACGAGATGCTCAACGCTTCCAAGGACCTGAGCGGGAAGCTGGGCGGAGACGCCGCGGCCGTGTTGATAGGGTCGGGAGTGGAAGCTCTCGCGAACGACCTCGCGGCCATGGGCGCGAAGAAGGTGTACCTCGCCGACGACGCGAAGCTGGAAAAATACACGCCGAACGCGTATGCGAAGGTAGTCGTGGACCTGGTGAAACAGCACCAGCCGTCCGCGCTGCTGTTCGGCAACTCGTCAGTCGGGAAAGACCTCGCCCCCACCGTGGCGGCGAAGCTCGGAGTGGGCATGTGCTCCGACTGCACCGGCCTCGAGGTGAACGCGGAGAACAAGCTCGTGTTCACGCGGCCGGTCTATGCGGGCAAGGCTATCACCACGGTCGTGTGCAAGGACAACCCGCAGATGGCCACCATCAGGCCGAACGTGCTGCCGCCCGGCGAGCCGCAGGCCGGCGCCAGCGCGGACGTCGAGAAGGTCAGCGTCGCGCTGGAAGATGCCGACCTTCGCACGGTCGTCAAGGAAATCGTCAAGAGCGCAGGCGGCAAGGTCGAACTCACCGAGGCCGACATCATCGTCTCGGGCGGACGCGGCATGAAAGGCCCCGAACAGTTCAAGCTGCTCGAAGACATGGCCGAACTGCTCGGCGCGGCGGTCGGAGCGTCGCGCGCGGCGGTTGACGCCGGATGGCGCGACCACCACGACCAGGTGGGCCAGACCGGCAAGGTCGTCAACCCGTCGCTGTACATCGCCGCCGGAATATCCGGCTCGATTCAGCACCTTGCGGGCATGAAGACCTCGAAGGTCATCGTCGCAATAAACAAAGACCCCGACGCGCCCATTTTCAAGATCGCCAACTACGGCATCGTCGGCGACCTGTTCAAAGTCGTCCCGGTGATGACCGAAGAATTGAAGAAACTGCTGGCGCAGTAAGCGGCCCGACTCAGAGTCACGTTTCACAAATGCTGTGACATATCCATCCCCCGCCGACACCCCTCGGTGGGGGATTTTTTTTCGATGAAGCCGCTGCGCACGCAAAGTCGCAAAGCCGCGAAAGATTATTTCGGACTTAAGATCCTGGGTTCCCGACTCCGGGCTCTTTCCGCTTGACTTTAGTTAACTGAAGGTAGTATTTTGTAGTTGACAACATGGGTTCCGTTCACTGTGCCACTTGCAGAAGGTCATAAAATACTATGGCAACACTGAAATTCACAGTGGATAGCGCACTGCTGGGGGAGCTTGGCGAACGCCTTGTGGAAAGGGTTCACTATGCCCTCGTCGAGCTTGTGAAGAATTCCTATGACGCTGACGCAACACAAGTTACCATCAAGTTTGTTGAAGGTGATGATGGTATTGATGAGATTCGCATCATAGACGACGGGAGTGGGATGAACTTCAAGGAAGTCCAATCTTATTGGATGCATATTGCCACCACCATTAAGAAGTCACAAGATGTTTCCGCTAGATATGGACGCCCCAAAACTGGCTCAAAAGGGATCGGTCGTTTTTGTTGTCGTCGCCTCGGCAAGAAACTAAAGTTGGTAACAACGGGCAAGAGGGCGTCAACGTATGAAAAGACGGAAGTATTATTCGATTGGGCTGCCTTCAAGCCTGGCACCAAAGTAACGGAAATAAGCTGCCAGGGTGAACAACATACCAAGAAAGGCGGCTACACAGGAACTACGTTAATCATTTGCGACTTAGTCGATGAGTGGACAACCGGTGGGTATAACTATCTGAAACGACAGCTTGCAGTGCTGGCCGCTAATAGAGGGATTTGGCGCGAAGGATTCGAAGAGGACCCCGGCTTCAATATTTCCATAGACGCCCCCGGGTTTGAGGGAGAAGTAAGAGACCTTAGGTCTGATTTGATCAAGGCTGGCTGGGGAACAGTGAAAGCCTATATCAATAAAAGCCATAAGGCGGTTTGCGAACTTGACGCCTTAGGCATTGGGCGAAAAAAGATTATATCCCAGCGCAAATATCCCAAGCTCTCCGACATCAAGATGGAAATCGGAATCATGGTATCAGAACGACCCCAGATGCGAGATACTAGTATTCTCTCGAAAGGAACATTAAGTGAAATGCTCCCTGATTGGGGTGGCATTCAGATTCGTTATAAGGGTTTTAGAGTGTATCCATATGGCGATGACGATTGGCTCAAGATAGATGCAGATAGAGGAAGTCGAAAAGGTCCTCCAAGAGATAAAGAACTTCAAGCCTTCGCGGATGCCCTGCTCGGTGTGGCCCCTGATCGTGCATTGTTAAGCTTGCTTTCAATGAAGAGCCACATAGGCAATGTTGAAATTGGTCAAGGCGCAAAAGGTTTTGAATTGAAGTCAAATCGTGAGGGATTTATTCGCTCCGATGAATTTGAAGAATTGAAAACATTTGTTCGCTTCGCTATTGATTGGGCGACCATTTACCGTGATTTCTATATCAGGGAGCAAACAAGGAAAAGTGCAGATGCGAGCAGAGCTGATTTTCAGGAAATCGTAGAAAAATCAATAGAATCTCAAGAAGTCATTGAGGTTGCTGTTGACTATCTAAGAGACGAGTTCAAAAGTATTGCTTCGGCCCTACCCACAAAGCAGCGTCAGGCAATCAGCACCGCAGTTCATAAAGCAACCGACGCGATCGTAAAGCATGACCAGTCTAACAAAGAGGAGCTAAAACACCTCAGACTCATTGCCTCAACTTCGACACTGATACTTATTTTCTCGCATGAAGTGAAGATGCTTCTCGGTCATCTTGAAGGTAGTCTGTTACAGCTTGAAAACATCAAGAAGAACCTCGCAAGACCCGAGAGAAATCGGGTTGATGATATTCAGGATTGGCTGAGAACTTCAAAGGGACGTCTCCTGGAGTTGTTGGATATGACAGCACTAATTGGTGTTGACAGCAGGAAGGAAACCCCGAAATCCTTAGCCCTTCTTGATAGAGTCGAAGGAGCAAGCAAAGCATTTAGAGTTATAGCAGAGAGCTATGGTATCACCGTTGATACGAGCGGAATACCACCTAATATGGTTGTTGGCCCCATTCTAGAAGCCGAGCTATATGCCGTGCTCTTGAACTTGTTTTCCAACTCGATCAAGTCTATTATTGCCGCTGACAAAGAAAGAAAGATAAAAATATCCGCAAAGAAATCCGACGGAAAGGTGAACATACGATTCATGGATACTGGCTTTGGACTAAATCCCAAGAAACACGGAGACATTTTCATACCCTTTATTGCAGATGTTGACGGTAAGCTTTATTCAAGGCTGGAGAAAAAGTTGAATCGCGAAGATAAATATATTGTCGGGACTGGCAGCGGACTTGGACTTAGCATCGTAAGAGAAATACTTCAAGCAAGAAGCGGCGACATCAGAATCTTGCCCCCAGAAGGAGACTGGAAAGCCATTTTGGAGATTGATTTGCCATGAAAGGAATGACGTTCCTCTGGCTTGATGATGAAAAAAAAGATGGCCCGAAAGGTAGAGCGAGCAAGGAACTGGCGAAGGCCCTGGGAGTTAAGATCGACTTTATTCTTGTTAACAAAATGAAGCTTATGGACAAGATGCAAGAAATTGCAGCTAATCGAAAGAAGCCAGACTTACTCATTATTGATCACCGTTTTGACAGCACATCTGATAAGAATATAATAAGCACCGGTTCTACTGCAACCGAATTACTAAGAGACAATGATGGCTGGAAACCTTATCCGATTATTTCAATAACTAACGTGCCATTGAATGAGATTGATAGCCACAAGCAACGTGTCTATGATGAGATAATTAGATTCGAAGATGTCTCTGAGAGGAGATATCTATTAACGGGCATCGCCGAGGGGTTTAGAAAATTGCGAGAAAAACCTCCCCGTGACGCCGGTCAGTTAATTTCATTAATGAAAAGCCCAAAGGAAGACGTTGATAATATTAAGAGAATTATACCTAAAGAACTGAATGAAAGCATGGCATCCAAGGATAAGAGCCTTCCGAGTGATATTTATAAATGGATAAGGCAGACAGTTATGCAAAGGCCTGGATTTCTATACGATAGGCTTTGGACGGCAACAACGCTAGGCATTAAGTGTGAGGCGTTTAAGAAGGTTGAAGAAGTCTTTGAGAAAGCCAAATACAAAGGCATATTTTCATTTCCGAGCGATGTAGAATCTCAAAGGTGGTGGCAATCCGTAATAAAGGAGATTGTGTTTTCTAGGGTGCTCGATAGCGATGAAGTACTCCCTTGGAATCTTGGATACAAATTGAATGGTATATCGAAAAGTGATCGAAGCAAATGTCACGCATGTGGAAAGGCGAGTCCTGAAATTGTAGGTTACACAGATGAAGATGCGAAAACAGCCGTTCCCTTGCATATCTCCTGTTCTGTGCCTCATCCTCGCTTTGAATCTGCATTGTACTTTGAGGAAATTCGAATGCAGAGACCTCTTCAATGAAAATTGATGATTGGCAAGATAGTCCTTATAGGGACTCATCAATAATTAAGGATTGTGAAAAAGACACTTTTTGCTTCCTCTCTTCAAATCCTCGTGTCAGAGAGAAATTCCCCCAATTGAGTTCCAAAGCAAAGCTTCAATATGATGCCTTATCATCACGTAAGAAGGCTAAGATACACAATATCAATTTTGAATCTTTTTTTGATGTGACTTGCTCAAGAAGGGACCTGCGTATCCATGTTGGCTCAAGAATCGTCAATGATTTCTCACAGATTACATATTATCTCTTTATAGGCACTAAGAATAGAAGGGGGAAATATATTCCCAAAAGGAAATTTCATTTCGATTATGCGAAATGTGACAAAAGATACTTAAAGCCTATATTTCACCTCCAGTATGCCGGAGAGATGTCGAGTGGTCTAAAAGGGTACGAAGAATCCTATAATCAAATCTTATTCCCGGAGCTTTCACAACCCAGGATTTATTCAATTCCCATGACTCTTGCAATACTGTTGAATAAACTATTCAAAGAGTTTCGTTGCGAGGATACTCATAAGATTGTTGAAGATTCAGTGTGGAGGGGCGTGATAGCTAAACATGAGAAAATATTCATAAAGCCGTATCACAAACAATGCGTGAAATTTTTCGAAAGGCACCATCAAGCAGCATACCTATTTACAACCGACTTTTGCTATGGGAAAGAAAGCACTTCCTGACAATAGAAGAAATGGGATCTATTACACACCCTCCTTATTAGCAAGAAAGCTAGTCGAACCTTTAATAACTGGCCCAAAGCTAAGAATCATTGATCCTGCATTCGGTAAGGGAGCACTACTCCTTGCTGCTGAGCAGGTGCTAAGGGAGAAGCATCAGTCAAGGAAGAGAATCAACCTATTCGGCTGTGATCTTTCCCCTTTATCCAATCGAACACAGCATCTCCCTGCGTCAAATCTTAGTAAGTGCGATTTCCTTGATTATGCGGGTAAAGGGAAGTTTGATGTCGTCCTTATGAACCCTCCATATGTCCGGCATCACTATCTGAAGAAAGACACACTCGATCATTATCAAAATATGATTGAAGACATATTCCCTCTTAAGAGAACGTCTGACCTTTGGGCTTATTTTATAGTTAAAGCGACGGCTCATCTCAAGAATAAAGGAAGCATTGGCGCGATACTTCCATGGTCTTTTCTGCAAGCAGACTATTCAGTTGACCTAAGGAAATGGCTGACACGTTTGTTCCGCGATATAAAGATACTTGCACTCGGAAATGATCTATTTAATGATGCTCAGGAAAGAGTGGTTCTAGTTTGGATGAAAGGGCACGGAAGTCCCAACAGGAAATTGTCCATAGGCACCGCTAGTACTCTAACGGAGCATGTTAGGTATCACAGTATCTCAAAGGAATGCTTTACAAGAGATCGAGTAAGCCTCTCTTTTTCTTATGATTCTTCGGAGGTCGTGAAGAGATATAAATCGCAATACGGTTTTGATAATTTCGGGAAATATGCAAACGTATCTATTGGAGTTGTTACCGGCGCCAACAGTTTTTTTATTAAACATGAAGATGAACTGAATACGATGAGCCTTGGCACTAATGGAACAATGCCAATTCTTACCAATGGCGCACAGCTTCGTGGATTCTCAATAGACGGCAACATACCAGATAGGCAACTCATCTTGATAACGAGGCAAAACGCAGTTCATTTCAAGAACCATATTGAATATGGAGAAGCTGAAGGGTATCACTTAAGATCTCATTCCCAACGGCGAGAGCCATGGTATATGGTGAGGACAGGAGATATTCCTGATGCGTTTTTTCCTTATAGGGTATCACTGATTCCCTACCTCGTATTGAACAACAAGAATATTCTGTGCACAAATTCCATACATCGAATCTTCTTTAAGAATATCACACCCACTCAGAAGAAATGGATTCAGCTTAGCCTGTTGTCGATTCCGGGACAGCTATCTATAGAGGCTAACTCAAAGGTTTATGGAAGTGGAGTGCTTAAAATTGAACCGAGTTCTTTGAGAAAGGCGATATGTTACTCCTCTAGAGATCGCTCAATAGCTGGTGTGTATAATCAAGCATCTAAGCTGCTTCAGGGAAACGACCGGCGAGAAGCCGTGAAAGTTGCGACTGAATTTATCGAAAAATCTTTAGGAATAGATAGACAACTATCCATTCAGGCCAAAACTGCTTATGAAGAGTTGCTGTCAAGCAGAACTAAGAAGAAGCTGAAATAATAATACAGTTCTAATCCGTGTTAATCCGTGGTTGAATGAGGCTTCGCCTGGGAAAAGGGAATCTGCCCTCGGCGGATGAGCAGGCTGGTGGCGCCGTTCTATTCCGACCCCGGAGTTTTCGAGCTGTTGGTGAAGCCCGACCTGCCCGGCAGCAGGAGTATCAGAGGCGCCGCTATCACGAACATCATCCCGAATATCCTCGCGATATCATTGTAGGAAAGCATCGCGGCCTGGCGGTTCAACAGCATGTTCAGGAGAGCATCGCCGGATTTTTGAGCGGTGGCGGGGTCCATGCCTGCCTGTTCCAGCAATGCCATCACGCGGCTGCGGAATTCCATGAAGTGGGGGTTGAGGAGATTCATGTGCGTGACCAGATGCGCGCGATGTATCTGAACGCCGCGCGCGGCCAGTGTGGCGACGACGGCATAGCCGATGTTGCCTCCGACGCGCCGAGCGAGCGTGTAAATGCTGGAGGCGTCGGTCATGTCTCGACGCGAAACCGTGCTCAGCGACACGGTCGTCAGCGTGACGAACATGAACGGCATGCCGGCGCCCATGATCACGAGTATCGGAACGAGATTCCAGAATCCGGCCCCCAGTGACAGGCGGGACAGGTCGTGGAACGACCACCAGATGACGCCGATGCCGAACAGCATGAGCCCGCGCGCGTCCACGTATCTGTAAAGCCAGCCGGCAATCGGCATGACAAGCAGCAGCATCAGCGCCCGCGGCGCCAGCACCAGCCCCGACTTGAACGCGGGGTAGCCGAGCAGTTCCTGTGTGAATTGGGGTAGCAGAAACGTGGTGCCGAACAGCGCGACGCCGAAGATGACGCCCATCGACGAGCCGATTGTGAGCGGCATGTTTCGGAGCATTCGAAGGTTGACCACCGGCTCGTCGGTCTTCAGCTCCCAGAACACCAGCGCCGCAACCGCCACGACGCTCACCGCCGCGCCGACCTTGATCATGTCCGATTGGAACCAGTTGTTCTCCTGTCCGCGTTCGAGCACGACCTGCATGGTGGTGAGCGCGACCGCGAGCAGACCGATGCCCAGCCAGTCGATCCTTTTCACGCCGCGCCGCAGGTAGGGCGGGTCGTGTACGAAGGCGGTGACCATCATTATGCCGATGACGCTCACGGGCACATTAATGTAGAATATCCACGCCCAGCCGTAATGGTCGGTCAGCCAGCCGCCGAGGATGGCCCCCGTTCCCGGCGCCAGCACGACTCCCATGCCGTACATGGCCATGGCCATTCCCTGTTCTTCCTGCGGAAACGTCTCGCGCAGAATCGCCTGCGAGACGGGGATCAGAGACCCGCCGCCGATGCCCTGAAGGATCCGATACGCAAGCATCTGCGAAAACGAGTGGGCGGTTCCGCACAGGATCGAACCGAGGGTGAACAGTCCGAACGACAGCAGATACAGCCGCTTTCGGCCCAGCACCGTGCTCCACCATCCCGCCATTGTGGCCATGATGATCTCGGCGATGCTGTAGCTGGTGGCCACCCAGGTGATGGACGACATGTCCTGCCCGAAGCTGCCCATCATGTGGGGGAGAGCTACGTTGACAACGCTGATGTCCATCACCGCCATGAAGGTTCCGAACACGACGGTGAAGGTGATAATCCATTTGTTTGCGAAAGATGCTTGTGTGTCCGCCATGGTTTTATCGTAGCTCGGGAGAAGAAGAGAGGGCGGTCGGGCCGGTTCGCTCGATGCTCGGGGTCGCGCCCGCGTCGGATATTCTTCCCTCGTCAGGTGTCCGGCAATCCGCCGCGTCTATGGGCAAGAGACAAGGGGTCGCGCCTACGCTCTCGACAGGATGCGGCGTGTTGATTCGCACATCTCCGTGCCCGTAGTTCTTTGGGTGGTCCCCCGCGGGGCCGGCATGGAAGAGCCGGTTCATCCTCCCGCCATTTCCACCAGCCTGTCGGTCTGGCTGACGTTTCCGATGGTTATCAGTTTGTCGCCGCCCTCGATGACCTGATTGGACGGCGGATTGAACAGCATCTTGCCGTCCCTTTTCTCTATGCCGATGACGATTATGCCGAGCTCGCTCCGGATGGGCGTATCCCTCAACGGCTTGCCGTCGAGGCTGGAGCTTTCGCTCACGCGTATTTCCTCGAGGCGCACGTCCATCTCGCGTTCCAGCGAGCTCAGCTCGATGAAATGCGTGACGGCGGGTTTCAGGATGGTGCTCACGAGACGGTAGGCGCCTATCAGGTACGGCGAGACGACCTTGTTTGCGCCCACCTGGAGCATCTTCTGCACGGTTCCGCTTGTCTCGGCGCGCGAGGTGATGAAGAGGTCCTTGTTGAGGCTGCGCGCGGTGATGGTGATGAAGAGGTTCTCCGCATCCGAAGCGGCGACGGCCACCAGCCCGCGTGCGTGCTCTATGCCGGCTTTCCGAAGCACGTCTTCATCTCCCGCGTTGCCGGTGATGGCCAGGATTCCCCGGTCGAGGATGTCCTGAACCTTGGCCGGGTCGGATTCGATGACGATGCACGGCAGCTTGCGCTTCGTCAGTTCTTCGACGACGACGCTGCCCATCCTTCCGTAACCGCACACGATATAATGGTCCTTCAGCTTTCTGATTTCCCTTTCCACTCTGCGCCTCCCAAGGATGTCCCGAAGCCCGCCTTCGACCATCATCTCGACGAGCGTTCCAAAACTGTACGCGACCGAACCTACGCCGAGAACTATCAATCCGCTGGTGAACAGCCTTCCGGCCGGCGACAATGGCTTGACCTCGGTGAAGCCCACGGTTGCGACCGTTATGATCGTCATGTAGAAGGCTTCGAGGAACGTCCAGCCCTCGATCAGCATGTATCCGAGCACGCCCCCGCTCAACACGAGCACGACACCGCCGAGCGCAATCGAGAACCTCTGTTCGGGTGTCAGCCCGGTCCGCCTGCCGGCATACCTTCTCACGACGCGGCTCCACCTCCTCACCGGTTTTGTCAGAGTGCGCTTATTCTACACAAATCGATGGGTCAAATCAATCGGACCTGTCGCTCGAATGATTCAAGTCATTGCGAGGGAGGGTTGACGACCCGACCGACGCAATCCCGGCGGCGTCTTCTCTCTATTAGCGAGATTGCTTCGTCGTTCGAGCTTGCAACTCTTCGCTCCTCGCAATGACGAAACGGAGGAACAATGCAGTGAACCGGCGGCGCAACAGGCCGAATCTGGTGAAACATCGGGGTTATTCATGAAAAGCAGGCGGGCTACTTCTTTCGGGGCGGCAACAGCTTCAGAACCGACGATATGTCCGTCGAGGAAGACTTCGCGGCTTCGACGTTGGCCTTCTTGATCTGCTCGTACACCTCCTGCCGGTGCACCGATATTTCTTTGGGCGCGGTGATGCCGAGCTTTACCTGGTCGCCCTCGACCGCCACCACGGTGACGGCGATCGTGTCGCCTATTATGACGCTCTCATTCAGTTTGCGAGTTAGCACAAGCATGGCCTGGCGCCTCTTCACGCAGGAGCCTGTGCTTGGTCGTGTAGCGAGGGTCCGTGAGCACAAGCTGTTTCGCCTTGCGGGCGGAACGATTAATGACAATCGGCCCCATCAGGTTGACGGTCATCTGGCGCGGGTCGCTCGGCACCGTCACCACCACGTACACCGACCCCTCCGAGGCCGCCTTCAGCCGTATGTCCTCCAGCTCTTCGTGCGGCACGGCCACTTCGTAGTCGGGATACACGAGCGCGGGGTCGATCAGGATGAAGCACACAGAGGGATCATCGATGCACTGCCACCAGAGGAAGGGCACGTCGGAGTCGGCGAACGGAACGAGCGCGTAGCGGTTGAACGCGGGAAAGCCGATCATTCCCGAAGGCATCTCGACGATCTGCTCATCGGCAAGCTCGATCTCACCCAGCGTTCTGCTCGTTATCTTCATCTTTTCACAATGGCCTCGTTATCCGAGGAAACTGAAAAGCGTCGGCTGGAGCACCTGTACGGTGGTCGCCAGCGAGGCCTGGTATATCGTCTCCTGGTTGACCAGTCGCGTCGCGAACTCGGTCAGGTCGGCCTCTTCGGTCTTCGAGCGCAGCGTCTCGAAGCTCAACTCGAGGTCCTGCAGGCGCGAACGCGCGAAATCTACCTGCACCATCTGCTGGCCGGCGCTCGCGCGCGCGTCGATGACCCGCGAGGTTGCGTCATCAACGTTTCCGATGAGCTGCGTGAGACGCTCCGGGTCGTTGTTCAACAACGCCTGGCGTATCTCCTCCGCCGTCTCGAACATCCCGGGCGCGAACAGTCCCAGCTCCTCCGCCGTCTCGGCGTCGCCCTCGCTGACTATTATGATGGGAGTGTCGCCCGTTTGGGATTGGACGATGAGCCTCTGGCCGGCGGAGTCGACCGTCGCATCGACTCTCACGCCCGCGCGCTCTATCGCCGCCAGGACGTTTCCGACGGTGACGGCTCCGGTCAGGTCCACCGACGCCGTCAGCGTTCCGTTCGTGATTCGGATGGTCCCGAGCGAGATTCCCAGCCCGCCGTTGAGAAGCGAGAGAGGAGTGGACGGAACCCCTGCAGGGTCGAGCCTCGCCCCCTGAAGCGTCGAGCCGATGCCCGTGCCCAGGAGCCCGAGGTCGGCGGCCGTCGTGCCTCCCGCCTCGGTGACGGTAATCTGGCTCCGCCCGGTGCTCACCGTGTCTGTCAGGTCGATGCCGCTCCCGTCGGCGGCTATCGACGCGGTGACGTTGGTGCCCGCCGCATTTATCGCCGTCACGACCTGGCCGACGTTCGTCAATCCTGCGATGCTGACGGTCGCGGTGTTGCCGTCGCGGTCGGTGACGTTGAACGCGGCCGTCGCCATGTCCACGCCTGCGCCGAAGTTCACGTCGCTCAGCAGCGTGCCCGCGGTCACCGCGGAGCCCCCCACGATGGGGTCGAGGTCGCTTCCCAGGATGCTTCCCGTTCCGCTGCCCAGTATGCCGAGGTCGGCCGCCGTGGTGGTCGCCCCGGATTCGGCTATCGTCAACTGACCCGTGCCTCCGGAATTGTCGGTAATCAAGAGGCCGTAGCCGTCTGAGTTGACACTTGCGGTGACGGTGACTCCCGCGGCCCCATTTATCGCGGCGATAACGTCTCCTATGGTCGCGGCCGTCGTCAGGTCAACCGTGGCAGAAGCGCCGCTGCCGTCGGTGATGACGATGCTTCCCGGCTGCACTCCGTTGCCACCGTTGAGCTGAGCCAGGGGCGTATCGAAGCTGGGACCGGCGCTGATGTCGGGATTCAGGTCGCGGTCGCCTATGACTTGTCCGATGAACGTTGCGAAGGCGGCGTTGCCGGGTATATTGATTGGTATCACGTTGCCGGGCCCGATCTCTTCGAGTATCAGCCCGTCGTCGCCACGGTATTCGACGCCGTCGGCGACGCGAACGAACGGGGCGGTCTCGGTCTCGTGACCCGCGAAGATGTAGCGGCCTCCGAAATCGGAGTTGGCCGACTGCACGAGCTGTTCCATTATGGCGTCAACTTGCAGTGCGGCGGCTCTGCGCGCCTGTTCGTTGCTCGCGCCGTTCGCCTCGGTCACGGTTATCCCCCGCAGTTCGTTCAGTATGTCGTTCATCGTGCTCAACGCTCCGTCGGTCGCCGTGACGAACGATTCCGCGCGGTCGTTGTTGACGACGAACCTGTTTATCTCGACGATCTCCGCCCTGAGCCTGAGCGCAGTCGCCGCGCCGAGGGGGTCGTCGGAGGGACGCTGAATCACGAGCCCTGTCGAAAGAATCTCCTGCGTGTCCTGCAACTGGCGGAGAGAAGTCTGCATGTTTCTCAGCGCCGTGTTTATCAGAACCGGATTAGATATGCGTGAGACCAAACTGCTCGCCTCCTCGGTCGGACGGCGCCTCCCGACTCATCGCCGGGGCTGCCGCCCGCGCCCGTTCAGCCTACTTCGGTCAACAATATGTTGAGCACGTCGCTCACTGCGGCGATGAACCGGGCCGACGCCTGGTAGGCCTGTTGGGCGGCGATTATGTTCACTGCTTCTTCGTCGAGCGAGACGCCGGATATGGAATCGCGAAGGTTCGCGATGCCGCTTATCACGCCCGACTGTATCTCCTGCCTGTCTGTGGCCTCTCGTGTGGTGTACCCCAGCGACACCAGCGTCTGCTGAAAGAACTCTTCCATGGTCGCGTTGTCGTTAGCGCCGAGCACCGACGCGTTTCGCAGTTGCGCGAGCGCGAGCGCGTTGTTGTTGTCCCCGGGAGCGGTCGAGCGGCCGGCGGCGATGAACGCGACATCATCCATTATGTTCGAAGAGACGCTGATGGATGCCGACGGGCCCGCCAGCGGGTCGAATGTGAAGAACGAGTTGAGTCCCATCGCCAGCAGAAAGTCGCTGTTGTCGCCCGCCTGGGTGTCGTCGCTGACGAACGAGAACGTGTCGCCCGTTGTGGTCGTCTCGATCATCAGTTTATTGTCGGCCGTCACTGTGGCCGTCAATCTCGCATCCGCGGCAAAGGCGGCGTTTATCTGCGCGGCCACGGTATTCAGCGTGTCGGTATCGGCATCGATGGTAATCTCGTGCTGTTCGAGGAACTCTCCCTGAGCGTCGTACACCGCCAGAAAGAAGGTTCCGTCCACGGGTGTGAACGGCAGCCCCGCGCTGTCGAGCGGCGCGTCGGCGTCGGACACGGCAAACTCCGAGGTGTGCGAGTCGTACCTGACCAGCCCCTGGCCCTGGCTGTGGATGCGGTTTACTTCTTCCATGATTTGCAGGGTCAGCTCGTCGAGGTCGGACAGTACCTGGTTTGTCGTCACGCCGTCACGGATGTCGAGGTAGCCCCGCAGGGAGCCGCCGGTTATCTCGAGCGGCCGGTTGCCGTCGCCCGCGGCGACGACTTCGACCAGGTCCTCTCGCGTGGGGTCGAGGTCGGGGTTGCGACGAAGGCCCAAGGGATTAGTTGTGAAATCCTGCACCAGTCCGTATCCGTCGAGATACACATTTACGGTGCCGTTCGGATTTCGACGAATCTCGACCGAGGCGAGTTCGGACAAATTGTTCAGCAGAAGGTCGCGTGCGTCGCGGGACGCGTTCGCCGTTCCCGAGCCGGCCTCGAGGCTGCTTATTTTGCGGTTAAGGTCGCCTATCTGGGTCGTAATTCTGTTTATCTCGTCCACCGTGTTTCCGATGAAATCGTTCATGGTGGTGCGCAGTCTGTTCAGAAGGTCATAGGACAGCGTGATGGAGTCGGCCAGCGCGACGCCCGAATCGCGGACGGCCGTGCGGACGCCCCCGTCTTCGGGGTTACTGGTCAGTTCCTGAAGGTTGTCGAAGAAGTTGGCCAGCGCCTGCGCGACTCCCTCCTGGGACGGTTCGGCGAGAATGTCCTCGATCTGGCTCAGGAAATCCGTCTTCACCGAATATTCGCCCAGCACAGAGTTCTCGCGGCGGAACCTGTCGTCGATGAGGCTCTCGCGAACATTCTCGATGGTTCCGACCCGCGACCCGAGCCCGAAGAGCAGCCCTCCGATTCGGACCTCGGGCTGCTGCAAGACGTCGCCGCGCTGGCGGGTGTAGCCTTCGGTCGCGGCGTTGGCGACGTTTTGACCGGCGATGTCGAGCAGAATCTGCTGGGTTTGAAGCGCGTTCGCTCCCAACGACAACATCGAGAACAGGCCGGATGCCATGATGTCTCTCCGTCAATAATCAGACGTGGTGGTCCAAAAGCGTGGCCGAAGCGGTCACGCGTTTCGCTTGGCCGGTGCTGCCGTATGTGGCCTCTCGCGGTTTCGGGTCGACCAGTCCTCTCAGCACCGAGTCCATCAGATTGACACAATATTTGAGCATTTCCCCGTTTATGCGGGCCTGACGCTGCACGTCCGTGATCGCCGCTTTGGCGCGGCGCCGCAGTCCCATGAGTTTATCCGAGAGCGGGTTCTCCAATCGGCGCGCAATGTGGGCCAGCGTGGGGTTGGCCATGGAGAGTTTAAGCTCCGATGCAAGGGTCTTCACGAGGCTCATGCGTCCCATTTCGAGCCTATTATTGGAAGCGACCAAGGCCTGGATGTGCGAGGTGACCTCGGAGAGTTTCTTTAAGTCGTTAGCCATTATAGCCTTGCGTTCTTCCAGCACCAGGTGCTTCAGTTCGGTGTAGTTATTCACCTGTTTTTCAACAACATCGGCGAGGTCGTTTACCGCTCTGTGCATAGCCATTTCCCTTCTCTACATATCGACATTTTTGTGGTTTTGCTTTAGCAAATCTTCGAGGCTGTTGTATATTAAATCGGCCAGGCCGAGTTGATTGGAACGCGCCAATTCTCCGGCAATCTCCTCATCGAGGAAATCCTGGAATATTTCCTCGGCCTTTCCACCGTTCAGGATGGGATTTGGCGGGACGGTCTTGCGCATTTCCCTGATGAGCACATGCAGGAAATAGGACTCGAGCTCCCGTGCGGCGCCGCGGAGGCGTTCGGGGTCGGAATCCGCCCCGGGCGAGCGGAGATATTGAAGTCTGAGTTCGGTCTCGCCAACGCCCGCATGCCTGGCCGCGGCCGAGGCGACGTCGATCTGGTTCATCGGACGGTTCGGGTCCCCGCTTTTTCAGGTGATGATCTGGAATGCGATGCCGCCGAGCGTGTAGCGGCAGACTTGAGAGGCATGTTCAACAGGGTCTTCGTGAATGCTCCTGACGGACATAGGCTGACCGAAGCCGGCGCGGTCGCCCGCCGCCGGGCGGTCGGACTGAAAGAAGCGGTTATGAATCCGGGACCTGTCTCGGTGTTGCGGCCTCCTGTTCATCTTGTTTCGCATGGTTCCTCCGTGTCGGTTCGACTCCGATTGCTCTCACATGAGTTCCAGCCGGGCCTGGAGCGCGCCCGCGCGTTCTATCGCCTGGAATATCGCTATCATGTCCTGTGGCAGAACTCCGAGGCCGTTAAGCGCCGCCGCCACCTCGCCCACGTTTGCGCCCTCGATCTCGGCGACATGGCCCTCGGTCGGCGCGCCTTCCTCGGTCGCGGCGCCTGCCTCGGCCGGCGCAGGCGCTACGGGCTGCTGTTCGGTAGGCGCTCGGACGATAATCCGGATGTCTCCGTGTGAGACCGCGACGGGCGTTATGACCGCCTCCTGGCCTACCACGACGGTGCCGGTGCGCTCGTTGATGACCACCTTGGCGGGGATATCGGGTTGGACGGGCGTCGATTCCATCTCGCTTATGAACGTGATCCTATCTTCCGAGTACTTCGGCGGAATCGCCACTTTGACCGTGCCGCCGTCCACTGCCTCGGCGCAGATTTGGTGGAACTGAACGTTTATGGCGTCGGCCATGCGCACCGCGGTCGTGAAATCGCTCCTCTCGAGACAGAGGGTCAGGTACTTTTCGTCGGAAACGATGGTCGAGGGGACCTCCTTCTCGACGAGCGCGCCACCCGGAATCAGTCCGGCGGTATAGTGTTTTTCCTGCCCGCCCCGGCGTGCGCGCGTCTCGAACCCGCCGATGGACACCGACCCCTGCGCGATCGCGTAAATCTCGTTGTCCGCGCCCCGGAGCGGAGTGAGCAGCAGCGTGCCGCCGCGGATGCTCTCGGCATCGCCGATTGTGGAGACGACGGCATCTATTCGGGCTCCCTCCCTGGCATACGGCGGAAGCTCGGCGGTGACCATCACGGCGGCCACGTTTTCGGCCCGAAGCTGCCTGGTCTCGAAGCTGACACCGAACTGGTTGACCATGTTCGCGAGCATCTGGCGGGTGAACGGGATGCGCCGCCCGTCTCCCGTTCCGTCGAGCCCCGCCACGAGGCCGTACCCCACCAGTTGGTTGCTCCTGACCCCGCGCACGAACGCGATGTCTTTTATCTTCGTCGCGGACTGCGCGGTTGCAGGCAGGCTCAGAAGAAGGCTCAGGCCGATAAGCGCTGCCAGCCTCGGTTTCATCGTCGTTCCTCCACCGCTGTGTTCAAATTAGAATGGCCATATGAACTCGAGAAATTCGGTGATTATCCCCCGCTTCTGCACGTTGCTCAGCGGGCCCTTGCCGGCGTACTTGATCTCCACGTTGGCGACCTGGGTCGAGAGAATGGTGTTCTGGGGGGAGATGTCCTGTGGACGCACGGTGCCCACGAGGATGACGGAGTTCTTCTCGTCGTTTATCACCATCGCCTGACTCGCCTCGATTCGCAGGTTGCCGTTGGAAAGGATTTCGGTTACCTGGCCGGAGACGGTGCCGGTTATGACCGAAGAGCGCCGCGATGTGCCGCCGCCGTCGAACTGATTCTCCGTGTCGATGTTAAAACTGGGATCGGCAGTGACGGGCCTGCCGAAAAGATGGTTCACGCCGGCGAGCGTGTCGAACCCTTTGAATTGCATGTCGAACTGGGTTTCTTTGTCGGTGCCCAGACTGGCGGAGTTCGAGGCGCTGACATTTTCGACCAGCATGATTGTGATGATATCGCCTATCTTGTATTCCCCTTTGGTGGCTGAATAGAGGGAGTTGGGCCGGACGGCCGAGCTGTTCCATATCGAGTCGGCCCAGCTCAACTCCGCCCAGATAAGCGCCGCCAGAATGATCGCCATCAACAACAGAATCAGGCGCATACCCGCTTTTTCGTGCTCGCTCATTTGTTCTTCTCCAGCTTGAGAGACGTGTGTTGGGTCGTGGGATCGTCCCTGTGACGTATCCCAAGAAATAGTTTTTTGGGAAGGCCCTTCGACGGCGTTTGTGCGCGCTGTTTGATTCCGACGACCATTCGCCGCGAGCCGTTATTGGAACGTTTCACCCATGTCTCCTTGTTTGGTTATCCTGAGTGTTTTGGAATCGAGCACTCTGGCTTTCACGATCTTCCTGGATGAAAGGCGCACGCGCACGAGTTCGTCTTGGCAGCCGTCTTCGAGCACGCGGCCCTTGGTCAGTATGTCGAAGCCGTTTCCGTCCCACACGACCGCGGCGTCCTGCCCCCTCTGCACGACAGGCGGAGAGGTGAGAAAGTCGGCCCTGAGTATGACGCCGGGGTATATCGTCCGAACGGCCAGCAGTCCCACCGCCTGTTCCTTTTTCGCGAGCGATTCCCTCTCGATGCGCGAGCGCTCGACCTTCGTTATCTCAACGTCGGACTCCTCGACCGGCTGACCGCGCGGAATCTTGTGGACGGCGACGAGCGCCTCGACGTAACGCTCGATGGTAAACCTGTTCGCGAACGCGCGATAAGGCTTCCCGTCCACCGATATCACGAAGCGCGCGAACACGCTTCCGCAGAAATCCTCGCCCGGATCCGTCTCGAAGGCGATTGTCCTCTCTCCCATCGGGACGGGAATCGGGTCGAGATTTTTCGGCGCGCTCACGAAGAACGTGTCTTCCGGCCAGCCCGTCTGTCGCGAAACGTGTTGCAGAAAGCCTTGTCGGAGTTCTTCGACCGGAACAAGCGCGAACGCGCGCCTGATGAGAACTTGTCTCGACCCGGTAAATTCCAGCTTGTAGAGGTCAACGCCGTGAGCTCTGAGGGCGAGTGCGATGGTGTTCAAGCCGAGGAATTCCGCCTCGGCCGGCGGCGGCGCGGAACAGATTGCAACCGACCGGAGCGCTTCGAGCTGTTCCGACGACTCCGTGCCGGTGATGTCCGCCACATCGCCCAGTCGCACGTCCTCGGAGGCGACATCGGTCTCGCCTTTGAGCGTGATTGTCGCCCCGCGCGCATCGGCGACCGAAACCGCCACGAAGAGGAAGACTATCAGAATCGCCACCGTGTTTCGCATCATGCTATCCGTCCGTTACACTCGCATGTTGTTCGCCGTTTGCAGCATCTCGTCGGACGTGCGAATGACCGACGAGTTGACCTCGAAGGCCCTCTGCGTGATTATGAGCTGCACGATTTCATCCACGACCGACACGTTGGAGCTTTCGAGGAAACCCTGCCTGATTGTGCCGGCTCCCTCTTCGCCCGGAACGCTGAGGATGGGGTCGCCCGAAGCCTCGGACTCGCGGAAGAGGTTTCGGCCCTGACTCAGCAGACCCGCAGGATTGATGAACCGCGCGAGCTCTATCTGTCCGAGTTCGTCGGTGGTACCATCGGAGAGAGTGACCGATATGGTGCCGTCGTTGCCCACCGTGATGTTGACGGCGTCTTCGGGAATGGTCACTTCGGGCTCGAGCGGGAACCCGTCGGCGGTGACGATTGTGCCGTCGCGATTGAGCTTGAAGGAGCCGTCTCGTGTGTAGCCTATCTCGCCGTCGGGCAGCGTGATTTGATAGAAGCCATCCCCTTCGATTGCGAGGTCAAGCGAGTTTCCCGTCTGCGTGAACGACCCCTGCAGAAAGACTTTCGTAATCGAGGCGACGCCGACTCCGTGGCCGAGCTGGATGCCCGAGGGTATCTCGAGTCCCTCGGCTGAGACGGCTCCCGGGGCGCGGAGCGTCTGGTAGAGCAGGTCCTGAAAATCCACCCGGCTCCGTTTGAACGCCGTGGTGTTCACGTTGGCGAGGTTATTGGCGATCACGTCGAGATTGAGCTGCTGGGCCGTCATTCCGGTGGCCCCTGTGAATAAAGACCTCTGCATGTTCACCTCCGCTGGGTTTCAGCCGTCGGTCACGTGCGAGCTATCTGGTTCACGGCGGCGTCGAGCGATTCGTCGAACGCCCGTATGACGCGCTGATGGGTTTCGTAGCTGCGCGCCGCGTCCATCATCGATGTAAGTTCGGCTATCGGGTTCACATTCGAGCGTTCCAGCATTCCGACTTGCAGTTGCGGTATGTCAATCGTCGTCTTGGTTCGGGCCACCTCTTCCGTCGCGCTGTAAAGATTCCGGCCCTGCTTGGACAACTTGTATGGCCGGGGAAAATCGACGATGCGTATTCGCTCTGCGGGAGCGCCATCGACCAGAATGTCTCCTTCGGGGGAAATCTCCACCGTCTCGCCGGCCGTCACGATGGGTCCCCCACGGCCGAGCACCTGATGGCCATCCCGGGTGAGGAGCTGGCCGACGGAGTTGAAGGAGAAGTTGCCGGCGCGGGTGTAGCGTTCGCCCGCCGGAGTTCGTATCACGAAGAAGCCGGGGCCGTCGATTGCGACATCGAACGGATTGCCCGTCTGCACGAGCGGCCCGGCGGAGAAATCGTCGGGTGTGGCGTCAATCGCGGAGCCGCCGCCGGGTATTTCTTCCGAGCCGCGCTCGGATGGGAAGCGGGCGACCTCGCCTGCGAAAATCTGGTAGAAGCCGCGTGATATCGGTTCGGCCCTCTTGAAGGCGACGGTGCCGACGTTTGCCACATTGTTGGCGATGACGTCGAGCCGCTCCCGCTGCACTATCATTCCTGCGGCCGCCGTATAGATGCCTCGAAGCATAGAGGGTTCTCTTGTCTTTCCTCGCGATTGCGCTGAAACGGATACCTGTCTCTACGTTGTTTGAGCAAGCGATGTGCCAAGACAAGGGGTCGGAAGGGGCTGAAAAACGAATCCTCTAAGAGCTTATCTTATAAGATGTTACAGCTTTAAAAAGGCGTGCGGGAAAAAGGGGCTGGGTAAAAATTCGCGGTCCGGCTCTCACGGACAAGAAAAATTTGCCCGCGCGCGGAAAGAATTGCTTGGAGGAATAGGGAGAAAAAGGGCTGCTCAGAAAGGCTTTGCGCTCTGGTCGCAGGAGCGGTGTTCGTCGGCCTTTTTGAACTTATCCCTCAACTGCTTGATGAAATCCAGCGCGGCCTCACCGTCGGAATCGGTCAGGATTTGCTCGAGCTCCATCAGTTGCTTTTCGTCGAGATTGATTGTCTTCATCGAGAATCCTCCTCCCGTCTTTTCTTGATTTTCACTATACCCCTTACGACGAAAATACGCAAGAGCAGGCGTGCAGGGGCGCACGCCGCGCGCCCCTGCAAACGGCGATCAAGTGTAATATTGTGAGGGTCTGTTGCCCGACCGCGACTGCCCATTTGTCATTCTGAGCGAAGCGAAGAATCTCCTGATAACAGGCGTAATCTTGCGCGAAGATGAGAGATTCTTCGTCGCACGGGTCTGCGACCCTTCGCTCCTCAGAATGACATTCCCGATAAGGTTATCAAGAGGATCTCTCTTTTCGGTCAGCAAACCGGTGAGACCCGATCTTTTTCACCTACCGGGCCTGAGAAAGCGGGCGCGGAAGGTGTTGACATTTCCGGCGGGTTGCGCGTAGAATAACCGTATAGGCTTTTTCACGACGATCGTCCTCCAGTGAAAAAGTGATGAGGAGAGAACATGCAACTCACACGCGGGGTGGATTACGGACTACAGGGGTTGCTGCACCTGGCGAGACAGCCGGAAGGCAAGCTCGTGATGGCGGGCGAGATCGCGTCGGCCGAGGATATGCCGGAATATTTTTTCTCGAAGATATTCCAGAATCTTGCAAAGACCGGCTTGGTAAACTCGTTCAGGGGCAGCAGCGGGGGGTTTTCGCTTGCGAAGTCGCCCGAAGAGATCACCATGTTGGAAGTCGTCGAGGCGCTCGAAGGGCCGATATCATTGAGCAAGTGCGTCAACGCCCCTGAGACGTGCGACAAGAGCGACACCTGCCCGTTCCGCAGTTATTGGAAGGAAGCCCAGGAGGTCCTCGTTTCTATGCTTGGCAAGCACACGCTTGCCAACGCGCTCTCAGAAATCGAAGCCGCCGAACGGAAGGGCTGAGTCGGCGTCGGCATCCTCGGATGCGCCAGCCTCCTGCTTCTTGTTCAAACCTCGGTCGGATTGTCCCGAGACCGCCCGCCTGTTTATCCCAACAACGCCTCTCGCGCCAATTTCAAGCCGGTCGGCGTGAAGAACATCCTGTCCATCTTCGCGCCGAGGCCTCTTCGCCTGGACGCAGGAACCTCGTCGCGCAGGTTCACGATCAGGTCGGCGTCATAGAGTATTTTGAAATTCAGCGTCTCGTCTTCTCGGGGGGAATGATGGTGGGAAATGATGTCGCACACTTCTTCGATGAGTTGCGGGGCAACGCCCAGCGATTCGAGAATTCCTTTCGCGATGGGCGGGCCCTCAAGTTCCTGATAACGAGCGGCGTTGCTCCCGTGTTCGCGCTCGGCCGCGTGGATGCCTATGTCGTGCAGCAGCGCCGCCGCGACGACCACGTCGGTGTCGCCGCTCTCGCCGAGCAGTATCCTCTCCGCAAACGACAGCACGCTCATCGCGTGCGCGATTCTTCTCTCGTCGTCGCCGAACACATTCCGCATCTCGGCGGCGACTTTGGTTTTCGACAGGTTCGGCATGTTCGGGCTCAGTGGCCTCCGCCGTGAATGAGTGGTGGCAGACATCTCACGCACACCCACAGGCTCTCGCCGTTCTTGCGACACGGCAGGAGAACGGTGTCGCTCTCGGGCTTGCCGCAGTTGAAACACTCAATCGCGCTTATGTCTGAATGGGTCTCTTTCATGCGCTCCTCCACGGCGGCATGGTCGAACGCCTCCGCCGCGCGCTCTTCTACGACCATCGCTCCCTCGGGGCAAATGCCGAGGCAAAAGCCGGCGCCGTCGCACAGCTTCTCGCTGATGAGCCGCGCCTTGCCGTTGACTATCTCGATGGCGCCCTCGGCGCAGGGAATCACGCATGCGCCGCAGCCGGTGCACTTCTCCTCGTCTATCCTGACGATTTTCCTTTTCACGGTTGTCATATCACGACCTTCCTTTCCTCTCTATGCCTACAATATGCCATAGAAGGACGGGAGCGGACTATGACCAAAGTCACACCGAAACCGTTATGGAAGAAATATTAACACGCGAGCGGACGACCCGCAAGGCGGGGTTCGATTACGGATGTGTTTCACCGCAAAGAACTGCGAGGAATCTTAACTGCAAAGACACAACGAATTGGGGGTCAGATCTTGCTTTACAACAAATGTAATATTGCAGGCCCTAACCCTTAAGTTTTATTCCAATGGGATAAGGCCGCTCAAAAGCTTCCTCTTCAATTTCGATGAACTTAATAAATCGCTTGAGTAAATAGCAATCAACTTAATACCATGATCTGTGCATAATTCCTCTTTCTGGCGAATCTTTGCATCATAATCAGGATCCCCCGCGAGACCAAAATATTCGATGAAAATACCGCCAACATTAAAATCCGTGATGAATTTGGATTCCGGATACGTAATTTCCTTTTCGTGAGGGATTCCAAGAGAGAAGAGCAGATCGTCTATCGTTTTCTCGCCTAGAGATCGGCATGTGTGTCCATCTCTTGCCAAACATGTTGTTCCTCGACTTGTTCTCCTTGTCCCATCTTCAAGAACCCCTGCTTCTATAAGCGCATTCAGCCATGAACCAAAAAGGTTTCTAACCTGACTCAAGGAAGGCTTCTTTCTCAGAACTTGAAGAACTGCCAATCTCTCTTGTGTATTTAGGTAAAAGAGATCATGAGTGCCTTCGCCGAAATTCTGTGTGGGCACACGCTCTAATACACCTGCTAAATCTCGTAGATAAGAACATACATCATTCCTTGAAGCATTATAATTGCCGGAATCTTGAAGGACGGTATCTCGCAGACATGGTGCGCAGAAATCGATTCTATCAATGCCGAGTCTTTGAATAAGCGGGAATGGTAGGGAGTCTTCTACAAAGGCTTCATTACAAAGCGGACACAACTTCCACTCGGGCCTCCTAATGGCCTTTGTGAGACCTTGAGATTTTGCACGAGAAACCGCGAAGTTCATGAGCACGTTATACCATGCGTATCTTGAGCACAAAGGGTCAGCATTTCTCCATGCAATTATTACTTCAGGTGACGTGATTGACACTATTTCGTCCGTGATACACCAGTACCAAGACCATTGCTTTTCTTGAATCTCTTTTGAGAGAAGATGGTCGTGTGAGTCCGTCCACCAGGACAAAATGTGTTTATTCTCGCAGTAATCGGGATTACCGGGCAAGGGTTCGTAGGCGGACCTGTCTCTGTAGTCGTAGATACTCATGCTGACTCGATCTCGGATAATTCTACAAAATCGAGGCCCTTATCTTGCCTTAACACATTCTCGCCTTCCACTTAAACCTGATTGTTTGGCCTCCGGAGCTATTCAAAGACCTGATGTCCACCCAAATCTTCTGCATGGAAATAGGACATTGAAATATGAAATCGGATTGTTCTTGATGATTCCAAGATACTACTATCATTCAACTAAGTCAAGCGGGAAGAGAGGCTGTGGAGAGGCCGTTATCGCGTGTTCCTTAGGTGTCCCGTTTGGTGCTTTGCGGTCTTTGTGTTCCTCGATCGTTGTCGAGGGCAGGCTTTGCAGTGAAGGTTGTTGCGGGCGCACGGCCGTGCGCCCCTACGGGGAATTGGTGTGATTCGTGGGCGGGGGTTGTTTCCAGGCTTTGGCGAATTCGGGATAGTGTTTGAAGAAACTCTTTCTCACGGCATCGGGCACGCGGTTTACCGCACAGGAGAAATTGTAGCAGCGCGTGCACTGTGTTCGTTGCACCGTCCAGACCCAGGCGATTAACGCCGACGTAGTGATTGCCAGAAGCAGCCATTGCCGGCTGACGACGAAGAAGGGGATGTAGTAGAGAAAGAGCACGGCGACATACAGAAGCCAGATCGTCTTCTCGATTCTGTCACTCGGTCGCGGATTGAAGCGTGGAAACTTGGGCAGTCCCCAATTCGCGTGACACTTTAGCGTAGCTCCTTCCTCGGCATAGTGTGGGCAATGGCGGCACAGAATCAGCGCCTCGACATATCCGAAGAACACTATCGCCAAACCCGCCCAGACGGCCAGCCCGAGCCAGAACCCGCCTATTGCCATTCCGGCAACGAACGGAATCGCCCAGGCAATGAAGAGAACACCGAAGTCTATCAGATCTTTTCGCGTATGCACGCACAGCAGCTTGCCTTCGATTTCGCACCCGTCACAGCTTTCGCTCGAACACGCCGCCGCGGTTGACTTGGTCGCCTGCGTCATTGTAACTGCCCTCCATTTTCTCCGTAGGAATCAACTTTTCCTGCGCGGGGTGGTTCAAGGTGTCGGTACTTCTTCGGGGGTGAAGGTGGTTCGTATCTTGTATTCCTTCATTTTGCGCCAGAGGGTGGAGCGCGAGATGCCCAGCTTCTCGGCCGCGGCGGTCTGGTTGCCGTCGCATTTGACGAGCGTTTCGCTTATCAGCTGTTTCTCCATCTCCGCGAGCGTGATGAACTGGGGCGAGCCGGTCTCGGCGTCGTGCGCGCCGGCGGCGAGCGCCTCTTCTATGCCCTTGGGCAGGGCGAGCATGGGTTTCTTTATCGTCTGCAGGTAGTCGGGCAGGTTTTGGGCGCGAATGACGTCGTCGTCGGCCATGATGACGGCATGCTCGATGATGTTCTCCAGCTCGCGGACGTTGCCGGGGTAGTCGTAATTTGCGAGGATGAACTGCGCCTGCCGGTCGATCTCGCGGATGCTTCGGTTGAACTGCCGGTCGAATTTCGAGATGAAATAGCGGATGAGCGACGGGAGCGAATCCATCCGCTCGCGCAGCGGCGGTATCTTTATCTGTATGACGTTCAGGCGGAAGAACAGGTCTTCGCGGAATCGTTTCTCCTCGATGGCGGCGGCGAGGTCCTGGTTCGTGGCGGCAATGATGCGCACGTTGACCTTGATGATCTTGTTTTCGCCCAGCCGGCGCAGCTCGCGGTTTTCGAGCACTCGCAGCAGCTTCACCTGCGTCAGGAGCGGTATGTCGCCCACCTCGTCGAGAAAAATCGTGCCGCTGTTGCCTTCCTCGAAGAGACCCTTGCGGTCGCCGGTCGCGCCGGTGAACGCACCCCTCACGTAGCCGAACAGCTCGCTCTCGAGAAGAGTCTCGGGAAGCGCGCTGCAGTTGATGGCCAGAAACGGCTTGTCGTACCTGTTGCTCATGCGATGAATGTACTCGGCGATTATCTCCTTGCCGGTGCCGCTCTCGCCCAGCAGAAGCACGGTGCTGTCGGTTGGCGCGACCTTGGTCGCGAGCGTGATCATCTTCCGAATCATGGGGCTGTCGCCCATCATGTCTATGAATGCCGAGCGCTCGTACTCGCGGAACGCCATGGACCGTTCGAGATTCTTCAGCGCGCTGTCGATGCCGTATAGCAAGTCGCTCACGTCGATGGGCTTGACGAAATACATGTAAGCCCCTCGTCGGAGGGCCTTTACGGCCTTCTCCGTGTCTTCGATACGCGTCGTTATCAGAATCTCGCCCATCGGCTGCGCCTGTTTCACATAGCTTATGAGGTCGAGGTCGCCCTCGCGCAGGACGTCCATGTCGAGGATGACGACCTCGTAGTTTCGGGCGGGAAGCAGGCGGAGCGCCTCCTCCTGGCTTAGCGCGGTGGTTGTCTCATGCCCGGCGCGGCCAAGCTCCTGCTTCAAAGTCGAGCAGAGCTTCGGGTCCTTTTCGGCGAGCAGTATCAGCGCCACGAATATACCCTCTCCACTTGGTCGATTTGCGTGGAACGACGGCCCCTCGGGGAGAAGAGCCGCCATTTCACTCAATTATAACGCAATTTTTGCCCGCAATCAAGAGACGGGCCGACCAAACTGTTTGATAATGGAACAGTGCCATGCGTGCCGGCCAGAGAGGAACTTGAGAACGACGGGCCTTTCCTCTTCAGATTCTCACCCCTTGAATAGTCCGTGAAATACATATATAATGGCGCGCAACATCCGAGCTTGAGAGCTCTTTCCGGGGCGATTGCGGAGTCGCGAATAGAACCGATGATAACAGCCAAGGAGATGAGGTTTGTGGCTCTGTTCGCCCTGGCGCTGGTTTTGGTCACGAGCATCCCCTACCTTGTCGGACACTTCGCCGCTTTTCCGCAATCGGAGTTCAACGGCAACCTTGTGTACGACGCCGATTTCAACGCCTATTTCGCATTCATGAGACAATCGGCGGCGGGGCAATGGCTGTTCTACAATCCATTCACTCCGGAGCCGCACGGGGCTGTGTTCTTCAATCTCGAATGGCTTGTTTTCGGCAAGCTCGCAGCCATCACGGGCATGTCGTTGGAGGCAGCGGCCCAGGTGGAGCGAGTCGTCTCGGCCTTTGCATTCTGCCTCGCCTTCTACTGGCTGACCTCCTTCCTGTTCACGACGGTTCTGATGCGGCGGCTGGTGCTCATCATGGCTATGTTGGCAGGAGGTTTCGGCTGGATTCTCCATCTACCGATGCTCGGCCGCTTCCTGCCGAGCCACTATTTCCGCGACGTGTATCCCGGGTTTCAGCCATTTTTCTGGATTTTTTTGCAACCACATTTCCTGATCTCGCAGTGTATTTCGGTTCTGGCCCTGTGCCTCTTCCTGCACGCAGAGAATTCCCGCTCGTGGAGGTATTACGTCGGGGCCGGTCTCTGCGGCGTCGTTGTGGCAGGCATACGACCGTTCGACGCCCTCCACCTGATGGCGGCGGTCGGGCTCTATGCGTTGATTGTCATTGCGGCGAGAAAGGATGAGCGCTCGTATTCGCGAATCGCGCCCAGGCTGGCAGTCGTGCTGGCGCCCGTGCCGTTGATGCTCTACTATGTGTGGTTGTTCAGAATCCATCCGATCTTCCAGTGGTGGAGCATTCAGAATGTTCTGCCGCCGCCGAAGCCGACGAGCCTCGTGGCAATCCTGGGCGTCGGCGCCATCCTGCTCGTATGCGGCCTGGGCAATTTCAAGAGCTTCTGGAAGAAGCCGGCCCCGCAGATTCTGATTATCTGTTGTTTCCTCGCCAGCCTCACGCTGCTCTATTCCTTTCCGGTGCTGAAGTTCAGCCTCCAGATGGGCAGCACGATAGTAATGCCCACGATACTCGTCGGCGTCATGAGCCTGGAAGGGTGGCTCACCTCGCTCGTGCGACGCAGCAAGTGGGCCGGCGTCGGGATCGCCGCAGTGCTGCTGGTAAATTCGTTGAGCTCGCTCCTGCTGATGAAGGATTACACCATGGCGACTCTCAACGGGGAGCACCGCACCGACGCGCGACTTCTCGCCGCATATTCATGGCTCGATGCGCACTCCGAACCCCGCGAAATTGTGCTGCCTTCGTCCTCGTACCCCGTGGGGAACGAGATCCCGCGGTACACTCACGACACCGTATTCAGCGGATACCACTTCAACACGGTGCTGTTCAGGGAAAAGGATGAGATGCTTCGGGACTTCTTTCGGGCCGAGATCGGCGATTCCTATCGATATACTCTATTGGAGGAATACGGGATTCGGTACGTCTTCCTCAGAACCCGCGGCAGCAGAACGTACGTCACGTATGATCCGAGCGGAACGCCGTTCTTGAAGGAGATCTTCAGGAACGATTCGGCGGCGATCTACGAATTCGTGCCGTGATCGCTTGCGGTTGGACGACAGGTCGATTTCAACACCGCTGAGGGCCCGCACGAAACAGCGTTTCCACCGAAGCAGCGCTCCCGGCACATTCTGTCATATTCCTTCCCGCAACCAGTTATCCCCTACAAATTGAACAGCACAGCGGCGGGATTCTCGGCTCGCAGTGGACAGCCGCCGAAGAAGCCTGTGATGCACAAATATATAGTGTCACGTCCCAAATTGTGCAGGGATCCATGCGGAAGCGCGATTGAGATATTCTCATAAATCATTAAATAAAAAATGGTTATAGCTTAAGGAGGAGAGGCCGGGGTTGCTCATAATTTCGGCACAGAAAATGCAATGACAACTGCGCTGGATTATCTCAGCACTCCTGTTTGAGCCACGGATTGCGAACATCAAAGACGTGGGCAGATTCATGTCTGCCCGGAGACGCCGATGCCCGACAAGAAGAAGACCAAGGCCGAGCTGATATGCGAACTTGAGTCACTGCGCAGGCGGCTGTCGGAGCTGGAGGAAACCGAAAAGCACTGCCGAAGGCAGGCCGAAGAGGCTTCACGGGGTATCAAAGGTCGTTATCAGGAGCTGGCAGACGCCTCGCTCACAGCCATTTCCCTCGTTCAAGACGGAAAGATACGGTTCGTAAACAAGACATTTGTCGAGATGTCGGGTTACGGGCGTGAAGAACTTTTGGGAAAATCCTCCCTGGAGCTGGTACATCCCGATGACAGGGATCTCGCCCAAGAAGCAGCGGCACGACGATTGTCGGGACAGGATCCAACGGGACACTATAATTATCGGGTGGTTACGAAGAACGGAGATACCCTTTGGATCGAGACATTCGGGACGGTGGTGGAGTATCAAGGAAGACCGGCGATATTGCTGAATATAATCGATATTTCAGAACACAAGCTCGCCGAGGAAAAATTGAAGGAATCCGAGCAGCGGTATCGAACACTGGTCGAAGAAGCGAGAGATATCATCGTCACGATCGACTTGAAAACGGGCACGATCTCCAGCGCGAACAGTTACGGCGAGGAAATTCTCGGTTATAAGCGAGAAGACGTTCTTGGGAAGAGATCTTTTCTTGAGCTCATTCACCCGGATGAGCAAGTACGAGTGACGAAGAAACTCCAGGAAAGAATTGAAAGCGGCCAACGCGATCCTAATTTCCCGTTTCGACTCCGAAAGGCCGATGGGTCGTACATCGAAGCGGAAATAAACGGATCTGTCATCTATGACAACGAAGGCAATCCTGATTCTTATCTCGGTGTGATACGCGATCTCACTGAGCGAACACGGGCGGAGAAGGCGCTGCGCTTCACCCAGTTTTCGGTCGATCATAGCGCCGATCCGGCTTTCTGGGTGGGACGAGACGCACGGTTCATATACGTGAACGACGCCGCCTGTCGTTCGCTGGGCTACTCGCGGGAAGAGTTGCTCACGATGACCGTCCCCGACATCGACCCCGATATGCCGGCCGAGGCATGGCCGGGTCACTGGAGAGATCTCAAAGAACGCGGCTCGTTCAGCTTCGAGTCTCATCACCTTACGAAGGACGGCCGAATGTTTCCGGTGGAGATGACAGTCAATTTCCTGCAGTTCGAGGGTGAGGAATACAACTGCGCCTTCGCCCACAACATTACCGAACGCAAGCTTGCCGAACAGGAGCTTCGGGCGTCGGAGGAGAGATACAGCACGCTTCTCGACAGCGTCGAGGTGTCGTTCTTTGAGACCGACCTCGCCGGAAACATCACTTTCTTCAACGACGCGGTCCGGCGGGGCCTGGGCTACTCACCGACAGAGCTTTTGGGTTTGAACTACAAACGGTACATCGATGAAGAAAATGCGAAGATAATGTATCGGGTCTTCAATGAAGTATACAGGACCGGCGAGCCGAACAAGGGGTTCGTCTCGATGATTGTGAAGAGAGACGGGACGAAAGCGCCCCGGGAGTATAGCGTATCGCTTTTGCGCGATTCGGGGGGCGAGCCGGTCGGCTTTCGGGGCGTCGCTCGTGACATCGGAGAGAGAGTCAAGGCGGAGGAACAACTCAGGGAATCCGAGAAGAAGTACCGCACTCTGTTCGAGGAATCGAAGGATGTCATCTACATCAGCACGCCCGACGGCAAATTGCTCGACATTAATCCCGCCGGAGTCGAGCTGTTCGGATATTCTTCCAAAGAAGAGCTTCTGAGAATCGATATCGTCCGGGACCTCTACTTAGACCCCAACGACCGCGACGCGTTTCAGATGGCCATCGTTCAACAGGGATTTGTAAAAGATTACGAATTGGCCTTCAAGAAGAGAGACGGTCAACCGGTGACTGTGCTCGTAACAGCCAACGCCGTGAAAGACGATAGCGGCAGGATGTTGACATACAGAGGAATCATGAGGGATATCACCGAGAAGAAACGCCTCGAGCAGCAGTTGCTCCAGGCTCAGAAAATGGAAAGCGTCGGCACGCTTGCAGGCGGGATCGCGCATGACTTCAACAATATACTCGGAGGAATACTCGGTTATGCCTCTTTCATGAAGACGAAGATGGAAGAAGGTCATCCCTTCTTCAGATACGTCGATACGATTGAAAGAAGCTCCATCCGGGCCGCCGAACTCACCTCTCAGCTTCTTGCATTCGCCCGGGGTGGAAAGTACAATGTCAGCTCCGTGAACGTGAACAAAATCGTCGACGAGACCATCCGGATGATCGCCAGGACGTTCGACAAATCGATTGAAATCCGAACCCACCTGCATCCGCGGCTCCCGATGGTCGAGGCGGACAGCGGCCAACTGCTGCAGGTGCTCATGAATCTCTGCGTCAATGCCGGCGATGTAATGCCCGCCGGCGGAGAATTGACCATCGAGACCGACATCGAAACGCTCACGGAAGAAGATGTCAAGCTACGAAAGGGCGCACAGGCGGGTTCGTATGTCTGTCTGACGGTGACCGACACAGGAATCGGCATGGATAGAGAAACTCAGCAAAGGATATTCGAGCCCTTCTTCACAACCAAGAAGGAGGGCAAGGGAACGGGGCTGGGGCTGTCGATGGTGTACGGTGTCGTCAAGAATCACGGGGGCCTTGTGCGCGTACACAGCGACGTGGGCCGCGGCACAACGTTCAAGATCTACCTGCCCGTGAGCGAGAAGCCGCAGACGGAGGAAGCGTCGGAGACCGACGCGCCGCTTGGCGGGGACGAATGGATTCTTGTGGTGGACGACGAGGAACCCATCCGGTCATTTGTGAAAGACGTGCTCGAAAGCAACGGCTATCGCGTATTATCAGCCGAAAACGGAGCCGAGGCCGTCAGCGTCTATAAGGAGCACGACGGCGACATAGACCTCGTGCTTCTGGACATGGTCATGCCGAGAATGGGCGGCCACGAAACCTTCCTGAGACTGAGAACGCACAATCCGGGCGTCAAAGCGCTCCTCTGCACCGGCTACAGCGAGGACGGCAAGGCGCAGGAAATCCTGAAGAGCGGGGTCATGGGGTTCATTCAGAAACCGTATCAGGGCAACACGCTGCTCTCCAAGGTGAGAACAACCCTCGACACGAGAGTCGGCTCCTGACGGGTTCCATCGTCCGCCAGGCTCCGGCCATTTCCTCTCAGCTCCTTGATGAAAGGTACCTGTGGTATTCGCTCAGCCGATATGCCGCGCGGGCGGCTTCGTCGAAGGCCGGAAAGGTTGCGATGCCTGCGCTGCGATATCTCTCCTGCGTCTGCTGCCTGAGCACCTCGCCCTCGAGAGAGTTCGTGTCGGGCAGCACCAGGAACAGCGGCTTCTCCAGGGCCTGCGCGCCCTCGACGGTCATCTGAAAAACCATATCGAGGAACACCGCCTCCCTTCTGAGGGCCCACTCCACCCGCTGGGAGTAAATGAGCGCGTCTATGTGCGGGTCGTCCCGCAGGAGCTCGATCATCTTCTTGAAGTGCTCGGGATTGACGAGCACGCTGAATATGTCGAGCGGATTCTTCACGCTCTGGCCGTGCACCGGGACGAACTCGCCCAGCCCGCGAACGGTCGCTTCGGAAAGGTGAGGCACCCTGAGACCCGCCCTCTCCGCCGCATCGGTCATCGTGACGCTCCCGCCTCCGGCTCCTCCCACGATTGCGACGTTGGGGCTCCGGGGCAGCGTCAGATTCTGCAGCGCGGCGACGGTGGAAACCAGCCCCTTGATTGAATCGACCGGTATTATCCCCGTCTGTTTGCACAGGGCCTGCCAGATCCGTTCCGAGCCGGCTATCGCGGCCGTGTGTGAGCTGACCGCTCTCGAGCCGCCTTCGGTCTGTCCGCCTTTCCACACAACCAGCGGCTTTCTCAGCGTGAGGCTCCTGGCGATTTCGAAAAAGGGGCGCCCTTCCTTCAATCCTTCGATGTAGGCCCCGATGATCTGTGTCTTGTCGTCGTCGGCAAGATACTGCAGAAACTCGTGGCACTGCAGGTCGCTGGCGTTGCCGAAGCTGATGACCTTGCTGAACCTGATTCCCCTCGGCCCGCCCGCCTCGATGAACTGCCCCGCCAGTTGGCCGCTCTGCGAAACGAAGCCGACGGGCCCGCTCTCGGTGGGGAAATCCTTCACCCACGCGACTCCCGCGTCGGGGCAATAGACGCCCATGCAGTTGGGCCCGACGACCCTCACGCCGCCCTTGCGGGCCACTTGCACCAACTCCCTTTCGATCTGAACCCTCTCTTCAAGTCCGGTCTCGCTGAAACCGGCGGTGAAGATGTGGGCGAATTTTACGCGCTTCTCGACACAATCCCGCATCACGCCGACCACCGCGGAGGCGGGCACGCTGAATATGGCCAGATCGACGTTGCCGGGGATTTCGCGGACGCTCCTGTGCACCTTGAAGCCGAGAACGGTCTCGGCCTTCGGATGCACCGGACACACCCTGCCGCGGAAGTTCTGTCTGACGAGACCCTCGATGAATGTCTTTCCGCCCCAGCGGAACGGGTCGCCGTCGGGCGACGCGCCCACGACGGCAACCGTCTCAGGATAGAAGAGCTTGTCCAGTTCACGGGATGCTTCGGTTGACATGGTATCTTTCACCGCCGCCTGCTTTCCGGGATTCTTAGGGCTGTTCCTGCGCTGTTATCGCTGGGATCCAACAGAGACCGTACGAACGGGGCAAAGGGGGAGACGTTCGATTTCACGCCGCGCCCGCAAGGGCGCATCCGGAATCATAATGAGTATACCAACGGCGTGCGGGATGTGTCAATCTTCGAATAACTCTGCTGTTTCCCCATTCTTGCTCGGTTCCCGAGTGCGACGCGCCTAAGTGTCATGCTGAGCGCAGCGAAGCATCTCCTGTGGGGAGGATATGATGAGAGATTCTTCGCTTCGCTCAGAACGACGAGCCGACAGTCGCCAAACGACACGCCTGCGGGTTCCACATCGGGGAATCTGCAAAGACCGATGCCCAAAGACCATGAGACACTTCTTCGCCGGACTATCGAGGAGACTTCTGTCGAACGCCGGTTGGTGGTGCAAAAAAGATTTGACGCACGCGAAGAATTGATATTAGAATAATAGCGAAGTTTCGACCCGCCACGGAGGCGGAACGGGTGTGTTTCAACAGGAGAAAGCGAAAATGGAGAACAACGGCGTCAGCATCCCCATCCGCGCATGGTTCGGCGACGATATGCTCGAGTTGAAGTTTCCGAAGAACTGGGAAGTCAGCGAGTGCCGTATGGCCGGACACGGCACGAAAGCAATCGGCCCGGATGAGATGAGGCAGCAAATCGAGCAGCCGATAGGGACCTCTCCGCTCTCTTCCCTGGCGAAGGGCAAGAAGAACGTGGCCATATTGTTCGACGACTTCACTCGCCCCACACCGGTCGCGGACATCCTGCCCCCCGTGCTCGACATCCTGTTCAAGGCCGGCATCAAGCCCGACCAGATTCGGTTCATATCCGCGCTGGGAACCCACCGGGCCATGACACGCAACGAATTCGCGAAGAAGCTGGGCGACGACATCGTCGTCAAGTACCCCGTGTATAATCACAACGCGTGGGAGCACCTGCTCGACATGGGTGAGTCGAGCAAGGGCACGCCGATTCTCGTGAATCGCGAGTTTGCGGCGTGCGACCTGCGGATCGGAATCGGGTGCATCATCCCTCACGTCGATGCGGGTTTCAGCGGCGGCCTGAAGATCGTCCTGCCGGGCGTCATGGGCATGAAGACGATCAACTACAACCACATGAAAGTGATGCCCCGCAATCCCGACGGGTCGATTTCGGAGTTCACGTTCGGCAAGGTGTACGACAACGCACTGCGGGACGACTGCCACGAAATCGTGAAGAAGGTCGGGCTCGACTACAAGGTCGATGTCATCGTCAACGAGAAACGGGAGACGGTCAAGATCTTCGCCGGAGACGGGCTCGAATCGTTCTACGAAGGAGTCAGGTTCGGGAAGAAGTTCTACGCCACCAACCCCGTCATGGGAGTGGACATCACCGTCTCAAACACGTATCCCATCGAGGACGAGGCAGGCAAGGGGCTGTGGCCGTGTTACCTCTCGACGAGGGAGGGCGGCGACGCCGTGATGGTGTGCCACAGCCTTGACGGACAGATTCACCACTACGGGAACACGCGTTTCGGGAGCGACTACGGCGGCGCGCAGTACATGATGGCGCGCAAGCTGCCGGCATCGACGTACGAGCGAACTCTGATTCTCAATCCATACCACTCCAAAATGGACACGGAGTATTTCGGGCCGATGGAAAGGTCGCACATCTTCAATGCGTGGGATGACGTGCTCGAAGAGCTGAAGAAGAACTATTCCGACGGAACCAGGGTGGCCGTGTACCCGTACTCCTCCATCCAATGCCCGCCGTTTCCAGAGGATTACTGAGGGGGCGGCCCGAGTTCGAACGATGCGGATGCGCGAATTCGTGAGAATCCTTATTCCGCCCAGGGCACGAACTTTCTTGAAAAAACTGGCGGGCAACGCCCCATTCGTCGCGAACTTCGCCCGCCTTCGCCAACGCATCGACCAGCTTGAGACCGACGTCGTGGCGCTTGAGCGACGGCTCGAGAGGTTCGAGGCACACTTCTATGAGCCGGCTCGCGCGCTCTCCGACCTTGAGCCGGCCCGCGGGCCGTTCGACCGCATAGAATATCGCGACGGCACGCTCACCGTGTCCGGGTGGATACTGCTTCCCGGTAAGGAATTCGATTCGGCCGCCATCTACCTCAATCAAGACAAGGCGACCGAGGTCTCGATAACACGAAGGGACGACGTCGCCAAAGCATTCCCCTTCATTTCCCACGCGGGACATTCGGGCTTCCGTTTCGAAATTCCCAGACCGGCCGATGCCATGGCGGGAATGGTTGACATCTGCGTCGTGGGAATTTCCGCAGGCAGAGAAATCGCGAAAATCGAGACGTGGTTCCGGACCGACCTGTACTCCTGCCTTCCCGCCCCGCCGGCCACTCTGATGCTGAGGGAGAACGGCTACGAGAATGCTTCCATCCACATGCTCCTGGGGCTGCAATCCTATAAGGAGTTCTGGACGACCGCCTGCAAATACGCCGACCCTGCTTCGCTCAAGAACATGCTCGACTGGGGCTGCGGCTGCGGTCGGGTAGTCGGCTTCTTCTCGAAGTTTTCGGGAATACCCGAGATACGCGGCTGCGACATCGACGCCGAGGCCGTCGAGTGGTGCAGCGGAAACCTCAAGCCGGCCGACTTTTCCGTCATCCCGCTGCATCCGCCGACTTCCTACCCCGACAACACATTCAACCTCGTCATCTCCTTTTCCGTCTTAACGCATTTATCCAAGGACGTTCAGCTTACCTGGCTGGAAGAGATGAAAAGAATCCTGGCGCCGGGAGGACTGTTCCTGGCGACTGTGCAGGGTGAGTTCGCCGCCATGTTCTCCTTCGCGGGAAGGAGAATCAGGGAGATTCTCAGGAATGGCATTTACGATGACATGGCGGATGCGGCCCTGGACGGGGTCGCTCCGAAGGGATACTATCGCTCGGTGTTCCAGACGAAGGAATACACGTTACGGGAATATTCCCGCCATTTCGAAGTACTGGAGTACATAGAGGCCGGAGGAACCGGTTTTCAGGACCTGCTCGTCATGAGGAAAAGGGATTAGCGGACGGAGATTCTGCGGATATCCGCTCAGGACCTGCGCTCGGCCGCGAATTCGTTGTAACGGACAATTTTCCCCACGGCGCGGACGGCGCGCTGGAGCGTGTCGAACGCGGGAACGCCCCGCTTCAGGTACCATTCCCGGTATCTCCGGCGCGTTTCTTCCATGTCCATCGTATCGCTTGATGCGCCGGGTTCGGGCAGCGTGACGATGAAGGGTTTGCCGCTCGTCTCGTGGACCGACGGAATCACCTGCGCCAGCTCTTCCACAAAAGACGGCATGTAGTGGCTCACCCATTGCTCGACGATCACCGCTTCGACAAGCTCGCTCGCCGCGACGACCTCGAGCACCGGCTTCAGCCAGTGCGGAAGGTATATGGGGGTGCCGACGTCCACCGGATTCCTCACGCTGTTGCCCGTTGGGAGCAGATGCGCGCGAATGGCCCGCTGGGTCTCCTCCGGGAATTCGGGAATCGAGAGTCCGACCCTATCGAGCTCGTCGGCTGCCGCCACCGTGATGGCTCCGCCCCCGCCGACGACGCAGACGCGCCTGCTCCGAAAATCCGGAAGCGAGAGGAATCCGAGCATCAGGTCGAGCATCTCATCGATGCCCACCGCCGGAATCGCGCCCGTCTGCCGAAAGAAACCCTTCCACACTTCCCTGCTGCCGCCCAGCGAAGCGGTGTGGCTTGCCACCGCCCGGCTGCCAAGCCGCGTGAGGCCGCCCTTCCAGATGACGACCGGTTTCTTGAGCGAGGTCTTCTTCACCGCTTCGAGGAATCGCCTGCCGTCGCGCACGCCTTCGATGTAGGCGACCACCAGCTTGGTCTGCTCGTCGGCTTCGAAGAAGGAAAACAAATCGATTTCGTTCAGGTCGCAGGCGTTTCCATAGCTGGTCACCTTGCTGAAGCGCACGCCGAGCCCGATGGCCTTGCGTATCAGGAAAGAGGTGACGCCGCCGCTCTGTGAGAGGACGCCGACCGGACCGCCTTCCTTCGGGAAATCGGGACCCGGCAGGAGCGTGAGCGCGCTCTCGGGGCTGTACACGCCAAAGCAATTCGGCCCTATTATCCTCATGCCGTTTCGCCGCGCGATCTCGGCAAGCTGTTCCTCCCAGAGGATGCCCTCGGGCGAGCCGGTTTCGCTGAAACCGGCGGTCAAGATTTCGACCACACGCACCCGCTTCTCCGCACAGTCGGCGACCGCCTGCACCACGAAGGGAGCGGCCACCGCCACGACTGCAAAGTCGACGTCGCCGGGGATATCCTGCACGCGTGCGTAGGCCTTCTCGCCGTCGATGTCGGACACGTTGGGGTTGACGGCATAGAGTTTGCCTGCGTATCCCCTCTGCCTCATGGCGAAATGATACTGTCCTCCGAACTTGGTGGGGTCGTTGGACGCGCCTATGACGGCGACCGAGCGGGGGTGAAAGATGGGCTGGAAATCATCCGGATTCATCAAGACACATACTCCTCATCGTCTGCACGCCGGTTTCGGAGTCTCTGGAAGAAACGGGCGAGGGCGTAGTCAACGGGACGGTTGATACTATATTACCACAAAGGCAGGTGTCGCCGGAAGTCGAGCATGTAGAAGGGCGGCAGGGACTACATCGATCATGGAGTCATTGTGAGGGAGGGTCAACGACCCGACCGAAGCAATCTCGAAGGCATCTTCCCCATGCTGTCGGGATTACTTCGTCGCTCGAGCTTGCAGCTCTTTTCTCCTCGCAATGACGAGGCGGGAGAACGTTTATAGTTGAAGAACCATTTGGACAACAGGCCGCGTAGCCTTATGGGCGCGAGCCGTGGAGCGAGTCTTCGCAAGTACCGAGCGCTTTCTGTGCAATACCGAGAATTTCTTGCCCCTTGACCGGCTTGTTGATGTAGTCGAACGCGCCCATGTTCATCAGGTCCATGTATGACTCGACCTCGCCGAACGCGGTGATGAAAATGACAGGCGTTCTTATCCTTCTCTTCTTGATTTCCTCCATCAATTCCATCCCGCCGAGGTTGGGCATCCTGAGGTCGGAGATGATGAGGTCGAACGCCTCTCCCGAAAGCGCTTCGAGGGCTTCCTGGCCGTCGCTGGCGCCGGTGACGTCGTAGCCCGACCTCTCGAACATCTTCTTCATCGCCCTGAGGAATTCGTAATCATCATCAACGAGAAGTATTGACTGCCTGACATCCATTGCTCTCGCTCCCCTTCTCTCATTTGTACCGTGTCTCGGAGGCTGCGCGTGCCTCTCATGTCCTCCCAAGCAAGAGGCATTCCAACGGACGCGACAAACCGGCAATGTCCATAAGACGCGGGAAAATCAGGATATTTGCGAAAACGGGAATGTGCCGACGCGCAGGTCGGGAGATATGACCGACGAGAATCTTGACAAGGTGTAAAGAATCCTGACAGCGAAGGCGCGGAGCAGATCAGGCGCGCGGCGGTTCTTCTTCGCCCGCATCGCCGGTCAGCCCGCACTTTTCCATCTTGGCGTGGAGGGTGGGTCGCGATATCCCGAGCAGCTCGGCGGCGCGGGTGCGGTTGCCTCGGGTGAGGTTGAGCGCTTCGCTGATGAGCATGTGCGTGAACGCGTCCGTCAGGTGCGAAAACATATCTTTTCGGCCGGCGCCGACGAGGCTTTCGCGCACCCACTGCCGCATCGCTCTCTCCATGGCGGCGCTGTCGGCCGGACCCTGCACGGCGTCGCTGCGGACAGCCTGTGAGATATCCTCGGCGCGAATGGGATAGCCGCGGCTGAATATCAGCGACTTCTTGAGCGCGTTGGCCAGCTCGCGGACATTGCCCGGCCACACGTGGCTCTCAACCATCGCGAGGGCCTCTTCGGAGATTCCCGGATTATCGATTTCCATTTCCTTCGAGAACCGCGCGAGAAAATAATCGCACAGGAGCGGCACGTCGCCCTTGCGGCCCCGCAGTGGCGGAAGCTCGATGGCGACCACCTTGAGGCGATAGTAGAGGTCCTCTCGAAAACGTCCCTCAGCGAGCGCGGTTTCGAGGTCGCGGTTGGTGGCCGCTATGATGCGCACGTCGACGGGTATGGGCTCGCGGCCGCCCAGCCGCTCGATGCTCTTCTCCTGGAGGAGTCGCAGAATTTTCGCCTGGATGCTGAGCGGCATGTCGCCGATCTCGTCGAGGAACACGGTGCCCTTGTTCGCCTGCTCGACCTTTCCAACTCTCCTGTTGACCGCGCCGGTGAAGGCTCCCTTTTCGTATCCGAACAGCTCACTCTCGAGCAGCGTTTCGGGAATGGCGACGCAGTTGATCACCTGGAAGGGCTTATCCGCGCGGAGGCTGTGCTGGTATATGGCGCGGGCGACCAGTTCCTTGCCGGTTCCGGACTCTCCCCGGATGAGGACGGTCGCCTCGGTGGAAGCGACGCGGCCGATGGCCTTGTACACCTCCTGCATGGGCTGGCTGCGGCCGATGATGGCGTCGGTCGAGGCCGCTTCGGGAACCACGTCCATCTCGACACGCGACCGCATGAAGCGGCCGGCTTCGAGCGCCTGCTCTATCAGTGTCAGGATGTCGGGAATATCGAACGGCTTGAGCAGGTAATCGAAGGCTCCGAGCTTGGTCGCCTCGATGGCGGTGTCGGTGGTGCCGTAGGCGGTCATGATGATCACGGGAAGCTTCGGGTCGATCTCGCGCATCGTCTGGAAGGCCTCCATGCCGCTCATGCCCGGCAGGCGTATGTCCATGATGACAAGGTCCGGAACGCTCTGCCTGACGGCATCGAGGCCGGCCTCTCCGGAGGCGGCCGTTCTTATCTCATAGCCCTCCTCGCGCAACAGCCGGTCGAAGCTCTGCCGCAACTGCGAATCGTCATCCACAATCAGTATCGAACTCACGCTTCCTCCTCCCCGACCGGAAGGGTGACGGTGAACGTCGCGCCTTTGCCTTCTTCCGACCGCAGATCGAGGCGCCCGCCATGCTCCTGCAGAATCCGAACGGCAATGGCGAGGCCGAGCCCGGTGCCCTCCTCCTTCGTGCTGTAGAACGGCTCCATGACCCGTTCGCGAATCGCTTCTGGTATTCCCGGCCCGGTGTCGCTGAGTCTGACCAAGACCGCTCGTCCCATGTGTTCCGCCACGACGTCTTCCTCTGCGATGAGAAGCCGTCCGCCGTCCTTCATGGCCTCGCATGCGTTTACGATCAGATTAACGAGCACTTCCTTGAGCAGCTCCGGATCGGCCTGGATGCTCGGCAGCGATTCGCGGCGGTTTCGCTCCACCTTCACGCCGTTGCGTTCAAGTCGTTTTTCGAGAAGCTGGAGAGCCATGTCCACGACGTCGGATACGTTGGTCTTCTGAAGTTTGAGTTTGGGAGGTCGGGAAAACTCCAGGAAGTTTCGGATGATGTTATCCAACTGCCGCATTTCCTCGGAGATAACCTCGAAGTCTTCCTTCTGGGTGGCCGACAAGTCGAGGGTCCGCTCCAACGAGAAGAGGCGCATGTTGATCGACGTCATGGGATTGCGGATGCTGTGAGCCACCTCTGCGGCCAGCTTTCCCACCGTCGCCATCTTCTCCGATTGCAGGAGCTGTTCCTGCCTCCTCTGGAGTTCCATCTGGGTGTGGTCCACGTTCTCTATCAGGCCGCGAACGCTGTGTTTGAGCGTGGCCACGTCGTCGCCCGACGGGGTCGAGGCGCCGGCACGGTCGGCCTCGCGCGCAAGCCTTCGAATCGGGTCGAGAATCTGATTCACGAGGACAAATGACAGGAGCGCGCCGATGAGGACCGCGGCGGAGATGCCGGCGGCGGAGACAATCCGGAGTCCGCGCGCCTGGGCGCGGCTGCGCTCCCACGCCGCATTGAGCCGTTTGTTGTGCAGGTCGTTGTACTCCTCGCACAGTTTGAGAACGACGAAGAACTGGTCGCGGACTTCGCGGTGAAGCTTGGCGCCGGCCTCGCGCTGTCCCGATTTATAGAGTTCTATCACCCGGTCCTTGGAGGTAATGTACTTCGTGTATTCCGACTCGATTCGGTCGAGGGTTTCGGTCGAGTCTTTGGTTTGGTCGATCGCCCGGGCCTCCCTGAGCCGTTCATTGAACGCCTGTCGATACTTTCCCAATTCCTTGAGCCAGTCCGGGTCGGCTTCCAGAATGTAGTAAGAAACGTATCCCCTCTGGTTCAGCAATGCGGTCTCCAGGCCTTTTGCCGTCTGAAGCGAGGCCACATTCGTTCGTATGACGGATGTAAGGAGCGATTCCATCCGATATGTGTACCATATCATCACGAGGCCGCCCCCGACGGTTATCAAGACGAGTGCGCCCAGGGTGAAGAGTATCCGGGTACGCAGTCCGATGCTATCCCATAGCTTCACGGGCGACATCCTTCTCCGGCGGCCGAATGCGGGTGGCGACCGACGGGCCGCCTTTCGGGCGCAACATGTTTGAAGAATATATCCATGGTCTTGAAATCTCTTACCGGGCGGGCAAAGATAACATACCACAAAGCCCTCTGCGTTTCAACCGGAACGGACAAAGTGTAAAGGGCAGGCTGTATAGGTGATTAGCAATCAGTCGCCGGGTGATGTATACTTCGGAAAGAGGAAGGTACAGGCGGATATGAAAGATAATGCCGGTGACAGGAAGTTTTTTGCTCTGGAGACTATTTATCGCTGGTACGATGACATTGCACGGTCTCTCCAGGCGTGGGCGTGCCGGGCGGGATGCGCCACCTGTTGCACTTCTCTGGTGAGCCTGACCACGCTGGAGGCGGCGTACCTTTGGGACAAGAGCCCTATGCTTCGGGAAGGACGCGTTAGCCTGGACCGGGGGGATGTCTCTCTGCCT
>CAZSKP010000036.1:0-44565 GCA_964607485.1 uncultured bacterium | reverse complement strand
CTCGTCGAGCAGCATAATGTTTCGGAGAGGATAATCGATTTTCCACCTCTCGGACAATGAAATTGGCGGAAGCGCCTGCTCGACGTTGCGCGTATAACGCCTGGCGCCCCGGCTGAGCCTGACTTCGAGGGCGCTCGTGTAGCCGTCGGCGAATTCGGTCGTGACCGATGTGAGGTTCAGATTTGTGGAATCCACGTGGTCCACAGGGGGGTCGTCGGTGAACACGAAGAAGAAAGCCTGGTTGGGACCGAATCGGACATCGATGCGAGTGGATTCCCGCTCGCTTCTGTAGGCCAGGACGTTTGTTGTCGAACCGTCTTCGGGGTCCCACATCTGCGGCCGTCCGGCGCAGCGGAAAGAGAGTTCCGCCTGCCCTTCCTCCTCGCTCAAGTTTGCGACGAAATAGGAATCGGCGCCCTCCGTCCTCTGGTGCAAGTATATCAGGTTTCTCGCGAGCGCGCCTGCGGCGGCCAAATCAGGCTCGACCCATTCCCTCACCTTCTTCGCCAGCCAATTGAGGTCGGATTGGACATCCACGCCCAATTGCCGGTAAGCGATTCCCGCCTGTTCCTTCGCGCGGAAGAGAGTTTCCACCCGGTTGGAAACCTCCGCTCCGTATTCGTCGTGCGTGGGCATCTCGTAACCGAAGGCGATGAGCCTGCCTCCCGCCGCAGTGAATCGCTCCACGAGCTCGAGCAGGTGTCGGGGCACTACGGGAGCCAATGGCACGACGAGGAGCGAATAGTTCTCCTCGCGAACGGTGATGCGCCCTTCCTCGACGCCAACCGCGCCCGAATCAAGGACCTCGTCGAAAAGGTAATCGAAATCGAGCTGGTTCCGCAGCAAAGTCTCGGAGGCGGCCTCCATAAAATCGGCCAGCCCGCTCCGGCCCGCTTTGAGTTCGAACTCGGCCCATAGGCTCTTCATCGGGAAGGCGAACAGCACGTCCGCAACGTGCACACCGAGCGAATTGAGAAAGCTCAGGCGCGCGATGTAGTCGGAAAACTTATCGTAGAACCTCCACCACGGCTGCGGCGGAAAGTGGGAGGCGGGGAAATCGCGCTTGCGTAGCCCCCGAAGCGACATGAACGCCGCATGGGGATTCACGAAATTCACCCCGCAGGCCTGGGCCCAGTTGAGCACCGCCTTGAGCCTCTCGGGCGGAGTCGCCCAGCCGTTGCCGCCCCATATCTCGCACAGCGTGCGCTGGGCTCCGCAGTGATGAGCGGTGCTGCTGAGGGCCTTCGGATTGAAGTTGGCGTGAACCAGCGCGCCGTGCAATTTCTCATAACCGTGTTTGTCGCACAGGATGTCCGTGCCCGGCATATGCATCTGGCTCAAGGGCGCGTAGAAGCTCACGTTGGTCGCGGGCAGGCGGCCGATGTCGTCATCTTCTCCGAGGTGGCCGGTGAAGATGAGGCCGCGCTCGGACGCCCATGCGGCAATCTTCTTGAAGAAAGACTCGACATACATGTCGCGCGCAAGCTCGAAATAGTTGGTGCGGTTGCGGATGTGGTCCTCGACGGAGATTCCCGCGAACCGGCCTGCCAGACTGGGCATCGCCTCCCGAAAGGGGCGGCCGAAGCGCCTTTGAAACTCTTCGGGCATGGCGCGAGTGAAGGGAAGCGCGGAATAGTTTTGAGGCTCGTCGGTGAATATGCCGACAATCGGAGAACCGTAATAGTCCTTGAGCCGCCGGTCGTACTCGAGGTGCGTGAGCCGCATGAACTCTTCCACAGCGGCGGGATTGAGGACATCGAGGTAGCCCGTCTCGGCCCTCGTCCACGGCGCGCAGCGGGTGGCGAACATGGGCGCGCGCGTCTCTTTGACGAAGAAAACGAGGGCCTCGCCCGCCCCGAAGGCTCCGGAATCCCCTCGTTTGAGCTCTTCAGTCCTTTCGGTTATGCCTTCCTTGGTCACCGCGAAGGCGGCGGCCAGTTCGCCCGGAAGGCCTTCGAGGAGCTTCCCCGCCTGCGAAGCGGGGACGAGTCGGTAGTCGAGCCCGGCCTGCTTGAATTCAGGGTGTTCGCGGAGCAGCCTGCCCCCGGCGGGGCCGCTGGGCCAGTTGTATTCATCATAAATCCAGCCGTGCATCCGAAGCCGCTTGAGCGTTTCGCAGATGAAGCGCAGCCTCTCCCAGAACGTATCCGAGAGATATTCCACCTCCATCCCGGTACGCGGGTGGATTATGACTCCGGCGATGCCCTTGGATTTCATCTCTTCCAGGGCGCGTGACAGGCGTTCTTCGTCGAGGTCGTCGTTGAGGAACCAGAACGGCGTGGGGCCGAATTCGGCCGGAGGATGGGTGAAACGCTCTCTTATCGCGTCGATTTCCATAATCGAGGACAGGTCTGTGCGCCGCTCAGTCCCGTTTCGGCTGAGGAGGAGCGCCGCAGCGGTATGATAACACAGAGCCTGCGGGGACGCAAGTCAGCCGTCCACGTTCGACGCGGTGTGCCTCGATGGATATATCTGATGACTTTCGTGTATTATAGAGCATCACGCTCGGTGTTACGGATTGGGTTTTCCGAAGGAGTCACAGGATGAACGGATTGAAGAACAAAGTGGCCTTGATAACCGGGGTCGGAAGAACGGGCGGAATCGGCGCGGGCATCGCACGACGGCTTGCAAAAGAGGGCGCCGACGTCGCCATCAGCGACATCTGCGCCGATTACAAAGACACGCCCGGCTACGGAATGGGCTCGTGGGAACAGCTCAGCGCGACCGCCGACGAGCTTCGCCGGCTGGGCGTGCGCGCGCTGGCGCTCAGGTGCGACGTCACGAAGGGCGAGGAAGTGGAGGCGATGGTGGAGCAGACGGTGGCGGAGCTGGGCCGCATCGACATCCTCGTGAACAATGCCGGAGGAAACCCCGGCTCAGCGCCCGTGCTGATGATGGAGGAGACCGCCTGGCGGCGGACGCTGAACATCAACGCGACCGGCGCGTTCCTCTGCTCGAAGGCGGCGGCGCAGCGCATGGTCGCGCAGGGTGAGGGCGGCAGGATCGTCAACCTCTCCTCGCGCACGGCCAAGACGCCCGCCCCGTACCTGGCCGCCTATATCGCCTCGAAGCAGGCGGTCATCGGCCTGACCCGCGCGATGGCGCTCGAGCTGGGTCAGTTCAAGATCAACGTCAACGCGGTCTGCCCCGGGTTCATCGACACCGACCTCACGCGCGAGGGTCACGCAAAGATGGCCGACGCCACCGGCGTCTCCATAGATGACATTGTGACCGACAAGGTAAAGAACATCCCGCTGGGCCGGTTCGGTACGCCCGACGACGTGGCCGGGGTCGTCGCGTTCCTTTGCTCCGATGACGCCGGATACATGACCGGCCAGGCCATCAACATAACGGGCGGCTGGGAAATGCACTGAGATTGCTCCTGCCGGCCGGGAAAGTGCCTCCGTACCGCCCCGGGCGCATTGACGCTCGCGCCTTTTTGTGGTATTCTCTTGGATAAGTTACCCATGCGAGACCTGCCATATAAAGCTCTCTGTCCTGCACTCCGGCGAGCGCTGGGCTGCCTTGCCGCCGCAATCGTTTCAATCGCTTTCTTTTCGACAGCCGCCTTCCCCCGCGTTATCGACGGCATCGCAATCATCGTCAACAAGGACGCGATACTCGTCAGCGAGATAAACGAGGCGATGATGCCGCTGATGCAAGAGTACAGGGCGCGGTTTTCGGGCGAGGAACTAAAGAAGAAGATATCCGAGCTGCGCGACACCGTCATCGAACAGGCCATCGACACGAAGCTGATCGTGCAGGTGGCGAAGCAGAGGGGAATCAGCGCCGATGAAAAGACCGTTGACTCGCGCATTGAGGTAGTGAAAAAGCGGTTCCCTTCGGAAGATGAGTTCCTGCAGGCACTTGCGAGCAAGGGCATCACGTTCAGGGAATACCGCGAGCAGGTAGCGGAACAGGTGTTGGCGCAGGAGACGATCAGGCGCGTGCTGGGTGAAGAAACCAACATTATGGATAACGAGATACGGGAATACTATGACAGCCATCCCGATGAGTTTGTGACGGAGCCGAGCGTCACGCTGGCGCAGATATTCCTGAAGATTCCCAGCGGCAGCACCCCTGAGGAAGTTGACCGGCTGAGGCAGAAGGCCGAACAGTTGCGCATCCTGATCGAGAACGGCGTCGATTTTTCGGAGCTTGCGGGGAAATATTCGGAGGGACCGTACAGGGATAGGGGCGGCGTGGTCGGCGCGGTGAGCCCGAAGGAGATTCTGCCCGAGCTCGAGGAGATCGCTTTCGGCCTGAAAACCGGCGAGGTCAGCCCGGTGATACAGACGAGCTATGGGTTCCACATATTGAAGGCGCTGGAGGCAGAGCCGTCGAGAAAGATAGGTTTCGAAGAAGCCAAGCCCATCATTGAAGAGCGTATCAACGAGATGGAACGAAGCAAGAAATACAAGGATTGGATAAAGAAGCTCCGTGAAGATGCTTTCATCGAAGTGAAAATCTGAGAGGCCGCGAGGAGAGAGATGACGACAATCATCGACGTGAAGGCGCGAGAGATTCTGGATTCCAGGGGAAATCCGACAATCGAGGCGGAGGTCACACTTGCGAGCGGAGCTTTGGGCAGGGCGGCGGTGCCCTCGGGCGCTTCCACGGGCGAGCACGAAGCGGTCGAGCTGCGCGACGGCGACAAGAAGCGCTACGGCGGCAAGGGCGTGATGAAGGCCGTGCAGAACGTGAACGAGCTCATAGGCCCGCATATCGTCGGCCTCGACGCGACCCAGCAGCTCCTCGCCGACGACGCGATGATAGAGTTGGATGGCACACCCAATAAGAAGAGGCTGGGCGCCAACGCCATTCTCTCGGTCTCCATCGCCACCGCGAAGGCGGCCGCGGCCGCGCTCGGCCTGCCTTTGTACCAGTACCTCGGCGGCGTGAACGCCCGTCTGTTGCCCGTGCCCATGATGAACATACTCAACGGCGGCAAGCACGCCGACAATAATCTCGACATACAGGAATTCATGATAGTGCCCGTCGGCGCGAAGAGCTTCCGCGAGGCGCTCCGCAAAGGGGTGGAGGTGTTTCACGCCCTCAAGGCGCTCCTGCTGAAGAAAGGACTCGTGACCGCGGTCGGCGACGAGGGCGGTTTCGCGCCCAACCTCAACTCGAACGCCGAGGCGCTCGACGTCATAATGGACGCGATCAAGGCGGCCGGGTACAAGCCGGGAAGAGACCTCCTGCTCGCTCTAGACCCCGCCGCAAGCGAGTTTTTCGACAAGACGTCGGGAAAATACGTGCTGAAAGCGGAAAAGAAGCCGGAGAAGACCGCCGGCGGCATGATAGAGTATTACGGCGGACTCATCGAGAAATATCCCATCATCTCGATCGAAGACGGGCTGGCCGAGGATGACTGGGACGGCTGGCGGGCCCTCACAAAGAAGCTGGGAGACAAAGTGCAGCTCGTCGGCGACGACCTGTTCGTCACCAATACGGAACGGCTTCGACGGGGAATAGAGAAGAAGGTTGCAAATTCGATACTAATCAAGCTCAACCAGATAGGCACCATCAGCGAAACGCTGAAGGCCATCGAACTGGCCAGGAGCGCCGGATACACCTCGGTTATCTCTCACAGGAGCGGCGAGACCGAGGACGCCACGATCGCCGACGTGGCCGTGGCCACTAACGCGGGACAGATAAAGACGGGCTCGGCTTCGCGCTCGGACAGGGTCGCCAAGTACAACCAGTTGCTCAGGATAGAAGAAGAGTTGGTTGACGTCGCGGCCTTCGGGGGGAAGGACGTTTTCTCATTTGCACGATGAAAGCTCTTCTGAAAAGAATTTCGAGATACCTGCTGATGGCCCTGCTTGTGGCCGGCTGCGCATATGTACTCAAGCCCGGTTTCGTGAAATACCTCGAGCATCGCAATGAGGTGAAGCGGTTGAAGGCGGAAATCAGGGAGCTTGAGGCCGAGCGCACCCGGCTGGAAGAACAAGAGCGGGCGCTACGGGAGGAGGACCCCGAGTATATCGAGAGGCTGGCTCGCGAGAAACTCCACCTCAGCAAGCCGGGCGAGACCATCTTCAGGTTCAAGAAAAAGCAATAGCCGCCCAGCGCTCGACCACCGCCTTTCCCTATTTACCCACTCGTTCTCTCAAACCGCCTTGATGCGGTGTACACTTATCGTGATAATCGTATGCTCGCTGACACGCAGGCCGGCCTCGGACATCAGTTCGGGCAGGCGATTGAACAGGTTGTCGCGGGTCGCCGATGTTGCGAGGAACATCAGCATAAGCGGCGCCGACAGAAGCCAACCCCACCAGCGCTTCGGAGGGCCAAAGTCGGCTATCACAATCCTGCCGCCCGGCTTGAGTACCCGCCGCATCTCTCGAAACGCGCCGAGCTTGACTTCCTTGGGTACGTGATGAAGCATCAGGGTGCTGAATATCGCATCGAAGCTCGCATCCGGGAAGGGCAGTTCATCAATTGAACCCTCATGGAAAGTAATATCGAGGCCTTCCTGACGCGTTTTCTTTTTCGCCCTCTCGAGCATATCTTTCGAAATGTCAATGCCGTGCACGCTTCCTCCGGGGCCGACCCGGCGTTTGGCGATAAGAGCCAGCGTGCCCGTGCCGCACCCGCAGTCGAGAACGCTTTCGCCGGACCTGAGCGACGCCGCATCGACGATTCGCTCCCGAAACGCCGCACCGAAACCGCCCATTCTGTTGAATCGGTCATAGAACCTCGAGGAAATGCCGGTGATCGCAAAGCCTTTGGATTTCGCCGCCATATGTTGACCTCCAAGTCTGTTTGCCTGAAAAGATGGAGCCGTGGGCACATGTTCAGTCTCTCGCAATTACCAACGGCAGGCGATACACGGCCGTGGAACGCACGGCGGCCGTGGAACCGATATAATTTGTGAATCAAACTGTTGGAATATCAAATAATGTTTGCAAATTTTTTTGCCGACATCAGCCGAGAGAAGTTACGACTTTCTGGATGAGCCTGGCTATCTGCTCCTGTTCCGCTTTCGTCAGCACTCCCATCAGCATATCGATCATCTGTTCGTGATGCTTCTCGTGGGCCCTGTCCACTTTTCGGCCACGGCCAGTCAGTGTCACCCGCACGACGCGCCGGTCGCGGTCGTCGCGCATCCTCCTGACGTATCCTTTCTTCACGAGCTTGCTGACCATGACGGTCATCGTCCCGAACGTAACGTGCCCGCGACGGGCAAGCTCCGACATCCTGGGAGAACCCAGCTTCCCGATCAACGCGATTGTGTGCGCTTCCTGAACGGTGAGGCCCTTGAGCGCGCCTGAGCGGAGGCTGAACCGTTCGAACAGAGGCAGGTTTTCTGCGGCCTGCATCAGGTACTCACGGATGACCTCTTTCGCTTCCTTTGGCATGGCTGGGATCGTCCAAAACTGGCGTGAGAGACGCGTTAGAGATACTTTGACTTTCAAACTAAATTATACCAAAACCCCTTCACGCTTGTCAAGGCCGGAATCAGGGGCATGCGTGTGGCAAATCCCGGCGTTCTCAAGTGGAAGGGCAATGGCGACGCCGCATGGGAATCATCGAAATTCGCGGCCCCCAAAAGCCCCCCGTCTCTCAGGGTGTCTTCTCTTGAGTGTCGGGGGAGGCAGAGCGCGAGTCGAAGCTCAGCGGACCCGCGCCAAAATACGCGACCATCAGCAGTCCACCCATGATGGCCAAATTCTTCATGAACATGGTTTGTTGCATTTGCTCGGAAAAGGCGGTGTGGAAGATGAGGGTCGTGGGAATCAGGAACAGTGCGAGCGCTGAGGCTCCCCAGCGGGCCTTGTAGCCCAGTAGAACAGACAGCCCGCCGCCTATCTCGACGGCCATCGCGCCGAGCAGGAAGAAGCCGGTGAACGGCATGCCGTGGGCGGCCATGTACGCCTGAGTGCCCGCAGGGTTCATGATCTTGCCGACGCCGGCCATCAGAAAGATGTGGGCGATCAGAATTCGCGCTATGAGTGGAACGTAGTTTTTCATGCCTTATTGCCCCTCCTATTCCGTATGTTCCCGCTGTTTAGAGTCGCCTTCACCAAAAATAATTGCCGAACATCTGCATGAGGGTCGTTTGAGCAAACACAAGGCAGAGCAAAAGCTTTTTGTCGCTTGAAGAAACTCTTGTATGCTTCAGATACGAGGCGATCGGAATTACCATGTAGGGGTAGAAGAATAAACACACCCGGCCCGTCTCTCCATAACGGAATACACCGACAAGAAACATGGCGCAGAGCGTGCCGGCGGCGGTCCACGTCGCAAGCGTCAGGGTCGATCTGGGCTTCCCCTCGGCACGAATGCCGCGCACGGCGGCGACACTCAAGAAAGGCCCGAAGAACACGATGATCTCAAACACTCCCGCAAGCCTTGTGAATACGTAAGAGGCTGGGTCAGCGAAAAGCCTAAATCCTTCCGGGTTGTCAATGACGGAGGCCGTCACGAAGGAGTTGACGTAATTAAAGCCAAAGACGGCATAAATGAGCGTGTAAACCAACACAATGCTTAGCAATATAAGGCCGGACCTCCGAATGCTTTTTCTCTTCAGAATGTCGAGCGCCACAATGACCGGAAGAATAAAGACGAACAGAAACTTCAGAAACGACGCAAGAAAAAGAGAAACCACAGAACCGATGATGCTGACCGAGTGTCGCCGGAGCATGAAAAAATATAACACTCCGAGCAGGAAGCTCGCTACCAGCGCGTCAAGCGTGGCGGCATAATAAATCTGCACCCCTGGAATGAGGATGAACAAGAAGGTCACGTATCCTGCCAGGCCATCCTCCGCGAATTCGGTTGATAGTATTCCATATAGGAAGAACATCGAGAGAGAGGCGGAAACGACAGCTATAACAACCGCGATATATGCCGGGTTCCCAACAAGTTTGGACAACAAATAGAAGAGGAGGACAGCGCCGGGGGGATTCACTCTCGAGTGAACGAGGAGATCCTGCTGCACTTGTTCAAACTGCCTCAAGAAGAGCACGGGGTCCCTGATTTTTATCGCGTCGTGATAGAGCTGTATTCCCTTGCTCACGCCGCCTGCGACGGGAATGGTGAATCCGCCCTCCCAGCCCTGGACGAGGTTGGAGCCTATGACAAGAACGACGCCGAAAATGATGATGTGGAAGATCTTAAGCCCACGTCGGAACAACAGCCGGATAGCCAGCATGAACACAAGCACGACAATAGCGGCGACGACGCAGTTTCTCCAATCGGGCAAGCGAGGCACGACGATGCTTACCGGCCAGTAACGCGGGCAGTAGAATGCCACGACTTTTTCGCAGATGAACCGCACTACGACATTCGAAACGATAATTGCCCCGACAAAGCCCAAGGCCAGAGCGATAACACCGAAATGGCTGAATATTCGTCCGGAAGGTAACCTGTCTTTTCCTTCGACCGACTTCATCGACCATCTCCGGCTACGGAGCATCTTAGCGAATACGACCCGTGTCGTTGCTCGACATTATATCAAATTCTCACGCGCGCGCCCGACCCGTCCTTGCGGTTGCAAATCTTGTTGGGTTTCAATATCATATGACTCAGTTGATAACGTCATTTCTTGAACGGAGTTTTGTTGCTGTAAACAGAAGGAGAGGTCTTCAGATGCAGCCCCGCGAGAGAATGCTGACGGCACTCGAGCTCAAGCAGCCCGACAGAGTGCCTGTCTGGGAGATGGGCTTCAACGAAGCGAGCATCATAGGGATCGCTCGCAACTTCACCTCCGACGTTCCCGCGCTCAAGCACGTGAGCCACATGACGTTGGAGGAGAAGGTACAGTTGTTCGAGGCGCTCTGCACGCTGGTCGAGTCGCTCGACCTCGACGGCATCACGCTCCTGCCCCTGGGACAGCGCGAGAAGGTTGACGAGATGCGCATTCGCGACGAGGTGGGCATCGTGTACCACCTAAGCGACCACGGCGAGCCGTTCCCGATAGACGGCCCTATCAAGGAGGCGGCCGACGTGAAAGGGTTCAGGCTCCACCCCCCGAGTGAGGCCGAGCTGATAGGCTTGCAGTTCGCCGCGCAGAAATTCAAGGATCGTCGCGCGCTCGTGTTTCTCACGCCCGGCCCGTTCCGGTTCAGTTGGGGACTGCGCGGGGGCATGCAGAATCTGCTGTCCGACTACCTGCTCCAGCCCAAGCTCGTGCACGAGCTCGCGCGCATCTCGACCGACTACTTCATGCAGTTTCACTCGATGGCCATCGACGGCGGCGCCGAGGTGATAGCGCTCGAGGGCGACCTGGCGTTCAACACGAACACGCTCATGTCGCCCGGCCAGTACGCCGAGTTCCTCGCGCCGTATCACACCGAAATCGTCGAGAACGTGCATCGCAAGGGCGCGAAGATTTTCAAGCACTCCGACGGCAACCTGTGGCCGATACTCGACATGCTGCTCGACTGCGGCTTCGACGGCATCCACCCCATCCAGCCGCAATGCATGGACATCGCCGAGGTGAAGCGGCGCATCAGCGGCCGCGCGTGCGTGATGGGCAACATCGACTGCATGTACGTGCTCTGCGAGGGCGACATCGACGAGGTGGAGAGGGCGGTGCGCGAGACCATCAAGAAGGCGGCTCCGGGAGGCGGCTACATCATGTCGTCCTCAAACAGCATTCACCCCGGCTGCAAGCCCGAGAACTACATTGCGATGGTGCATGCGGCTCACAAATACGGGGAGTACAAATAAGGACGGGGAGTAGCCTTTCGGGCGCTGAACGGTCCGGCGATACCAGATCAGGACTCATTCCCGCTCATCTCGAGGCGCAAATCGGCGGGGTTCTCGGAAACTGCAGGTGACCGCTTTGAAAAAATGAAGTTGAGCAACATAATCTTCAGACGCCTGTCCACCTTCGGCTGATTCGCCTCGATCTTGCCGGAAACACTGATTCCCTTGACGATAATCGGCGCCCTCATGACTGCGCCGTAGGCTCTCTTTGCGCCGGATATGAGAGGAAACTGCAGTCGCTCTCCCGCAATTGCGGCAGGCAACACAATGGGTCCCAGGCAGGCCGCATGTAACTGAACCGAACTCACGACCTTCGAACGACTGGAGGCAATCGGACCATCGCTCCTTGCAAGGCCGACGGTCTTCCTGCATTCCAGAAAATCCGCCGCTGCAAACTCGAACGGCATCGCGAAAGCATGGTCGTCTTCGTTCGCCACCGACTTCAGCGCCACCAGCCCCTCTCCCTGGCCTCTGAGCGATTTCATCAACGCCGCGTTCGCGTCCATCTCGGCGAACGAAGGGGATTTGAAGAACTTGCGGTAGATTGTGGCCCAATGCTTTTTCGCCCACTCTCGCAGCGTGGATTTGACGTTCAGGCGTGTCATTAAAACAATCGGAAGCTCTTTCCTCAGTCGCCGCAATTTTGAGAGCCTGTGAAGTTGCGGGAGTCCATTCTGGCGGAAATCGGCGATAATCCTCCCGCCGAACTCGCGCATGCACTCGATCGTATCCGGCCACCGCCCGTTTTCGAGATAGTAATCCAGGAAGAGCGGCCAGATGTTTAGCTCCCATTTCGAATACAGCTTGATTTGAAGATTGTAACGCCGGCAGAGAATTTCAAAAAGCTTCGCGGTGGTGAGCAGATACGCGGGAGTCTTGAAGGTGATTGTCAGCTCAACCGGCTCAAAGGGAGAAAGCTGAAAGCATCCTTTCTCGAGAAGACTAATCGACTCCCCCACGGCACACATCCCTGAATCGGCGCTGAGCAGCAGTGGCCGCTTCATCGTGCAGGCAAGCGAGACATTGTGGATGCACTTGAGAAACGGCGCAGTCCCGGAGGTAAGAAAACGGTGATCGCCCGCCTCTGTACGAAGACCTGTCGCCGCTTTGGTTGGAATATTAGCCATGGAAGCCTTTGCCCATCGGTATGCGGAGGAGGCAGTGAGATTATGCTGTCATGTAGCCGGTGATGTTGCCCTCGCGCAACTGCACCCTTATCTCTTTGAGGTTCTTATAGAGGCGTCCATCGATGTAGGTCCGCCAAGGGTCGCAACTCACGGATACCGTTACCATTGCCGCGTATGATAACCCGAGCGCGGAGAGCACAAGTGGAATCACATATAATCCTCCAAGTCCAAGGGAGAAGGAGGTTGCCACCACCTCGTTCACATCAAGACTCGATTCATCGTTGAGAAAATGATACTTGAGCCGCGGGTTCCGCTCCTCCCGCATCTTACGGATGTGTTTCCACAGGCCGTCATAAGGCATGCGAGTATTGAGGGAGCCTACTTCCACCCTTTCTTCAAGTTGAAGTTGTTCGGGCAGTACCTCATCAGCCGTGATGCGAAAGCCAGCGCTTTTCCTTTTCTTCAGTTTGAGCGAAAACTTCAGCGGATTGTCGCGAGATCCCCAAAAATCCAGGCCGGAGACATTTGTCAGGGAATCCAGGTACATTGGCAGGCCATGAAACACCTCTAAGCTGCGGACGTTGCTGAACCGCCGCCCGATGTCCACGAGGAAAGGTTTTTCCGACATTACCGAAAGCCGATAGACGCCGGTCACCTTTTCCGGGGCCGGAGAAACGAATCGCTTGCAAGGCCTTGTAGAGACACGACTTCTCTGAACCGTGGCGATTGATTTCATGACGGGTTCCTCCTCCTGTTGGTGGATGGCTCAATTTAGATTATAACACGTAAATCGGGTTTTGGGGAAGGAAGATTGGAAGAAGAAACCAGAAAAACGAACTGAAGCACCCGCCAAGAGGCACGCCTCAGGTCATTCCGAGCTTCTTCACAACCTCATCCGCCAGCGTGTAAGGCGTTTCTTTGGTTTGGTCCGATTCGAGATAATTCTTGATGAGTTCCTGGATCTCCGCGTTCTCCTGCACGATGGACTCGATGCGCATCGCGACCAGATTGCGAATCCGCTTACGAATGCGTTCCTTGCGCTTGGCCTCGAGCAGTTTGGAGGACGTGAGAAATTTTCGGTGTCGTTCGATGGCCTCGACGAGTCTGTCTATCCCCTCGGCTCGTACCGCAGTGGTCAGCAGCACGGGAATAGTCCAGCCGTCGGCGGCCTCGCGCATCGACAGCACCGCCTCCACCTCGCGTGCGAGTCCGTCGGCGCCCTCACGGTCGGCCTTATTGATAACGAAGATGTCGGCTATCTCCATCAGGCCGGCTTTCATCGTCTGAACGCCGTCGCCCGACTCGGGCACAAGCACGACAATCGTGGTCTCGGCGGCCGAGACGATGTCGAGCTCTGACTGTCCGACGCCGACCGTTTCCATGATGACGATGTCCTTGCCAAAGGCGTCCATGACGTCGCCCACCTCGTTCGTGGCGACTGCGAGCCCGCCCAGGCTTCCGCGCGTGGCCATGCTCCTTATGAAGATGTCGGGGTCGAGCCCGATGTCGGACATCCGAATCCTGTCGCCCAGTATGGCGCCGCCGGTGAATGGACTGGTGGGGTCGACCGCGATGATGCCGATTGTATTGCCCGAGGAGCGGAAGACCTTTGCGATGTGCGACGTGAGCGTGCTCTTGCCGGCGCCCGGAGGCCCGGTCATTCCTATCCGATGCGCCCGCCCGGTGGAGGGGAAGATGTTGTGCAGTAGTTCCTCGAAGCCTTCGGAGCGGTTCTCGACGAGCGATATCACCCTCGCGAGCGCCAGCCGGTCTCCCGAGCGAAACTTCTCGTACAGTTCTTTCAGACGATTGTCTTCTTTCATAAGTCAGGTCTGATCCTCAGTGCGTGCTGCCCAAATGAATTCTGATGAATTCCCCGGTCAAGCCGGGGAATGACATCCTAGGGAATTCCCAGTGTATTGTCATTCCCGCGAAAGCGGGAATCCACTCTTGTCGCAGATGATGCATTTGCGCTACAGATTTCTAAGATCCGTCGCCGTGTCTGCTGCCGAATTCGTGCCGGAACGCCTTACGCAGCTTGGTCCGCTCTTTCCTGAACCTGACAATCGTCGCGGCCGCGTCGAACATCGCCAGCAGAATCACGCCCATAAGCAAGACAAAGAACGCGGTCCAGTAGATGAAGAACGACCTCGCCGAATCTGTGAAGTCGAAAACATACGCGCCAAGGAGCGCCATCGACACGACGATCACGAGCGCCGCGGCGCCTGCCGACCTCAGCACGAAGCGCGCCGTCCACAGCCGGCTTTCTCGCCCGCCGCCGTTCATGGCCGCTCTCTTGCGGGGTTCCCGGCGGCTTGAGCGGCCACCGTCGAATCACAGCGCCAGACTCGCTTCAACATTGCTGCCGATTTGTCACCTCGGATACTTGATTTCGACCTGTTCGGTTCGGTATTCCTCGGGCAGCATCTCATTTACCGCCCGCATGATTATCAGGGACGATTCGTCGAATACACGCTCGAATTTTTCGGCCTCTATCGTGTATGCCCGGAACTGGTCCTTTTCGATCAACTCCTGGAGCATCTTCGTGTTCTCGAGGTTCACCATGTCCTCGATGCGTTCAAATTTCGTCTCACACCGCTCCAGAAGCTCAGAGTAATCGATCGGATGCCCGAATCTCACCTTTGTCAGGGCGCCGTCAAGCCGGTAGAACTTGAAGATGTTATACCACTTCATCCCCTTGGGCAGTATCCTGTCCGTTCCCGAAATGGCGGTTGGTACAATGATCGCTTTGCATTCAAACGGGAGCTGCATTATGCCGGTTTTTATCGGCTGCATGGAGCCTCGGTGGCTTCGCGTTCCTTCCGGATAACCGAGTATGAAGCGTTTCCTCGCGAGCATCTCGTGAGTATACACGGCGGTACGAACGAGCGATTGCCTCTTGAGCACGTTGACTTCATGGTACAGGTTTCCGCCCTCGGTGTTCATGAACTGGATGAAATCGCGCTCGCGTGCCAGGTGTCCCTTGGATTGCTTGTACCATCGAGCGAAGCACAGCTTGACGTTGGTGATGGGTATCTGATTGCCTTTCCGCAATACCCATCCGAAGAAGGGATACCTGTAATACTTTTCCTTGCAAAGGGCCGATACCGGCACCTTAACGCAGTCGTCTATCATGTTCATAATGAGGAAATGGTCGGCCCAACTGACATGATTGGAAAAGAAGAATACGGGGCGGTCTTTTTCCATCGCCTCTGTCAGATTTTCCGCGCCTTCGACCTGCTGGCGTATTTTCAGACGAACGATAAGCGACTTGACAAACTTCCGGGCCACCAGTTCCCAGTACCACTCGGGCACCGGCTTCATTATTTCTTCCGGATATGCCTTTACGGCAGCATCGGCCTTCGTCTTCTCTGCGCGCATATGTCACACCGTCCTTATTTTGATTATACTTATAACAACGGGGCCAGTCAATGTGTACGGCGACCGGCATCGTGAAAGTCCCGAGACAGCTCGATGGAGGGCCATGATCGCCCTCCGCGGGCGCCATTTCCAACACGGGTTGAGTGCAATGAAAATCGTCAGCATCGAACATATTCCTCCTACCCCGCCCATACCGAAGCGTCGTCGGCTGTGGGGCGGCGTGCTCGCGATCGTCGGATATATCCTGTCTCCGGCAAGCTGGTGGAACGACGCGGTCGTCAACATACCCATTGCATACGCCTGCGGATGGGCGGCTTCTCTTGTTTCTGAACGCTTGTTCCTGCCCGTCATGCTGCTGGCCTACTGGGCCACAAATGTCGCAGGCATCGTGATGATGCATCGGGGCGCGGAATATGCCCTCCACAGGGGAGATGCAGGAAAACACTGGGGACTTCGCAAGACGCTCATCGTCTCGTCCATCTACACAGTGCTCATAGTCGCGCTCGCAAAAAGCGGACTGCTGAAGCTGCCCTTCTGAATCGAGGGAGACCGCATTCGTCGCTGCCGCGCTCGCCCGGAACTTCCTAACCCGGTGGCCGTCACAGGCTTTCTCTCGGAGATTGTTATTGACAGAAAACTCGATTGAATGCTAGAATTTGCCCCGAAATCGCGGTTGCCCAGGCGAGAAAATCATCCAGTATTCTCTCTCGGGTCCCGATTTCCAATTGTTTTGGATTGTGTCGGCGTCCAACCGCCGGTAAGACATCCCCTCGGGCGGATATCCGGATTTTTCCCAGCTCCGCCCGCAGCCCATGAAATTCGAAGGGAGATTTTGCCTTGAAGATTTGCCGCTATACTGACCGGGACGGCATCGAATATGGAATCCTTGAGGGCGAGGAAATAACTGCGCTCAGAGGCGAACCGTTCGCCGGGATAGAGAAAACGAACAATCGGCGCGGACTGGCCGAGGTGAGACTCCTTGCGCCCACGCTCCCCTCGAAGGTGGTCGCCGTCGGGCTGAACTATCAGGAACATGTTGACGAAACGGGCATGGAGAAACCCGATGCCCCGATACTGTTCATAAAACCCTCCACCTCGGTCATCGGACCGGGTCAGCCGATCATCTACCCTCGCAAAGCGGCAAGGGTCGACTACGAGGCGGAACTTGCAGTCATCATCGGGAAAGAGTGCAAGCACGTATCCCCAGAAGAGGCGGGGACGGCGATTTTCGGCTACACCTGCCTGAACGACGTGACCGAACGCTTCATGCAGGGAATGGACGGCCAATGGACGCGCGCCAAGTCGTTCGATACATTCTGCCCCATCGGCCCTCACATTGTGACCGACCTCGACCCGAAAGGGCTGAAAGTCGAAGCCTACCTCAACGGCGAACGGAAACAGTCGGCAAGCACCGACATGCTCATGTTCGGTGTGGAGGAACTCGTGAGCTTCATCTCGGAGGTTATGACTCTCCTGCCCGGCGACGTAATCGCGACGGGCACTCCCTCCGGCATCGGGCCCATGAATCCCGGCGATACGATCGAAATCAGAATCGAAAAGATAGGTTCGCTCACAAACCCGGTCGAAAAGGACGTTGACTGACCGCCATGGAGGGATAATGGAAGACTTCTCGATCGAACACGCCGACAGGCTCAGCCAACTTCCCCCTTACCTCTTCTCCGAGATTGACAAGGCAAAGCGAATGGCGATCGAGGAGGGCATGGATATCATCAACCTGGGGGTGGGCGACCCGGACTTGCCTACTCCCGGCCACATCATCAAGGCACTCTGCGATGCGGCGGCCAATCCTCAGAACCACCGGTACCCTTCTTATGAGGGCTTACTCGAGCTGAGACACGAATTCAGCCTCTACATGAAACGCCGGTTCGATGTTCATCTCGACCCCGCTACCGAGGTGCTCACGCTGATAGGGTCGAAGGAAGGGATAGCCCATCTGCCGCTGGCTTTTGTGAATCCGGGCGACTTCGTCCTTGTGCCCGACCCGGGCTATCCGGTGTATCGGGCGAGCACCGTGTTTGCGGGCGGGATACCTTACTCTTTTCCGCTGCTGGCCGACAGCGGGTTTGTTCCGGATTTCGACCAGATAGATTCACAAATAGCTGACCGAGCTAAACTTATGTTTCTTAATTACCCAAACAATCCGACCGCTGCGGTGGCCGACAAAAACCTTCTCGAAAGGGCAGTCGAGTTTGCGAAAGAGCATGGCATCATCATCTGCCAGGATGCCGCCTACTGCGAGATGGCCTATGACGACCTGAGGCCGGTCAGCATCCTGGAGGTTCCCGGTGGAAAGGATATTGCAGTCGAATTTCATTCGCTCTCAAAGACTTACAACATGACCGGCTGGCGAATCGGCTTTGCCGTGGGCAACAGGGACATCGTTTCCGCCTTGGGAAGAGTAAAGACCAATATCGATTCAGGTGTGTTTCAAGCAGTTCAGCACGCCGCAATGGCCGCGCTTCGGAGTCCCGCCAAAACGGTGGCGGACATCGTGTCTGTCTATGCGGAACGTCGCGACACACTCATTGACGGCCTGAACTCCATCGGATGGCATGTGCCCAAACCCAAGGCCACGTTTTATGTGTGGACGCCGGCGCCGCCCGGCTACACATCCTCCGAGCTTTCCTTCACGTTGCTCGAAAAGGCGGGAATCGTGACTACGCCGGGCATCGGATTCGGTCCGAACGGTGAAGGATACGTGCGCATGGCGCTGACTGTGGCGAAGGAGCGCCTCGTCGAGGCTGTCGAGAGGATTAAGGGCATAAGAATTTGAGGCTCAATGATTAAGGACTCGGAAAAGATAACGCTAAAGAACATGGCTTTTTCCGCTCATGTCGGCGTCGCCGGATGGGAGCGCGACGTGCGCACGCCAATCGGGGTGGATCTCGAAATATGCGCCGACCTAAAAAAAGCTTGCAAGTCCGATAACCTTGATGATACAATTAACTACGCAAGCATCTATGATGTTGTGGGTAAAGTCGTGGACGGCAGGCATCACAATCTGCTCGAATCGCTCGCCGCAGAAGTTGCCGACGCCGTCTTCGGGCTGTGCGATTGTCAGAAAATTGTCGTCAGAATCCGCAAGCCGCACCCGCCCGTCGGCGGGATATGTGACCATGCGGAGGTTGAAATAGTCAGGCATAAACCCCGGCGGCAATAAGTGGTTACCGCCTATCTCGGGCTCGGCAGCAACCTGGGCGACAGGAAAGCCAATATCAATACGGCGTTGGCCGAGCTTGTCCGCTCGGGCCGGGTCAGACTGAGGCGGGTCTCATCGATATACGAGACGAAGCCGGTCGGTATCGAGGATCAGCCGGATTTCCTCAACGCCGCTGCGGAAATTGAGACCGAGCTGGCTCCAAAGGACCTGTTGGCAACAATAAGGGAGGTGGAGCGCAGAGTAGGGAGAAAGAAGACATTAAAGTGGGGGCCTCGGGTGATCGACATAGATATCTTACTGTACGGCGACGAGCGCCGCGTGGAAGAGAATCTTGAGATCCCGCACCCCGAAATGCACAAAAGAGCGTTTGTACTCACCCCTCTTGCCGAGATAGCGCCGTCGGTGAAACACCCGATACTGTGCCTCACGGCCGTGCAGATGAGCGCCAAGGTCGGCAGCAAGGGCGTGCGCAGATACAGGTTGTCTGCAGAGGGCTGAAACCCAAACGAAGATCCGCTTGGATCCTTAAAGCAAGGACCGAGACGGAAGGAAAAAAAGCGTTCTTTCCCTTCCGGGCTTGGTTCGGGAGGGTTTTTTGATGCCTGATAAGAAAGTCACCGTACCCGACATCATCCAGAAGAAAAGCCGGGGCGAAAAAATCACGATGCTCACGGCTTACGACTTCCCGATGGCTTCCATCCTCGGCAAGGCGGGCGTGGATATGCTGCTGGTCGGCGATTCGGCGGGAATGGTGGTCGCCGGAGACCCCAACTCGCTCTCCGTCACAATGGAGCAGATGATATACCACACCCGCGCCGTCGCCAACGCGCATCCCACGTCGCTCATCGTCGGCGACATGCCCTTCATGAGTTACCAGCTCTCCCCTCAGCAGGCCGCCGAGAACGCCGGGCGGTTCGTCTCGGAGGGCAGAGCCGAGGCGGTCAAGCTCGAGGGCGGCGCCGAATTCGTCGAGGAAATCGAAGCCATTCTCAAGTGCGGCGTCCCTGTGATGGGCCACCTGGGATTAACGCCGCAGTCGATTCATAAATTCGGCGGGTTCAAGGTTCAGGGCCGCGACGAGGCGGCGGCCAAGAAGCTGGTGGACGACGCCATGGCCATCCAGCAGGCAGGAGCGTTCTCCATCGTTCTCGAGGCCGTTCCAGCCGAAGTTGCAAAGAAGATAACCGAATCGCTGGAAATTCCCACGATCGGCATCGGAGCGGGCCCCGACTGCGACGGGCAGGTGCTCGTCACACAGGACCTGCTCGGGCTGTTCGAGCGGTTCGTGCCGAAATTCGTCAAGCGATACGCGCACCTCGCGCCGCTCGTCGAGGAGGCGGTGAAGGCATACATCGACGAGGTCAAAACGGGCAAGTTCCCATCCAAGGAGCACATATACAAATGAGAAAATCCGGCAAGCCGGCTCCGACGGGCCGAGGAACCGAACCGAGGGAAATGAAGATAATCCACGACCCCGGTAAGATGCAGGCTCTGTCGAACAAGATAAGGGAGACCGACCTGCTCATCGGGTTCGTGCCGACGATGGGGTATCTCCATGAGGGACACGCGAGCCTGATTCGCGCGGCCCGCCAGCAGGCCGACATAGTGGTGCTGAGCATCTTTGTGAACCCGACACAGTTCGCCCCCGGCGAGGACCTGGAGAAATACCCCCGTGACATGGAACGCGACGAGAAGATCGCCAGGCGCGAAGGGGTGGACTATATCTTCTACCCCGAGGCGCGCACGATGTACACGTCCGAGTTTCAGAGCTACGTCAACGTGGAACAGCTCACGTCCTCCCACTGCGGCGCATCCCGCCCGAACCATTTCCGGGGCGTGACTACGGTGTGCGCGAAGCTGTTCAATATCGTCCTGCCGCATTGGGCGTTCTTCGGTCAGAAGGACTACCAGCAGGCCGCCGTGATTCGAAGGATGGTCAAAGACCTGAACATGAACCTCGAGATCGTGGTGCTGCCGACGGTGCGCGAGGACGACGGGCTGGCAATGAGCTCGCGCAACGCCTACCTCGATGCAGAGGAGCGAAAGGACGCGCTCTGCCTGTATGAGTCGCTGCAACTGGCGAAAGATATGGTTCGCGGCGGCCAGACCGACGCTAAGACTATCGTCGCGGCCATGCGAAAGCACATAGAGAGCAGACCCACGGCCCGGATCGACTACGTCTCGATATCCGACACCGACACGCTGGAGGAACTGGAAACCATCAAATTGGAAGCGGTGGCGCTGCTGGCCGTTTTTGTCGGCAAGACGCGCCTCATTGATAATGAAGTCCTGAGGCTACCATGATTCCCAGCGGGAGGCGATTCCGCAAGAACGCCCACCCGCAGATGGAGGAAGAGGATGCATCGAACTCTGTGTAAATCAAAAATTCATCGCGCTACACTCACCGACGCGAACCTTCATTACGAGGGCAGCGTGACCATCGACTCGGACCTGCTCGAAGCGGCCGACATCCTGCCCTACGAAAAGGTTCAAATCGTCAACATCAACAACGGCAGCCGCATCGAGACGTACGTGATGGAGGGCAAACGCGGTAGCGGCCAGATTTGCCTCAACGGCGCGGCCGCCCGGTGCGGCGCGGCGGGCGACCTGGTCATTATCATCTCGTACGCCCTGATGGATGAGGCCGAGGCGCGCGAATGGACGCCGAAGAAGATTCTGGTTGACGAAAAGAACCGGCCTATCGGCGCGAAGAAACGCGCCGCCGCCGGAAACGGAGACATGATGTCGCTGTGAATGACGCAAAAGGACGGAACACGCGAACATCATAACCACGGAGCATAGAAGCGACAGATCGTGGCTGAGTTCGATTCATATTCACTGCATCCAATCGGCGTCGTTCGCTCCGGGCTGCGTCGCCTGGAGGACGCGCCGAGGCAAGGTTCCGAAGGCGCCCCCGATGCCTGGGTGAAGATTTTTCCTCGCTTCATGGACGCCCTTGAGGGGATATCGCCGAACAGCGAGATTGTGGTTCTGACATGGTTTCACCTTGCCCAGCGTGACACGTTGAAAGTCCATCCGCGTCGCGATTCCAGCAGACCCCTTTCCGGTGTATTCGCGACGCGTTCTCCCAACAGGCCTAATCCGATAGGGTTGCACAGGGTTACGGTACTTCAAGTCGATGAACGGCGTGGAATCAGGGTGCGCCCGCTGGAGGCGGTGGACGGTACGCCCGTTATCGACATCAAGCCGGTCCTGGCGGGCCCGTCAGACGGATAGCGATGGGTCGAAGTCACAATCGGCGACATGTTCGTAAGCCGTCTCGTTCTCCCGCGTTTGCTCACGGAAACGAGAACATACTATAATGGAAAGATATGGAACGAAATATTGAATATCAGAAATACCTCGAAGGTCTGAAGGAGGAGGTCGCGTCGCTCAGAAAAGAGCGGAACGCGGTCATCCTCGCCCACAACTACCAGCGCGACGAAATTCAGGAGATCGCCGATTTCTGCGGCGACTCGCTCGGCCTGAGCAAACAGGCCGCCGCGACCGACGCCGATGCCATCGTGTTCTGCGGCGTGCACTTCATGGCGGAGTCTGCGGCGCTCCTTTCGCCCCAAAAGACGGTGCTCCTGCCTGTTAAGGAAGCCGGCTGCCCGATGGCCGACATGATAGACGTGCCCGCACTGCAGGAGCTGAAGCGCGAGCATCCCGACGCGAGCGTGGTCACCTACGTAAACTCGACCGCCGCCATCAAGGCCGAGAGCGACGTGTGCTGCACGTCGGCGAACGCGGTCGAGGTGGTCAACTCGGTCGCCGCAAAAAAGATCATCTTCACGCCCGACCGCAACCTGGCGAACTACGTCTCGCGCTTCTCCGACAAGGAGATAATCGCGTACGACGGGTTCTGCCCGACGCATATCCTGATTTTCGCCGAGGCCGTCAAACGCGCGAAGGCGGAGCACCCGAACGCGCTGTTCGTCGCGCATCCGGAATGCACGGCCGACGTGGTGGACCTCGCTGACAAGGTGTGCAGCACGTCGGGCATGTACGAATTCGTCAAGAACTCCGACGCCGACGAGTTCATCATCGGCACCGAGATGGGCATTCTCTATCGGCTCCGCAAACAGAACCCGCAGAAGAAATTCTACCTCCCCTCCAAGCACGTCCTCTGTCCGAACATGAAGATGACGACGCTCGATTCGCTGGCGCAGTCGCTCCGCTACATGCGTCACACGGTCGAGGTGCCCGAGGACATCCGCCTCAAGGCCAAGAAAGCGCTCGACAGGATGCTGGAGGTCAGCTGATGCCGCCCAAGGTGAGGGTGCGATTCGCTCCCAGTCCGACCGGCTACCTGCACATCGGCGGCGCTCGCACCGCGCTGTTCAACTGGCTGTTCGCGCGACACAATCACGGAACGTTTGTGCTCAGGATAGAGGACACCGACCAGGAGCGTTCCACGCCGGAGGCGCTCGCGGCGATAGTGGACGGACTCAAGTGGCTGGGCATCGACTGGGACGAAGGGCCGGGCGTCGGGGGCGGGTACGGCCCCTACAACCAGATGGCGCGCCTGGAAATATACCGCCGCGAGGCGAACCGGCTGCTCGCGAGCGGGGCGGTGTACAAATGCTTCTGCACGCCCGAAGAGCTGGAGGAGATGCGCGAGCGGGCGCGAAGCGAAAAGCGAACGCTGAGTTACGAGGGCAGATGCAGAAATCTGAGCGCGTCGGAAGTCGCCGAAAGAGAAGCGAAGGGGATGCCGTTCGTCCTGCGCTTCAGGGTGCCCGCCGGAACGACCGCCTTCAACGACATGGTGCGCGAAGAAATCTCGTTCGAGAACGACCAGATTGACGATTTCATCATTCTGCGTTCCGACGGGACGCCTACGTATAACTTCTCGGTGTCGGTGGACGACGTCACCATGCAGATAACGCACGTCATCCGCGGCGAGGACCACATCTCGAACACGCCCAAACAGATAATGCTCATTCAGGCCATGGGCGCCGAGCTGCCCGAATACGCGCACGTGTCGCTCATCATGGGTGAGGACGGTTCGCGCCTGAGCAAGCGGCACGGCGCGACCGCGGTTTCCGCATACGATGAGGCGGGCTACCTGCCGGAGGCGATGATGAATTTCCTCGCGCTCCTCGGTTGGTCCCCCGGCGGCGACCGTGAGATAATGACCTGGATGGAGATGGTGCGCGATTTCGACATCGCCGACGTGGCGAAAACGGCGGCCATCTTCAACCCGAAGAAGCTCCTGTGGATGAACGGGCAGTACATCCGCTCACTGAGCGACGAGGAGCTTGTGGAACGGTTCACGCCGTTCCTGGTGAAAGCCGGCCTGATGAGCGAATCGGAACAGCAGTCGCGCCGTGATTGGCTCGTAAAGCTTGCGCATGCGACGAAAAAGCGATTGCAATTGCTCGCCGACATTGTCGGCTATTCCTACTTCTTCCGTGACATCGAGGGCTATGAGGAAAAGGGCGTGAAGAAGCATTGGTCGAAGCCGGGCGTCGCGAAACGGCTGTCCGACCTTGCGGAAATCCTGAAGGACTGCGACCCGTTCGACGCACAGACGATCGAGGCGCGCTGCAACGAGTACATTGACCGCGAGAACCTCAAGCTCGGCGAACTCATCCACCCGTCTCGCCTTGCGCTCACCGGCAAGACCATTGGCCCCGGTTTCTTCGAGACCGTCGAACTTCTCGGAAGAGAGAAAAACCTTCAACGCCTCCACAAAGCCATTCAACATATCGAAGCCATCAAACAGCAAAGCTGAAGCCCGCCATTCCAAAGAGACGGGATCTCAAGTCTTGAAGAGTGCAGAATTGAAAACGTATTATGCACTTGCCTAGAGTCGTCGGAAGTGAAGAATGAATACCTTGCAGAAGTTACACCTTTTGGCGGTCGAAAATAGTCCAACCCTGCACTGATTACGCTCCGACCGGATTCTATTCTGGAGAGATAGTGGTCTTGTATGACGCCTCTTCTTCTTCCACGCAGAAGTATTCATGGCGCAGCCATGCATCGGTCATATCGGTGTAGTGTTTGCTCAAGAAATATTCGTTCTCGCCGGTAGCAAGCATCATATAGCCTTTTGGTTCCGGGCCGAAGACGACGATAATCCGAGGAGCCGATGCTTGTTCCGTAATAAACGGCGGCTCCATTTCGGAGAACGAAGCTCGATTGTTCGTCTGGCGGTCGCCCTCAAAGGGGAATGGGCCGTAGTTGAGAAATGGCCGCAGGAGCGGCGACTTTCCGAGAAGACTGTCGAACTTGATCTTATGAAATGTCCCCCAGTTCCAATCTTCGATACGGGACGAGCCCGAATATTTCGCCAGAATAGTAAGGGTCTCCTTAAATGCGCGCGTTGCGATGTCGCCTATTGACTCTCTTTCCGGTGTCCTTACATCGTCGAAAAACTCGCTGTTGTCCTGCAGCAGCTTGAAAAATCGGCCGACGCTGAGTCTCTGGTCGCCGACATAATCCGCGGCTGCCTCATGGCCTATTTCGTCAACAACTGTCTGATATGCAAACCGCACAAAGAAAGTGTTGTAAATCGCGGCTGCGACGGAACCCTTGCTGACATTGCCATCCCATCCGAGCAGGAGGTCGTATGCTGCTCTCATGTTGCGCTCGCTTTCATCTACTGTCACATATTGCTTGACGAGCCCGATGACCTCCTTCGCCATGACCGTGTGGGTATCTAGCTGGACCTTCATGGCATAGTCGAGATCGATATCATTTTTGTCACGGAGCCTTGTCGCGACGTTTTCATACCGGTATTTTGCATAATAGGTGGGATTGAGGTCGTACGCGAAGTCCTTCACTACTTTGTTGTTTGATGTGACAATAAAACCACGAGCAGGGTTTTTCACTACCGGATACTCGTCATCCGGAATATTGCCGGTCCAATTGCAGTTGACTTCTTCACCGTTTGCCGGAAGATTCCCGGTTCCCTCTCTTCTCGCGGGCAGGGACCCCACAACGCGATATGCGATGTTACCCTCTCTATCGGCGTACACCATGTTTGCCGGCGACATTCGTATCGTGTTGGCGCCTTCAAGAAACTCGTCGTAGTTACGGGCTCGGTTGATTCGGAAAAAGCCCTCGTAAGAAAGCCCTTCAAACCCGGTCCAATCCAGGCTAATATCAACACCAAGATCCGAGAACACCTCACTGAGAACCGGCCTTCTGCCCGCGTAATAGAGCATCTTGGGAATAGGTTCCTCTTTGCCCTTAACCCAGAACAACTCCTCTTTGCTCGTGAGTGGAGATTCATCGTTCGCATGCCGATACGTCTTCCTGTCCCAGTCAATCGTCTCTATGAACAGATCGACAATGTCTATGTTATTGTTCGTATTTGCCCATGCCATGTATTTGCTATATCCTGAGACGATAACCGGGAGGCCGGGCACCTGAGCACCAACCGCATAATAATCTCCGGCGTTCACCCGGATGTAGTATAGGTCGTTTGGAAGCTTGGAGAAATGCAACTGCATATCGCTTACCAGCATTGTGCCCTTGTGGGCGGTCTTCTGTGGAGCCACGACCCACGCATTGCTTGTGCTGCGTGTTCCGAGAAGCCAACCGAAATCATCATACAATGTTGCCAGACTCGCTTCGGGGCGGACAGGCCTTTCTCCATGAATATCGTCCGATGCAACGGCGTGAGGAACGCGATGATTACTCAATGAGGCAGCTTCCCCGACGCCCGAAGTCGGACTGACAATATCTTCAATGGTGGTCGGGGTGTCGGGTGCACAATAGTGCAAGAGCTGCATGACTCCATCATGTCCGATCTTTTCCGCCATTTTATAGTAAAGCAGCTCATTCTTCATATTGTAGGCGAGGGACCAGCTCAGCATCATGGAAACGGCGCCGGCGTCCTCAATGCTCCAATGTTCCTTCTTCATGCCAAGGAGACGCATGTAGGGCGGTGTCCCATGTGTGTCGAGGTAGTAATTGATGCCGTCGACATAGCGTTGGACGTATTCCGCGATGCGAGGGTCGAGGTGTCTTGAGTTCCTCTTTGCTATATCATGGAAGCCGACGGCGCGAAGAAACATATCCTTCTTGAGCTCTGCTTCTCCCGCGAACTCCGATATGCGGCCCTGGCTGATGCGTCTGGTCATCTCCATTTGAAAGAGTCTGTCCTGCGCGTTCACGTAACCCCACGCAAAATAAAGGTCGTCGTCATTCTGGGCGAAAATCGTCGGGACGGCATACTTATTTCTCTCGATGACGACCGTATCTCTCAATCCGGGCGCTTTCAGAGCGGCATTGTAGTTTGGGACGAAGCTCCGCAGATATAGGTACAGGCTCCCCGCCAGGGCGATGAATATACCAAAGATGATGGCTATAGGTATTGCGACTTTATGACGCATTTGGGAGTGTTTCTCCTTTCATTCTTCAGCAATCCAGTTGGGCTCCGATTACTTCGTGGATCTTCATTACAATCAACGCCTGAATCATCAAAAGGGAGGTTGTTTCAATGCAGGCGTCCCAGGGTTCGGAAGAGCTAGTATATCAAAAAGCAACGAGGTTCTGCCAGAAATGGGGGAGTGAAGAATTCTCTCAGGAGGAGCCGAAATCTTCACTTTTAGAGGCGAAAGATCAAGCCTTTGAGAAGCGAAAATTAGTGAAGCAACGCGAAGCAAGAGAGCGAAAGTCAAGAATTTCATCACAAGGTTTCTCTTCCTCTTCGACTTTCGGGGTCCATTTGGTAGAATAATATTGGCAGATGATTTTGCCAGGCAGCCGGTCCGGGAAGTATAATATGAACTGCTTTGGCGAGGCTACCTTGGCGCATGCAATTGTGCGAATGAATTCGCACCTACACAATTAGAGAGAGCGAGCGGGAAAGGGCACATGAATGGTTGACGAGAAAACTGGAACTGGAATTGATTTTATCCGGGCCATCATCAACAAGGACAACGAAACCGGAAAGTACGGCGGCAAGGTGGTGACGCGTTTTCCGCCCGAGCCCAATGGTTACCTGCATATCGGCCACGCCAAGAGCATCTGCCTGAATTTCGGGATCGCCATCGAGTACGGCGGCCGGTGTCACCTTCGCTACGACGACACGAATCCGTTGAAGGAGGAGGAGGAGTACATCGAGGCGATAAAGGAGGACGTTCGCTGGCTCGGCTTTGACTGGGGCGAGCACCTCTACTATGCCTCAGACTACTTCGATCAGCTCCACGAGTGGGCGATCAAGCTGATCGAGGACGGCAAAGCCTACGTGGACGATTTGAGCGCCGACGAAATCCGCGAGTACCGCGGCACGCTGACCCAGCCCGGCAAGGAGAGCCCGTACCGGAACCGGTCGGTCGAGGAGAACCTCGATATGTTCGAGCGGATGAGGAAGGGCGAATTCGACGAAGGCGCCAAGGTGCTGCGCGCCAAGATCGATATGTCGTCGGGGAATATCAATCTGCGCGACCCGGTGATGTACCGCATCATCAAGGCGCCGCATCATCGCACCGGCGACAAGTGGGTGATCTATCCCTCATATGACTGGGCTCACGGCCAGTCCGACTCCATCGAGGGCATTACCCACTCGATCTGCACGCTCGAGTTCGAGGACCACCGCCCGCTCTATGACTGGTTCATCGAGCAGCTTGGCATCCATCATCCCCGCCAGATAGAGTTTGCCAAACTCGAACTTACCTATACCATGCTGAGCAAACGGAGGCTGTTGCTCCTGGTCAAAGAGGGCGTGGTTGACGGCTGGGACGACCCGCGAATGCCGACTCTGTCGGGATACCGCCGCCGCGGCTACACGCCCGAAGCGATCCGCGACATGGTCGCCAAGGTCGGAGTGGCCAAGAGCAATTCGACGGCGGACATCGCCCTGCTCGAACACTGCCTGCGAGTGGATCTCAACCAGCGCGCACCGAGAAGGATGGCAGTGCTCGACCCCCTCAAGGTGGTGATCACTAACTATCCGGAAGGTGAAGGCGAAATGCTCGATGCAATCAATAATCCCGAGGACGACTCGATGGGCACTCGCCGGATTCCGTTCTCAAAGGTGCTCTACATCGAGCGCGAAGACTTCATGGAGGACCCGCCAAAGAAGTTCTACCGACTCGCCCCCGGCCGTGAGGTGAGGCTCCGCTACGCGTACTTCATCAAGTGCGAGGAGGTAATCAAGGACGACTGCGGCGAGGTTGGCGAGCTTCGTTGTTCATACGATCCGGCTACCAAGGGCGGCGATTCTCCCGACGGCCGCAAGGTGAAGGCCACGCTCCACTGGGTGAGCGCTCCCCACGCTGTCAACGGCGAGGTCCGGCTTTACGACCACCTGTTCGCTGCCGAGAATCCGTCCGAAGTCGAGGAAGGTGGAGATTGGAAGGACAATCTTAATCCGAATTCGAAGATTATCAAGGAAAACGTCAAGCTCGAGCCGTCGCTCAAAAACGTGAGACCCTTCGAGTTCTTCCAGTTCGAGCGCAAGGGCTACTTCTCTGTGGACCCCGATTCGACTGAAGAACATCCTGTCTTCAACCGAAGCGTTACATTGAGAGACACCTGGGCAAAGATCCAGAAATCACAAGGGGAATAAGTTTTTCACCTCTCCCATTACTGAAAATAACCCTCACCCGCCTCGAAAGAGCTATCGAGCACATCGAAACAAACCTTTCCCGCAGACTCGAACTCTTCGGCCAAGGATTTCTTATCCACAGATTTGCACAGATTCACACGGATTTCAGAAGGACTCATTTGGAATACGAATGGATGCTCCCGCAAGAAGGCCAGTTCAGTCTGCTTGACCCTGCTTGATTACGAGTGGTACTATTGTTTCAATAATTGAGTATCTTCAAAACAAGGAGGGAGCGCAATGCTGAAACATATAGCCGCGCTTGTCTTCATTTTCATTTGCACAACAATCGCATGGATCATTCTAGGCACTGCAACCAATATCCGAGCTCACACGCAGGACACAAGCCTTAAGAAATCGGTGGGACAATTATGGGGAACCGTCCAAAGACAAGAGGCGCCCTACGTGTACTATCAAACGAAAGAAAAGATCAAAGTTCGCACGAACTCCGGGTCCGAAACAACTGAGGAAACAAAGACGGTAACGACAGATCATCCCATCGTTCTTGACGGCAGCGACATAACCGTAAAACTCATGCTGGATCATAGAAGGAAAGGCTTGCTCTGGTATTCGACCTATCGCGTCGTATTCTCGGGCAAATATCTGGTCGTGAACGATTCCGAAGAGAGCCGCGACATCTTTTTCAAATACACTTTCCCCTCGGAGGGCGGCATCTATGACAACTTCTCTCTGGTTGTCGATAAAGAGAAGATAAAGGATTTTCAACCTGCTGACGGGAAAATAGTGGAGAAGCTGCATCTTGCGCCGGGAGAGGGAAAGAACGTAGAGATCGCTTACGACTCACAGGGGATGGATGAGTGGTGGTATCTATTCGGGTCCGGCGTGTCTCAGATTCGGAATTTCAAGCTGTCAATCGTAACAGACTTCTCTGAGATCGACTTCCCCGAGAACAGCATCTCGCCCACCCGTAAACAGGAGAAAGACAACGGATGGGAGCTTACATGGGAATACTCGAATCTGGTCTCCGGCATCCAGATCGGGATGGACATGCCGCAGAAATTGAATCCCGGTCCCTTCGTCGGCAAGGTTACTTTCTTCGCGCCGGTCTCGCTCTTCCTCTTCCTGTTCTTGATGTTCATCATTACGGCGGTAAGGAAGATCGATATTCATCCGATGAATTACTTTTTCATTTCCGCGGCGTTCTTCAGCTTCCATCTGCTGCTGGCATATCTTGTAGATCACGTAAACATACACGCGGCTTTTCTGATCGCTTCACTCGTGTCCATATTCTTGGTGATCTCGTACATGCGCCTGGTGGTGGGGATACGATTCGCGCTCATCGAAACGGGCCTCTCGCAACTCGTATATCTGATCCTCTTCTCATACGCCTTCTTCCTTAAGGGATACACCGGGCTGACGGTGACCATCGGGTGTGTTCTGACGCTGTTCCTGGCAATGCAACTCACCGGCCGCATCGACTGGAGCAATTACACCACTGGTCAGAAACCGTAAGCGGGAGAGGAACCTATACCGCATAGGCACAAAGAGCAATGTAGGGCCGCATGGCATGCGCCCGAAATCAAAAACCGGCTGGCCCAAACCGCCATTGCCTTTCAAGAATGACGACAATGAGTCCGATTATCAGAAACACAAAGCAAAGAATCCACTCAAAAAGGGAAGGATCGCTGCTATCTATGGAAGGCGTAGAACTTTTCCATGCCAGCGCAATCAAGCCGAGCAATCCTATCGACACGAGGCAGTATCCTATCAACCCAATCCACTCTTCCAACTCACAATTCCCTATCTTCGCTATTTGAATCGCTCTTGATGGCTTCCCCCATCAAAATCTTATCACCCCTTAAATTATGTTGTCAAGAGGGGATTCTTCGCCGCGCTCAGAATGACAAACGGCAAAAGTCTCTCTTTGTGTGATTCGTGGAATTCGTTGTTCGGGAAAACGCGGTTTCGGGTGTTCGGTTTGGTTCTCTGATTCAGTTTTCTTAATGTGTCGCTACGTGCCGAGAATTGTGTCGATTGACAATAATCATTCCCTGTGATATACAATGAACCGTTGCTCAAATCCCGCTGTCGCACACCTAGTCCGGTGATTGCGTTTAGATATGGTTACGCAGATTTCCGCGACTAAACGCCACAGGGCTATTCCTGAGTCCCCTTAATGCAAGATGTGACAATACAAAACCCGACCCGGATCTTCAAAGGCCTGTCCGTCAGATTCGGCGACAGGGCTTCAAAAGCTGCGCTAATTGTTCTCTTGATAGTGTTCGTCGGGGGGTGCCTTCGGACCGCATGGCTTGGCGACGATGCCCATATCACGTTCAGGACCGTCGATAATTTTGTCAATGGGCGCGGTCTCACATGGAACACGGCGGAAAGAGTCGAGGTATACACGCATCCCCTGTGGATGCTTCTTTTCTCCGGCCTTTACTTTATCACGCGTGAGACTTACCTGACGGCCATCTTCTTTTCGATAGCACTTTCGCTGCTCGCTGTGCTTCTGTTCGCGTTCAGAGTCGCTCGCACGCCGGCGCTCGCAATACTCGGAGTAGTAATGCTCATCCGCTCTCATGCGTTCATAGACTACTGCACGTCCGGCCTGGAAAACCCCCTCACATATCTTTGCCTGGCAGCGTTTTTCGCCGTATATTTCGGCTCGCAGGAGATTACGCCGAAGAAGCTGTTCTTCCTATCTCTCGTGGCGTCATTGGGAACCTTAAACCGGATGGACACTTTTCTCCTGTATGCGCCAGTGCTCGCCTACGGGTTTTGGAAATGCCGGTGCTTCAAGGCGGTATTTGCCCTGTTCTTCGGCTTTCTCCCCTTCATTCTTTGGAAATGCTTTTCACTCGCCTACTACGGGTTCTTATTCCCGAACACGGCTTATGCGAAGCTAAACACCGGTGTCGCCGGTGGAGAGCTGGTTGTGCAGGGCGCACGGTATTTTCTGCACTCGTTGAAGTTCGATCCCCTCACCCTGCTCGCTATCGGATGCGGAATCGTGGCCTCGCTCTGTGAGCGCAAAATTCGCCATGCGGTCGTCGCGGCCGGTGCGATATTTTACCTTGCTTACATAATACGGATCGGCGGCGACTTCATGGGCGGTCGCTTTTTCGCGGCGCCGTTTTTCTGCGCGGTTGTGCTTATCTCGCGTTCCACCCTCATTAAGAGTAAGCCACATTTTCTCGCCGCCTTCTCCGCAGCCGTCTTCATAGGTCTGCTGTCGGCAGAGCCATCATTCCTCCTGAGCAGGAACGGGATTATGAATACGCGACTAAATTACTACAGCAACACCGGCCTCCTGCGGCCTAAACCGACCGGATGGATCAATTACACGCTTGAGCATGAATGGGCGAACGAGGGAATGCGGACGCGAAAACTAGGCACCGCGGTGGTACAAAGACGCTATATCGGCATGTTTGGCTTTTACGCAGGGCCACGGGTACACATAGTCGATCTCCTTGCCTTGACCGATCCCTTGCTGGCAAGGTTACCGGCCAGGTATGCCCCTCGATGGGGGATCGGCCACTTTGAGCGAGTCGTGCCGGAGGGCTATATTGAAACAATCCGTACCGGAGAGAACAAGATAGTGGGCAGAACCCGCGCCGCCTATTACGACAAACTTACGCTCTTGACCCGCGGCCCTCTATTCAGCCGGGAGCGATGGAATACTATATGGAACTTGAACATCGGCAAGTACGACCACCTCATCGATTTTGAAAGATATCGATTTCCCGATTTGGTCAAATACAAACTCAGTCACACAACTGATTCCAATGAACCCCTCCGGGCAGAAATGGGAGGTGCGGAAATTGACCTCGGCTTTGTCACGCACGCTGACACGGCTGAAATTGTTACGGAACATCCTGTTGATTTTAGGATTGAGTTTCTAAACGGGGACAATGTTGTCTGCAGTCGAACCGTCCTGGGGCGAGAGAGCGACAGGACCGGCCCCGCCACATATAGCATAGGAATTGTCCGCACGGCTGCAGCCAAGGGATATGAAAAATTGAGAATATTTCCGCTCGTGTCGAATCCGGCTTGCCTTATCACAAGGGTTAGATTGGCGGATGACTTATACACCTAAACATCAGCACAAGAGAGAGTCGAAAGCTTTCTCTGGTTGCGAAGTGCAATACTGCCATCCATAAAACCGCTCAATGTGGCGCAATCTTCCTCTTTTCGAGCGGAACCCCCGGTTTTTCGTACCGAAAGGAACAGTCTCCCTCAAACAGCAGTGGCTTCAGGTGCTTTGCGTTCTTTGCGGCTTCGCGGTAAGAAATCCCCGGATGCCCCGTGTACCCCGCAGTTCAGGTTTGTGGTTTTGGGCGGGGCGGGGTGAGGAGGTGCGTTTGTCGGGAGGGTTGCTCAGCGGTATTTCATGGCCATGCGGATGTCTCTTAAAACCTGCGCGAGGTTGCCCTTCGTCCGCGTGGCGTAACCCCAGAAGTAGAGCAGCCGGTGGACAAGCGTGAAGAGAAAATTGTGGGGGAGGGACAACAGCGGCCGCACGACTTTCATCGTGGAAGGAACCATGACGAGCAGGTAGAAGAACTTGTGCAGGTTGACGACCTTTCTTATGTCCCTCTGGTCGAGCAGGCTGCCCGTCTGGTAGTCGCTCTTGATGTCGTCCAGGTCCAACTTCCGGCAGTATCCCTCTTCCAGCACGTGTCGGCCACATTCGGTGCCGGGATACGGCTGGAACACGGCGCCCCATACGTCGCAGGGCTTGATGCGGAGGTTCATGTCGAGCGTCTGGAGGGCGTCCTCGAAGGTTTCGCCGGGCAGACCAAACATGTTTGCGGTGCCGAACGGCACGCCGTTTCGGCGAAGCACCTCGGCGGCCTCGATTATCTGTTCGTTCGTGAGCTTCTTGTTCAGGATATCGTTTCTGAGCCGCTCGCTTCCGGTCTCAACGCCGAAATCGAGACGGTCGCAGCCAACCTCTTTCAGCGCGCGCAAGCTCGTCGTCTACGCAGTCGGCGCGCGAATAGCATGCGAACGGCATGCCGACCTCTGCCCTGTACTGCGGCAGAAATTCCATTACCCATCTTTTGTTCAACGTGAAGGTGTCGTCCTCGAACTTGACCCTCTTCATGGTGGGATAGTCGCGCGCCACCTTCTTGATTTCCTCGATGACATTCTGCGGGCTGCGCATGCGCACAAAGCGGCCCTTGCCTAAGCACAGCCTCTTCAGCGCGTGGTTGAAGCAGAAGTTGCACTCGTACGGACAGCCCAGCCCGCTCATGAAACGCCGTACCGGATGCGAGCTGAGGTACGGATGCTTGTCGTAAACGGAGCGGTCGGGAAGGGGAGTGAGTCGACGTCTTCGACGAGCGGCCTGACGTCGTTTCTGACTACTTCGTTGCCCTTCTTCACCCAGAGGTTCGGAATGTTGTCTATCGCGCTGCCGTCGTCGAGCCTGTCCAGCAGGTCCGCCAACGCCGCCCCGCCCTCACCCCGACGCACGATGTCGATGGGCCCTTGCTCGATCATGTCGGGGAAAAACGTGGGGTGCGCCCCGCCGATAACAATGGGAACGTCTGCGAAAGACTGTTTTATCGCCGTCGCGATTTCGAGCACGGTCTTGTGTGAGCCCGTCACGGTGGAGAACGCGACGACGTCTGGTCTGCTGTCTCGGATTCGACGGACGACCCTGTGAGGGGCGGTTTCGATGACGAGATCGACACGATGTCCCCTCTGTTTCAGACATGCCGACAGGGACATCGTCCCGATCAGCTCAAAGAATATGTTCTGGACAAACAGCACCGAGGCCACGTCGATTCTCACCTTTCCGGTTCGTCGTCAGGCTTCGTCCGGCGCGCCGCGTCGGGCGCACGGACCGCAGTCCCTAAATCTTACTTGTCGCTCGGTCGAGAGTCAAGCGAAACTCGTGCGCCGGAGAGGTTTGACGTGCCACGGATGATGTGTTATACTCACACGTAATGAGTCCACGAAAACCTGACAGCGGCGATGTGCTCGACATGGATAAGTTTCGCCGTGAGATAAATATCAACCTGACCCCCTCAAAAATCATCATCCCCCTCTTCTTGGTAGTGCTGCTGGTCTGGTTCATCTTCGGCGGGCCGGTTTACATGGTTGGTCCTGACGAAGAGGGAATCATTCAGACCTTCGGCAGGTACACATCCTCCACCCCGCCGGGGCTGCATTTCAAGCTTCCGTGGCCCATACAGACCGTCAGGCTCCCCAAAGTGACCGAAGTGAAACGGCTGGAGATCGGCTTCCGCACCATACGCCAGGGTCCGCCCGCCGTGTACATCGACGCGAACAACGACCCGCGCATGCTGAAGGAAGCGCAGATGCTCACCGGCGACGAGAACGTGGTGAACAACAGCATGATAGTGCAGTACCAGATACTCGACCCGGTCGCCTACCTGTTCAACGTGCCCGACCCGGGAGAAACACTCCACGATTTGGCCGAGGCGGCGGAAAGGCAGGTCGTCGGCAACCGGCCGATAGACGACACCTTGACGGTCGGCAAGACAGAAATCCAACTGGAGATAGCCGAAAAGATTCAATCGCTGTCCGACCTGTACGGGGTCGGGGTTCGGATAATAGCGGTTCAGCTTCAGGATGTCCAGCCGCCCCGCGAGGTGGCTCAGGCGTTCAAAGATGTGGCAACGGCGAAAGAGGACCGCAACCGCATCATCAACACGGCGCGCGGATACCAGAACGAACAGATTCCCCAGGCGCGGGGCAAGGCGGCGCAGCTCGTGAGGGAAGCTGAGGGGTACGAACGCGAGCGTGTGGCCAGGGCCGAGGGCGATGTCTCCCGCTTCCTGGCGCTTGCCGAGGAATATAAGAAAGCGCCGTCGATCACAAAAGAGCGGCTTTACCTGGAGACGATGAAGTCGGTGCTTCCACGTTACAGGAAAGTGATAGTGGACGAGAAGGCCAGCATCCTGAACCTGAACCAGCTCATGTCTCCCGGCGGAGGGGGTCAGAAATGAAGAACGCGGGGACAGCGATAGCAGTCGTGGCCGTCCTGGTGGTTATTATCCTGCTTTCGGGCGCGTTTTTCATCGTGGACGAGACCAAGCAGGCAGTGGTCACGTTCTTTGGCGAGCCGGTCACCATCATTCTCGGCTCAATACCATCGGACCTCCGGCCTGAGTTTGACGAAGCCATCAAAGCTTACGAAGAAGAAAAGAATACGAAGCTGACCGTAAAACAGGGCGCCGGGCTTTATATGAAGATTCCCTTCCTCCAGAAGGTCGTTCTCCTGGAGGACCGCCTGCTCGAGTACGACTCGGAGCCGACCGACATCGTGACGAAGGACAAGAAACACCTGTTGGTGGATAACTTCGCGCGCTGGCGGATAGTGAACCCTCTCTTGTTCATCCAGACGGTTCGCACGGAGAACGGAGCGCAAAGCCGGCTCGACGACATCGTTTACTCGGTTCTCCGCGAAGAGCTGGCCAAGAGCAACTTGGTGGAAATCGTCCGGACCGAGAATATTCCCTCCCTGGAGGAACACATCACGACCGGCCGCGAGACGATAATGAGCGCGGTCACCGCAAAGGCGGATAAAACGGCAAGGCAGTATGGAATCCAGTTGGTTGATGTTCGCATCAAGAGAGCCGACCTGCCAGCGGAGAACCTCAACGCCGTCTTTAATCGAATGCGGGCCGAACGCGAACGAATCTCAAAACGGTACCGTTCCGAGGGCGAGGAAGAGGCCGCAAAGATCAGGGCGGAAACCGACAGGGACGTGAAGATTATCCTGGCCGAGGCATACAAAGAGGCTGAGACCATAAAGGGCAGGGGCGATGGAAAGGCCGCCGCCATATACGCCAACGCGTATGCCGCCCATGAAGACTTCTACAAGTTCCTCCAGTCGCTCGAAGTGATAGAAAAATCGTCCAGCGAAAAAGACCAACTCATAATGAGCACCTCGGGCGGCGTGTATCAATACCTGAAGTAGAAGGTCATCTCGTATTTCCCTCTTGCTCTCTTGCTCTCTCCACTCAAATCAAAAAAAGCGACGAGCCGCAGGCCCATCGGCCTACGGCCCGTCATCGATACAAGAGTGCGCACGGCTTTAGCGCCGCGGCGTCTATCCCGCGTGCCGCCTCGCTCTTGCTAGCAGCTCGCACTCCCTTCGAGGTTGTCGTTCAAATCAATGAAATCGACGCTGTCAGAGCGAAGAATCGCGACGTTTACCTCCTCCATCCCCTGCTGCGCCAGCTCGCGGCGCGCCGAGTCGATGGATTCGGACCGGATGATCCCCTCGCTCGTTTTCCCGTTCTTGAGAGCTATGTAGTAGAACTTCTTCATGCCATCCCGCACCTCCATATACAATCTCATAAGCCTCAAAAGCAATCCGTGTGCCAAAATACCGCTATTTCGCACAACGTTAATTGCCAACGACTTAGGAAATCGACCGGGAATCTAAGACTCCTGCCTGCCTCATATTAATGCTCCATTTTGAAGAGCGGTGTCTCACGTGGGAGCACGAGGGTGGGCGAAATGGGAGGGCAAAGCGTGGGGTCAGCGATTGGACTGTTGGATCATGGCGCTGAGCGAAGATGCGGAATCGAACAGTGCCTCGGGCTCCTTCAGAGTCCCCACCAGCCGGAAAAACATTCTGCTCCGACTCGTGACGAGCGCGTCCACAACGTGTTCGGCGCCCTTGCCGATGAGAGTCTCGTCGGTCACGGTGGGGTGTTCTTTGAAAAGAACCGAGAAAGAACAATCGATCGGGCTTTGTTCCACCGGCTCGGAGAGGTCGATCGTTCCGTTTCCCGACAACTCATAGGCCGTACCCTCGAATTGAAAGCTGTCGATGAACACCTTTCCGTCCTTGGCAGAAAGCGCGGCGGTAAATGCGGTCTCGCTGTTTGTGGGAAGAATAAGCATTTCAATCTCGACCGGAGGAATTTCAACGCTCTCACCCAGGACGAGCGCCTGGCCGTTCAAGCCCGCCGGGTACCGTTCATCCAGCTCGGCTTCCACATCGGCGTCGCACCGGCCGATGGCCGCTATGGGCGCCTGGAAGAAATCGCACAGTTGCGAGATGTCCAACCTCCTCGCCCTCGCCTCGAAGGCAACAGAGGACGAATAACCCGCGGCGCTCCCCTGCAGAGCCTTGGAGTGAACCCTCAGCCAGAGCATTCCCCCGAAGAAGTCGCTGTTCATTTCGGCTGCCGGCCTGCCGCGCAGGAGCGAAGGAATCGAGACCGTGCCGGAGAGTTTTTCGAAGGAAACCTGCCTCTGGCGCTTGTGTACCCGAACCGGAAAAGAGAGGTTGGTCAGCACGATTCTGGAGGGAAAGCTGACGTCGATTCCGTTGACGGTGACGCCTGGCGGGCCGTAACGGGACACCATTTCGCCCGCCAGTCGCCCGAGCCGCTTATAGGGGCGTATTATCAAGAGAGCGACGCACGAGAGCAAAAAAAAACCGGCAAGGCACAGGACGACCCACCTTGCCCAATGCATGTCCTTGCGGGTCTCTGTCTTCTTCAATAGTTTCACGCAGGTTGAGGCAGAACCCTCTCAGAACGCGACAGCGATTCGGTTCACAAGCGCCTCCCGCTCTGGTGGCGCTTTTCACTCGAAGCCGCGTCGAGCGAGTCGAGGACCGTCTTGAGGACGAAAATCATGTAGCCCATGTGATGTTCCGCGATCTTGCTCTGCCTGCCTTCCTCGAAAATCACTCCGGCGACATAGTCGAGGATGTGAGGTTGACAGAGAAAATCAATCTCGCTCAGGTAGCTTCCGGTTTCGCTCCGGGTCATCTGCACGAACCGTTCGATGAAGAGCCAGTTCTCCTGGATATGATCGAGAATGATGCTTGCCGAGACCGGCTCCACACGCGCCCCGCCCGCCTCGAATATACGCCACATGAGATACGCCAGATAAAGGGTGAGGTCCTGGGCCTGGCCGGGAAGCTCGGAGACGAAGGCAGAAAGAAAAGACGCCAGCAGAGGCTGCTCGCGATTGAAGCGCGCCGCTTCGAGCGACATCTGGTGCGTCGTCTGAGTCGCGAGTTTCCTCGTGATCTTTTTGACCGACGATTTTGAGATAAGTTCCACTGCTGTCACCGTGACGCCTTTTTCTGCCAGATTATATAACCCCGCTCCGTCAATTTCAACGAAAAAAACAACCCCCTCCCGACGGCCCGGAACTCAGCGAGAAAAGCCTTGAAAAATCCAGCCGTTCGAATATAATATTATTCCATCCGCGCCCTCGGCGCAAGTTCGCGAGTTTTTCTTGCAGGCACTCAGGAACAAACAGTGTCCGTGATTCGAGGAGGGAGTAAGATATGCCAGTCTACGAGTACAGATGTGGCGCTTGCAAAAAGAAATTCTCCTTGAAGATGACCGTCAGCGAGCTGGAAAAGGGCAGGCCTAAGTGCCCGAAGTGCGGAAGCAAAAAAACGGAAAAGCTGGTCACCGGGTTCTTCGCGGTGACTTCCAAGAAAAGCTAGAGCGGGCGGGGGAAGACGACCCCGCTGCGGTCCGGGCGGCGTCCGGTCATTTCCCCGGTTTCTTCATCCCGGCGCCGGACTGCTCGGCCAAGAACCTGACGTTTTCCACCTTGGGCGGTTTCGGCCTTTCCACTCCGTCGGATCGCGCTATCTCCGTACCGAGCACTTCCTCAAGAGGCTTGTCGGGGAGCGGTTCGGCCGCCTTGATTTCCACCTTGGGAATAATTACGGTGTCAAACTGAATAGCCATGAAGTCGGTGGCGTCAATCACAACCCTGCCGACGAATTCCAGTTCTTTCAGGCCGGCACTGCTGATGTCCAGCGTCACCCTGACGGCGGTTCCCTTTTCATACATTTCCGAAAAACCTCCTTGGTGCGGGGTCAACTTCCAGCTATTTTCCATTATATTTCCGTCGGCGACAGCGTGTCAACCTGCCGAAAAACCGGCCTCCAGGGAGGTTCGTCGGATTTGACAATTCTTGCGAATTTTGCTAGAGTTTTTTCGGCCAACCGTCGACAAAGAGCCGACGACGCGAGGGCTCCCAATCAAGAAGGCCGTCTTTCTTAATGCAGGTTCCGTGTACCTGCGAGGTTGTCTGAGAACTCGCAAAATCCCACAACTGGGCCTCATTTCCTGTTCGGAGGCTCTCGCTTCAGAGAGGATGGTTTTGCCGATGTCGAGAAGATTATGGATTGTCCTGTCGCTCTTGCTCATGGCGTCTCTCAGTGTCGCAGCATGCGGGGAGAAAAAAGCAACGAAGAGCCAAAAGACTTTGAGCACGCAGGTCGCCATCAACCGGATCGTAAAGGAAGCAGACGAGCTGAAGGACGAACCGCTCGCTCTGGCAAACGCTGCCGACGAACTCTCGCGCGACGCGCAAACCCTGCGCAAGTCGGCGGACGACCTGCTCGGGCAAGCCGACTCGCTCAGGCAAAAGGCCGACGCGCTGGAAGTGCAGGCAAACGACCTGAGAGAAAAGGCCGACAAGCTGGACCAGAAACTCTCGGCGATCCAAGGGTCGGCGTCAACGCTCCGAGAACTTTACGAGGCAAAGGAGCCGAGCCGAAAAAAGCCTCCCACAGGATTTGCAGACACGACCACGGTCCTCATCATTATCATTCTGCTTATCGTCGCGCTGCTCCTCTACGTCGCCATCAGGAGGCGGCGATTGGAGCGTGAGGAAGAAGAAAGGCTGGCCGCGATAAGGCGCCAGCAAGCGGTTTACGCCCCTGCTCCTTCCACAACCGAAGAGCCCGAGGAAGAACAGAAGGAAGAAGAAGAGAAAGAGGAAGAGGAGAAAAAGGAAGAGGAAGAGGGGGAGAAGGAAAAACAGGAGCCGGAGCCCGAAAAGCCTAAAGACGAAGACGCCTGAGCACCCTCTTTGGAGACCTCCACCGAGCGCGCCGCCGATGGTTGCGGCGCGCTTTTCTTTTGTCTTGCGCGCATGGTCCGACCACTGGTGAACGACTGCGTTCCCTGGCCTACGAACGGCGTTATGAGCCGAAATCCGCCGTTTTTTGGAATAGAGCGCCGTTTTCTATGGAATGGGCGGCTGAACAGACACCCTCACTTTTTCTCTTGACAGAAGGCGTGTGTGGTGGTAGCATATAAATAACTAACCGAGTTAGTTAATTATATGTGGGCGCGGATTCCCGTGACCTCAACGTTGAATCCCAACAATGGCCAAGCGGGCGCCCGCGAAGGAGGCTCCAGATGTCGCCACGAGTGACCCCGGATAATCGGATCCCCGATATCGTCGGAGCGGCCATCGATGTGTTCAGTCGCAAGGGATACAGATTGGCCCAGATGGAGGAAATTGCCGCCGAGGCAGCGGTCTCCAAAGCGACGCTCTACTACTATTTCAAGAGCAAGGCGCGACTCTTTCACTACGTATTGGAGAACGGCACTCCCTATGGGAATGGGAAGCTGCCTCCTCCTGAAACTGCATCCTCGATGAGCGAGGGAGAGCTTCTCGAATTATTGAGGAGGCGTCTGAAAAAGGGCAGCCGGATCAGCAGCATCCAGGCCTTTCTGAGGAAGGGTGCCAAGGACATTGATTTGACTCATGAGATTGCGGAGATACTGGGGGAGTTTTGGGACATATGCGAGAGGAATCGCATCCAGATTGTCATCCTGGAAAAATCGGCCTTCGAGTTTCCGGAGTTGGCGGACGTCTATGACCGGTACGCGCGCAGGCAGGCGTTGCGCCAACTTGAGGAGTATCTCACCGTTCGAATACGGATGGGAGCGATCCGGCCCCTGCATTCCGTCCCGGCGACGGCCCGCTTCATGCTGGAATCGTTGGCCTGGTTCGGTTTCAAGCAGTTGGGCGGAACGGCCGTGCCGCTATTCTCGAAGTCGGAAACGCTGCCCGACCTGATTTCCATTTTTGTGGCCGGCCTTAGAACGTAACGAGTGCGGGATGGACGCATGGTTCTGATAGATTTCAATTATTGGGAGAGGAAACGTGCTCAAGGCTCATAGCATTCCCGCGCGGCGTCACGACATAGACTGGGTGAGAGTGTTGGGAATGCTCATGGTATTCCTCTTTCACTGCGCCCGGTTCTTCGACCAAGAGGACTGGCATGCAAAGAATAACCAACTGAGCTTCGGGATGACCGTATTCGTCGGGGTGGTGAGCCAATGGATCATGCCGCTCTTCTTCGTGCTTTCCGGTATGAGTTCCTGTTACGCACTCAGCTACCTGAGGGCGGGGAGATACCTTTGGGCCAGAGTCAAACGACTCGTGGTCCCTCTCATGTTCGGAATATTCACGCAAATACCTTTGCAGGTTTACATCGAGCGGGTGAGCCACGGGCAGTTTTCCGGCTCGTTCTTCGAGTTCTTCCCCCATTATTTTGACGGGTTCTACGGATTCGGCGGCAACTTCGCATGGATGGGACTCCACCTGTGGTACCTGGAAATGCTTTTCATTTTCTCCCTGCTATTGCTGCCGTTCTTTCTTTGGCTCAGAAAGGACGCAACGCGCAGAAGGACGTCGGGCGCGGTGGCCTTCCTGAACAAGCCGGGCGGCATCTTTCTCCTTGCCCTTCCTCTCGCTCTGATGGAAATACTCGGGAACCTGCAACCGGACGGCATCGGTGTGAGAGCCTGGGGCGGATGGAACATCCTCTCGCACATGTCCTTCTTCGTATCGGGCTACGTGCTCGCGACCGATGCGCAGTTCAGGCCGACGCTGGAAAGACATCGCATGAGCGCCCTCGCGATGGGCGTAATTGCGACGAGCGTGGGGTATCTGCTGATTCAGTCGGGATTCTCTTCTTATGAATATTCGTTTTCGTTTCTCCGCGCATTCAACTCATGGTGTTGGCTCGTCGCGATACTCGGCTTCGGGAGCAGGCACCTCGACTTCGATAACCGCGCGTTGAAATACGCCAACGAGGCGGTCCTGCCGTTCTACATACTGCACCAGACCGTCATTGTGACCATCGGCTTCTTTATCGCCGACTGGGACGCAGGCGTGATGGTGAAATACCTGCTGTTGAGCATGTCTTCGTTCATTATCATCATTGCCGTGTACGACTTAACGGTCCGGCGCGTCAACATGTTGCGGTTCCTGTTCGGGATGAAGATGAAGAAGCGACAGGTCACGATTGCCCAGTCGGTCCCGTCAATGCCGGCATGACCTCTCGCAGCGCTTTGGAGAACTGAGCGGCTGATGGAGCGGAACGCATGAATGACATAGGAACTGTCCGCGAACGATGCCACTACGTTGATTGGCTGAGGGTTCTGGCCATGCTGGTGGTATTCTATTTCCACAATGCGCGGTTCTTCGATTTCGAGGATTGGCACGTCAAGAACGAACAGGTTTACATCGGGTTCATGATGTTCGTCGCATTTACGTGGCAGTGGATCATGCCTATCTTCTTCTTCGTGTCGGGTGCGGCCACGCTGTTTGCGCTCCGCTACAAGAGCAGAGGCCGATACGTAACTGACAGGTTCAAGCGGCTTGCAATCCCCTACATCATGGGAATATTCATTATCATCCCGCCCCAGAAATACGTCGAGGCCTTGAGCCATGGGACGTTCAATGGCTCGTACCTCGACTTCTACCGCGACCGCTTCAGGTTTGACTACATCGCCTGGAATTTCAGCTTCCTGGGCTACTACGGTCACCATCTCTGGTTCATTGGCCTCCTCTTCTTCATCTCCCTGGCTGCGCTTCCACTTCTCCTCTACCTGAAGAAAGAAGCCGGCCGGCGCATCATCTCTCAATTCGCCGCGGTCAACGAAAAGTGGGGAGGTGTCTTCCTCTTTGTCATCCCCATTGCCGTCGTGCAGGTAGCGCTCCGCGCCAAGTTTCCCGGGGAATCCAACTGGGCTGAGTTCTTTTACTATGGCGTATTCTTCATAAGCGGCTACGTCGTCTTTTCCGATAAACGGTTCGAGCGGGCTATCGAGAAACACGGGACCGTCGCGCTGCTGATCGGGAGCGTGTGCTTCTCAATCATGGCGGTCTGGTATTTCGCCGGGGACCTGAAGAGTGTGATGGATAATCCCAGCTACTCGGCACCGTTCATCGCACTGCAACTTTTGGCCAGTCTCGACACGTGGTGCTGGATCGTGTTCATCCTGAGCCTGTGCATGAAGTTCCTAGACTTCCGCAACAGAGGGCTCGAATACGCCAACGAAGCGGTCCTGCCATTCTATATACTTCATCAAACGGTCATTCTGTTGATCGGATTCTATGTCGTTCAGTGGAACATGGGCGTGTTGGCAAAATTTCTGCTGATCAGCACGGCCTCATTCGTCGCGACGCTTGCGCTGTACGACTTCGTTGTCAAGCGGTTTAGTGCGACACGGTTTCTGTTCGGGATGAGGCCGAAGAAGCGTTGAACCGGCCATGCCCAACCAAAGCCGTCCGTTGCGGAAACGCCTTGACGAAATAACCCTCAAGACTTTGACTTAATCCGGCAGGTTTGTTATAATCTGCCCCACTTTCCCTGAGTCAAATTCGAAGCTTCTCACGGATGAACGCATGATCGCGAACAGAATGAAACTCATCGACTCGTCGGGCATTCGAAAGGTGTTCGACCTCGCGGCCAAGCTCAAAGACCCCGTCAACCTGAGCATCGGCCAGCCCGACTTCGACATCCCTGACGAGATCAAGGAAGCCGGCATAGCAAGCATTCGCGAGGGATT
>CAZSKP010000035.1:22649-44703 GCA_964607485.1 uncultured bacterium | reverse complement strand
ATGGGGGCCGGGGCGGACGAGAAGGGGTCGCCTGTCTCCAGTTCACAGGAGCGCGCACGAGAAGGGCGCGCTCTGCCAGCACACACCTCCGGCGCCGGAGCGCCAGGCTTTTCGATTCCGGATTGCAGATTTCGGATTGCGGATTGGAAGGATTTATCCACGAAGAGCACGAAGGATCACGAAGGACGAAGAGCGAAGGGCGAAGGACGAAATCGGTCTACGGTTTGACGTTTACGGTTTACGGTTCAAACCGGAGACCGGAAACCGTGAACTAAATTCTCTGTGGCTGAATGAAGTTCCGCTGTTGGCATTTTGAACCACAAAGACACCAAGACACAAAGAAAAAAGGAAACAAGAAAGGGTCTTTATTGGGCCTTTGTGCCTTGGTGGTTAGTACTTGCCCAAACAACTGGAAAGATCGCGATAGCCCTTTCAGACTACTCCCGGTTGGCGACAGCTCGTACGCATTTTCTTCTTGACATTTGTCGCAGTCATTTTTTATAATCCGTCCAGACGGTTTAAACCCCGCCCAACATTCCCCGCGTCGCCAACAAAAGGCAGTGAATTGTGAGCCCGAAGGTTGGTATCGAGCCGGTCAGGCAGAGCCAAATCATCGAGGCGGCTCTCCGCCTCATCGCCAAGAACGGCAGCTATAACGTCAGCATCCAGAGCGTGGCGACCGAGGCCGGCCTGTCGAAGGGCGCCGTGCTGCACTACTATCCCACGAAAAACGAACTCTTCGCCGCCGTGTTCCGCGAATTTTTCCGGCAGATTTTCGAACGCAGCAAGAGCGCCATGGCCCGCCACGACGACCCGCTGGAAAAACTGCGCTCCGTCGGCGACGGGCTGTTTGACGAGAGCGACCCCACCTTCAGCGTCGGCTATCCATTGTATCTCGAATGCATGGCGCGGGCGGTGTACGAGGAAACGTTTCACAACCTCTTTCATGAATGGGTTACGAGCTGGGCGGAGTTGATCAAGGGCGCCATCGAGGACGGCATCGAGCGGGGCGACTTCGCCGACGTTGACCCCGAAGAGAGCGCCATGGCCATCTGCGCGCTCTGCCAGGGCGTGGTTTCGCGGTGGTTTCTCGACCGCGACCAACATGCAACCCGCTGGGCCAGAGAGACGCTCAGCAGTTACACCGAGACGCTCCTGAAGAAGAAATAGCTTCGCCGGATAGCGCATCCGGGAGAAGGGAGAACGTCAGCATGAGTTTGGACAAGAAGTACATGGACATGTTCCGTCCCAAGATTCACTGGGGAAAAATCGAGATCGACGCCGAAAAATGCATCGGCTGCGGACAGTGCACACAGAACTGCCCCGGCGGGATCCCGGCCCTCGATGACAACGACAAAGCCTACATGGGTAGCGAAATGTGCGTCAGTTGCTCGAACTGTGTGGTCACCTGCCCGACGGACGCCATTTCGATAAAGGAAACGTTCTATGTTGAAGAGGGGTACTTTGAGACGACCCCCGCCGATATTCCGTACATGCCGCCCGCGCCGCCGCTCGCCGCCGAAGGCAACCCCACCGAATACACGGCGGTGGAGAGGGCGGTGTTCGAACGCCGCAGCGTCAGAAACTTCGAGGACAAGCCGGTGCCCGACCACCTGATACGACGGATACTCGAAGCGGGCCGACACGCTCCCAGCGCGGGCAACTGCCAGCCGTGGCGCTTCATCGTTATCACCGACAAGGCGCTGTTGGACGACATCGCCGCTCGCATCCAGCCGATGGCGCAGATGGTGAGCATGATGTACCGCACCGACGAAATGCTCGAGACGCTTGCGGCGCAGTACGAGGCCGACCCGCAGCCGGGGCTGTTCGACCCGCGCGTCCAGGCCGGCATACACTTTGTCGGCGAGGGCGTTCTGCCCGCCCTTTTGGACGCTCCCGCGGTCATAGTCCTGCTGGGCGACGAGCGCGCCGTCAGCGGGCCGGAGATAAACATCGGCATCTGCGGGCAGAACATGACGCTCGTGGCCAACTCGCTCGGCCTGGGTTCGTGCTGGGTCGGGTTTATCGGCCTGGTCAACATGATGCCCGAAGTCATGGAGCGATTGGGCATAGAAGCGCCTTACAAGGTGGTCGCTTCCATCGCGCTCGGCTACCCGGCGTTCAAACAGCACGGCGCAGCGGCGCGCGAGGCCAAGCCCGTCGCGTGGTTCCGTCCCGGCGCCAAAGGTCCTGCGATAGAGCGGTGAGCCGGCAGTCCGGCGACACCGAAGAGGAGAATTGCAGCATGCGGAAAGTGAAAATCATAGGCGGCGCGGTGACGAAGTTCGGAAGACACCTCGACCGCAACATGAAGTCTCTTGTCGCCGAGGCCGTGGGAGGCGCCCTCGAAGATGCCGGCATCGCAAAGGAACGCCTTCAGGGTGCGTGGGTCGGCAACGCGTCGCAGGGAGTGATGGAGGGCCAGGAATGCGTCCGGGGGCAGGTCGTGCTACGGGCGATGGGAATCGGCGGCATCCCGGTCATCAACGTCGAGAACGCCTGCGCGTCGTCGGCCACGGCGCTGAACGGCGCATGGGCGATGGTGGCGCTGGGAGAGATCGACGTCGCGCTTGTGCTGGGCATGGAGAAGATGTACTTCGAGGACCGCAGCCGCGTGCTGAAGGCGTTCATGGGCGGCATGGATGTCGAAACGGTAGCCCAGTTCATGGAAGCGTCCAGGCAGGAGGAGGAGCAGATAAAGAAGGCCCGCGAGGCCAGGGGCGAGAAGGAGAAGAAGAAATCCGGACAGCGCACCGTGTTCATGGACGTCTATGCGTGGGTCGCACGGCGGCACATGGAGAAGTACGGCACCACCCAGAGGCAACTGGCGGCGATTTCCTCCAAGAACCACTTTCATTCTTCCATGAATCCGCTCGCCCAGTACCAGACCACGTTCACCGTGCAAGAGGTGCTCGACGCCCCCGAGGTGGCCTGGCCGTTGACGCGCCCCATGTGCTCGCCCATTGGCGACGGAGCCGCTGCGGCCATCATCTGTTCTGAGGACTTTGCGAAGAAGCTTGGGGTCAAGCGCGCGCCTGAGGTAGCGGCCTGTATTCTGGCCAGCGGAGAGGACAGAGAGGAAGGCGAAGATTCGACGTTGACGAAGCTGGCGGGGAAGGCTTATGAGAAGGCGGGCGTCGGCCCCAACGACATAGACGTGGCCGAACTGCACGACGCCACGGCGTTCGGCGAGCTTGCCACCACCGAACACTTGGGCTTCTGCCCGATAGGCGAGGGCGGCCCGTTTGCCGAGGGCGGCCACACCACGCTTGGCGGGAAGATGCCGGTCAATGTCTCGGGAGGGCTCGAGTCGCAGGGCCATCCGGTGGGAGCCACCGGCGTTCGTCAGGTCGTCGAGCTGTACTGGCACCTGACCGGGCGAGCCGGCAAAAGGCAGGTGGAGGGCGCCAAGGTGGGCCTCGCCCAGAACGCGGGAGGAAGCGTCGGCGGCACCGAGGCGGCCTTGTCGGTGACCATCTTGAAGGCTTGACGTTACTACTCGGAGCAAGCATAGGCTGTCATTCTGAGTAGGTGACGGTTGTCACCCGGAGCAAGCAAACGGTTGTCACCCGGAGCAAGCAAACGATTGTCATCCTGGGCAGGCAAATGAATGTCATTCTGAGCGCAGCGAAGAATCTCAAGGATTGCGGTAAGTCCGACGAAAGACAAGATCCTTCATTTCGTTCAGGATGACAGAAACACGGGAATGCGAAGGAGGCGGTCACGTGTATCAGCTAAAGTTCGATGAGAATGTGTGCGCGTCTTGCGAGACCTACGACTGTCTCGTGAGATGCCAGTACATGGACCTGAATCTGGAGAAGGCGAAGGAGGAGAGGTGGAAAATCATCCGCGGCGAAGATTCCCAGGTGCTCAGGGACTGCGCCACGTGCTACGCCTGCGAGGAATATTGCCCTTACGGAAACCATCCGTTCTACCAGCTTGTCGAGCTGCAGGAGGCGAGGGGTTTCCATCCGGCTCCGAAGCCGATAGAGAAACAGCAGGTGAGGATGATGGCTCCCAGGGGAACGGTCGAGCAGCAGGAGCTGAAGTCTCCGCTCATAGACCTCTGCGCCTTCGGAATGTTCGAGAAATATTCGATCCAGGGGAAGATTTTTGAAGATGTCTCCACCGTTTCCGGAAACGACATCTTCTGCAACCTCATGTTTCTGCACTTCGCGAAGAATTCCGTCATCAAGGAGAGGCTCCCGAAAAGCATCGAGAACATATCGAAGTACTATCTCGAACCGAACAACATCCAAGAAGTTGTCTGTTTCCACGACGAGTGTTATGGAACACTGACCTCGTGGGCTCCTGCGTTCGGTATCGACGTTCCCTTCAAACCGGTGCATTTCTTCGATTTCGTCCTCGGCAGGATGAAAGAATTGAAGAGCGAGATCAAACAGCTTCCCCTGAAGGTCGCCTACCAGCGCCCGTGCTCCAACCGCCTGATTCCCGAAACACAACACTATGTCGATGACATCCTCGAACTGATCGGAGTCGAGCGGGTCAAGAGGAAGTACGACGGCGAGAACGCGCTATGCTGCGGCGGAGTGCTGCTGTCACAGGGCAAGGACGACCTCGCCGAGGATCTCCAGAAGAGGAACCTCGACGACATGGCCGACGCCGGGGCCACCGCCTGCGTGTTCAATTGTCAATTCTGCCTCATAATGCTTGGAGAGATGGTTGCGGCAAACGGCATGATGCCGCTGCTCCTGAGCGACCTGTGCCGTCTCGCTCTGGGTGAGCAGTTGAAAGGATTGGGGGCGTAGCCGATGGAACGTGTACATGAGGCATTAGCCGAGATAGTGGGGAAGGAGTACGTGTCGAATCAGCCGGAGGAGCTTTTCATTTACTCCCGCGACCCCGGCACGATGGAGCCCCGAAAGCCGGACTTCGTGGCGATACCCTCAACCGTCGAGGAGGTGCAGGCGGTGGTGCACCTGGCCAACCGCGAGAAGATTCCCGTCGTGCCCCTGGGCGGAGGGCTGGTGCTGTCGGGCCTGTCTCGACCGCTCAAGAAGGGGATCGTGCTCGACATGAAGCGGATGAACCGCATCCTTGAAGTGAACGAGACCAGCCGGTACGTGGTCGTCGAGGCGGGCGTTTCGCAGGGGGTGCTGCAGGCGTATCTCAATAAGCACCATCCTCATCTGAAACATTCCCTTCCCGATGCCCCGCCTACGGCTACGATAGCAGGCAACGTGCTGATTCACGGCTCGGGTCACCTGTCGCAGGCGACCGGCTTCCATTCCGAAATGCTCAACGGGCTCGAGGTCGTGCTGCCCACCGGCGAGGTGTGCAAGATCGGTTCGTGCTCGACCTCGCCGTACTGGTTCTCACGGTCTCCGCTACCCGACCTGGCGGGATTGTTCGTGGGGTGGTTCGGCACGACGGGAGTCGTCACCAAGATGGGCATCAAGCTCTATCCCAAGCCGGCCAAGAAGGACGTGATGGCGTTTCTGACCGAGAACCCCGACTACCTCACCGACATACTTTTCAAGGTCACCGGCACGGAGATGGCGGAAGACCTGAACGTCACAGCCTCGCAGCTTCCGCCCTACATGGAGGGGCTTCAGCTCACGCTCATCTACGTGACCGCGAACTCCGACGAGGAGCTGAATCTCAAGAAGCGAACCATCCGCGAGACGCTCCGCAGCTACATCGACGACAAAGAGGGCGGCTTCATGTTTATGCCGACAATGGCCAAGGGCCGCTTCCTCGAGACCCCCATTCGAGAGATGACGAAGTTCGCCGACACCAGGAAGGGCGGCGGATTCGAATACGTCGGCGCTATCATGCCGCTTGAGCTTTTCTCGAAGGCGCACAAGGCGGGGGTCGAGATTGCTGCGAAACACGACATGCCGTACTCCCTGACCGCCCGCGTCATCGGCCGGGGCCACTGCATGATGTTCGCATACGGTTACGCCTTCAACCGGGCCGACGACGAGGACGTCAAGCGGGCCCAGCGCGCGCTGCACGACAGCAACGTGGCAGCGCTCGAATTGGGCGGAATACCCTGGAAGGCCGAAGAGCCCGCCCAGCAACTCATTCTCGAAAAGATGGACCCGAAGACGCTCAAGCTGATGAACAGAATCCGGGCGGCCCTCGACCCCAACGGCATCATGAACCCCGGCAACTGGGAGGTGAGATAGATGGAATACGCCGACGTTATCCACCGGTGCTTTCGATGCGGCTACTGCAAGTTCACGCGCGACTATCGCGACTTCAACTGCCCCACCTACCGAAAGTTTTGGTTCGAGACCTATTCGCCCGGCGGCAGGATGTGGCTCCTGAGAGGGTGGCTCAACGGCGAGATTCAGCCGAGCCAGCGCCTCGCGGAAATCCTCTACTCATGCGTCACGTGCGGGAACTGCGTCGAGCACTGCGTGTTCAAGTTCAACGCCGACCTCGTCAACATCTTCGTGGCCGCGAGGGGTGAAATGGTGGAGCAAGGGCTCGCGCCGCCGTCGGTCAGGGACTATCTCAAGGGGATTCACACCCACGGGAACCCGTACAAAGAGGCGGGCGAGGACCGAGGCAAATGGGCCGACGGCCTCGGCGTCGAACCGTATTCGGGGCAGGACTATCTGCTCTACGTCGGCTGCGTGGGCTCCTACGACGAGAGAGGGAAAAAGATAGCCCGAGCGGTTGCGACCGTGCTGAAAGAGGCGGGCGTTTCGTTCGGTATCCTCGGCAAAAAGGAGGCATGCGACGGAAATGAGGTAAGGGTACTGGGTGAATCGGAGCTTTTCCAGACGCTGGCGGAAAACAACATTCGGACGTTCAAAGAGCTTGGCGTGAAGAGCGTCATTACGCTCTCGCCCCACGGGTATAACGCGTTCAAGAATGAATATCCTCGGCTCGGCGCGGATTTCGAGGTGATACACTACACGCAGGCGCTGAGCCGGTTCATCAAATCGGGCGCGGTTGCTTTTTCGGAGTCGAAAACCAAGGTCACCTACCACGACCCCTGCTATCTCGGCCGGCACAACGACGAGTTCGACGCCCCCAGAAAAGTGCTGAGGGCCATTCCCGGCCTCAGATTGATGGAGATGGACAAGAACAAAAAGGACTCGCTGTGCTGTGGCGGAGGCGGCGGCAACTTCTTCACCGACGTCATCGGAACCGGCGAGGGCGCTCCCGCGCGGGTCCGCATAAAGGAAGCGCTGGACACCGGCGCGGAAATATTGGCTGTGGCCTGTCCGAATTGCGCCAAGATGTTCGAGGATGCCCTCAGGGCCGAAGGGTTGGAGGGGAGCATCGAGGTCAAAGACATAGCCGAAATCGCCCTCGGCGCATGACGGCGTCTTGTCGATTACGCGGCGACAGTTGACTTTGAGTTACTTGCCGGAACAAATGAGGCGCAGGCCCAGTATGCGCGCGCTCTGAGTGTTTGAAAGGAGCAAGAAGAACAATGGAAGCGGAGTATCCGAAGTGTGCCGAATGTCCTCGACGGATATGCATGAAAGGTTTCTCCCAGGAGGGCACGGAAATATGCCCGATGATAATTACGCCGGGCACGTTCGATGACGTTCGAAGCGTCATCGCAGAACCCGAGGCCGCCGAGATGCTCAGAGCCGTGGCCAGAACCTGGAAGAAGTCCGGCTTGAGCAAGAATCGGATAGAGGAAACAATGATCTACGCCGGAAACATGGGGTTCAAGCGATTGGGGCTGGCGTTCTGCGCTTTGTTCCTCAAGGAAGCGAAGGTGATCTCGGCTGTATTCGAAGGGGGCGGCTTCGAGGTGGTCTCGGCCTGCTGCATGACGGGCGGCATCTGTTCCGACGACATCGGGCTGAGCGAGGAAGACAAAATCGTCAAAGACGCGCGTCAGCCGCAGTGCAATCCCGTGGGCCAGGCGCTGCTTCTGAATAAGTACAAGACCGACCTGAACGTTGCCGTCGGACTGTGCGTCGGTGATGATACCATCTTTATCAAGCACTCAGAGGCGCCGGTAACCATACTGGCCGTGAAAGACAGGCAGAACGACCACAATCCGCTGGCCGCAGTGCCCGCCTATAGAGAATCGCTCGGGCTATGAGCGTGTCGGAACAACCGGAACCCTTTTTGAAACTGCCGATAACCGAAGATATCTTTTCACCGCATGCAGGAGGAAACATGAGTGAGCATTTTTATCACAAGGACGCGCTGGCTTCGATAGGCAAGCTTGCGGAGCTGAAGGGCGACCTGCTGGGAGCCTTCATGAATTTCAACATGATGGCTTTCGCTGAAGGTGACCTGTCCGCGAAGACGAAGGAACTCATCGCGGTTGCCTGCGCGCACATCACCCGATGCCCCTATTGCATCGACGGCCACGCGCGCAAAGCCAAAGAGTCCGGCGCCACCGACTCCGAGATCGCAGAGGCGATTATCGTCGCCGCCGCCATGAGCGCGGGCGCCTCGATGGCCCACGGCGCCATTGCCATGGACACACTGAAGCAGGAATAGGGCAAGAAAAGCCCGAAAGGAGGGGTCAGGCCTTCATGGCCTGTTACCCGAATGATTTCTCACACGAGATCGTTCCTGTACCTTGTCATTGCGAGGAGCAAAGAGCTGCAAGCTCGGGCGACGAAGCAATCCCGATGGCAAGGGGGGAACGCCTTCGAGATTGCTTCGGTCGGGTCGTTGACCCTCCCTCGCAATGACAAGAACTGGTTTGGGCAACGTGCCGTGAAGACCCGCCTCAGCGCTTATGACCTCCTCCGAGTCCGCCGACGCCCTCAGGACCGAAGGTTCGGAGGGGAGCATCGAGGTCAAGGATATCGCGAAAATAGCCCAAACGGCGGGGGTGAGCACCGCGGGCAGTTCCGGCGTGAAATGACGCACTGCACAAAAAAGTGGAAATTTCTCAAAATCTCTGGTATAATATGCATTGTGAAACGGACCGAAAACCCCAAAGCAGGCGCTCCGTGAGAATATGACCGTGTAGGACCTGCTGAGTCGGTCCGATCTCCCAGCGAGAAATTGTCGTTAGTCTCAGGCCGACCTCCAAAGGAGAGAGAACAATGGGAAATAATTTTTATCGGGCCAACAAGCGCGACCTCGACTTTGTTATCAACGAGCAGCTCAACGCGGAGCAACTATGCGAACTTGACAAGTTCAAGGATTTCTCGCGCGAAGATTTCGACATGATCATCAGCGAGGCAGTCAAGTTCGCGCAGGAGGTGCTCGGACCTCTCAACCAGGACGCGGACCGAGAGGGCGCCCATTACGAGAACGGATCCGTCAAGGCGCCGCCCGCGTTCCACAAGGCGTACAAGCTCGCCTGTGAAAACGGCTGGATCTCGATGTCGAACAGCGCGGAGTTGGGCGGACAGGGGCTTCCGGGCGTGATCGCCATGAGCGCCGGAGAGATATTCTTCGGAGCGTGCACGTCGTTCATGCTCTACTTTCCCGGCCCCGGCGTCGCTCACATGGTCGAGAATTTCGGTCCCGACAAGATTCGAGATTTGTTTTGCGAGAAGCTGTACACCGGCGAGTGGCAGGGCACGATGTGTCTCACCGAGCCGCAGGCGGGAAGCGCGGTGGGCGACATACGCACCTCGGCGAAGAAGGACGGCGACACCTATCTCATCACGGGCACCAAGTGCTTCATCACATCGGGCGACCACGACCTGACTCCGAACATCATCCACGGCGTGCTCGCCAGGATTGAAGGAGCGCCACCCGGAACGAAGGGCATAAGCCAGTTCATAGTACCCAAGTACTGGGTGAACAACGACGGCAGCATCGGCGATTTCAACAACGTCACCTGCGCCGGCATCGAGCATAAGATGGGAATCAAGGCCTCCGCCACGTGCACGCTCAACTTCGGAGAAGACGGCCCCTGCCGCGGCTACCTGCTCGGAGACGTGGAGAACAAGGGCATGAGGCAGATGTTCCAGATGATGAACGAGGCCCGCATCACCACCGGCCTTCAGGGAATCGCGCTCGCGGCCGCCGCATTCGAGAACGCCGTGCAGTATTCGCAGGAACGCATCCAGGGCGTCGATGTCAAGGCGATGAAGGACCCGAACGCGCCCCGCGTGCCCATCATCAAACACGCCGACGTGCGCCGCATGCTTCTCCTGCAGAAGTGTATGGCTGAAGGGATGAGGGCGTTTGCGTATCGGCTGGCGATGTATGAAGACCTCGCCCACGCGCATCCCGACGAGGAGAAGCGGAATTTCTATCAGGGCTACGTGGACCTCATGACGCCCATGGTCAAGGCCTACTGCTCCGACATGGCGTTCGACATGACATCCGTCGCCATGCAGTGCTATGGCGGCTACGGCTACTGCCAGGAATATCCCGTCGAACAGTACTGCCGCGACGCGCGAATCGCAATGATATTCGAGGGGACGAACTTCATCCAGGCCGCCGACCTGATCGGCCGCAAGCTCAACATCGGCGGCGGCGTGCTGATGCAGAACTACATGACCGTGCTGGATGAGTTCATCAACGGCCTTCGCGCACATGCGAAGGTGGGCGACCTCGTCGAGCAGCTCGACGCTGCGAAGACGACCCTGCTCGAAACGACCATGAAGATAGCGGGCTTCGCGATGGAGGGAGACCTCGACTACGTGATGTCGATTGCCACCCGCTACCTGCACATGTTCGGAGAGGTGGCGCTGGCCCGCGAGCTCATCGAGCAGGCTGCGGTGGCGGCCGACAAGATGGACGGTCTCGCCGAGGACAGCGTCGATTTCGCCTTCTATACCGGCAAGATCCACTCGGCCCAGTTCTTCGTACGCAACATCCTGCCCGGCGTCGAGATGAAGGCCAAAGTCATCGCGAATAGGGACCGCAGCTGCATCGAGATACCTGATAACGCCTTCAGCGTATAAGCACGTACAGATTAAGAGAGGCCGTTCCAATGGAGCGGCCTCCCTTTTGTTTTGGGTAAGAGAGGTCAGGCCTTCAGGGGGGTGTTGCTCAGACCATTTGGTGTCATTGCGAGGGAGGGTCAACGACCCGACCGAAGCAATCCCGGAGATTTTTCCCTATGTTATCGGGATTGCTCCGTCGCTTCGCTTCTCGCAATGACAAAATATAGAACCCATGTCGTCTGAAAAACTCTTTGGGAAGCAAGCCGTGAAGACCTGTCCCCGGCTATCGCTTCGCTCAGGAAAGCTTCCGGAACTTCTCGATATTCTTGTTTTCTCCCATGATGATGAGCACGTGGTGCTTTTCCACCCGGAACGTCGCATCCGGAATCACGATGGAGTCGGGAGTCAGCTTTCCTATCTCGATCTCCTCTGAGTCAGCCACCCTCCTCACGGCCAGCACCTGCAGGCCGAAACGGTTGCGGAGCCTCATCTCGGAAAGCGTCTTCCCGATGCACTGCGAGGGGGGAGTCATCTCGACTATGCTGTGACCTTCCGAGAGCGGAATGAAGTCGATGAGGTTTGGGGTGAGCAGGCTGTCGGCAATCTTTATTGCGATGTCCCGTTCGGGGAACACGACGATTGTTGCGCCCACGTTCTGGAGCGCCTCTGCATGGTCCTCGTTTATCGCCTTCACGAGAATTTCCTTCACGCCCACCTTCTTGAGAAATTGAGCGACCAGAATGGAAGCGCCCACCTTGTCGCCAAGACTGACGGTGACGCAGTCGAACGCGTCGATGTTCAAGGAGAGCAGGGCCTTCTTGTCCGAGACGTTTGCCACGACGGCCTGCGTGACCGAGTCTTTTATGTCAAGCACGGCCTCTTCTTCAACGTCAATGGCGAGAACTTCGGCTCCCTTCTGAGCGAGCGAACGGGCCAGTTGCGAGCCGAAATTGCCGAGACCCAGAACGGCGAACCTTTTCACGCGACATCCTCCTAACCGATCATAACATTTTCTCCCGGATACTTAAAGCGCTGCGCGGCCTCGCGTCCGAACAGAGAAAGGGCCAGCCCGAGCGGGCCGACGCGCCCGGCAAACATGGTGCCGACGATGACCAACTTGCTGGCCTTGCTGAGTGCGGGAGTCACGCCGGTCGAAAGCCCGACGGTTCCATAGGCCGACACGACCTCGAACAGCCAGTCGAGAAAGTGCACGTGCGTCGGCGAATCGAGCCGGTGGCCTTCCAGTATCTGAATCAGCAGTGCGGAAACGACAACGAGCGCAAACGACGTTGCAAGAGTTGCCGTCGCCTTCGAGGAAATCTGAGCGGGGACCGTCCGGCCGAACATCTCCACGTTCTCTTTCCCCCTGAGATAGGAGACGACCATCGCGACGTAGATAGCGAACGTTGTCGTCTTGACTCCGCCGCCCACGGACCCCGGCGAGGCCCCTATGAACATCAGGCCGATCAGCACGAACAGCGTCGCGCCTGTCAAGTCGGACGTGCGTATCGTGTTGAATCCCGCCGTACGAGCCGTGACCGACTGGAAGACGGATGCCAGCGCCTGCTCGGAATGAGGCCTCGACGCGAGCGCGTTGGAACGTTCCAGAAGCCAGAACAACAGAGCGCCCGCGATGATGAGCGAAACGGTGGTCGTGAGCACCACGCGCGAATTTAACGAGAGCCGGCTGAACTCGGACTGCTTTCGAAGAAGTTTTCCGCCGACCTCCGTCACGACGGTGAACCCGAGCCCTCCCAAAACGATGAGAGCTATGATGGTCAAAGACACCGGGACGTTGCCGCAATAATCTTCAAGGTTGTTTGTCCACAGCGAGAATCCGGCATTGCAGAAGGCGGACACAGAATGGAATATGGAAAAGTGCGCGGCGCTGGCCGCGCCGAATCTTTCCCTGAGAGCGAGCCAAAGGCAGAGGGCTCCCAGCGCTTCCGCGCCGAACGTGAACAGCAGGATGTTCCGCAACAGCCTTAGCAGGTTTCGATAGGGAAAATGCGTCATCGTTTCTTGAAGCAGCAGCCGGCTCTTCAGCGTCGTCTTGCCCCTCAGGATGAGCATGAAGAAAGTTGAGAACGTGAATATGCCCAGTCCTCCGACTTGGATTAACAAGAGAATGATCCACTGGCCGGTTTTCGTGAAGTGAGTGCCCGTGTCCACGACCACCAATCCCGTCACGCATACGGCCGATGTGGCGGTGAAAAGGGCGTCCACGAGTCCCAGCCTGCCCTCCACGGACATCCCGGGCAGCATGAGCAGGGAGGTTCCGATGGCGATGGTTGCGGCAAAACCCGCCACGAGGACAGTTGAGGGCGACAGAGGCCTTCTGCCGAAGTTGTTTTTCTTGTCGGCGAAGCGGGACATTATGGGTCTCTTCGATTGCGGTTATTCAACCGGGGTTATTATAACACGAATCCCCTTCATCCCAATTTTACCGGCCGCGCCGTAGCGGGCGAGACGCGATTCAGACTATTCTCTTAACGAGAGAAGCTCGCCCCGTTTTGTTTCCTTTCCGGCAAGCTTCCCCTCGCGGGCGAGCCAGCCGATGCCCTGGTCCACGCGGGCAGTCGGGAGCGCTGTTACCTTCGCGAGCCTGGCCTTCGACATCGCTCCCTTTGCATTCAACGCGTTCCAGATTTTTCCAGCCGCTTCTCCGATTTCTCGTTCCATGTGTTCCATTTGTATCCTCCCTTCTGAGTTCAACCATTTCAGCGGGCTGGACGCCGGCACACATCACAGACGAGCGCTTCCGCATTCTTGATGCAACTCTTGCGAGCCAACGGGTTCTTCACTCTTATCGGGACCGCCGTTGTGCGCCCCCTTGCGGTTGTTTCTGGCAATCTCGACGAACGGATGGAGCAGATAGCTGAATCCGGTCGCGACGTTCAATCCCCTGACACTCCAAATTATCCTGACCACCTGACCCGGCTCGACCTCCTCCGGTTCGCGGACATACTTGAACAGTTGATAGCTCAGGAATCGGAGCACGGTGGATATCAGGAAGATAACCTGAATGGGCAGCGCCTCCCAACGCCACAGGCTGACGTGTCCGTTCATGGAAGTGAGGAGCAGGCCCGCGATGATGGGGCTCGCCGCAGCGCCCAATCCTCCGACGATGTTATACATCGACAGGAACAAGGCCCTGTTTTCCTTCGGCGAAATTTCCAGCAGCAGGTTGTTCATGCAAAGATTGATGCCCGCCCAAAAACCGCCGCCTATCACGTTGAAAACAATCGGCAACACAATACTGCCGGGTCGGACGAAAACCCAGGCCAGAGGCACCAAGATGGCCACCCAGCTTGAGAAGCGGATGACCGCCTTATTCCTGACGCTGTCGGAAATTCTGCCCCACAGCCGCATTCCCGTCAGGTCGGCCACACCGGATATCGTGGCCAACGCGGCGATGAAGCCGTAGCTGAACTTCAAGTCCTGGAGAAAATAGAGCGTGAAGAACGGAGCCGCGAAAAAGACGGAAAAACTCCACAGAAAAACAAAGATCAGGAACTTATTGAAATTGGGCTCCTTGAAGGGAAGCGTCAACTCCTTTCCAAAGGAGCGGTGGGCTTCAATCTGCGCAAGCTTGGGCTCCGACACCCGCTTCAGAAATCGCAAACTCACCACGCCGAAAAGTACGGCCGCCACGAACACCACGCCGAATCCCAGCGATGAGCCTCCGTGGGCGTGGGCCTCCATGAAGTCGAGGGCCTTCCCGAAGACGAGCATTGCGGCCATGCCGGCAGCGCCGCACAGCATGCTCCTCGTCCCGAAGAAGCTTCCCCGGATTCCGTCCGGCACCAGGTCGGACATCAAGGAGAGCCACGAGACGCTGCTGACCGAGTTGGCGCAGTAGGAGAAGAAAATCAGGCCGAGGACGGCCGCGTATTTCCCCGATGTCGAGATGGGCAGCACCGCAACGATGAGAACCGGAATCCACGTCACTCTCGTAAGCAGTGCGCCCCAGTACCAAAAACCTTTTCTCCTGCCGGTCTTCTCCATGAGAAATGAGGTCGGCAACTGGATGGCTGCGACGATGAAAGGCATCGAAGCCAACAGCCCTATCATGAACTCGTCCATCCCCATGTAAAGCGCAAAGCCCGTGAGGAACACGCCTCCCGTGAGGGTTGCGAACACGTTGGCAAACACGCCCTCGAAAATCGAATTCCTTAAATCGTCTTTCTCGAAAAGATTCACCGACGTAATCCTTCTCGCACCTACTTTTTGCTCATCGAAGAAACAATTCTTGCGTTTTCATGTCAGTTGCCGGAATGAGCGTTGCCCCTGTTGGACGCCCGCCGGTCCTCAGCTCTTCAGGGAAACGTGGGGTGCTGGAGGTGGTGTTGGGTCCGCCGATACTCGCGTGGCATATGCCGGCAGAGCAGGCTATTCGAACGCCGCCTTTCTCGAACCGTGCCTGTGTCTCCCTTTTTCCTTCCATCTCTTGTTCGTTTCGGGCGTTCTGGATTTGCGTTCGCGACACTCAGGGCAGCGTTTGGGAGCGTCGAACCCCCGGGCGAGGAACCGTTCCTGTTCGGCGACGCCGAATATGAATGGGGATTGACATTGAACGCATATTATGGTCTTGTCTTTCATGGCATCCTCACAAAAACCATTCAGATTATCTGTCTCATACTTGGCCCACGATGGGGACAGTCCCGATTCTACGGCCGCATAAGACGCGGCCCGTAAATCCGGGACAGTCCCCAGAGCCACAAAACCCTTCCTTACAATTGAGAACCCGCCAATAATCCTTGGAAGAAGTGCCGCGCATTTACCCCGAGCGATCGGGTTCTGTATCCACCCTCCTGGACGATGAGCAGCGGACATCCCAGTCCTCCGATTATCCTCCCGTTTGCTTCGAAATCTTTCGCGCTCAAATCCCACGAGCCCGTCGGGTCGGCCTTCGCGGTGTCCAAACCAAACGCGATGACGACGAATGTCGGCTGAAAGCCTCTCAGCCGCCTCAGAACCCTGCCGAGCACCTCCCGATGGCGTTCTCCGTTGACATGCTCGGGAAGGGGAACATTTACGTTGAAACCTTCACCCGGGCCGCCTCCCGTCTCGTCTTCGAACCCGCTGAAGTAGGGATAGGCCAGGCGGGGGTGCCCGTGGACGGAAATTGTCAGCACGTCGGAACGTTCATAGAAGATGTTCTGCGTTCCGTTTCCGTGATGATAGTCTATGTCGATGACGGCGACTTTCCCATGGGCGCTGAGATAGTGCGCGGCGATCGCCGACGAGTTGAAATAGCAGAATCCCCCAAACGAATGACGCTCGGCATGATGCCCGGGCGGACGGACGAGGGCGTACGCGAAACGATAGCCGTCGAGGATGGCCTGGGCGGAAGTCAACGCGCAGTCAACGGCTCTTCTGGCCGCAAGATAGGCATTTTGATTCAGAGGGGTGAACGTATCGATGCAATAGTACCCCGCGCGAATGGGCAGCTCCTTCGGAGGACGCGCCGCATTACGAATGGGGAACACGTAGGGATAGACGGACCTTCCGGGCTCGACATTTGCGCACACCTTCTGCAGATAATCGACGAACCGGGCGTCGTGCACGGCCGTAATGTGTTTTTCGGCGAAACGCCGGGGCTCCATTTTTTCAAACATGTCGGTCGGCTGGATTTCTCTGAGTATCGAGCCTATCCTGACGGGCGACTCGACGTAACCCCGCTCATGCACATGATGAATCTCGTGCTTGTCGTTAACAACGAGAGCGATACGTCGTTCGACCCATCGTAGCCGGGTCGTCTCGCGCAGAGGCTTGCTCTTGCGGTATCGTGGTGCCCGCAGAGCTACCGGGTCGTCTTTGAATGAGGCCACGACCATGTCCACGTATTCGCGCGGGCATAAATCTCCGTACTTCCTCTCCAGAATTGCCTTGACGATGGAGCGGGCCGCGTCGCGCCGCAGTTTCGTGTTCCGTTCCAGGTCGTCATACACAAGGTACGGCGGGCAGTCGTCGCCGGGCTTCACCGGGGTTTCGTAGGCGGTGCCGGCGATGGGTCGGGCGCCGTAACGTTCATAGAATCGCAGCCGGGCGGCGTTCTGTCTCAGGACATTCGGATCCTTGCACAGCTTCGGGTCGTCCGGCAGACATTCAAAGAACAGGCCCGTCGCGTTCAGCGAACGCGCGTGCTCGCGAACCCTGCCGTACAGTGCGCCGCCGATGCCGCCGCCTATCCTGTGCCGGGCCGTGGAAATGAAATCGAGATAGCAGAAATTCAGGTCGGGCGCGTGGAACAGGTGGGCAAACCCTTTGACATGCCCCTGTTGGTCGTCGGCGACAAAGAGAACAGAGCGGAAGCGGTATTTCAGCGGGTTTCGCAGTCGTTCGGGAAGCGTTGTAATTTCCTCTTCGGACAGAGCGCTGAATTGTGTCCGGAGGATGTTCTGGACTTCCTCGATTGCCGCTTTGTTGACGGGCACGCCGTCGTCATAAATTCTGCGTATGCGAAACATGGAAATCGCATCCCTGCTCGTCGCGCGGCATCTCCCCTGCATAGACGCTTCCGACGCCGGGCGCGACGACGCTGCGTACCTCTTTCATGAATATCAGCTTGTGGTCGCCCGGGCGATAGAAATCGTTCATCACGCATACGACATCATAGTGATGTTTCTTGTAGAACGAACGAGCTGCCTCGTAAGCAGGCGTCGATGAGGTGTCGATATAGATTCTCCTGACGTGTTCGTTCGCGGCCGACTCTTCCATGAACGAGAGAAGTGCCGCGCCAACCCCTGTTCCCGCAAACTTCTCATCCACTGCGATCCAGTACAGGTCGTAGCAATCGCTTGTCATCGGGATGACACCGAAACAAACGTATCCGGCGAGCTCCTCGGGACCGGGACAGGCGCAATAGATCCTGTAATCTCTCCTTTCGGGGCGCTGAAGCGCCTCGTCCACGACCTCCATGGCGACACCAATCTCGGCCTCGCCGAAGGTGCCTCTCTGCCTCAGCAGGCGCAGTATCTTATCTCTGTCCTGATAAACGATGGGTCTGATAATCATGTTCGTGTGACCTTTGGATAATGAAATCCAGAAAATGCCCAACCATCTTGGAATAGTTTATGCCTGCGCGTTCAGCGGCCGCCGCAAACCCTGCGTCGGGACTCAGGCATGGGTTTGCGTTGATTTCCAACACGTGAATCTGCCCGGCCTGGTCGACGCGAACGTCAACCCGACCATAGTCCCTGAGCATGAACAGACGGAAACACTCGAGCGCCGTCTGTTCCAAACCCCTTCGCAGCGCATCGGGCAGGTCCTCCGGAAACCGGCGGGCGGTGTGCCGGTACTCGGGGGACGACGTGTCCCATTTGGCCTTGTATCCGACTATCGGGAAAAGGCCCTCGGGAAAACCGGAGAAATCGATCTCCGCAACGGGAAGCGCCTTCGGCGAGGGATGCCCCAGCAGCGAGATATTGAACTCTCTGCCGGCTATGTATTCCTCGACCAGCAGCGTCCCGAAACGGTCAAACAGCTTGCCGACTTTCGCGTGGAGCTCTTTGACGCTGCTGAAGACCGATTCCTGGTCGATGCCGATGCTGGCGTCCTGAAACCTCGGCTTGACGATGACGGGAAACGTCAGCGCCTCCGCGTGGAAGGCGGCGGTTCCGTTGTAGACGAGGTAGTTCGGGCTTCCTATCCCTTTCGCTTTCAGGAGACGCTTCGTCATGAGCTTATCCGTCGTGAGCGTGATGGCCGGCGACGGCGAACCCGAAAAGGGAATCCCCATCAGCTCCAGCACGGCGGCCGGGTGTCCCGCAAGTTGCGGGTTCTCGTCCACGGTCTCGCACAGATTGAACGCCATCTCCACCTTTTCACCCGCCATCCTTTGAAGGAAGGCGCTCAGGTCCCTCGTAAAGGGGATTCGAGTCGAAGGGTATCCCATCTCTTTGAGGGCTGTTTCGATGGCTTCCGCTTGTGTGAGAACATCAAGAGACGCTTCCGAGAAGGCGTGTCCCGGCGGGGCCGGTTCGTTGTGAAGGATGCCTATAATCGGTTCGCTCATGTGTTGTTCTCGCTATCGAATACCGGTCGAGGGCAGACAGGGCTATGGCCTCGATGAGTTCGCTGTACCTCATGCCGACCTTGGTGGCGATGATGCAGAGGTCGGAGTGCTCGGGGTGAAGCCCGGCGAGCGGATTGACTTCCATGAAGTTCGGCATGCCATACATGTCGGCCCGCAAATCGACGCGTCCGCCGTCCCTGCAGCCTAGTCCCCTCCATGCAGCCAGAGCGACCGCTTTCGCCCGTTCTCCCATTGCGTCATCCACCAGACGATATTCCACGAACTGTCTCCAGTTTTCCTTGTTCCAGTAAGAGTAGACGTCGGGTTCGGCATCGTCGCGGAGCATGACCTCCATCGCGCCTATCGCGGCGGCCTCGGCTCCGGTGCCGAGAATCCCCACGGTGAGCTCGCGGCCCGGCAGGAACGTTTCGACAAGGACCGGTTGCCTGAATTGCTCCAAGAGCGTTCTGCACACCGAGACCAGTTGGCTCTTGTCCGTGATTTTCGAGCGCGCGGTGATTCCCTTTCCGGTCCCCTCGGCCACCGGCTTGGCGAAGAGGGGGAAGGGGAGGTCGATTCTCGCCGCGTCGAGTTCGGTCTCCACGACACGAAAATCCGGCGTGAGAATACCGAGGTCGCGGATGACGCGCTTGGTCATGCCCTTGTGGAGCGTGAGTGACAGGACAAGCGGGTCGGAGAAGGTGTAGGGGATGTCGTGCGCCTCGAGCAGCGCGGGCACCTGCGCCTCTCTTCCGAAGCCCCTGACGCCTTCGGCGATGTTGAACACCATGTCCCATCTGTCGCCCGCCGCAATGCGGCGCGTCAGGCTCCGAACGTTTCCTATTCGGTCGGTATCGAAACCCAATTCGTGCAGGGCGCGTTCGATTGCCTCGATTGTATCCGGCCGGTCGAACTCAGCCGTTTCTTCTTCGCCGTACCCTTCGTCGAGGTAGTCCTGACGCAGGTCGTAGGTCAGCCCTATCTTCATTTTATTTTCAGCGTCACGCTGCATTTCAACTGTTCCTCGTCTCGCCCCCGCCGTCGGGATAACGATAGATATGCCCCTCGTAGTTCCTCAACAGCAGGTCGTCGCCGTCGCGGCCGACAACCATTTCGGGGAGCAGCGGGATTTTGCCGCCGCCCCCGGGCGCGTCGATGACGTAGTGCGGCACCGCATATCCGGTCGTGTGACCCCGCAGGCCCTGGATAATCTCCAGGCCCTTTGAAACGGGAGTCCTGAAATGCGCCGAGCCCAGTATCGGGTCGCACTGGTAGAGATAGTATGGCCTGACCCGCATGCGAAGCAGGCCGTGGAACAATCGCTTCATGGTTTCCACGTCATCGTTGATTCCGCTCAGCAGAACGGTCTGGCTGCCCAGCGGCAGGCCCGCGTCGGCCAGGCGCTCGCACGCCTGCGCGACCTCGGGCGTCAGCTCATCGGGATGCGTGAAGTGAATGCTCATCCACAGGGGATGATAGCGCTTCAGCATCCTGGTGAGCGCCGGAGTGATGCGTTGCGGCAACACCACGGGCGCCTTCGTCCCGATCCGCAACATCTCGACGTGCGGAATCCGGCGAAGCCGCGACAGCAACCATTCCAGTTTTTCGTCGGGGAGGGTCAACGGGTCGCCGCCGGACAAGAGCACGTCACGGATAGCGGGCGTCGTCTCGATGTGCGCGATGGCTCGGTTCCACTGTTCCGGACCGAAGCGGTGTCCGTTCCGCCTCCCGACCATCCGCGAGCGCGTGCAATAGCGGCAGTAGGTCGAGCAGTAGTCGGTGACGAGGAAAAGCGCCCGGTCGGGATACCGGTGCACCAGCCCCGGCACGGCGGTGTCTTCGTCCTCTGCAAGCGGGTCACGTAATTCACCGGGCGAATGCAGGTGTTCATCGGTCACCGGAATCACGGCGCGTCGCAAAGGCTGAGAAGCATCGCCGGCATCGAGCAGGCTGGCATAGTACGGAGTGACGGCGACCGGCAGCGAACCCTTGTAGCGGGTGATGGCGGCTCGCTCGTCCTCGGAAAGCCTGATGATCTGTTCGAGCGCTTTTAGGTTACATATGCGGTGGCCCAATTGCCACCGCCAATCGTCCCACTCGGCGTCTGTTATCTCAGTGAAAAAACGTCTCCAAAACTGTACGGTTCGTGCGCCTCTTCTTGCTCGCCTAAAACGTTGTGCGGTTCGGAAAGACACCCGTCCGCGTTGCTTCGGCGCAGGCTGTCGCAGAGAATTTGTCGGTTCATCGGGTACTGTCTCCTGCAATGAAACCGATGTGATGCTACTACCCGGAGGCTCAACTTCTTCGGCGTTGATTAATTCCTTCTTCATCCTTGTCTGGATCCTCTCCCAAGTTTGACCTAGTGAATTGACTGTTGGTCCGGCACCTTTTGCAGGCGGTACGCCTCCACTCGGATTGTCTTCTTTCCGCTTTCCTCCTTCACTTCGCCGGTGACCTTCACTTCTCTGTGAATGAGCCTCATAAGGTTGAGTCCTTTGCCGGATTTCTCGACCCGGTATTCCGATTCGTCCCGGGCGGAAATAGCGACGGCAAGCACCTTGCCTCTTCCGTCCCATTCCACCGGAATAACCACACCCTGTATCGCGGTAGGTCTGCCGCTCATGTGCGTTTTCTCAATTCCTTCGCGTAATTCTCCATCTTTATAAAAGATGGCATACAATGTGCCAAATTCATAACATATTGATACTAAAGGGATAACGTGATTCCAAGACGAAATATTTTAGGAATTGACAGTTCCGATATCTACTGTTTAGGAACTTCTGATTCCGAAATTCGGACCGCTCAAGGGTCCAAAAAAACTTTCTTTCGGGCAAAAAAAGCTCACAAAAACCCTAAAAATGGGGTATAATTAGGTAAGTCGGACCAATCAGTTCCGATTTTTATGGAGGCTTTTGCAGAAACCACGCGCATAGGGTGGGGGATAGAATGAAATCCGTACTCGTAATATCGAAGACGCCGGAGGTCGGTGGCACAATTCGCGAATGCTTCGCCAAGCGAGACAAGGTTGACGCGGTGTCCGACAACGACGCCGCGCTCGATATGCTTCGCCGGAAGCGATACGACCTCATCTTCACAGATTTGGAGATTCTCAAGGAATCGACGCCGGACAAATCGTATAAGACGGCCCTTCAGCCGTTTTGGCACCTGTATCCTTCGATTCAAATCATCGTCATGTCATCGCAGGAGATGATCAGGCAGCCCGTGA
>CAZSKP010000035.1:12277-22639 GCA_964607485.1 uncultured bacterium | reverse complement strand
TATCTCACCTATCCCATCAACCCGGATGAGGCGAAATATGTGGTCGACAGCATTCATGAATTGACGCTCATACAATCTGAACTCGAGTATCTCCGCAGCAGTTTCTGGCAGGCCGACTCGCTTGAAATCGTCCACACAAAAAGTCCCTTGATGAGGGAGGTCTTCGACAAGATACAATCGGTGGCGCCGACGAAGAGCACCGTTCTGCTGATAGGCGAGACGGGCACGGGCAAGGGTGTGTTGGCGAAACTGATTCACAGGCACAGCAGCCGCAAGGACGCGAGTTTCATCAGCGTTCATTGCGGGGCGATTCCCGACACGCTTTTGGAAAGCGAACTGTTCGGACACGAGAAGGGCGCGTTCACGGGGGCTGTGCGGCGCAAGCTGGGCAAGTTCGAGATCGCGAAAGGAGGGACCATCTTTCTGGACGAGGTCGCGACGATTACGCCTTCCGCACAGATAAAACTTCTCCAGATAGTTCAGGACGGGATATTCCAACACGTAGGCGGCGAGGAAGACATCCATGCCGACGTGAGAATCATCGCGGCGACCAACATGGAACTGAAGCAGATGTCCGATGAAGGCCAGTTCAGGAAGGACCTGTTCTATCGCCTGAACGTGTTTCCCATCGAGATTCCGCCGCTGCGGGAGCGGAAAGAGGACATCCCGATTCTCGCCGAGACTCTCCTCAAGAATCTCAACAGGTTTCATTCGAAGGAAATTGAGGACGTGCATCCGGACGTGATGAAAGCTTTTGAGAGCTATTCGTGGCCGGGCAACATCCGCGAGATGGAAAATCTCATGGAGCGCGCCTACATACTGGAAACGTCCTCGATTCTCACGCCGGAGGGATTCCCGAGCGAGCTCTTCTCCGGGGAGACGGGCGTGCCCGCGATGAGCGTGGACACCTCGCTTACGCTGGCCCAGATGAGAGAGAACGCCGTCAGGGGGCTGGAGCTCTCCTACTTGAGTGAACTGCTCAAAGCGAACAAGGGCCGAATCGACGCCACCGCCAGGGCCGCCGGCATCAGCTCCCGCCAACTGCACAAGCTAATGAAAAGGTACAACCTTCGAAAAGAAGACTTCAAGCAGCCTGCCATACGCCCGCAAAGACGCGAAGCTTGACCCCCACAGTAAGCGGAAAAAATCTCCTGCAGGAAGACCCGCAGGAGATTTTCGACTTTCGTTCACTCCTTGCTCACACGAGCGAATACTTCGGACCGCCGCCGCCCTCGGGTGGTGTCCACCTGATGTTATTGTACGGGCACTTGATGTCGCACGTCTTGCAGTGCAGGCAGTTCGAGGGGTTGAGCTTCAGGCGGGTCTTTCCGGTCGCCTCGTCCTCTTCCTCTTCATAGACGAACGCGGGGCAGAATTTCACGCAAGAGCGGTTGTATTTCTTCTTGCAGCTTTCCTCGTTGTTGCAGTAGTCGGGGTTGACGAGCTGGCAGTGGCACGGCTGCTGCTCTTCGTGGACGGTGCCCGAGTGGTACACGTCGGTCAGTTTGTCGAACGTGAGCTCGCCGTCGAAGGTCACCTTGTTCACTTCTTCGGGGTTCTGACCCTTGTAGTAGTCCACGACGGAGACCGTTGCCTTGTGGTCTTCCTCCGTCGGCATCGGGTCTTTCAGCCCGCGTCCGTTCGTCAGGTACTGGATGGCCGCGTTGAACAGGCCGGCGTAGCGCCCGTTGTGGAATCCCTGATGGAAATTGCGGGCTTTCCACATGTCCTGCTTGATGTAGCTGTTCTTGACGGCCGTTTCGTATTTCGCGAGCTGCGCTTCGGAGAAGTCGTTCTTCTGAAGCGCCTCGAAGATCGTCTCCGCCGCGAGCATGCCCGACTTCATGGCCAGGTGAACGCCCTTGATCTTCATCGGGTTGAAAAGGGCGGCCGAGTCGCCGACGAGCACGCATCCATTCACGGCCAGCTTCGGCACCGAGTACCAGCCGCCGACGGGAACCGTCTTGGCTCCGTACTGCATTATCTTGGCGCCTTGGAGAAGGTCTTTTACCATCGGGTGCATCTTGAACATTTGGAAATATCTGTGCGGGTCCACCTGCGGGTCGCGCGCGTCGAGGCCGGTCAGCAACCCGATAGAGGCCATGTTGTCCTTCATGCTGTAGATGAATCCGCCGCCGTATGTCTTGGTGTCGTGGGGATAACCGAGCGAGTGTATGACGTGGCCGGGCTTGAGCTTGCCCTCGGCCAGTTGCCACACTTCCTTCACTCCCGTCACGTACGTCTGCGGGCTGCGTCCCTTCGCGAGGCCGAATTTTTCAATCAACTGTTTTGCCAGGAACCCGCGAGGCCCTTCGCCGAGCACGACCACTTTCGCGAGGAGGTCGTAGCCGGGCTCGAAGTTCGATTTCGGGTTGCCCTGCTGGTCCAGGCCCTTGTCGCCGGTCCTGACTCCGACGACCTTGTTGTCCTCGTACAGGAGCTCCACGCCCGGAAACCCGGCGAACATGTCCACGCCTGCCGCCTCGACCTGTTCTCCCATCCACTTGGTGAATTTGGCCAGGGAGACGGTGTAAAAACCATGATTGTTCAGTGGGGGAGGAGTGATGGGGGCCTTTATCTTTCCGGTCTTGGTGAGCATGACCACGTCTTCGGATTCGACCTTGCACTCGACGGCGCCGCAGCTGTCGTCGAAATCGGGGAACAGCTCGAATATGGTCTTCTTGTCGACGACCGCCCCGGAGAGCCCGTGGAGTCCAACCTCCTGCGCCTTCTCGATGAGCGCGATCATCAGCTCGTCGCTGAATTTCTCGCCCTGCTTTTTCCCGCTCTCCACTTCCTCGTTATGCTTGTCGATGAGTCGCTTAAGGTGAAGCGCGGCGGCGAGGTTTGCCGGGCCTCCACCGACGAATAACACATCAACTTCCATGGTTTCGCGTTCGACATCCATAGCTTATCTCCTGTAAGCTGCCTTCATTGTGGAACGACCGTATACCGCCCGTTGCTGATAGTCCGCTGAACAGAACGGCGGACTGTCGGGGTGATGCTCCTGCGGACATCTGACAGTAATTTCACCCCTCGGGCGATACGTTCATACCGAAAAGCCTCTAGCGACGGAAACTCCCAACCTATTGACCAGACGGAGTTTCACGCTGGCGACGCCCGCCATTCCGAAAGCGACGACAGGGGTGAATGGAACAGCGTGGAGCGCCACCCGGTAAACCCCTTTTATTATAGAGAGCTCCGGAGGAATTTGTCAAGGATGGGAAATATGGTATACTATTATGAATCCCAAAAAAATAGCCGAGAGCTCATTGTTCAACCATCGATTAACCGCACTATGACAAAACCGAAGATTATCTGCTGGGACCTCGATGACACGCTCGGGGATTTTCGGAACATCGTCTCAGCGAGAAACAAGGGCAAGTCCCTCAGTACTGAGGATTCTTACACTCTGAGAACCGACATCATCAAGACGCTTAACCGAATGCTGAGGAAAAAGTACCAGCACGTGGTCACAAGTTCGGCAAAGCTCGAATATTCCCAGAAAGTGCTGCAGGTGGTGTGTCTCGATGCGTATTTCGACCACGTATTCGGCAGAGATAAGGTGACTGACGGCATTTGGGGCAAGAAATATGTACCCGCGGCCGACTTTTACGAGCTGGACGAATCGGAGGCCTATTCCCAGATGCTCGTCATCGCCAACATGGCTTCCGACGAGCCTATCGACCTGAGTATCGTCTTCGTGCACGACCATCGTGGGCTGGGGGAGAGCGCGCTGGTCTATGAAACGATTGCCGACGCCCTGTGGACACGCGGCGAGGGCAGTTTCAAGAGAGGGTTCGAGTCGTTTTTCGAGTCGGGGAAGAAACTCTCGTGTCTCGACAAGGATTTTGATTTTACGCTGGTCTCAATGACGATAGATGGCGGAATCGCCGTCGATATGGGCTACAAAAACTCGCCCTGCACCGAAGGCCTGAAAATCCCCACCATTCTCAACATCCGCCCGACGTGAGCTCCGGCCCATCTCTTCCGCCAGTCGGTCCAATGTTCAGCGGCCGGGCCTGACCGATTCCAAAAAGAATTGTCTTCGTTTACATCTTTTGGCTTCCTCGTTCGTTTGTATAGGCAGGAACAACCAGCACGACGTTCATTGAGCGGAGACAAGACCAAGAGAGAGGACGGAGATCATGAGAAAACATTTCGACATTTCATTGGCGCTGGTGGTTGTGGCCATCAGTCTTTTGGCCGTTTGCCAGTTGTTTGCCGTTGCGGAACAGGCCGTGCCGGCGGACACTGCGCATGTGGACAAGACGCATATCCAGGCCTGGCTCGACGGCCGGAGCGTCAAGGTCGCGATTCCCATCGAGTGGAAGGCGCGGCTGTTTGAATGGGCGCAGGTTGAGGCAGCCATCGTTGACCTTAAGGGCAATCGCCTTGCCGAAACGTCGGACAGCGTGTTTGCCTTTCGCAGGAGCCAGACCTTCAGGGCATCGATAGCCCACGTGCCCGAGCTTAAGAACCTGTCGCTGTACTCCGTCGAATACCGGGTCGAGCTCCGCGACGGGAGCAGACTGGAGGGGAGGCGAAGCCTGGCGGAATGCGTGGGAACCATCGAGACGCATCTCATCGGCTCGACCGAATTCCTGGCGGGCAGCATGCCCACGCTGCGCCTCGTGGCGCTCAACCATGCCACGGGTGAGCCCGTCGCCAACGCCGGAGTTTCGTTCGCCATAAAGAGCGATGCGAGCAAGAGCATTCTGTTCCGGGGCAGGACGGACGAACGAGGCACGGTGGACGCCGCGTTTCGCATTCCGGAAGACCTGGCGGGTCAACATACGCTCGTCGTTCAGGTCAGCTCGCCTTTGGGCGAAGACGTGATCGAGAATCCCATAACAATAAGGAAAGCCCACAAGATACTGCTCACGACCGACAAGCCGCTCTATCAGCCGGAGCAGACCATCCACATCCGCAGCCTTTCTCTTTCCCGCGCCACGCTGCAGCCGGCGGGGGAGGATGACGTAATAATCGAGGTGCAGGATGCAAAGGGCAACAAGGTGTTCAAGCACGCGACGAAGACCGACAGGTTCGGCATAGCCGCAGCCGATTTCGTTCTGGCCGATGAGGTCAATATGGGGACGTATAAAATTCGCGTCATCCTCGGCGAGACAACGGTCGAGAAGGATGTCACGGTGAAACGCTACGTGCTCCCGAAGTTCAAGATCAGCCTGAAGCCCGACAAAGATTACTACCTGCCCGGCGAGACGGTGCGGGGCGAGGTGCAGGCCGACTACTTTTTCGGGAAGCCGGTCGCGAACGGAGTCGTCGTCATAAAGTTTTCCAAATTCGACGTCGAGTTCGCCGAGTTCGCCCGCATCGAGGGCCGGACAGATGCGTCGGGGCACTATTCATTCGAGACGAGGCTGCCGTCGCACTTCGTCGGTCAGCCGCTCCAGCAGGGGAAGGCGTTCGTGAAGGTGGACGTGCGGGTCGTTGACGGCGCCGACCACAAGGAGGAAATCACGCGCAACGTGAGCATCGCCGCCGACCCGCTGATAGTGGTGGCGGTTCCCGAGAGCGGGACGATTGTGCCCGGGATCGAGAATATCATTTACGTCATGGCCACGTATCCCGACGGCAGACCCGCGGCCGCAAGGATAGACGTGGATGTCAGCGCGACCGCGACGAGAATCACTGGCCTGCGAACCGATGCGCTGGGCATCGCCACCCTCAGGGTACTCCCGCAAAGCGCACAGCTCGACATGACCGTTCACGCGCGCGACGCCGAGGGAAATCGGACGAGCAAGAAGCTGACGCTCGCAGCCCAGCCGGGCGAGCACCACGTGCTGCTTCGCACCGACCAGTCGCTGTACAAGGTCGGCGACACCGTTCACGCGACGGTTCTGGCGACGCGCAAGAGGGGGACCGTGTACGTTGACCTCATCAAGGAGGGGCAGACGGTTTTGACGCAGTCGGTCGAGCTTCGCGACGGACGCGGCGAGCTGGACGTGGCGCTTTCGGCCGACCTGTCCGGAAGCCTTCAGATGAACGCCTATCAGATAACGCCAACGTCGGACATCATCCGCGACTCGCGACTCCTCTATGTGAATCCGGCCAACGACCTCACAATCGACGTGGCGCTTGATAAGGACGTGTATCGTCCGGGCGAGGACGCCACGATCAATTTCACCGTGCGCGACAAGAAGGGACATCCCGTCCTGGCTGCGCTCGGTGTGAGCATCGTGGACGAGAGCGTGTTCTTTCTACAGGAGATGCAGCCCGGCCTCGAGAAGATTTACTTTACGCTCGAGAAGGAGCTGATGAAGCCGCGCTACGAAATCCACGGCTACTCGATGGATGACATCGTCCTCCACAAACCGGATGCGGCCGTCATCGAGGAAATCGCCAGGCGACGCGAAGCCGCGCGCGTGCTGTTGGCCTCCGTCGAGACACTCTGGACGCCTTCGCTGAATGTCAACACTTACGACGACAAGGAGACCGCCTTCGTGGCCGAGCTTCAGAAAATCATGCAGAAGGACGCCGAAGAAATAGAGAAGGCGCTGAAACGGTTCCACAAGCGTCACGACAGATTTCCGAACGACACGGAAACCCTCGCGGCCCTCGTCGGTGAGCGTCTGCTGAATTCGGAAGACGCGACCGACCCGTGGGGAAACCTGTATCGCGCGGAGAACGCATATTTCACGTGGAAGGACTACCTGACGTTTCAACTGCTCAGCGCCGGACCCGACGAGAAAGTCGGCACAAAGGACGACGTGACAATCACCCGCCAACCGGAAATAAAAGAGAGAGGCTGGTTCCGCCGCGCGTTTGATGTAGTCGAGGAAGGTATGGTGGCGCCGATGATGCAGAAGGCGGCCGGCATGCTGGCCGACAATGAGATGAGACCCGATTCAAGCGTTGTCGGCGGCGAAGCGCACGGAGACAAGAAGCAGGTGCGCATACGTGAGTATTTTCCCGAAACGTTGTTCTTCAACCCGGCTATCATAACGGATGCGTATGGAAACGCGAGCATCGCCCTCAAGATGGCCGATTCGATCACGACGTGGCGGATGGCGAGCATGGCCTCTTCGCTCGGCGGCGCGCTCGGAAGCGCTTCGACGCCCATCCGTGTGTTTCAGGATTTCTTCATCGACATCGACCTGCCGGTCGCGCTCACGCAGAACGACCGAATCTCGATCCCGGTGGCGGTGTACAACTACCTTCCGGGCTCCCAGCGGATCAAGTTGGAGATAACGAAGGAGGAGTGGTTCGAGCTCGTGGACGAACCGGTGAAGGAAATATGGCTCGAGAAGGACGAGGTCTCAGTCGTTTATTTCACCATCGTCGCGAAGAAGGTCGGCTGGCACAGTCTGACCGTGCACGGCCTCGGGAGCAAGATGAGCGACGCAATCAAGAGACAGATTCTCGTCGCACCCGACGGCAAGGAATTTCTCGTCAACTTCAACGACCGGCTCGAAGGCGTCGTCGAGAAGACCATCACGATTCCGCCCAACGCCACAGACGACGGCAGCACCATCCTGGTGAAAATCTATCCCGGCGTGTTCAGCCAAATCGTCGAAGGGCTCGACAATATTTTGCGGATGCCGTTCGGCTGCTTCGAGCAGACATCGTCAACGACGTATCCGAACATCCTCGTGCTCGACTACCTGAAGACGACGAAGCAGCTTTCGCCCGAGATACAGATGAAGGCCGAGGGATTCATCAACACCGGCTACCAGCGGCTGCTGAGCTTCGAGGTCAACGGCGGCGGCTTCGAGTGGTTCGGCAATCCGCCCGCCAACCAGATTCTGACCGCCTATGGCCTGATGGAGTTCAAGGACATGGCGAAGGTGCACGAGGTGGACCCCTCCGTCATCTCGCGGACGCAGAAATGGCTGCTCTCGAAACAGAAGGACGACGGAAGCTGGGCGCCCGACCAATCGTTCCTGCATCAGGAAAGCTGGAGCCGCATACAGAACAGCAACCTGCCCGTGACCGCGTACGTCGCGTGGTCGCTGCTCGAGTCGGGCTACGACGGTCCCGAGGTCAAGAAGGCCGTGAGCTACATCAAGGCGCACATGAACGACGCCGACGACCCATATGTGCTCGCGCTGTGCGCAAACGCACTCGTGCTCGCCGACCGGCAGGACGACGCGGCCCTGCGCAAACTGGACGGAATGAAGATAGAGGAAAACGACGCGGTCCATTGGGAATCGAAGCTCAACACGATGACCTACTCGCACGGCAACAGCGCCGACATTGAGACGACCGCGCTGGCCGCCATCGCGTTCCTCAGGTCCGGACGCTACACCGACACGGCCAATAAGGTGATGACCTACCTCATCCGCTCGAAGGACGCCTCCGGCACGTGGCACTCGACGCAGGCGACCGTGCTCGCGATGAAGGCGATGGTCGTCGCGCTGGGCAGCTCCACCGAGGAAGTGGACGGCGTCATCACCATCAGCATCGACGGCGAGACGGCCACGACGCTGAAGATCACGCCAGCCGACAGCGACGTGATGCGGTTGGTTGACCTGAAGAAATACGTGCGCAAGGGAAGCAACACCGTGAAGCTCCGGTTCGAGGGTGAGGGGAGCATGCTGTATCAGATCGTCGGCCGCTACTATCTGCCGTGGGGCGCGGACAGGCCCGGGCGGCAGGAGCCGATGTCGATACACGTTCAGTACGACAAGACGCGGTTGGAGAAGGACGACCTCGTCACGTGCAGCGTGCGCGTGCTCAACAACAGGCCCGCGACCGCCAACATGGTCATGGTGGACCTCGGCGTGCCGCCCGGCTTTGCGGTTCAGCCCGAGGGCCTGCAGGCGCTCGTCGAGAACAAGACCATCGAGAAGTACACCGTCACGGGCCGCCAGATAATCATCTACCTGCGTAAGATAGACGCGAACGCCGAGCTGAGCTTCTCGTATCAGCTCAAGGCAAAGTTCCCCATCAAGGCCAAGACGCCGACCTCGCGGGTGTATGAATACTACGACCCGTCGGTCGAGGACTTCGCCGAGCCGGTGCTCCTCGAAATCAACGCCTGAGCTTCCGCGCCGAGGCGTTGCAAAGAGCGGGATGGATCACAACGACCCATCCCGCTCGCTTTTTCCGTCTGCAAGAAGAGGAAATGCAAAAAGCTTACAACTTTTTCTAACCACAGATTTCACGGATTGACACGGATTTCATTCAGAAGGGCTTTTGGAACACGAATGACGCGAACCGGCGAGTCGCCGGAGACATTTCGAATCGCACGACTGAAGGCATACCTCAATTGCCCGCCCTCGACCTGATCGGGGATCATTCCCGCGAAAGCGAGAATCCAGACAATCGCAAAGTTCGTTTTTCCTCCTGATAATGAGCGCCGTTAGCGGAAGAGAGCAAGACTTCCCCTTGTTGAGCCGAGGTTGAAGAGATGCTCACGCTCTGATACACTACACCAGGTGTGAATAAGAAGGGAGTGCCTATACATCTTACTCTTGGCGTTCCTGTCACCGAGAGAGAGCTCTTATGCACCTTGTGGATGCGGTTATCATAGTGATCCTCTCCTGTGCCTTTGTGCTCTCCTCCGCTTCAATAAGTAATGCGGAGGAGCCGCACTCCGAAACTCTCGCCCCCAAGCAGATTCTCGAGCGCATGGCGAAAACGTATGCCGAATGCAAATCTTACCGTGACTCTGGCATCGTCAAGATCGTCTTCATCGAGCATGATGGTCGCAATTGGACCAAGGAACTGGTTTTTAACACAGCCTTCATCCGTCCGGATCGGTTCCGCTTTGAGTACTATGAAAGGGTCTGCGTCAACGAGCGCGAGGAGAAAAGCCTATTCATCGTTTGGCGCAAAGAAAATGAAGTCCGGACCTGGTGGGACATCAAGCCCGGAACCGAGAATCCGCCGTCACTTGAGCTGGCGGTGGCCGGCGCGACAGGAGTGTCCGGAGGTTCCGCGCACACAATCCCCGCGCTGCTCCTCCCCAACGAGATTTCCGGGCGGCCATTGACGGATATTACCGAGGCAAGCAGGATCGAAGACGCCAAACTTGACGAGACCGAGTGTTTCCGCGTCCATGGTAATTTCGACGACAGCCCCGTGACGCTCTGGATTGAGAAGGAGACGTATTTGGTACGCAGGATCGACGAGGAAACGAAGTTCGAGGATTTCCAAACAGTGGACACAACGACCTATGAGCCAGTAGTTGACGGCGAGATCGCCGACAACTTGCTGGAGTATAATCCGCCGAACCACAAATGATCCCTAACACTTCGCTTCGCTCAGAATGACATCCGTGTTGGTCTGCAGAATATGGGGTCAGGTCTTGCAATGCAACAATGTGTTATTGCAAGACCGGCCCCCAAGACTTTCTATCAGCTCAAGGCGAAGTTGCCCATCAAAGCCAAGACGCCC
>CAZSKP010000035.1:0-12267 GCA_964607485.1 uncultured bacterium | reverse complement strand
TGGTCCGCATAACTTGGGGGCCCGTTTTCCAAACCAAAAATTGTTTTATTCAAATAGGTCACCCCAAGACTTTCTATCAGCTCAAGGCAAAGTTCCCCATCAAGGCCAAGACGCCGACCTCGCGCGTGTACGAATACTACGACCCGTCGGTCGAGGACTTCGCCGAGCCGGTGCTCCTAGAAATCAACGCCTGAGCTTCCGCGCCGAGGCGTTGCAAAGAGCGGGATGGATCGCCACGACCCATCCCGCTCGCTTTTTCTTCGACCACTTCCGGACAATCGCCCTGCCGGTTATGGCTTGGAGAACCAGCGTACCTCGTCGCTGGTGATGATTGTCAGCGGCGGGTCATCCAAATCCGCTCCGCGCACCCGCCAGATAACGGAGCTGCCGGACTTGATGCGATTCCATGCGGTGTCGGGCATCGTCCATGTGGGCGCGTGGAGGACCGGAGTGCTCCGAATTGGAGGGTGACCCACTATGAGGAAATCAACGATGTAGGCGTTGTTAGTTCCTCCGCTCAGGGTCCAGCTAAAGGTCGGCGCGGAGGATATGACAGCGTGATCTTCCGGAGATTGCAGCCATATCTGCGCCAGCGTAAGCAGACGTTCATCCGACCCCATGTCGTAGCCTGCTTGTTCAGGCCGGCCGTCGCCGTCGATGTCGGTGTAAACACCCGCGTCGATGCCAGCGTCGATGCAGGGCGAGCCGTCGGTCAAATGGTAGTTGCCTCCACCGACGAAGAGCGGGTCGGAATCGATATTCCCATCGCCCCAACTCGAGGTGCATCCCGATTCCACGTACGCCGCGGCCTCTCCGCCCTCAACGTCGCTGTAGCTGATGTCCAGCGAGGACGTGAACTGCGATGTCACCAGAGCGATCTCCGCTCCGTCGGTGGCCGAATCGCCCCAGAGGATGCTGTCAATTACAGTTGCCGGGGAATAGTAATTGAACAGTCCACCGCCGCGATTGTCTGCCGTGTTATCGGCGATGGTGCAGTGGGTGATGGCAAGCGAGTCGGCGTCGTCGCAGTATATCCCGCCGCCATTGATGGTGCTGTAATTCCCGGTTATCTCGCAGTTGGTGAAAGTACCCGGGCCGTACTCCCAATGAATTCCACCGCCGCGGCCGGCATTGGACGAATTGTTCGCTATCCTGCATCCCGTCAGAGATGACGCCGCCGGAGAGTCAAAATATATTCCTCCTCCATACGAACCTGCCGTGTTCCCCGTTATCGACGAGTCAATGACTGTCAGGGTTGGTGTGGCGCCATAAAAGTAGAAATAGATTCCGCCGCCTGTGTGAAGATTCGCCACGTTGTTGTCAATCTCGCAGTCGGTGATTGTCAGCGAGGTGCTGTGGCATGCGAATCCACCGCCAGAGCTACTGGACCAATTTTCAGTGATGTCGCAATTCTCGAACGTCAGGTCGGAGCCGGTGCTTCCGACTCCGCCGCCGCTCGCGCCGGCCGAATTGTCTGAGATCGTGCAACCTGTCACCTGGCCAGTGGAGTTAACGAAATCCAGCGCGCCGCAGGAAACAGCCGAGTTGCCGGTAAAGGAACAGTCGGTGATTGTAACGGTGGAACTATCGGCGAAAAAGGCACCGCCATGGACGGCGCCGGTTCCGTTATTGCTGACGATAGAATCTATGAGGGTCAGCGACGAGTAGATGCAGTAAATTCCTGCCCCCCGACTGTCTGCGCGGTTGGAGATTATCCTGCAGTTGGCGATCGTCAGAGAGTAGTCCGAACAATACAGACCTCCGCCGTCGGCTGGAACCGCAGTAATATCAGCGTTCCTGATAGTGAACCCGTCGATAACCGCCGCCCTGCCGCCGCCGCCGTGTAGATAAAATCCTCTTCCCACGTTCTGGCAATCGATGATGCAATTCGCCGCGCCGCCCACCGAACGAAGAGTTATACTCTTGTTTTTGAAATCCAGATTCTTATTGTTGGCGCCCGTGTAGACGTTGTTACGGACGAGAATGGTGTCACCGTTGGCGACGCCATTCAATGCCGCCTGGATAGAGGAAAAGTTGTCCGGGACATAGTACGTGGCCCCGAAGGCGGAACCGGAAACGACAAGGATCAACGCCGCCGCGACCAAAGGAATGACCGACACGATTCTCTTCATTTTCCTAATCCCCCCGCTTTGTTACTCTATTCTTTCCCTTTATTACACGACAGTCGATTGCTCTCGATGCGCGGGCAATCTCCCGTCGAACTGTTTTCGGTGAATCTACGATACTACTACCAGTTAACAAAGTCAAGGCTGGAGTTTCGCGGCCCCCGCAGGGGAAGGGAAATGGAAAAATCCGGACTGGTTGACAGGAGCGGGGGATTGTGGAATACTCGTAATCGCCCGACTCCACACCAGAAAAATGCGAATCACATGCGAAAAGAAGTGGCAACGGCATCTCGGCCTGCTCCTGCTTTACGCGCTCATCACGTTCGTGATGACGTATCCCGTCGTGTTTCGGCTGAACCAGATGCCGCTCGACGTGACCGACGCGGAGCACTACTGGAACCGGGATTCGTTCGTTGACCTGTGGAATTTCTGGTGGTTTAAGTATTCGATATTCGACCTGCACGTCCAGCCGTTCTTCAGCAAATACGTCTATTATCCCCACGGCACTTCGCTGGTGTTCCTTCCTTTCACGGGCATTTACAATGTCGTGTCGCTCCCGTTCCAGTGGCTGGCGCACGCCGAGGGCGGGCCGATCATCGCCTACAGCGTGATCGCGCTGTGCTCGTACATCCTCGCCGCGTACGGGATGTATCTGCTCGCACTCGAGGTCGTGGGCGATTCGTCCGCGGCATTCGTAGGGGGATTGATTTATTCGTTCTGCGCGAACCGCCTCTGGACGCTTTCAACGCTCAACCTTTTCTGTTTCGAGTTCGTCGTATTCTTCGTTTTCTTTCTGATCCGACTGCTCAAGTCGCCGTCGCTGTGGAGAGGCGTGTGGGCCGGAGTGTTCTTCGCGCTGCTGTTCTATTCGTCTCTCTCGTTTGCGCTTTTTTCAACTGCGTTCGCGCTCATCCTGACGTTCGCCTATATCGTGGCGAGGAAGTTTGACCGCGCCTATCTCAAGGGGGTCGCGGCGAGCGGCTGCGTGGCCTTGGCGAGTTTCTCGCTGCTTGCGCTTCCCCTGCTGTTGGCCATCCGGTCTTTCTTTTCGAGTGGCAGAGGAGAAGCGGCGACGATGGATTTCATGTGGCCCGTGACGTTTTCCAACGACCTGTTGAACTTTGTGATTCCGAGCTTCAAGCTGCGATTCTACGACCTGCTGCTCGACTTCCAGTTCCTGTACTCGAAGGGGATAGACTGGCGCGTCATCGGGCTGAAAAGTTTCCTCGGCTACACGGCGCTGGGGCTTGCCGTGTGGGGCGCGATAAAGGCCCAAGCCAGGCAGAAGTGGTTCTGGCTCTTCTCGTTTCTCCTGTTCGCGCTCCTGTCGATGGGGCCGTACCTCCACGTCGGCGGGAAGGTGTACGAGAATATTCCGCTCCCTTATTATGTGCTGTACAAGTGGGTTCCCTTCTTCCGGGTCGAGCGGGCGCCGGAGCGGATGATCGTGCTCGTCATGCTGCCACTGGCCGTTTTGTCGGCGTACGGGGTGAAATCGGCGGCACAGTCGCGGCATCTCAGACGCGGAATCGCGGTGGCGTTGTTTTCCTTCCTCGTGCTTCTGGAAAACTTCGGGGCTCCGTTCAAGACGGCGAATCTGCTGGTGCCCGACATATACCGGCAGATGGCGGCGGAAGAGCCCGACTACGCCATCCTGGATATCCCGATGGAAGTGGACATGATAGTCGTCGGCACGTACTTTCAAATTGTCCATCAAAAACCTCTCATCGAGGGCCAGTTCGCGCGCCATTCCCCCGGGAGCACGGACTTCATCGAGGGGGACGCGTTTCTCCGGGCGATTTTAGAGGGAAAGCTTTCGGAATACTATCTCAGCCTGACCGCGGACCCCGAGCGTGAGCAGGAGATGAGCGACACGCGCCGGAAGCTGATCGAGAACCATACGAAGTACATATTCCTCCACACCTGGCACATGAGCCATGGAGACGAAGAGGTCGCCCGGAAGCTGATCGGCCTGTTGGGGCCATTTGAAGAAACGCAGACAGTGCCTTACATGAATGGCGACATTGTGGTGTACAGAATGTAGTGAACGCCGGGGAGGCGGATTGCGCAAGCGTCGCCGGCGCGACGCGAGAGCCGTGTCGGCGGGCCTTTTTTTGTTGAAAAGACCCAACTCGTTGTGCTATAAATCTTATCAGTTGCACTCCGTCACGTGGTAAGAGAAATCTCAACCGACAAATCGGAGGGATGACCGTGGCTAAGAAAAGAGTCTATTTCTTCGGCAACGGGAGGGCCGAAGGACGCAGTGCCATGAAGAATCTGCTTGGGGGCAAAGGCGCCAACCTTGCGGAAATGACGAATCTCGAAATCCCTGTCCCCGCCGGTTTCACCATCACGACCGAAGTCTGCACCGAATATTCACAGAACAATCGAAAGTATCCGAAAGGCCTCAAGGAAGAAGTGGCCAAGAACCTCGCCAAGGTCGAGAAGGCTATGGGCCGCCGGTACGGCGACCCCCACCATCCGCTCCTCGTCTCGGTGCGGTCGGGCGCACGCGTCTCGATGCCGGGCATGATGGACACCGTGCTGAACATCGGGCTGAATGAGGAAACGCTGAAGGGCGTCATCCGGCTGACCGACAACGAGCGCTTCGCCTACGATTCTTATCGGCGATTCGTGCAGATGTACGGCAACGTGGTGATGGGTGTCGAAGACGAAGTGTTCGAACACCTGATAGAAGAGGTGAAGCAGCGAAAGGGAGTGAAGCTGGACACCGAATTGACGGCCACAGACTGGAAGGAACTCACCCTGAAATTCAAAGAGGCCGTCAAACAGCACACCGGCAAGGATTTTCCCGAGACGCCCGAGGACCAGTTGTGGGGCGCTATCGGCGCCGTCTTCGAGTCGTGGAACAACGAAAGGGCGAGAAAATACCGCCAGTTGAACGATATTCCCGAACACTGGGGCACGGCCGTAAACGTGCAATCGATGGTCTTCGGCAATATGGGGAACGACTGCGCCACCGGCGTCGCGTTCACCCGCGACCCGGCCACGGGCGAAAGACGGTTCTACGGCGAATACCTCCCAAACGCCCAGGGCGAGGACGTCGTCGCCGGTATCCGCACGCCTCAGCCTATCAATGAGTCAGGAAAGACCGACCCCGGCATGGTCTCGCTGGAAGAGTTCATGCCGGAGATTTACAGGCAACTCACGAGAATCTACAAGAAGATCGAGAAACACTATGCCGAGATGCAGGACATAGAATTCACCATCGAGCGCGGCAAGCTGTGGATGCTCCAGACCAGGAGCGGCAAGCGTACCGCCACGGCGGCCATACGAATAGCCGTGGATATGACCAGGGAGCGTTTGATCAGCAGGGACGACGCGCTGCTCCGAGTTCCGCCCGCTCAACTGGACCAGCTCCTGCACCCGACGTTCGATCCCGCCTCCGAAAGGCAGGTCGTCGCACGAGGTCTGCCCGCGTCGCCGGGCGCGGCGACGGGCAAGGTCGTCTTCACCGCCGAACGGGCTGAAAAGCTCGCGAACAACGGAGAGAAGGTCATCCTCGTCCGCGTGGAAACATCCCCTGAGGACATAGGCGGAATGGCGGCCGCGCAGGGAATACTCACCCAGCGCGGCGGCATGACGTCGCACGCGGCAGTCGTGGCGAGGGGGATGGGCAAGTGCTGCGTCGCCGGCTGCGGCGATATCAGCATCGATTACAACGCGGGCAGGTTCCACGTTGACGAGAGGGTTGTCAGCGAGGGCGATTTCATCTCGCTGGATGGAACCACGGGCGAAGTGATGCTGGGCGAGGTGAAGACCGTTCCGCCGAGGCTGGGCGGCAATTTCGGAAAACTGATGAAGTGGGCCGACCAGGCGCGCCGCCTGAAAGTGCGCACAAATGCCGACACGCCCCATGACGCGAAGGTGGCCAGGGAGTTCGGGGCCGAGGGAATAGGCCTCTGCAGAACCGAGCACATGTTCTTCGAGGGCGACCGAATCATGGCCGTCCGCGAAATGATCCTCGCCGAGGATACGGCGGGCCGCGAGCGCGCGTTGGCGAAGCTGTTGCCCATGCAGAAAGGCGACTTTATCGGAATCCTCAGGGAGATGGCCGGTCTGCCGGTCACCATCCGGCTGCTCGACCCGCCTCTGCATGAATTTCTGCCGCACGAGCCCGAACAAATCGAGGCGCTGGCGAGCGACATGAATGTGTCCGCCAAGAAGCTAAAGGAAAAGGTGGAGAGCCTCAAGGAGTTCAACCCGATGCTCGGCCATCGCGGCTGCCGGCTGGGGATAACCTATCCGGAAATCTATCGCATGCAGACGCGCGCCATCATCGAGGCCGCCTGCGAGCTCGCCAAGCAGAAAGTGAGGGTCATCCCCGAAATCATGCTCCCGCTCGTCGGCGACATCGCCGAATTTCAGTTTTTAAAGAAAGACGTCGTCGAGGTGGCCGGTCAGGTGATGAAGGAACAAGGCGTGAAGGTGAAGTACACGGTCGGCACGATGATCGAAGTGCCCCGCGGCGCTATCACGGCCGACAAAATCGGCGCAGAAGCCGACTTCTTCTCATTCGGAACGAACGACCTCACGCAAATGGCATACGGATTCAGCCGCGATGACAGCGGAATGTTCCTCCGCGACTACATCCAGAAGGGGCTGTTTGACAAAGACCCGTTCCAGGTGCTCGACCAGACGGGCGTCGGCGAACTCATGAGAATCGCCGTGGAAAAGGGACGCAAATCTCGCAAAGACCTGAAACTCGGCATCTGCGGCGAGCACGGGGGAGAACCCAGCTCGGTCGAGTTCTGCCACCGTGTAGGCCTCAATTACGTGAGCTGTTCTCCGTTTCGGGTTCCGATCGCGCGTCTCGCTGCGGCGCAGGCGGCCATAAAGGAAGAGCGCGAGAAGAAAGAAGCAAGAAGAGCGAAGGCTCACGCAACCAGAGCTCGCGCGGCCAAGGCTCGGAAAGCAAAGGCCAAGAAGAAGAAGCCGAAGGCCGCCGCCGGCTCCAGGAAACGCAAGAGGTAGCCGGGCCACCACTTAAAGCGCATTCTCAAGAGAGGCTATGGAAAACTTTGGCACAATTGAGTTTATCCAGATAGTGCTCGTGGGCATCTATTGCGTCGGGCTGTGGTTCTATCTGGACAGGACTCTGTAAGCATCGGTTCGGAAGGAATTCGCGCTGTGAGAATTCTCAGAGGACGCTGGAGGATTCTGTTCGGGCTGGCGCTCGCCGCCTTGGCAATGTACGGTTGCAGTGAGAAGGCGGAAGAAGGAGCATCCCAGCCCTCGTCGTCTCCCGTCCCTCCGGCTGCGCCCACGGTTTCCACCGTCGAATACAAGCCTCAAATAGGCCGGCGCGGCGGCCACCTGATCGTGAGCAGCATCGCCAACCCAAAGAGCTTCAACCCGGTGATAGCGCAGGAGACTTCGACGACCGCGATCACTCAATACATATTTGACGGACTCACACGGGTGTCGGGAATCACGGACGAGGTCGAGCCCGGACTGGCAAAGAGCTGGGACGTTTCGCCGGACGGCCTCACCTGGACGATGCACCTGCGCGAGGATGTCAAGTGGAACGACGGGGTTCCTTTCACGGCCGATGACGTGGTCTTCACGTACAAGCAGCTTGTTTACAACAAAGACATCCCGACGAGCAGTCGCGACGTCTTCACCATCGAGGGCAAGGAGTTCGAGGTCGTGAAAGTCGATGACCACACCGTCACCTTCACGACCCCGTCGAAATTTGCGCCCTTCCTGCGCGGACTGGCGCTCCAGGAGATAATGCCGAAACACATTCTCGAAGAACCTGTTGCCAAGGGCGAGTTCAATTCCACGTGGGGAGTCGATGCCAAGCCTGAGGAAATTGTCGGGACCGGCCCGTTCATGCTCGAACGCTACGAGCCCAGCCAGCGTGTGGTACTCAAACGAAATCCGCACTATTGGCGCACCGACGCCGAGGGCAACCGGCTGCCGTATCTGGACGGCATCGTGATTCTCGTTGTTCCCGACATGGATGTATCCCTGCTGAAATTCCAGGACGGCGAGACCGACTATTACGGCCTCCGCGGCTCCGACTACCCCATCCTCAAGCCGGTGGAAAAGGAGAAGAACTTCACGATTTTCCGCGCGGGTCCCGCCTTCGGCACGAACTTCATCGTGTTCAACGAGAATCCGGAAGCGAATCCGCAGACCGGCAAGCCGTATGTCGAGCCGAAAAAACTGAAGTGGTTCACCAATGTCCAGTTTCGCAGGGCCGTGGCGTATGCGCTCGACAGACAGTCCGTGATAGACGCCGTGATGAACGGCCTCGCGTACCCGCAGTATTCTTCCATGAGCCCGAGCGCCGGCTTCTTCTACAATCCGAACGTCATGAAATATGAATACGACCCCGATAAATCGAAGGAGATACTCGCGCTTGCAGGTTTCAAGGACAGGGACGGCGACGGATACGTCGAGGACTCCGAAGGCAACACGGTCGAATTCAACCTGTTCACGAACGCGGAGAACAACGTGCGCGTGAAGATCGGCGACATCATTCGGAAGGACCTCGAAACAATAGGGATGCGCGTCAACTTTACACCGCTGGAGTTCAATAACATCGTGGACAAGCTCATGTCGACGTTCGACTGGGACTGCATCCTTCTCGGCCTGACGGGCGGGGTCGAACCGCACTTCGCCAAGAACGTGTGGTACTCTTCCGGCCAGCTTCACGAGTGGTATCCGCGCCAGAAGAAGCCAGCCACTCCGTGGGAAGCGCGCATCGACCAGATATTCGACCAAGGCGTGCAGGAGCTCGACCGCAACAAGCGGAAGAAGCTTTACGACGAATGGCAACTGATCGTCTCCGAGGAGGTTCCGGTTATCTACACGGTTCTGCCCGAGTCGATCTTCGCCGTTCGCAATAAGTTCGGCAACTTGCACCCGACCGCGTTCGGCGGGGCGTTCCATAATATAGAGGAGATATACGTCGTCAAGTGACCCCGATGCAATCGCGCGCACATGGATTGCCGAAGCCCACGAGAAGCGCTCGTGGGCTGAGTCATATCTACCCTGAGGTGCCGGCATGACCGCCTATATCACTCGCCGCCTGCTCACTCTCATTCCGCTGCTCCTGATAATGTCTTTTGTGGCGTTCATGTTCATTCAGCTTGCGCCCGGCGATTATTTTGCGACGTTGAGGATGAACCCGCAGATTTCCGATGAGACCATACAGCGGCTCGAATCGCAATATCACATGAACCAGCCCGCGTTGGTCCAGTACGCGTACTGGCTGAAGAACCTCGCCAGGCTCGACCTCGGATATTCGATCTCGCAGAAACAGCCGGTCGCGGGCGTGATAGGGAGCCGACTCGTGAACACGCTGCTTCTGTCCGTCTCGGCCATCCTTATCACATGGCTCGTGGCGATTCCGATTGGGATATATTCCGCCGTTCACCAGTATTCTCTGGGCGACAAGATTTTCTCCACGCTTGCCTTCGTGGGCATGTCGCTTCCGGGGTTTTTCCTTGCGCTTCTGATGCTCTACTTTCTGGGCTCCGAATTGGGCCTGCTCCCCATCGGCGGACTGAAATCGTCCGGCTACGACCAGCTCTCGGGGATGGCGAAGGTGGGCGACGTGGTTCTGCATCTGGTCATACCCACGACCGTGCTCGCCATCGGGAGCCTTGCAGGCCTTCAACGCATAATGCGCGGAAACATGCTTGAGGTGCTCAGGATGCAGTACATCACCACCGCGCGCGCGAAGGGGCTGCCGGAGAGCAGGGTCATCTACAGGCATGCCCTGCGCAATGCGATAAACCCGATGGTCACGATATTCGGTTTCGAGCTGTCGAGTCTGCTGAGCGGGGCCGCGCTCCTCGAAATTGTGTGCGGTTATCCCGGACTCGGTCAGGTGATGCTCGAGGCGGTGAGAAGCCAGGACATATTTCTGGTCATGGGGAGCATGCTCATCGGCGGGCTGTTGCTCGTCGTCGGCAACCTTGTGGCCGACGTGCTCCTTGCAGTTGTGGACCCACAGGTTTCGTATCAATGAGCCGGAACGAACGGAACGAGTCGAAGAAGCCGGCCGCCACGCAAACGCGTATCGCGGTCCGCCGTCTCCGCCGACACAAACTGGCGATGTCCAGTCTGTGGGTGCTCGCTCTTCTTTATGTGGTGTGCATCTTGGCTGACTTCGTCGCGCCCTACAATTTCGACGAAGAGCGCAGGGACCTTTCCTACTGTCCGCCGATGCATCTGAACCTGTTCGACGAGACGGGTGGCTTTCATCTGCGTCCGTTTGTCCATACGTATTCGTACAGCTTCGATGAGTACTACAAACGCGTGTATGTTCAGGACAAGTCGAAGCGGTTTCCGATAAAATTTTTCGTCGAGGGGACGGAGCACCGGCTCCTTGGAATCATACCGATGAAAACGCACCTGTTCGGCGTGGACGAGCCCGCGCGAATATATCTGCTGGGCGCCGACTATCGAGGCCGCGACCTGTTCTCGCGCATCCTTTACGGCAGCCGTGTGTCGCTCTCGATAGGGTTCGTCGGCGTCGCGGTCTCGTTCTTTGTCGGGATGATTGTCGGGGGCATTTCCGGATATTTCGGAGGACGCACCGACAACGCGCTGATGCGCCTGTGCGAGATGGTGATGATGATTCCCGGTTTCTACCTGCTGCTTGCACTTCGCGCCGCCTTTCCGCCGGGGTTGTCATCGACCGAGGTGTATCTGATGATAGTGCTCATCATGAGCTTCATCGGCTGGGCCGGCCTGGCCCGTGTGATACGGGGCATGGTGCTCTCCATCAGGGAGAAAGAATTCGTCATCGCCGCTCGCGCCTCGGGCGATGCTTCGCTACGAATCATAATTCGCCACATACTGCCCAACACGCTCTCCTACGTGATAGTGGCGGTCACGCTGAGCATTCCGGGATACATCCTGGGCGAGTCGGCCCTGAGCCTCATCGGGCTCGGCATACAGGAGCCGTATGCCAGTTGGGGCAACCTGCTCAGCGATGCGATGAACATCGGCGAGATAAAGTTTCACCCGTGGATTCTCATTCCGGGACTGTTCATATTCATCGCGGTGATGGCCTTCAATTTCCTGGGCGACGGACTCCGCGACGCATTCGACCCGAGGCTCGCCTTTGAAGGAGAGGGATAGCCTCATGGAAACGCTGTTGGATATTCGCGAGCTGAAGACGTACTTCTACTCCGACTCGAAGGTGGCGCGGGCGGTTGACGGCGTGAGCCTGTCGGTGGGGCAGGGCCGAACGCTCGGACTGGTGGGCGAGAGCGGCTGCGGAAAGAGCGTCACGGCGCTCTCGATACTCAGGCTCGTTCCCTCGCCGCCGGGCAGGATAGTGAGCGGCGAAATCGTGTTCGAGGGACGCGACCTGCTCAAGCTCTCGGAGTCGCAGATGCGGTCGGTGCGCGGCAACGACATCGCGATGGTGTTTCAGGAACCGATGACGTCGCTCAATCCGGTGTTCACCATCGGCTACCAGATTGCAGAGGCGATTCGACTTCATCGACATAGCTCGCGCTCCGAGGCGAAGGAACTCGTCATCGAACTTCTGCGGAAGGTGAAGATCCCCTCGCCCGAGCAACGCTACAGGGATTATCCGCACCAGCTATCGGGCGGGATGAAGCAGAGGGCCATGATAGCGATGGCCATCTCCTGCAATCCCAAGCTGCTCATAGCGGACGAGCCCACCACTGCGCTCGACGTCACCATTCAGGCGCAAATACTCGACCTCCTGACCGAGCTGCGGGATGAATTCAAGATGTCAACCATGCTCATCACTCACGATCTGGGTGTGATTGCGGAGACTGCCGACGACGTGGCCGTGATGTATGCCGGCCAGATAATGGAGTACACGACGACCCGAAACTTGTTCGCGAACCCGAAACATCCGTACACGGTCGGGCTATTCGGCTCGCTGCCCAAGCTGGGCGACAAGAGCAAGCGCCTCGAAGCGATCGAGGGCTTCGTGCCCGATCCGTCGGCGTACCCCGCCGGCTGCCGGTTCCACCCGCGGTGCAATCTGATGGAAGAGAAATGCAAGGAGACGGACATAGAGCTTCGCGAAATCGGGCCCGGCCATTTGGTTCGATGCTGGAAGGTGAAGGCGTATGAACGTGAACGCGGCCGTGATTGAGTGGGTTGTGGGCGTCAACTC
>CAZSKP010000034.1:0-44839 GCA_964607485.1 uncultured bacterium | reverse complement strand
CATAATCCAGCAGTATCAGGCTCAACCCGCCTTCTTTGACGCCTATCTGGCCCGTCGCTTCACGCTGAGCCCCGTGAACGAGCTGTACCGATACCTCTATTCTTTTGGTTCGACGTTTGTGCTTCTCGGGCTCCTGCCTGCGGTGCTCGGCTGTGTGCTGTGGGATGAACGTCCCTCCGCGTGGGGGCTGACGCTCGGACGTCAAAAGCTGGCGGGCTCCGCTGTTTCTCTCGCGCTGTTCGTCGCGCTCCTTCCCGTACTGGTCTATGCCAGCAGGCTCCCCTCCGTCTCGGCGGTGCATCCGCTAAGCGCTCTGGCCGCAAGACACCAAAACGCGCTCATCGCCTATGAGGCCTGCCTTTTCCTGTACATAGCTGGGTGGGAATTTTTCTTCCGTGGATTCCTCCTGTTCGGGCTCAAGAAGAAAGTAGGCGACGCCGCGATATACCTGCAGGTTGTTCCCTATGCCGCCATGTATTTGGGAGGGTCGCAGGCAGAAGCACTGGCAGCGATTCCGGCAGGTATCGCGCTCGGGCATCTGGCCGCCCGCACCGGCTCGGTATGGTACGGCATCATCCTCCACTGGCTCTGCGCGCTCGCGCTCGACGTACTCGTCATTTACCGCCCGCTGTAGCCGCAGCACCCCTGGCAATGGTCTAAATCGTCAGTCATCGAAAACAGCCGTCCGAGGTATTTTTCTGAACCGGGGGCTTGCCACCCCATGACACCTGCGTTATAGTCTTACTTAGTAATTAGTCTATATCTGAATATCCTGCAAACACGGAAAGCGATGCGAGGAAGCCGAGGAAAAGCGGCAGAGTCTAAGCTCAAGGCGTTCAAGCGGGTATGCAAGGAATCGGGCATCCGGCTTACCCATCAGCGTCTGGAGCTGTTCCGTGAGATAGCGGCGGCCGATGACCATCCGTCGGCGGAGGATATCTACAGGCGGATACGGACGAGGATGCCCACGATTTCCCTCGATACCGTGTATCGCACGCTCGCGACGTTCGAGCGTCGCGGGGTGATTTCCAGGCTTCAGGCGCTTGGAGAGAAGGCTCGGTTCGACCCGAATCCTTCTCCCCACAACCACCTGGTTTGCGTTCGGTGTAAGAAGGTGCAGGATATCCACTGGCCCGCCTTCGCGAAATTGGGGCTGCCGCCTGAAAGCAAAGGATGGGGCCGAGTCGAGAGCAAACATGCCGAGCTGAGGGGGTTGTGCGGCAAGTGCCTGAGAAAAAAGCGGAAGTAACCGCAACGTTATTGGCAACATGTCTTTGAGGTGAATTGTCTGAAACTGAGAGGAGAGAAAAATGGCAGAGCAAGGAAAAACGTATCGGTGTGAAATCTGTGGTCAGGAAGTGAAGGTCACCAAAGAAGGAGCCGGGACGCTCGTGTGCTGCAACGAGGATATGGTGCTTGTCGATTGAGCGGCCCTCTCGCAACGATTTCGGGGATGGAGGGCGGGCGCGATGGCGACAGGTAAGGTAACGATCTTTCGGCCTCATGCGTTGCAGGCCGGGCAGAAGATACGCATCGAGGGCGGCCCGCGGGGCGGCGATTGGGAAGTAGTCGGAGTCACCGAGCGGAAGATCCGGCTGCGCTGTCCCATCTCTAACCGCGAGGTTGAATGGGATCGTTTTTGCTATTTCGTCGAGGAGAGAGACGATATCGAGTGGCCCCAGAGGGATTGATTTTCGCTCGGGGATTGTTCGAGAGGTGTCTCCTCGATTTGTCAGGCATTGGAAAGGAGCGTGTCATATGGCAACTGCGGAGAACTTGCAGGAAGCGTTCGCCGGAGAGAGCCAAGCGAACAGGAAGTATCTGGCATTCGCAAAAAAAGCGGAGTCCGACGGCTATCCTCAGATCGCGAAGCTGTTTCGTGCCGCAGCCGCAGCCGAGACGGTTCACGCGCATGCGCACCTGCGCGTCATGAAGGGCGTTAGGGAAACGGCGGACAACCTTCGGGCCGCCATTGAAGGAGAGGGTTTCGAGTTCCAGGAGATGTATCCGAAATTCCTCGCCGAGGCGGAGAAGGAGAAGAATCAGGGAGCGGCCACTTCGTTCAGCAATGCGCTCGCAGTCGAGAGAATACATCACAACCTCTACAATGAGGCTCTCGAGACGCTGAATTCCGACAAGGACCTGGCGGCTGCGTCGATCTTTGTGTGTAACGTGTGCGGAAATACGGTTGTGGGCGTGCCTCCCGACCGCTGTCCTGTCTGCAATTCTCCCAAAGACAGGTTTTTCGAGGTCACATAGGACCGCTTGGGAGGCGAGGCGACTCCGAGACGGCGCCCGGCAACGTAAGCGGTAGCGCAATCGTCACGATCCCCCATGCGTCTCCTCATGGTCATCGAGCGACAGCGAGAGCATCGCACCGGACGCGAGCAGCGCGAGAAGCCCGGCGACGAGAAAGGGGACGGCCGCGCCGTATCTGTCCCACAGGATTCCCGCAATCAGGCTCGCCGGCAGCACCGCCAGCCCGACCGAGGTGTGGTATATCCCCAGCGCCGTGGCGCGCGAGCGAGCCTCGGAAAGTCCAGCGACCAGCGCGCGCGAGGCCGGATTCACCGTCGCGGAATGAATGCCATAAAGTGCGAACAGCGCCCAGGCCTGCCACGCTCTCCACGCGAAAGCGAACCCCAGACAGAGCGCCGCGTAGGAGAAATACGCCAGCAGAATCACCGGCTTGCGCCCGATGGAGTCGGACAGCCTTCCCATCGGCGATGAAGCCAGGGCGTAGATGACATTGTAGAAAAGATATATCAGCGGAATGGTCGGCGTGCCGATGCCAAGGCTCTGGGCTCTGAGGAGAAAGAACGCGTAACTGAACATGCCCAGATAAAAAACCGTGTTGACGCCGACAAAGGCCGCCAGCCGGCTGCGTTGTGCGCTGCGCCGTGAGACATCTGTTTCGGAAAACGCTGCGTGCGCTGCCGGCCCGGGCTCGCGGACGAACGCGAAAAGGATTGCGACCGCCATGACCCCGAACACGGTTGACAGCAGAAAGATGACGCGGATGCGATGGCCCTCGCTCCCACTGAGGGTGTTGAGCATGATGTAGGCGAGAAGCGTTCCCACCACGGCGCCAAAGGTATCCATCATCCGATGAAAGCCGAATGCGCGCCCCAGCCAAATCGGTGAAACGGAATCGGCGATCAGCGCGTCGCGCGGCGCCGTGCGAATCCCCTTACCCGTCCTGTCGAGAAGCCTGATGCCCAGCACGTGTGCGCCCGTCCCGCTGAAAGCGAGCAGCGGCTTGGCGGCGGTCGAAAGGATGTATCCGGCCGCGACAGGCCTCTTGCGATGGCTCACCTTGTCCGAGTACCAGCCCGACGCAACCTTGAGCAGGCTGGCCGTGCTGTCGGCGACACCTTCGATCAATCCGAGGAAGGCTCGGTTCAGCCCGAGCACCTGCGTGATGAACAATGGAAGCAGAGGGAGGATGGCCTCGCTGTGGACATCGGTCAGGAAGCTCACCCATCCGAGCGCTTTGACGTTTCGGCTCAGTTTCACGGCCACGGTTTCGACCCGTATGTCAGCCAATACCTATCCGGAGGCTCTGGTCTTTTTCTATCACGAACGCTTCCCCGAACCTAATGGTTGCTCGCCCGCCTTTTATTCTTCCGGAGAAGGCAATGCTCTTTGTTCCGAGCTTCGCGCTGATCCTGCCCGATCGCTTATCTTCGCATGCTAGCCACAATTCGCGCACGAGAACTTTGCCCCAAGAAACTGAAAGCGCCGCGGTCATCTTGTCGCATCTCACCTGCTGCGAATAGCGGCCCCACCCGCTCGCGGTCGCGAAGAAGCACCTAAAATCTTCCGGGGATATGCGCGGGCCAAAACCGATAAGATTTCTCGAAGCGTCATGCACATATCCCGCGGCGGCCTCGAGCAGCATCCAACTGCTCATCGCGCGCACGTAATGGTCGCCGCACTCGACCTCGTTCCAGGGACTGCGCAGACGGCCGTCATGACGCTTGCGCACCTCGGCGACGAGCGCAAGGGCGTCATCCACCATGCCTTCGAAAAGAAGCGCGGCCGCGACCTCATATTCGATGCCCGTCCACACCTCATCGGAGTAAAGCAGCGGCGTTTCCGGCCGCCCGCCTTTCGGCCACGTACAGTTGAGCATCCCCGCTTCGTCATCGCGGACATACTTTCGGGGAAACTGCTGGTGTTCGGTGAAATCTTTCCGGCAATTGTATTTCACGATCGACGCAAGCGCGCGGCGCACTCGACCGGCAGGAAAAACATATCCGAGGTTCAGCGAATGCGCCCACCACTGTCCGAACAATTGGTCGGCGTGGCAGCCCCGGCCGTAGGCCTGAATCGATTCGGTCTCGGGGTCGTACCTGTGAACGTAGTACCCCCCTTCCCACAGCAATTTGTCGGCGATGTTGCGTCCCTCGCGGAAACGGTCGCGGTACCTCTTTGCAGATTCCTTGTCGCCGACCGCCTTTGCCATTTCCTCTCCGGCACACAGCGAGGCGAGGTAGAGCGATTCGATAAAACTGTTCGGTCCCTCTATCTCGACGTCGTAGGTGCAGGGCTGGGGTCCCTGAATTATCCCGTCGCCGCGGTCGTACCTGCTCATCACGTGATCGAGCGCCAGACGAACGTGATTCCACAACGACCCAAGCCATTCCAGATCGCCGCCGGCGCGGAATTCCCTATAGCTCTTGAGGATCGCTCCGAGGAGGCCGTCGAGCGCGGGATAGGGCGGCCCTCCTATCCATCGGTCCCACGGCCGCCGGAGATAGAGGGGAACCACCACACGGTGAGGCAGGTATCCGCTCTCGTGCTGCTGGCACAGCCATTCCGTCTCTCTCATTGAGCGTTCAAGCTGGGGGAACAGGCGCGAGACGGTCGCCGCATAGTTCCACACGTGGGTGCAATTGAGCGGACAGCATCCGCCCGCCGTGCCCAGATACTCGGTGCTCGCGCCGTGACATCCCTCGAATCCATAGAAGCGTCCGTCGCCGGCGCGGAAGCACGTGGGCGAACGCACCACCGAAATCTGGGAGGAAACGGCGTCGATGAGACAGTCGGGCAGCGAGGAATCATGCATCGCCTTTCGGAATCGCTCCGCAATGTCGTCGAACCGGCCGAGGTTGTCACGGACATACTCGGCCACCTCCAGTGCGGACCCGAAGCGAGATGCGTAGAAGTTGCCCAGCCACAGCCGGCTCTTTCGAATGTGTTCCTCGCGCTCGAGGGTCGGCTGCTCCCAATCGACGTATCTGTTGGGAAAGTACCATGCAAGGAGGAACGTGACCCTTTTCTCGGCTCCGGGGGCAAGCCTCACCGGACACGCTATTGCCGCGTTGACGGTACGTCCGCGGGGGCTCGGCCTGGCGTTGCCCGAAGCGTCGAGACGTCCGTCGGCGCAAAAGTCCGCCCACAGGCGCTCCAGGTTGGTCCACTGAGCCTGCGCCGACGCCGATTCCTCGAGCGCCGCGATGAGCATCTGGCCGTGACGCGGATGCTCGTCGGGCAGGCTGGGATTTGTCAACTCGATTGCAGTGAGCTCGGAGCGGCGAACGACCCTGTTGCGGTTGCCGCCGTAGCTGGGATGGCAGATGCTGTCTATCTCGATGGAGTCGTCCCAGCCGACGGCATTCTGTTGACTCATGAGGACCGACGCGGTTAATTCCTTGTCAGTCGGATTGACGATCCTGAAATGGAAAATGACCACCGGCAAACCGGAGTCGTCCGGGTCGAGTGGCACAAAAGGAGAATATGCCACGAGCGATACACGGACCGGCAACTCGGGGAGCGAGTATGCGATCTCGGCAATCGGGTATTTCCCAACAAACGTGATGCTCTCTGTGCCGGGGAGTTTTTCGAGCAGGAGCCGGGACGAACGCGGCACCTCATGATCGGTCACCGAAGGCGCCGGCTCGAATGCGTCGTCGTATCTGGCCATTGATTGAAGCACCCTCGACACAGACCGTGAGCCCGCCTGCCTGGCATAAATTCCAAAGAATGAAAATGGCACATGCGCATTATGATTGATGTTGTTGAAAATCTGCCATTGCCTGAGCCCGCCATCGCCGCATAGTGCCACCTGCCCGGCACCGATCCCTCCCAGGGGAAACGAAATAGCCCTCAGCCTCCCGCTCTCATAGACCACTCTAGCCTCCCGTGTCACACGGCTCGTTCTTCAATCTCACGCGCCAAATCCGGAACGACAGATGACGCGTCCGGCCTCCGATTATACAACTTCGGAGGGACTTCATCCAACTCTCGCCTCTTCCTGTTTCTCGTCTTAAAGGAACGTGCTCGGATGTAAAGAATTTGACTATCTTCGCCAAAATTTGTTATTCTAAGGCGTTATGGTGCTCACACCCGACCAAAAAAGGCGACTTGCAGAGCTGAACGTCGAGGCCCCTGCGGCGAAAGAAGAAGAGAAAGCCAAGCCTATATCCGGGAGGCTCAAGGCGCTATGGTTCGCCGCGCGCACGTCCGGGCTTACGAGACTCCTGACGAAAGTTCTGTTTGTGTGCGTGGCCGTGGCAGTGGCCGGCTATTTTATCGCTGACTATCGGCTGTACAAGATAGATTTCCGTGCAGTCTTTTCCTCCGGTCGAGGCTCTCCGTTTCACAGGCTCTGGAGTTCCGTGAAAGCCCAAAAGGAAAAGGCAGACATGTTGGACGAGGGGCACGCGCAGTTTCTGGTCGGAGACTACAAGGCGGCGCTGGCCACAGCCGTGGCGGTCTCGCAGATGGATCCGGAAGACGAACGCGCACGCAGCCTCATTGATCTTGCCACGGACGCCACCACCCAGAGGGCGAACAGGGAGTTCGATGCAGGTGAAATCGAGGCCGCTCTGGCCGATGCCAGGCTTGTGCTCAAACACAGGCCCGAACACAAAGATGCCCAGGAACTCTTATTGCGCATCGGAGAGCGTCTCTTGGCCGAGGCGCAGGTTCATTTCAGAAAAAAGGAATATTCACAGCTGATAACAAAAGCCAAGGAAGTCATCAAGATAAACCCGTCCGACACGAGGGCGTCGAATCTTCTTATGCGAACGAATAACGAGCTCCTGGCCCGTGCCGACGAGCTTTTTATCAGCAAGCGCTACTATGATGCTCTCGAGAACGTTCGCCTTTCTCTGCGAATAGACCCGACCAACGCCCGGGCGCGTCGTCTGCTTAACCAGATATCGCTGTACATTGAAACGCCTACCCTGAAGCTTCGCGGCATCAATATGCTGGGCCATACGCTATATGCTATAATCCAGTTGCCCCAGACCAATCAGCCCGTGTATGTGAAAGAGGGAGACACGGTCAAGAATTTCAAGGTTGTGGACATAGACGCCGAGGCGAGAACCGTCAAACTGCTGCAGATTTACACCAAGCATGAGTTCACCATCGATATGCCCAAGCCCGAGTAAGCATTCCCTCGCTCACCCCCATTTCATGATTCCTGCAAGAGATATTCAGCCACGAAAACGCCTCTTTGCTCACATCGCAAGAACGAAATTGACAGGTGGAACCAATCTATTATAAAATGTGTAAGGTCTTGATATCCAAGCAGGTGGCGGGTTCGGTGCAGGGGTGAGAGATTCTTTGCCTCGGAGCGCAGAGGCGACGACAAACAAGGAGGAGGCGGGTGAGGGCGACAGGCGGACCAAACACTACAGTTTTCTTTCTTGCGTTAGCAATCGCAGCGACAATCTGCAGCTCACTGACATATGCAGCGACTCTTCACGGCGACCAACCCGAAGCTCAAACGTCCGAATCGACCGAGGAAGCCTATCCCAAGAGGGAACTGCTCCTTTTTGAAGAAGTTCCCATAGTCATCAGCGCGGCCAAGCGCGAGCAGCCGATCACCGAATCGCCATCATCCATCAGCATCATCACGGCAGAAGACATTCGGCGCGCCGGGGCCACCAACATAGCCGACATCTTGAGAAGGGTCCCCGGGCTGGATGTTTTGAGGATCACTCCATCCGACGCTCAGATCTCCGCGCGAGGCTTCAACGAATCCAATAACAATGACATACTGCTTCTCATTGACGGGCGTTCGGCCTACGTGGATTTCTTTGGGATCGTCGTATGGGATGACTTGCCGATCGTCCTTGAGGAGATCGACCGCATCGAGATCATCCGCGGTCCCGGCTCGGCTCTGTACGGAGCCAACGCATTCTCGGGTGTGATCAACATAATCACTAAAACGCCCGAGGAGGCGAAGGGAACAACCCTGTCTGCGACCGGCGGGGAGTTCGATACTTACATCTGGACATTTATGCATGCCGATGTAATCAATCAGTGGAGCTACAAAGTTGTCGCAAGTTGGGACGAAGCAAACTCCTTCGATGACAGGGACGATAACGACCATGAAATGTTCAAAGGCAACGCTCTGATTAAGTACGAATTCGACCCGGAGAGCCGTATTTACTTTTCGACCGGTGTGAATGAAGGCGACGGAAACACGCTGACGCGGGTTTCACGATTCGATCGCGAGGGGACATTCGGATACGCCAAGCTGAACTACGATTATGAGAACTGGAAATTTCAAGCTTTTTACAATCTTGTCGATATCGACGTTGTCGCCCCGGATAATGAAGAGCGATCGATCATCAACAACGTATTCGACGTCGAGATGCAGAATACGTTCGAGCCGTGGGAAAAACACACGGTCACTTGGGGGGCCAACTACAGACACAATCGTGTGACGTCCCACGAGATCATCGGCGATGACGAGCAGGAAGACCTCTTCTCCATATTCGTTCAGGACCAATACAGGATGTTGGAAGACATGACGCTCACGGCGGGGTTCCGCGTCGATTCGCATCCGCTCACGGGAGTCCATTTCTCGCCCCGCGCCAGCCTCGTCTATCAGCCGTGGCCCGACCATGTCTTTAGAGCATCGGTTGCACGCGCGTTTCGGAACCCTTCGTTTGTCGAATCCTTTCTGGACCTGAACATCGGGGGAGCCGTCATGGCCTCAGGCAACCGAGACCTGAATGCGGAAGAGATAACCTCGTTCGAGCTCGGCTACCAGACGCGCTTTCTTGAAAACAAGCTTCAGTTCAAAGTGGATACCTTTTACAACATCGTGGATGAGATCATAGAATTTCGGAACGTCAACTTCCTGCCGCCAATCTCTCCTTTTCCTCCTTTCGTTTTCGATTATGAGAACGAGGGAAGGGCCGTTGCGTACGGAGGGGAGATCAGTCTGGAGTATCACGTCTCCGACCGGCTGTCGGGATATCTCAACTACTCCTATCAGGAACTCAAGGCTAAGAGCGACGGCGTTCAGTTCCAGCTGAACGAAAAGGGCGATGTTATCGAGTCATCGCCCCGGCATAAGATCAACGCTGGGGTTTATGCGGAGATGGAAAACGGCCTAAACGGCTCGGTAGACTTGAACTTTGTGGACGATGTGGAATTCGGCTTTTTCGACCCTGCCACTACCGTCCCGACAGAGGTCGAATTGGACGACTACACTCGCGTGGACGTGCGTATTGGTTATAAATGCCCAAAACGAGACGTAGAGGCATCGCTGATTTTCCAGAATGCGTTAGACGATTCGCACCGGGAGTTCCCCACCGGCGAGCGTTTCCAGCGGCTGGTGCTTTTTCAGGTAAAGGCCCGCTTTTAAGAGACCGGGGAAACGGCAGATATGCCCCAAAGAAACTTTAGGTTGATGACCGCATTCTGTGTGCTTGCTTTGGCCATGGCGATATCTTTGTGCACGCCCGCCCTGGCCGCGGAACACGAATGCAGGGTCGCCATCGTCAAGAGTTGGGACCTTCCCGAATACAATGTCGCGCTCGATGGATTCTTCGAGGTATTGTCCAAACATCGCGTCAAATGCAAGATTGTCACCTACAACCTCAAAGGACATGTGGACGATTCAGAGAAAATAATAGAGGAAACGAGAAAGTTCAAGCCCGACCTGATTCTCACCGTCGGCTCGCGTGCGACGAGCGTGATGTCCGAAAAATTCAAGGACACTCCCATCGTGTTCTCGATGGTGCTATACCCCGTGGCGAGCGCGTTCGTGTCCAGCATGGAGAAGCCGGGCCACAACATGACGGGTGCCGCCATGGATGTGCCCATCGAACGCCAGTTGCGCACGCTGTCGAAGATCGTGCCCAACTTGAAGCGAGTGGGAGTCCTCTACAGCCCCGAGGAAACGCTTCCCGTAATCGAGGAAGCAAAGCGAGTGGCCAAATCGATGAACATACAGTTGCTCGCCGAACCGGTGACCTCCGAGAGCGACGTGCCGGATGCGCTCAGCAGGCTTGAAAAGCAGAAGATTGACGCGCTCTGGTCGGTCGCCGATGGCAAAGTCTTCACACGACCTTCCACAAGATACATCATCGAACAGGTGGTTCACAGGGGAATACCCTTCATGGGTCCCCATAACGGGTTTGTCAGGGCCGGAGCCCTTGTCGCGCTGACCGCCGATTACCGCGACAATGGCCGACTCGCGGGCGAAATATCCCTCCAAATACTCGACAGCGCAGAGCCAGGAAATATTGCCGTCGCAACACCGCGAGAGGTGGAAATGGCACTAAACTTGCGTGTTGCAAACCACATCAGGCTCAAAATCCCCCAGAACGTGATTGACGAGGCTTCGCAGATTTTCGAATAGCGAGACGGTAGACAGGTAGAGCGATGAAGAAACCGCGTGTTACGCTGCAGGTCAAGTACATCACCCTCATAGCCGCCGTCGTATCCTGCACAACCATAATTCTGAGCGCATACTATTATAACGCAATCAAAGCGCAGGAAGCCGCTGAACTCGAGACAAGGGGACGCTCCATGACGATCAATCTTGCGCACAACAGCGAATCGGGCGTTCTCTTCTCCGACACTCAACACTTAAACCTGCTCGTCAAGCTGCTGGCCGAAGATTCGGATGTCGTCAGCGCTGAGATAAAATCCAATGAAGGCAGGGTGCTCGCCCATATGGCTACCGATCCGAAATTTGCCGACCCGGCGCAGAGCCGATTTGCGGAGCCCATCAGAGAGGTCTCGGAACCGGACGGCATGCACATGACACAGTACCGGCTCCGGGGAAACGACGTTCAGCTTTTTGACTTTTCCGTTCCCATAACCACTCGTCGCGTCGACCGCGACAGAGAGGAAGTAGGTCTCATGTTTGGCGGCGACGCCTCGGCCGAGGACAGGGGCGAAAACGTTCAAATAGGGACAGTCAGAGCCATACTCTCAAGCGCCAGGCCGTTCCGCGAGCTCCAGAGAATTCAACAGATAATCATCGCTATCGCCATGGCGGTCGCACTTGCAGGCATCCTGATAACCGTTCCACTGGTGAGGCTCACGGTGAAACCCATCCGACAACTCGCCGAGGGCACCAAAAAGATTGCTGCGGGCGACCTATCGCAGCGTGTCGTCGCGACCACAACCGATGAAATAGGAGAACTCGCGGCCAGTTTCAACCAGATGGCGGTGGACCTGCAAAAATACCACGCGGAATTGAAGGAACACAGTCACACGCTCGAGGAACGGGTGCGCGAAAGGACGCACGAGCTCAAACGCGCAAACGAAGAGCTCGAACTCGCCAACGCAGAGCTCCGAAAGGCTCAGGCTCAGCTGATTCAGGCCGGCAAGATGGCGGCGATGGGCGAGTTCGGCGCCGGCGTGGCGCACGAGCTCAACCAACCGCTCGCCGGAATCAAGGGCTACGCCCAGCTCCTTCTCAGCATGGTCCCCGAGGACAGCATTCTCAGACCCCGCCTGCTTCAAATCGATAGACAAGCATCGCGCATGAAGGAAATTACGGAAACGATGTGGAACCTCGCGCGACAATCGAAGTTCGAATACGGCTTCCTGGACATCCGCCAGCCTATCCGCGATTCGTTCATCCTCATCAGCGAACAATTCCGACAGCACCGGATCGAAATCATCGCCGAAAGCGAGGATGACCTGCCCCGCGTGTACGGGGATGCCAACCAGCTTCATCAGGTGTTCCTCAACTTTCTCACAAATGCCAAAGACGCCATGGATGAAAAGGGCGGAGGCTGGGTCAAGATAAGGGCGGCCCCGGCGGCCGACGGACGCTATGTGCAGATTCTGGTGATGGACACCGGCCGAGGGATACCGGCCGATATTATGGACAACATTTTCAATCCCTTCTTCACAACCAAAGCCCCGGGCAAGGGAACCGGCCTGGGATTGTCCATCAACTACTCAATAATAGAGCAGCATCACGGATTTACGGCCGTGTACAGCGAGGAGTCCAAGGGAACCGTTTTCTCCATAATACTGCCCACCGAGGCGTTCAGCAGATGCTCGAAACACACTGATGAGTCAGCCTGGCAGCCGGCTGCCCCGTGCTGGGTATCCCACTTTGAAGGCCCATCTAGTTCAAACACGCGGAGGCCCGATTGCAAGACATGTGAGGTCTACCTGCGCTATCAATCCCCTCCCGAGACTTCACTGGCGTCTGACCTGGGGGATTTCCTCGCTCAGGTTTCAGCAGCTTCTCCTTATGCACAAGAGGAACGCCCACACTAGCCAGGCGGCGATCCCCATACACGAGATCACTGTACCAACAATGAAGCTCATCGGCCTGAGCCTGAAGACCACCTCATGCCTGCCTTCTGCAAGAGGTACGGCGCGAAACACGTAGTCCGCCGTCAGCAACTGCGCCGCTTTTCCGTCAACTTCCGCCCGCCATCCGGGATAGTAGGACTCACACAACACCAGCACCGCCTCATGTTCACACGCCGTATCGAGAATAATCTCATTTCCTGTGCGCGACCTGATGGTCACCACACCCTCTGTCGGAAGCTCGACGGGTGGCCCGAGACCGACGGGCGCTTCTTCAAGGAGCACCTCCCTGCTCGGGTCAAATTCGCGCTCCTGCATCACACTCAGAACCTGCTCCGGCGGCAAGACTCTGTACTTGCCCACAAGAAACGCCCGGGGCAGCGGCGCAAGCGGCAACGTCTGGATAAACGCCTGGTCGGGGCGTTTGACGGGCGGATTATAGGGGACGCCTCGCTCGTCAAGCGCATAGATCACGTTGTGCTTCACCCCGGCGAGAGAGGCTATCGCGGGTTTCTTCAGCAGCGGAAGAAACCGCGCGCAGCGTGCCGTCGGAAAGGGATGATGCCCGTTGGCTGATTCTATCCCGAACAGCCCGAAATAGTTCGCATGCGGCGTATTGTAAACGGCGATTCTCGACGTGGAGTTGTCTTCCTTCAAACGGTCGACGACCCAGTCCTTCTCGGTCACTGTGGACAGAGACGTGGGAGAGTAGGAGTTCCCATAGTTAACGACAATGTCGCCCGCAAGCAATGCGATAAGCGCCAGTGAACCGACAGTCCTGAGCCGGCTGGAGAAGAAAAGGACGAATGCGGCCGGAATGGACAGCGCCAGAAACACGGCGGAACTCACAATGCCCTTCCTGGCCGCATCAGAATAGCTGCGCGAAAATAATGCCGCCGCAATGAATCCACCTACGAGCAGGATGCTCACTATGCCGAAACTGATTAGACGTCGCCCCCTCGGGCGGCCGCCATCGGAATCCGAAACGCTGACCAAGGCGCCCCCAGCCAATACGAACACGGACAGATTGAACAGTATCGCGGCCCTGAACGGACCCCTGAAACCTCTCACAAGAGGGAGACCGGCCAGGTAGGATGATATGACCGTGTTCCCTCCAAGCGAGTAGATTATGGAGACCGCTCCCAAGGCCAGGAAGAAATATTTTCGGGAGTCCTTCCAAAACGGAAGAGAGTATGCGGCCAGAACGATGGCCACAATCCCGAAGTAGCCGTGCGCCGTGCCCTCGCCCTCGAACATGGGCACGATGTAGTCAACCAGTTGGTAAGGTTTCAGCGCCCACACCTTAAACCACGGAATCCCGGTGGCCCTCACGCTCAGACGACTGTATTCCCATTGGGGAAGCAACTGCACGGACGCCATCGCAAGCGCAACTATGATGAGCACCCCAAACCAGACGAGGGGCCTTGCGACTTCATCTCCCCGGCGCGCGCGAGCCACGAGCAGGAACGCGGCATAGGCCGTTATGGCCACCATCGTGTAAAACGTGAACTGCAGCCCGCCACACAGCATTTGCATGGATAGGGCTAATGCCCCAAACAGAAAATGACGCGGGCGGCCTCCCTCCCCCAGGCCCGCCTCGGTGAAATAGAAAACGGCCGGCACGAGAAGCATCGCCCTTATGTTCAGCGCATCCCCGATGATGACCGAGCCCAGGAAAAACGCGTTCCAAAACCACATGGAACAGAACACCGCCGCCACACGCCGGCGAAGCAGCCGCCTGAAGAAGAGAAACGAAAACACTTGAGCGGCAACGAGATGCGCCAGCAGGTCCCAGTTGAACGCCATATTCAGAGGAACCCTCGCAAGCATGAACGCGAGATCGGGCGGGTAAAACGGCGTCACCTGCAGGGCGGCAAGCAGCGGCATGCCGCAATACAGGTACGGTATCCAAAGCGGCAGTTCGCCCCCCCGCATGAGTTCGTAAGAGACCTTCTTGAAGAGATAGAAATGGCGGCGTATGTCCAACTCCCCGTAAATAAAACTGTCCGTCCACAGGAGTGACCGGAAATACAGAAGAATCACTGCCACAAGCACGGCGACCACAATCGCGTCGCGCCGGTCAAATAGTCTAGACCTGCTCTCGCCAGGTTCGTTCATATCTTCGCTATCTCTTCGAAGCTCTTCCTACCGCTTCGCCGCACGGCGACCGCGCCCCATGATATTCGATAGCCCCGGCCAAAGTCAAAAACTACGCCGGGCCGGGCCTAATTTGAACGCCCGTTGCTCTTGTCATATAATGAACCGACCTGGACGGCCGAATTAGACAAACCGAGGCCCGGCACAATCAACAACAAATCGATGACAACGGAAAGCAGCCACATCGTCGAAGGCACGATCGAGAAGATCGTCTTCTTTAACGAAGAAAACGGCTACACGGTCGCCCGCTTGATTCCCGGACACGGTGCCCAGCCGGTGACGGTTGTCGGACATCTGGCCGACGCCCGCGAGGGCGAACATGTACGCGCGCACGGAACATGGGAGGAAAACCCCAAGTTCGGCCCGCAGTTCAGGGTAGCGCAGTGCGATATAATCCCGCCTTCCTCGGCCGAGGGCATCGAAAAATACCTTGCCTCCGGCATGATAAAGGGAATAGGGCCCGTGACGGCCGAGCGGATTGTCGCACGCTTCGGCGCGGACACGCTCCGCGTGATCGACGAGGAGCCGAAACGCCTTCGGGAGGTTCAGGGCATAGGCCGGAAAACGCTGGAGAAAATCGTTTCCGGCTGGGGACAGCACAAAGACCTGCGCGAGACGATGATTTCGCTCCAGGCACACGGCATCACCCCTGCTTACGCGACCAAGATAATCAAGCAATACGGTGCTGATGCGAGCCGCCTCGTCCGCGAAGACCCGTACCGCCTGACGTACGACATTCACGGCATCGGCTTTAAACAGGCCGACTCGATCGCGCGGCGGATGGGCATCCCGCACGACTCGCCCGCGCGTGCCGCGGCGGCGGCGCTTCACGTACTGGGAGAGAGAGCCGGCGAGGGCAATGTGTGCTTCCCCATGGACTCGCTCATCGAGAAGTGTGAGGAAATGTTGGAGCTTCCCCGCTCCATCATCGACGACGCCGTAGTGGCACTTGCGAACGAAAGAAAGATCACGCTCGAGAAAGCGAACGGCGATGAATTCGTTTATCTTGCCCACCTCTACACGGCTGAGATTGGCGCGGCCGACTTGCTCAGAAGCCTGCGCAGTTCGCTCAAACTGCTGCCGTCAATCAGCGCCGAAAAGGCATCGAAATGGTTTGAAAAACGACGGGGCATTACGCTCAATCAAGGTCAGCGCGAAGCGATACACAAGGCGGTTGACAGCAAGCTGCTCGTCATCACGGGAGGGCCGGGCACGGGCAAGACGACTCTGATACGGGCGCTGGTCGAGATATTCGGCGCGAAGAAACAGCGGGTGCAGCTTGCCGCTCCCACGGGCAGGGCGGCGAAAAGAATGGAGGAAACCGCCGGCATCCGGGCCAGCACCATTCACCGACTGCTCGAATTCAGTCCGGCCAAGATGAATTTCCAGCGAGATCAGAACCACCCGCTTGATTGCGACCTTCTCATCATAGACGAGACCTCCATGCTCGACATCGTTCTCCTGTACCACCTGCTCAAGGCGATGCCGCCGGAGGCGAGCATCATCTTCGTTGGCGACGCCGACCAGCTCCCCTCGGTCGGTCCGGGCAATGTGCTCAGAGACTTGCTCGAATCCGGATTCGCCGACGTGGTGAGGCTCACCGAGATCTTTCGACAGGCCGAGGGCAGCCTCATCATCCGCAACGCCCACAGGATTAACCGGGGGCAGGAACCGCTCACCTCACGGGGAGAGGAAACCCGCAAGAGCGATTTTCACTTCATCGAGAGGCTAAGTCCGGAAGAGGTCGCCTCCACTATTGAAACGCTCGTCACGAGCCGCATCCCGAGCGCGTTCAAGATGGACCCGGTGCTCGACGTGCAGGTTCTGAGCCCGATGCACAAGGGACCCGCAGGGGTTTCCGACCTGAATTCGAGGCTCCAGCGGCTGCTCAATCCTTCGGGCCGGGAACTCGCGCTCGGTTCCCGGAAATTCAGGCTGCGGGACAAGGTGATGCAGATAAGAAACAACTACGAAAAGGAGGTTTTCAATGGCGACCTCGGGCTGATTCATTCGATAGACAATGACTCGCAACAGGTGACCGTCGATTTCGACGGTCGGGTCGTCGTGTACGAATTTTCGGAGCTCGACGAACTCGAGCTTGCCTACGCCATCTCAGTTCACAAGTCTCAGGGGTCGGAGTATCGAGCCGTGGTCGTGCCGGTCATCACGCAACACTATGTGCTCCTTCAACGCAACCTCATCTACACCGCGGTCACCCGTGCGAAGGAACTGGTCGTGTTGGTCGGTTCCTTGAACGCTCTGTCGACGGCGATCAAGAACGCTCGAATCCAACACCGCCACTCCCACCTCTCCGCTCGCCTCAGAGGCGAAATCGGCACGCAACGGAGACCTCCCCGCCCCGCTTCTTGATTTTTTGCGCCACGAAAGGGTAGAGTTGTCGGAAAAGGCAGATCCGGCAACATAGAAAGCGAATGCATGGAGGAATCGGGACACATCTACGGGCGGCGCGCGGTCCTGGAGGTGCTGCGTTCGTCGCCGGACCGCGTGAGCAAGCTTTTCATCGCGGAAGGCAGCCGAGGGCGAACGACGAATGAAATCCGCGAGTTGGCCCGACGCCACAGGGTCGTCACGAAGACCTTGCCCAGACGAGCGCTCGAGAGATACGCCCCCGAGGCCGCACACCAGGGAGTGGTCGCCTCGGTGGCTCCCGTGAGCTACGCCGACGCAGACGAACTCATCGAGCTCTACCCCAAAGGGAAGCCCGCGCTGATACTCGTGCTCGACGGCATCACCGACCCGCAGAACTTCGGCGCGATACTGAGGACCTCCGAGGCGGTGGGCGTCAGCGGGGTGATAATCCCGCGCCACAGGTCGGTCGGCCTGACCCCTGTCGTCGCCAAACAGTCAGCCGGCGCCGCGCAATACGTTCCGGTGGCGAGAGTGGCCAACATCGCGACGACTGTTGACAGGCTCAAGGAAAACGGCATCCAAACGGTGGGCGCGGCGGGCGACGCCGATACGACGATGTACGAGATCGACTTCAAGCTGCCAACGGCGCTCGTCATAGGGAGCGAAGGGACGGGTCTCAGGTCGCTCGTTCGGCGCAAGTGCGAGCTGACGGCGCGCATCCCCATGGGGGGAAAAATCTCTTCGCTCAACGCCAGCGTGGCCGCCGCCGTTCTCCTTTACGAGTCGGTTCGTCAGCGTGCGGGGTTGTCCTCGAACCGCTCCATCACCTCAAACCCGCCGTAATCCGCGACTTTCCTGTAATGTTCGTGGATGTATCGCAAAAGCGGATTCTCGCGAAACTCTCTCTCGTCGGCATAGGGAAGCGCCACCTTGAACTGTCTCCACGATGCGGCCGGGTCGAGGATCACCCAACGCGTCCGGTCCCGCTCGAGGTCCGCGATGATTTCCGCCATCTGCTCCGCGTCGTTCATGCTGGACATGAGCATCGGAAACCGCGCCGCGCTCTCTCTATCCGTCAGATAATACAGAAACGGTGATGACGGCATCACGAAAATTCGCTCGCCCGGCTCCGTATTCATCTTGATGAAAGCTATCAGCGATTCATAAGGGGAAAGCAGCAAGGGTCCCGATCCCCCTTCCGACGTCGAGGCCATGAAGCCGAGCGGCGAATCCAGGGAGAGCTTCTCGACATGCATGCCGTAGAGAAATGTTCCGGCGCCCACCCACAACGTCGGCGCCAATAGCGCAGCGAAAACAGCGGCGACGACGGCGCTTGCCAGTCGGGAGCGTGCGCCGCCGGTTCGAGGCAAGGCAATCGAGTACACAACGAAGGCGAGAGTCAAGTACCCCATCGGCACGGCGGTCAGGAGGTGATGAAAATCCGGCCTCGAGACGGAAGCGGCCAGACAGGCGAGCGAAGCGAAGCACACGAAGAGCGGGACTTCGAATGTTCCCTGAGTGAACCGCTTTCTCCGTATCAGTAAAATCCCGGGGACGAGCAAAGCGGAAAGAGGAGCTATCAGCGTAATTACAGCAGCCACGACTCGAACGGATACCGGCGTGATTCCCGGGACTTTCAGAAATTTCATGAGAGAGCTCAGCAGATCTAGGGAGAAGGCGCCGTAGGGAACCCCATAATCCGGGTTGCCCACTCCCGCAAGATGCCTGTAAGGGAAAATGATGACCGCGGCCACCGCCTGTTGCAACACTCCGTTACTCAACAGGTACACCGCAGCCATGCCAACCGGAATCAAGGAGCAGAGTAAGAACACCATGGCGGCTTTTACAAAGGGTTTGGACGGCTGAGGGGCCGAGCTTCTATCGGCCAGGTTTCTTGCAAGCAATATCGCTAAGCTCGCGGCCACCAGCGGAACCCCCTTGTGCAACTGGAGCAAGAGGGTGGCTCCGGCGAACAATCCGCTCAGGACGAGAAAGCCGTTGCGGGGCCGTTCGAGGAAAAGCACCATGAAGTAAGCGCTGCAAACGAGGGCAAACGTGCTGTTCCAGTGGTGACCGAACACCGGCCAGAGGTTGACGCCCGCTACTATGAAAAGGATGGACGCGACCGCCGACGGCAGTCTCGGCATGAAACGACGCCCCAACAAATAGAGCACCCCCGTTGTCACGCAGGCGCCCGCTATGAGAACCAGCCGCACGGCGAAGAGGCTCTTCCCCAGCAGTGTAAAGGCGCCGATGGCGAGGAAGAAGATGCCGGGAGGATAGAAGACCCAGAAATCCCGATAGATCAACCTACCCTTGAGCATCTCCAGAGCGCCGTAAATATACGTGGACTCGTCGGCCTGAACGCCCTGGATCTTCCAGCAGACGGTGAGCATCAACAGGTTCGCGGCCGCCAGGATGAGCGCTATCAGGATGTCAGCACGATAAGCGCGCGCGTTGGATTCGGGGGCAAGCGCGCTACACATCCTTCACCTTCTCCGCCTTGATGATGAGCTCCGACCCTCCGACGTAGCGTCGCTCCAAGATCTTGAATCCGTTTTCACGAAGAATTTGCTCCAGGGATTCCCGGGTATAGTGAGTGATGTGCTGCTCCGCATAGGCTCCGGGCAGCAATTTCCCGTAAAAATACTCGATCACCCGCCAGCTAACGCGGCCATAATCGGGCGTTCCGATCACGAGCTTGCCGCCGGATTGCATGACGCGGTTGATCTCACTGTAGATTTCCGGCACGGGCGGGACGTGTTCGATCACCTGCGAACAGATAACCAGGGAAAAACTGCTCCGCTTGAAAGGAAGCTGGTTGATATCGGCCTTGGCCAGACGAATGCCCTTCCCTCGAAGGTAACGAAGTTTCTTAAGCGAGATATCGAGACCCACCGCTCCGTGCAGTTGCTGGATGATACGGCTCGACCCGCAGCCGATGTCGAGAATTCCGCTTCCCCGTTCGACGAACGACATGATGATGCGATAGCGAGTTCGCTGCCAGTAACGTTGCAGGGGGATGATGCTGTTGTAGGCCCGCTCGTCATAATCGGCCGAGAAGACGCTGTTGCGAAGCTGCCACATTCGAAAAAGGGATCTCAGATACGTCAGCAAAAACGTGAAGGCCCGCTTGGTGGAATTGCCGAACCTCTCAGGCTCGAAGCGCAGCGGAACCTCCTCGATAATCCATCCGTTGGCATAGGCCTTGAGAATAGATTCGATGAGGATGCTGTAATCGCTCGAGTCGAGTCGAACGTCTTCGAAGATTTTTGTGTGGTACATCCGGAACCCGGAGGAAATGTCTCTTATCGGAAGCGAAAAGAAGACCCGGTAGAAATTGTTCAGCATGGGACTCAACAGCTTCCGGAGGAACGGCATTCGAGCGGACCCTCCGGCGATGTAACGAGAGCCGATGACGAGTTCGCTCCGGTTTCTCTGCTCCCAGAATTGCGTGATGATGCGATAATCGGCCAGCAGGTCGGCGTCCAGCGAGATGACATAGGTTCCCCGGGCCTCTTGCAGGGCCTTTTTCAGGATGTCTCCGTAAGGCGGACGAAAGGGGAGGTGCAGCACCTTTGCGCCCCTGTTCTCGGCAACCTGTCTGGTTCCGTCGCTGGAGCCCGCGTCGACGACAATTATTTCGAATGAACATCCCAGGCTCCCCGCCGCTTTCCGGACGCGGTCGAGCACGCCGCCGATCAGGCCCTCATCGTTTCGGGTTGGTATGACTATGGATAGGTCGGTGTGGCCATGATTCATTTGGGCTCTTTCCAGATATGTTTGCGGCAGAAAAGCGCGAATTCGCGAGAATCATAGCACAGGAAAGATTCCAAAAGCAACCTGCTCCGACGCAAAGATGGTACGGTTTTTCGGGTCCGACTCCGCACTCATCTTGACTTGGAGGAAACGTACCGGATATACTTGGGCGTAATTATGCATAGCAGGCAGTCAGCCGTTTTCTTTTGATGAATCGCTGAAGAAGAGACGAAATCCCAATCGTATCGAAGAAGAATAAAAGACCGACTCTTTTCCGAGTCTCGATTTTGCTTCGGAGCCCCACGAACCTCACTCTTTCATTCCGGTGCTGGTAGAAAGATGAAACGTCTTCTCACGTTCGTTCTCGTTCTGGCCGGAATCTTCTGCTTTTTGGCAAATGCGCTGTATCACATAAAAATAGCGGGACCGGTTCCTGTCCCTACCCACCTGAACGTTGACTTGTACGACTATTTTCTCCCCTACCTGACCTTTGCCAGGCACAGCGTCCTTGCGGGGTCGTTGCCGCTGTGGACCCCCTATCAGGCGCTGGGCACACCTTTCTTTGCCGCGATACAATCCGGGCTGCTTTACCCTGTCAACTGGGTGATATTCATCATGGACGTGCCACGCGCGATGTTGGTAATCCAGTTTCTGAATGTGACCATCGGCATAGTGGGAACGCTGATATATCTCCGATACCTGAAAGTTGACTGGGCGGCGGTCGTCCCGGCCGCTGCACTTTTCGGCTACTCAGTGTTGTGGAAGACTTTCCATCTTTCCACCGGTTCCACCTATTGCTGGCTGCCGTTCGTCATATACCTGACACATCGGCTTTTCGACAGGTCGAGCTTCGGGGCCTGCGGGATTTTGGCGGGTGCTCTGACGCTCTGTTTCCTGGGCGGAAACACTCAGCATTTTTACTATATCGTGATTGTCGCGCTCATCTATTACCTTTTCATGATGCTTTGTCCGCCGGTTCGGAACGATATCAAGGCCGGCCTGCTCAGGTCGGGCCTGTTTGCTCTTGCCATCTTACTGACGGTGGGCCTGGCCTCTATACAGCTTTTCCCGACGCTGGAGCTGTCCCTGTCCTCCATCCGCAGCCTGTCCGAGAAGCTGGCCGGGGGAGACCCTTTCATCCGCGAATTTTCCGTCATTGGGATGTTGAGGAGCTATCTGGACAGGTCGGAAAACCTTTACTATTTCGGCAGCTCGCTCCTGCTCATCCCCCTCGCGCTGGGGTCGCGAAAGCACAGGCCGGCCGTGATCTGCTTAACGGCGGCTTTATGTTATACGATTCTTTTTGTTTTGTCGAAGCAGGTGGCGGCGCTTGCCATATTCCGCAAGGTACCCCTCGCAGATTCGTTCCGCTGGAACGTGCGGATGATAGATGTGGGTCAGTTCATGATTGCCGCTCTCGCAGGTATCGGCCTTTCCTCTCTCTGGGAGCGGGCGCCTCTGAGGCTGCGGGACCCGGAAACGAATCGCTTGGATCGGTTTTGGTCGCTGTCGGTTGTCTATGCGCTTTTCGTTGTGTGTTCCATATATTTCATCTCTTACGAGCTGTCGGCTCAGTCCCTTCTGTATCCTCTTATTCTCTCGTTGTGCGTCCTGGGCGTCTTTATCCTGCTATTCTACGCCTCTAGACTGACTCCTCAGGTGAAAAAGGTCGGTGTGTGGGCCGTCGCCGCGCTGATCCTGCTGGATGTAGTTCCTTACAGGAACATCGTGGCGACGGTCCCCGCCACGAGCGCGACCGGCACCACAGGCCTATTCGACAAGCAACTGAGTTGGACGAAAGAACACGAAGGGTACAGTCGCGTGCTCCTCATTCCCCACGGCTTCGGCTTCTACAATCCCGATGTGGGAAGCATGTTTCAATTTTACAGTATCAACAGTTACGAAACGTTCACGTTGAGCAGGTGGCACAACTATGTCCGGTTCATGATGGGTCCCAAAGAGTTCGACCAGGTCACGCGTGTGTCCACATTTCATGGCGTCATCGCCAGCCCCTTCATTGAGTTGTTCCTGCGGCAGGCACGGATGATCGGGTTGACTTCCCTGCGCTACTTTATCACCTATGAGTCCGACATGAATGAAATTATCGACGAGAACCAGTATGCCTGGAAATCGATTCATGGCGGTGATGATGCAGGATCGGAGTTTTACGTATACGAGAACAAATTCGCTCTGCCCCGCGCATACCTGGTCAACAATTACATAACCACCCACAGCGAGGAAGAGAGCCTGCAGGCAATCAAGTGGAACATCTCTAAGCTGGATTCGTCAGTTGTGCTCGAAGGCGGCGCGCCATCCTTTCCTCCAACGGCCCTGCCCTCCAACCCTGGCCTGGCGCGAATTGAAAAGTACGGGCTCAACGAGGTTGAACTGCACGTCGAGGCCGAAGACCCGGCCCTCGTCGTCCTTACCGACAGCTACTATCCGGGCTGGACCGCCTCGGTGGACGGCGTGCGGAAGCCCATCTGGCGAGCAAACTCTCTTTTCAGAGCGGTGGAGGTTGAGCCGGGTAACCACACGGTCGTCTTCCGATATCAGCCTGCCAGCCTGCGTTGGGGAATCGCCGTCTCTGTGTGCAGCCTTTTGCTTATTCTTTCTCTTTCTCTGACCGGAGTGTTGAGAAGAGGAGCAAAGAGTTGAAGCGGGCGCTCACATCCTGCATGCTCGCAATCGTTATTCTCGTCTTTCTGGCAAACGCGTTCTATCATATAAAGAAAGCGGGCGATTCCCCCATCGAGATGATGGGGAACATCGATCAATATTCCCAATATCTGCCCCACTTTATTTTTGCAAGAGAGAGCATCCTGGCAGGGTCGTTTCCACTGTGGACTCCCTACCAGGCGGTTGGCCGTCCCTTTTTTGCACACATGGGATTGGGACTCTTGTACCCCGTCAACTGGATAATATTTCTGATGGACGTGCCCCGCGCGATGCTGGCCATCCAGTTTCTGGACGTCGTTATCGGTATGGCGGGGATGATGATTTTTCTGCGATATCTGAAACTCGAATGGCCGGGCATCATATTGGCCTCCGTGCTCTTCGGGTATGCCGTGCTGGAACAGAGCTTTTCGCACTGCCTGGGTTCGACCTACTGCTGGCTGCCGGTCATCTTCTGGCTGACGCAGCGGCTTCTCGACAGGCCGGGCTTCGGGGCCTGCGCGGCGCTGTCGGCATCGCTCGCCCTCTCCTTCCTGGGAGGATTCTCCCAGTTCTTTTACTATATATGCATCATTACGTTCATCTACTCTGTCTTCATACTGATTTTGTCCTGGCCACGCTATGGTTACAAGGCCGTCTCGGTCAGATTGGGGCTCATCGGACTCGCCTTCGTCTTGACGCTGGGCTTGGTCTCCGTTCAGCTTCTCCCCACGATGCAACTGTCTTTGTCTTCTGTGCGCAGCCTGGCCGAAAAGCTGACTCCGAGGGTGGTCAGCAAAACCGGCCCTCTCTCAGTCGAGTGGTTCAAAGATTTCCTGAGCAGAAACACGAGCCGATATTATTTCGGCGCTTCCCTTCTCTTTATTCCCTTTGCGTTTGGGTCTAAGAAGCAGAGAACGGTCGCAATCGGTCTGTTGGGGACCTTCGCATATGCGATACTCTTCGTTCTGTCAAAGCAAACTCCGGCCCTGGCCCTTTTCGGGAAGATACCTTTCGCGGACACCTTTCGCTTTCCCGAAAGAATGCTGCCGTTGACCCTTTTCATACTAGCGGCGCTGGTGGGTGTGGGGCTTTCCTCGCTCTGGGAAAGGGCGCCTCTAAAGCTTCGTCGTCCGCAGTTCGGGAATCTCGATTGGTTCTGGCTCCTGGCAATCGTTTGTACTCTGGCGATTCTGTTTGCGGCCTACGCAGATGTCGTCGAATTGGTGAGGTCTTCGGCTCTCTATTTCATAATATTTCTGCCATCCGGAGCGCTCGTTATCGGTTATCTGCTTTACTCCTCCAAGTATCCTGCTTGGGCGAAATGGGCGGGAATCGCGCTCGTGGCCTTCGTGGCTCTCGTTGGCGTCGTCATTCGCGCACACATGCTCTACCCGGTCGCATATCTTGTGATTCTCCTGCCATGCGTCCTGATTTTTTTCATGTCCCTCGCCAACGCCTCCGCCCTCTCCCACCGGGCGAAGAGGCTGGCCGCGTGGGTCGTGTTGCTGGTCGTTCTGCTCGACGTTGTCGCAAACCGGGTGCATATCGAGCGCACGGTTCCCGCCACCACGAGGGCCGAACTCGCCAGTCGCGCCTCGTCCGACCGGCGGATAGCGTGGGTGAAAGATCACGCGGGATACAGCCGCGTGTTGCTTATCCGTCCGATGTCGATGTTCATTCCAAACGCGGGAAACATGTTCAGGTTCTCCAATATCAACAGCTACGATTCATTTACCCTGGCGAGATGGCAAAACTTCCTCCGGCTGATGGTGGGGTTCGAAGAGTTCGACAGGATTTATGGGGGAAGGGTATTCTATGGTGTCGTCGACGAACATATTTGGAAGAAATTTCTCCAAGAGCCGCGAATGGCGGGGCTGACCTCTCTGCGCTACCTCATGCTCAGGAATGTCAGCGAAGACGAAATGAGAGAACTTCATGAATACATCGACGCATATGGGGGCGGCTGGAAACTAAAATATGAAAGCGGCGATGCCGAGCCAAATTTCTGCGTCTATGAAAATGAATTCGCTCTGCCACGGGCCTACGTGGTCGATAGGTACGCATCAGCGCACAACGAGGAGGAGAGCTTGCAGGCGATCAAGCAGAACATCTCCGTCCTGTCAGATTCGGTGGTGCTCGAAAACGGCGAACCCTCCTTTCACACTGCAAGCACTCCCGGCAAAGCGGGCCGGGCGCAGGTCAGCAGATACGAAATCAATGAGGTCGAGCTCGATGTCGAAGCGGACGAACCCTCTCTCGTCGTCTTGACCGACAGCTACTATCCGGGCTGGACCGCCTTTGTGGACGGTGCAGAGAAACCCGTCTGGCGCGCAAACTCTTTGTTCAAGGCCGTGGAGGTCGCACCGGGCAATCACACGGTCGTCTTCAAATTTCAGCCCGCCAGCGTTCGCTGGGGAATCGCTGTCTCGCTCGGCAGCTTGTCGCTCATTCTCGCGGGATTATTCCTCGAAAGACGGTTTCGCCGCAGCCCAAATTAGCCGTGCCATAATGACGCCAAGAGATTCGGGAAGACTGTAATGATGGAGCGTTTATTGAAGAGGGTTCTGCTGGCCGGGATTCTCATCCACTTCGCCGTCGCTTTCACTCCCCTGGTAGCGGAAGTGCGCCTCATGCTGCGGGAATTGCCGCTCCTCTGGGGAAAGACGAACGAACAAAGGCGCGCCCTCATGCACTGGGGTGGTATGGCGTCCAGTGAGGATTCGGAGTTCAGAGACCGGTGCCGGAGAGAGATTCCGCCCGATGCGGATGTGCTCATCGTGACGGATTCGCTCACAAAGGTGTTCATTCTGAATTACTACCTCTATCCCTGGGAGACCATCATTGGACCGTGTACTACTTCCCTCCAAAGCCGCTTGGGCCAAACAGAATAGAGAAACCTCAGCGAAATGGTCCATCTGATTAGAGCGCTCGCTTCGATTGTTGTCGTAACCATCATCGGTTATGCTCTCGTGCTGTTAATGTTCCGGGCAAAACCGATTCGCAGCGCCGGCCTGAATTTCGCGCTGAGCCTCGGCCTCGGATTTGGATTTCTCGCCGAATTCTGCCTGATATGCCTCGCGCTGGCGGGACGCATAGATTTCAAGCTCATGTACGTCGCGCTTGTCCTCGGCATAGCTGGGATACTTTATGAGAAGAAACGGGCGGGATTTTCGCGCTTCCTTCATCTTCCTCCTCTCCGCGAACTTCTCCCGGGGCGCGGGAAATCCGGCAGGCCGGCATCAGAGCAACTGATGGCGGGGGCCGGAATAAGCATCATCGCCGTCATAGTGATTGTCGTGTCGTTCAATCTGCTGGCAAGGCCCATGTACGAATTCGACGCGCGCGCGATATGGGGGATGAAAGCGAAGATACTGTTCCATGAGCGGACCATATTCTCGGAGGCTGTGTTAAACGCATCGAGCAATCATCCTCATCCGCGGTATCCGCTTCTCCTGCCCATTGCGGAAAGCTGGGTCTTCGAGAACATGGGACAAGCCGACGACCGTTTGGTTCGGCTCCTCTTTCTGTGTTTTTTCATCGGACTGATTCTGTCCACGTATCAGCTCCAGCGGCGTTTTGCCGGAAAAGTGGCCGCCATCTGGTGTGTGTGCGCGCTTCTTGTGACGCCTTTTCTTTACAGCGGCACCACCGAGGGAGGAGCCTCGTCGGGCTACGCCGACGTAGTCGTATCCTTCTATATCACTACCAGCGCGCTTGCGATGATTCTGTGGATGAAGGAAGGAAACATGGCTTTCGCGTTGGTCGGCGCCATCCTTGCCGCCTGCGTCGCGCTGACGAAGAACGAGGGCTTGGTCTTTGCGGTCAATCTCTTCCTGACGACCGCCGTTTTTTCTCTGGTGGGCAAAGGAAGACGCGAGCTTGGAAACCCGGCGAGGTCGAATCCTTCCGCGTGGCTCAGGGACAACTCTGCGAGGCTTTACTGCCTTATCTCGTACGTCCTCGTAGTCGCCATCATGCTTCTTCCGTGGTTCTACGTCAGGTCGGGGCTTCCGAGACTTCTCGACGAGAACTATGCGCAGTATCTGAACTACAGAGATATCGCCTCCGGCCTGCACAGGCTGCCGCAGATATTGAAGACGCTCGTCGTCAACTTATTGAATGTCAGGATCTGGGGCGTCATCTGGGTCTTGATCGCCGCCTCGTTGTGCGGGATTGGGAGAACGTGGAGGCGGGAAGCTTACTTCATTCTCACGTTAATGGCGCTGCAGCTTGCTTCGTATCTCGCGGTATTCATCATCACCCCGAATGAACTGGCCGGTCAACTAAGCAGCGCTCTTTCAAGGCTGCTCCTGCACATTCTGCCGCTCGGTGTCACGCTGGTATCGTTTCAACTTGCCGGGATCGGGTCGTCTCTCCGGCCAGACAACGAGGAAAATCGCGAGCAAGAGCCCCAGGCCGCCGAATAAGCGACCCAGGCGGAACGAACCCGGCTGGAACATCATTTCTATCTTGTGCCGTCCGCTATCCACCTGTACACCCCTGAAGGTATAATTCACACGCAGCACTTCTCTTTCTACGCCATCCACAAACACCTTCCAGCCGGGATAATAACAATCGGATATCCACACGATGCCCGGACTGGGCGCATCAACCTCGATCTCGACGTTCTCAAACCCTGCGTCGAAGGACAGTATCGCATCTTTCGCCGGGGCGCTTGCGTCCACGGCCCCTTCTGTGAGAGCCGGGCCGGGCGGCGCCTCCAGCAAGAGCACCGTTGTCCTCGGGTCAAACGACTGCTCATGCATCCTCCGGAAAAGCTCATCCGGGCTGTTCATTACCTCCCACTTACTGGCGAAATTCACCCGCTCCAGCGCCTGAGTGTTTTCGTATATCTTCTGTGGGCCGAGGTCCTTCACAAGGCGGTACCGCTCCTTCCCCTGCTCGGTTCGGAGGCGCGCGGATATCCAATCTTTCCCCGCGTCCGAAAACACGATGTACCTCGCCGAGAGCATGTCGAACATCTTCTTATCAAAAGGTCGTCCCGCAATCTGGAAGCGGCCATAGTAAAAGCGCCGGCCGGTCAGGTTGTTGCAGTATTCCTGATATATCCGGGGAGTCAGAGGCTCCCAATTGGTCGTAACGGGAATCAGGAACAGCGAGCCGAACTTTTCCGGCACCGTGGGCAATCCAAAAAAAGTCAGCCCCCATCCGTTCTCTATGTGCGTCCGCCAGCCGCCGTCGAGGGATTTGAGCGCCTGGGCGACCGCCTGGCTGTACAATGTCTGCTTAGGATTCACTTTGGCCGGAAAGGGCACCTTGTTTGCATACCATACGAAGCTTTCCAGGACGATCAGGCCGATCACCATTGTGAGGAAAAGCCTCTGCAGGAATTTCTGGCCGCCCCATGCCGTGATACACAATCCGATAAGAAGCACGAGGTGAATTCCCATGGCCGAGTAGGTGAGGAGCGCCGGGCCCCGGAGAAGAATCAGGCATGCCCCGACCATCGCCGCCGACGCGACGACAATGATTCCCAGGCGCAGCAGGAGACCCGCTCGCGCTCGCCATTCCGGCGCATCTCTGTCGGCGAGCAGGTCCATCCCGTATCCTGCGACGACGGCGAGACAAAAATACGAAACGACCCGCAGCCGTATCGGCGTCGTGAACCAGTTTCCCGTGGGAACATGGTCCCAGTACAGGCGGTAGATGGGGGTATTCGTTCCAAGCGACACGACGAAGAATCCGGCCGCGACCGCTAGGAGAAAAGCCGAAGAGGAGATGTTCTTCTTGCGAACAGCGCCCAGCGTTGCAAGCAGCATGAATATCGTCCAGGGCGGAATCGGGTGGCGCCCGTCAACCAGCTCCATCGCCTTTGGATAAAACAGAACGCCCGAGAGCCACGTCGAAAAAGAGTAGGGCTCGGGGCCATATACCTGCGACATCTCGGGTGTCATCGTGCCGAGCGACCTCGCGCTCAGGCGCGTCAGTTCATATGTCGGCAGAACCTGCGGGCTGAACAGCAACAGCGCCGCGGCTGCGGCCAACAGGCAGAGGCCGAAGACCCTGACGGCTTCATGCCGTTGGCGCTCGACGAACGCCATCCACCCTATCCGGTAGAGGAGGAACAGGACGAGAAACTGGTATATGTACACAGCTGCCGGAGCGAATCCCGCCAGAAACGGCATCCCAACGCTCAATCCCAGCAACACGCAACTTCTCCGGGTTCGCTTGACGACCATCCGTTGGGCAAAGAACGCCACGGCGGGAAGCCAACAGGCGGTCATGAAGTTTCCCGGAAACAGCACGAACTCATACATCCTCGGATTGAACACAAACCCGAGCGCCGCCACGCAGGCCCCGAGAACATGCGCTTCAGGGAAGATGCTTCGGAAAAAGAGGTAGGTGAAAAGGGCGGCAAAACACAGGTGGAAGAGCGTGGAATAGCCGATGGCGGCCTCGGTGGATGTCACCAGAAACAGCACATTCGGCGGATAGAAGACCCCGGCCTGCAGAGCGGCCAATGAAGGTAAGCCGGAGGTTTGAAAGGGATTCCATAAGGGCAATTGGCCGGACTTCAGCCTGCGAAACGCGTAGTCGTAATCGGGCAGAAATTCATTGTACATGTTGTGCGCCCAGAGCCCGTATTCCTCCACGGGCTTGGGTACCGGTTGCAGCGGGCCGTAGCTGAAGAGCCAGAAGATGAAGAGCAGGCCAACCAGCAGCCAGAGCGGAATCGATTTGCGAACACGCTCCATGACCATTCCTTGCAACCGGGCTGGGGATTCTCCGACGCGCTGCAACCCGCTAATTTTGTTGACTTTGCCCCGGTTATCACATACAATGAAATGAAATTATAGCATGCTCCCGACCCAGGCAGCAAGGATTACCCTCGTCAGGAGGGAAGAAGGGCAGTTTCCAACCCCCGCACGCTATTTTTACAGAATATCATGCAAAGCAGTTCATCCACCAGGCTTCAGAGCCCGCGCGTCGAAGAAACCGAAAAGCCAGCTGGCCCGCGAGAACTCCCCGCAGGCAGTTTCGGCGTCTTCCTCCTGCTTTTCTTCCTGTCAGGCATGTGCGCGCTCATTTATGAGATTGTATGGACACGCAGGCTCACGCTCATTTTCGGAATCACGGTGTATTCCATCAGCACCGTCCTGGTGGCGTTCATGGGAGGGCTTGCATGCGGAAGCATATGGTTTGGGAATTTCATCGACAAGAGGAAAGACCCCATTCGAGTTTACGCCCTGCTCGAGATAGGAATCGGCGTTTCGGCGATCCTGATTCCGTTTGCGCTCGCCGCGCTCACTCCCGCATATCGGTTCCTATACAACAAGACCGGCGCCTCCAACTATGCGATGAGCCTGGTCAAGTTCCTTATGTCGGCGGGCGTGCTGATAGTTCCCACGACGCTGATGGGCGCGACGCTGCCCGTTCTGTCCAAGTTCGTGGTCAGAAGAGTGGACCAGAGGGGGGCCAACATCGGTTCTCTGTATGCGATAAACACGCTTGGAGCGATGGCCGGCTGCTTCCTGGCGGGCTTTGTGCTGCTTGGATGGATCGGGATAAGCAGGTCCGAACACGTGGCGGCCTCGGTCAATTTCCTCATCGGGGTGATTGCGTTCGGGCTGCATCGCCGGCTTGGAGACGCTTTGCCGGCGGAAAGTGACACCTCCGAACCGAAGGGCGAAGAGGGGGAAGAGAGATACTCCGCCGGCACGCTGAGGGTCGTGCTCCTCATATTCGGACTCTCCGGCATGGCGGCGCTGGCATACGAGGTTCTCTGGTCGCGGATACTCGTGTTCCTGCTCGGCAGCTCGATATATTCATTTTCGATGATACTGGCGGTGTACCTGCTCGGGCTGACGGCCGGGAGCCTGCTGTTCGCCCGCATCGTGGACAAGCTGAGACGACCGCTCTATGCCTTTGCCTGGTTGGAAATACTCATCGGCCTGAGCGTCCTCGGCGGATTGGTTCTCTTCAGCCGGCTGCCCTTCACGCCCTATTCGCTCAAGACGAACGCATGGGGCTATCTCGCGAAGAATCTCTCCAGCACCGTTGTCGTGGTGTTGCCGCCCACGCTGCTCATGGGGGCCACCTTCCCGACGGCGGTGAGGATATACGCCCGCAGCCTGGGCGCGATAGGCAGGCAGACGGGAACGGTCTATGCGGTCAACACCGTCGGCGCGATTGTAGGGTCGTTCGTGGCCGGGTTCGTCCTAATTTCGCTCGTTGGCTCCAAGAACAGCGTGCTGCTGCTCGTTCTTGTGAGCATGTCCTGCGGTTTCGCACTCCTGTCGGTGGCGATGAAGGAAGAAAGAGTGGCCGCTTTCAACTGGGTTGCGGCCGCGCTCTTCGTGCTGCCTGTGGCGGGGCTGCCTTTTGGCAACAATCTCATGAAGGAGCTCTCCGTCAAGCTCCTTGAAGGTCGGACCAACGAAGAGTGGAAGGTCATAGCTTTCGACGAAGACGCCACGGCCGCCGTTGCCGTCGCCGAAAACGCCACGGGCACGCGCGTTCTCACCGTGAACGGCATATCGATGACATACCTTCACGTGGAACCGCAGTTGATGGCGCACCTTCCCCTCGCTTTGGCGAGCGACCCCCGGAACGTTCTGGTCGTGTGCTTCGGGATGGGAACTACCTTCGTCTCAGCCAGGAGCGCGGGAATGGACGTCGATTTCGTCGAGCTTTGCCCCTATGTCGTCGAAGCGTTCAAGTATTTTCAAAAGGACCCGTCCCTCCTGACAGGACCGAAAGCGGGAAAGATAATAGCCGACGGCAGAAACTATCTTCTTCTCTCGAACAAGACCTACGATGTAATCACGATAGACCCGCCGCCTCCCCCCTACAGCGCCGGAACGGTGAACCTGTACACGAAGGAATTCTATGAACTGTGCAAAAGGCGCTTGACGCCGGAGGGGGTCATCTGCCAGTGGATCCCCATGTACTCATCCACTGAGGAGCAGTTCATGATGCTGCTCAGGACTTTTGCAGAGGTCTTCCCTCACACCTCGGTCTGGACTTCGAGCTACAACCTGGGGACATTCCTGATAGGCACGCCCGAACCGCTCCAGTTCGACAGGAAGTCCTTCGACGAATACTTCGACGCTCCATCGGTCAGGAAGGACCTTTCGCTCTATACCAAGGACATCACCGACAGGAGAAGCGTGCTACCCCGGCTCCTGCTCGATGAAAACGGTGTCAGGCGCTACGTCCAGGCCGCTCCGGTCATGAGCGACGACCTGCCTCTGATCGAATTTCCTCTGTTCCGCACCAACCCGCAAAGCGAGCTGATGCGGACCTCCCTGATCGGCACAACCTACTAAAACTCCCCAAAGACGGAAATTTAATACCACCCTTACGCCTTGATTAGAATAATTGTCGTTCCCCAGCGTGACCGGGGAATCTATGGATTCCTGCTTCCGCGGGAATGACGGGAAAGACAGTCCCCACAGGTTCGATATGTGGGGTTTGAAGAGATTTTCTCAGCCCGCGAGGTTGTCGAGCTCTGACTCAAAATCGGTGGGAGCAACCTGGACAAGCCAGCCTTTGCCCCTTGGGTCTTCCCGCACGACTTTCATGTCATCGAGCGCGTCCTGGTTCACTTTCAGGACGCGTCCGCTGAAGGGCGAGCGCAGGTTGAAGACCCTCATGTTCGAGTTCGTGATCGCGCCGAACGGGAACCCCTGAGAAACGCTTTCGCCGACCTTTGAGACCTCGATACTGAGCGGTTCGCCGATACTGGCAAGGAAGGCGGCCTCAACTCCGAAACACATCGTTCCATCCGCTTGCATGCACGCATACGTTTGGTTGAAAAAGCTGCGACATTCCCCCGGCTTGAGGCCCCCTCGCTCGACGGCCGCTTTTTCCCCTTTTGCTTCGGGAACCCCTCGCAGCCGGGCAGCGTTCTTGACGACGCCCCGCAGCTCTTCCTTTGTGAAGGGCTTGGCGATGTAGTCGAACGCCCCTCTGCGCAGAGCCTGCAAGGCGGTTCGCATGGTCGCATAGCCGGTGATCATGATGACGCGTGCCTCCGGTTCGAGCTGACGGACGCGGTCGGTGAACTCCAACCCGTCCACGTTCGGCATCATCAGATCGGTCACTACTATGTCGTATTTCGTTCGACTCATGAGATCGAGCCCGTCGGCCGCCGACAGTGCGGTATCAATGAGGAAGTGGTGTTCCTCGTCGGGTTTGAGCACTTTGCGCACGCTCTGCAGAACGATTTCCTCGTCGTCCACGACGAGCACTCTCACTTGCTCTGACATTCGCGACCCTCCGATTTACGTTGGCGCGTCGACGGCGGCCGGAGCGGGCTTGGCCCACGGCATAGTGATGCGGAACGTCGTGCCTTCGCCAAGCTTCGACTCGGCTTCCAGACGACCGCCGTGCTGGTTGATGATGTTCCAGCTCACGGCTAAGCCGATGCCCATCGACTTGCCGCCCTTGGTTGAAAAGAAAGGCTCGAATATTCGTTGAAGATTCTCCTCGGGAATTCCCGGCCCCGTGTCGCGTATGGACACCTCGACTTCTTTTTTCGTCGGCGGCGCAGTGGACGCGATGAAGATTCGGCCGCCGTCGGGCATGGCTTCGGCAGCATTGACCAACAGGTCCAGTATCACCTGTTCGAGTTGTATCGGGTCGGCGGTCACAGGCGGCAGATGTTCCCGGAGGTCTGTCTCAATCACGATGTTGCGGAAGATAGCCTGTCTGGAAACAAAATCGAGTGTGTGCAAAAGAACTTCGTTCATGTCTACCGGCTGCAGGTTCGGCTTATCCTGGCGCGAAAAATCGAGCAACTGCCGAACAATCTGCCGGCAGCGAATGGCTTGCCGATGAATGACCTTGTAATCGGAAAGACGAGGATCCTCCGGCTCGGAACTATCGACGAGGTCCTCGGCAAACGTGAGGATGCCGGTCAACGGGTTATTAATCTCGTGCGCGACCGAGGCCGACAGCTTGCCGATGGAGGCAAGCTTCTCGATCATTATGAGCTGCCTCTGGCTGGAAAGAAGCTTCTCCTGCATCTTGTTGAATGCCCGCGCCAGCGCGCCCAGCTCAGCTTCGCCGACGGGAATGACGTGGCCCAGTTCGCCGTCGGCTACGCGGCGCGTGCCGTCCAGGAGGTCCTTCACGGGATTTGAAACCCAGCGCCGAATCAGTCCCAGAACAATCAACGACGTCACCAGAGCTATGAGTATCGAAAGGGGCATGAGCCGCATGAATGACCTGCCCAGCAGCTTGTCGATGCCGGCGTAGGAGACGTCCAACTGCATCACTCCAAGCACCTTCTCCTCCGGAGAGTGGGCGTGACAGGCGCTATTGTAGCATTCGGGCGCGTTATAGATCGGCAGCCAGACCTTGGCCACCTTCGGCTCCTTGAGAAGATGAAAGTTCTCAGCCGCGGGCAACCGCTGCAGGGGCCTCGTCCCCCTCCCCGCATGACATCCGGAGCATCGCATGTCATCGATGGAAACGCGCTCGCTCAAACCGGGGTTGCTGCTGTAAACGGGCTCGCCGGTGTGAGTCACCAACGTAGCCTCTTCTATCACATTTTCGACGGCTATCTGCTTGATTGCCGATTTGATCTCGTCGCGCCGGTTCTCCAGCATACTGAAGCGCAGTATGCGCTCGAGCGAGCTGCACATATTGAGAGAGCCTTGGACGAACATATCTATCGATTCGTGGCGCTGGCTGAGCAGACTGAGTATTGCAAAAAAGCCAGTCGAGAGAACCATCAGCACGGCCATCATGATGGCCAGCCTCACCCCTATGCCGACGCGTTTCTTGGCTCGCAGAATTTTCACGGGTCTATCCATGGTCAGGCCGTCTGAAGCTCTTCCAACACCTCATCTATATCGGAGACGATTTGTGTTACCGACTCGTAAAAGCGCGTGGTGTTCACACCAAAATGAAGCAGGATGTTGTTGAGCCGGTCGGGTATGTAGGGAAAAAGTTTCTGCAGGTTCATGATCCGGTGCTCGTAGAACGCGGAGGCGTCGTCCGAGCCGAGCCGGCGCCTGACCGCCTCGGGGAAACTGCCGGACTCAAACACTTCATAAAAGGTCCTCATTCCCATCCCGATACAGAATTGCAGCACATTGCCAAGACTCCAGATATCGTAGTCGGAGAAATCCTGCGTGAGGTCGAAATCGATCCAGCGATAATCATCCGTATCCTTCTCGACGAGGATGTGGTCGTTGCGGATATCGCCGTGACACAGGCCGGAATCATGTAGAACCTGGATGGCTGCAAAGCAATCCCTGAGCTTCCTCAGAATACGGGGAAGAACCGTGTAAAAGTATTCTTCGTGCGACAGATTCAAATCAAAAATCAGGTTATACAGGGATTTGCCCCGAATGAAGTCGATGGTCCGCACCTCATTGCGATTCTTGTCGAACAGTGCACCTCCCTGCATGAAGTGCGAATTGCCTCGGACGAGCTCGAGCACCTGGGTCTCCTTGCGGGGCTTCCTGTAGCATCGTATCCTGAGCCGGCCGATGCGCACTACAAATTCCTCATAATAGACCAACTTTATGATTTGCTGGGCTCCGGTCTCCAGGTCCACCGCTTTCTTCACCCAGTATTTCGGCTCGTCGCTCAATCCGAAACGAGATTCATAGATATTCCCCGTGACGAGAAAATGTCGGCCGTCGAGCTTGAGCACATGACCACGGTGGATGCTCATGAATTCGGTCGTGTCGGTGATGATTTCGAGCCGCTCCGGAACGGCTATGCTCGAGACCTGCGCGATGCGCTCGCTGAGCCAGGATTGACTTCGCTCATTCATTATAGCATCCCAACAAGAGAAAGCCTCCCTTCCTGCCAAAAGGACGGGTGGCGGCTCTCAGGCCGCTCAGCCTCCAAGTCTGGATTATAGCATAATTTCGTGCGGTGAAACGAAACAGGACGGGAGGAAGGCTTGATGGAAGAGACAACCGAGCCGGCGAGCAGTGTGGTCGCCGGGCATGGTCTTGCACGCACGGCCCGACAAGAAGGCTTAGACCGCCAATTCTTCCTTCACCGAGACGGCTATTTTGTAGAGGATGGTAAGCACCAAAAACCCGATCGCCCAGATGCCGAGCGTGATCAGCAGCTCGGGCACCGTGACCGTGTACTCGGTTATTCTTTCCAGGGGCGAGGGAATGAACCCGGTTATGACCAGCGTCAGCCCCTTCTCGATCCACAGCGAGACAAAAGCCATCACGCAGGCGAGGGCCAAGGTGCCCTCGTTTTTTCGCGTCCGCGGGTTTACCAAGAGCAGGGCCCCAACTATCGCGAGCACGGAGGCGGTACGCATCCAGGGAACGAATTTATGGTACCCTTCCAGGCCGAAGAAGAGGTACCGGAGACCCTCCATGTGTCCCGGCACCTGACTGTAGAAGGCGGTGAAGAATTCGAGCAGCACGAAGAAGATGCTTATGAGCAAAGCGTACGTGACAATCTTCGCCAAACTCTGAATGGCTTCCCTGCCGGGGTCGAACTTGCTGATCCTCCTGATGATGAGGCACAGAATGATGAGCAGCGCCGGGCCGGCGGCAAAGGCCGACGCGAGGAACCGGGCCGCCATGATGGCGGTGAGCCAGAGGTGACGCCCCGGCAGACCTGCGTACAGGAAGGCTGTGACCGTGTGTATGCTGACGGCCCAGGGGATCGAAATATATATCAAAGGCTTTACCCACGTTGGGGGAGGCACCGATTTGCGCTCTGCCGCCAGCACGTTCCACGAGATCAGGATATTAAGCAAAAGGTATCCGTTCAGAACGACAAAGTCCCAAAACAGGATCGACCTGGGTGTCGGATACAGTACCAGGTTTAACATCCGGGCAGGATTGCCAAGGTCGACGAGGACGAACAGGCCACACATTGTCACCGCGGATACGGCGAGAAACTCTCCCAAGACGGTAATCTTGCCGAATGCCTTGTAGTTGTGCAGATAGTACGGCAGAACCACCATGACCGCCGAGGCGGCCACTCCCACGAGGAATGTGAGCTGGCCTATATACAGCCCCCACGAGATGTCCCTGCCCATTCCCGTTATTCCCAAACCTACCCTTAATTGATACAGGTAGCATCCGGTTCCCACACCGATGACGGCAAGCAGCAGTGTTATCCACGCCCAGTATCTCTTGTTTCCAGTCAGCGCCTTCTCTAACATAGCCACCTCACACGATGTAATAAACCTGCGGCCTTGTGCCAAGCTCTGGTTTCCGTTGAATGGTGAAATTCCGACGCAGAAGCCGTCTCACCATCGAGTCGGGATCTTGGAGGTCGCCGAAGACGAGCGCCTGATGCTTGCACGCCTCCACGCATGCAGGCATGAGGCCGACGGCCAGCCTCTCAGCACAGAAATTGCATTTTTCGGCGACACCTTTCATCCTCGTCGGAAAATCCGGATTCTCATCCTTTATGAAGGGGCGAGGGTCTCTCCAGTTGAAGCTTCTCGACCCGTAGGGACATGCGGCCATGCAGCACCTGCAGCCGATGCACCGATGAAAATCCATCATGACGATTCCGTCTTCCCTTTTCCATGTGGCCTGCACGGGACATACCCTGCAGCATGGCGGATTGTCGCAGTGGTTGCAGAGCAGCATGAAGGGTTTGTGTTTCAGACTCTCTTCGACGTACTCATGCTCCCGGCCGGGGAATGCGTGCTCATACTCATCGTGCCAGATCCACTTTATCTCATCCTTCGAATTGCCGAAGTCGGGAACGTTGTGGACGTGATGACAGGCGGCTATGCAGTCTGTGCAATCATCCTTGCACCTCTCGATATCGACGACCATGGCCCACCGTTTCCCCACGAGGGCGTTCGGGTCGGGCAGGAACTGCGGCTCCTCGCCTGCTGCAAGCGCATCGACGACCGGTTTTATTCCGAGCCCCAGCAAACATATTCCGGATATCTTCAGGAAATTTCTTCTGCTCCTGTCCATCAATTATTCTCCTTAGGCTCGATATGGCAATCCCAGCAGTAGGGCGTCACTCCCACGTAGTTGTGACACTGGTCGCAGAACTGGGTCTTATTCGGATGACACTTCATGCATCCCTTGGAAAGGCTCATCTCATGCCTTACCCCGTTGAATCCGATATAGATTCTGTCGCCGCTGCGCACAACCAGGTTTCTCCACTCATTCAACATTTGCGGATGAAACTCCCTCATGTATTCCGTCGGCGCCACGCACTCCTTCGCCTCGGTGACGATTTTTGGCTCGGGCTTGGTCAGTGCGGCCCCGCTCGCCTGGTTGTACCATATGGGGAAGGTTATCAAGACAAGGAACACGATCAGCCCGGTAATGATTTTTCCGGCATCATACATCCTCTTCGCCCTCCTCCTGCTTGAAGGGTTCACCCCGCACATCGGTTGTTCTTTCCCTTTCACCCGTCATTATCAGCGCATTCGCAACCAGCTCGTGGATGCCTCCGACCTCCACTCCCGGCACCCAGTATTGCAGCAACGGTGGCAGCGAGGCTTTATCGATCGCGCAAATGCAAAGAAGCAGGTTGACCCCGTTTTTCTCATGAACGTACTTCACGGCGTTTGCCCTGGGCAGACCGCCTCTGAGCCTCATCTCGATATTTTCGTCATTGCCCAGGCCGGCCCCGCTCCCGCAGCAGAAAGTGTGCTCCTTTATGGTATTGTCGGGCATCTCGTAGAAGTGGTTGGCCACGTTCCTGATCACATATCTCGGCTCCTCTATGAGGCCCATTGCCCTGGAAGGGTTGCACGAGTCATGGAACGTCGCCCGCCAGTGGTCGTTTCGGCTCGGGTCGAGCTTCAATTTGTTATTCCTGATAAGGTCGGATGTGAACTCCATGATATGGACCATCTTCGTGGATTTTGCATTCTCGAATTTTGTGCCGGTTATCGGCGAGACCGGCTCCTCGAGGAAATCGGCGGGGCCGTTCATGGTGTTCATGTATTGATGGACGACCCTCCACATGTGGCCGCATTCTCCCCCGAGTATCCATTTCACGCCCAGTCTCTTTGCCTCGGCATACATCTTGGCGTTGAGCCGCTTGATCATCTCGTGAGAGGTGAACAGGCCGAAGTTTCCGCCCTCGGAGGCGTATGTGCTCCATGTGTAGTCCAGTCCGATCTCGTGAAAGAGCGCCAGATAACCTAGCAGGGTGTAATAATGCGGGGAAGCGAAGTAGTCGGCCGAAGGAGTGATAAACAATATCTCGGCGCCCTTCTTGTTGATGGGAGCCTCCACCCTGACGCCGGTTATCTCCTCCAGCTCGTCCACCGCAAAGTCTATGCTGTCCTTGAAGCCGTGCGGCTGAACGCCGAGGTGGTTGCCCGTTCTGAAGCAATTGGCAACGGGCTCGATGGCCCAGCCGATGTTCAAGCCCACGAGGTTGAGCAGTTCCCTCGCCAGCATCGTGATTTCCGCCGTGTCAATCCCGTATGGGCAGTAAACCGAGCAGCGGCGACATTCGGTGCACTGGAAGAAGTAGTAGAACCATTCCTTCAGCACATCGACGGTAAGCTCTCTCGCCCCGCCGAGCCTCCCGAGGACTTTTCCCGCCGCCGTGAAATCGTTCCTGTACACCGACCTGAGAAGCTCCGCCCTGAGCACCGGCATATTCTTCGGGTCTCCCGACCCGATGAAGAAGTGGCACTTGTCGGCGCATGCGCCGCATCTGACGCAGATGTCCATGAACAACCTCAGGGAGCGAAACTTATTGAGCCGGTCCCTGAAGCCTTCGAGGATTATCTCTTTCCAATTTTCGGGCAGTTTCCAGTCTTCATCGGGCGGCGTCCAGTCCCTCGGGTTAGGAAGGTCGAGATATTTCATGAACTTCGACTTGGCGCTGTATGAATAGGTGCCCTTTCTGAACTTAACGGGGGTGTCCATCCATCCCTTTCGGGACGGCTTGTAATCCACGTTTGCTAGTTTTTCAGGTTTCGGGGTGCCTTCTGGAATGTCCGACATATTTACTCCTTCTCCAACGGTAGTCCGGCAGCCTTCATCTTCTCCCTGAATTCGTCCTCGTACTCTTCATATGTGTGAACTTTGACGGGGTAATCCCATGGGTTCACGTGCCTGCGCATGCGGTTGGTATTCGCCAGATTTCTCGTGGGACTGAGGAAAACTCCTCCCATGTGCATCAGCTTGCTGAAGGGGAAGTACGCGAACAGAACGCTGACAAGAAACAGGTGGACATAGAAGATCGCGCCGATTCCATCGGGCACGGCCGGATGGAAACTTGCCAATCCCATGGCCAGCTCCTTCACACCCACAACGTCCACCCTGATGAAATACCGCATCAGCACACCGGAAACAGCCAAACCCATAATCAGAAACAGAGGGAAATAGTCGGCAGCAAGAGAAATGTAGCGTATCTCCGGGATGGCAACCCTCCTAATGAAGAGGTACGTCACGGCCAGCAAAATAGCCACATCGGTTATGAACAGCGCCGGAACGCCTACCTGGAAGAAGCCGTCCAATCCCTCAAGCATCGTCACAAGGTACGGGACAGGCTCGACAAAAAATCTGAGGTGCCTGACAAAGATGATGAGAAAAGACCAATGAAACGTCAGCCCCGCCAGCCACAGCCACTTTTCCCACTCATAGGCCAGCCTCGGCCCATCCCTCAGTTCGAGTCTCGTGTTCCTGAAAAGGGAGCGAAAAAGGAGCACCTCGAGCGCCATTCTCCCTATGACGCCCGCCGTGTTGGAGGGGCTCTCGAGATTACTTGACTTAAGCCACGGGTGAGACTTCTGTGGTCCACACGTCGTGGTGATGCGGAACGGGACCGGCGCACGCGCCCATTTCACGACGCGGTAAACGACTCCGCAGATGAATATGACAAGCGCCAGATACGGGATGACGACCCCGAACAGGCTATGCAAGCCTGCCGCCCCGACCCCGACAAGCGCAATCGCCACCAGCACTAGAACTGCGAAGAACGAAAATAAGGCTCCCATGTACGAGCACCTCGTTTCATGTCACATTGTCGCCGTCTTTGAGATCCGGTTCCCGTTCCGGTATCTCGCTTATCAGGTTCGATCTTTCCAGCAACCTGAACGTCCTGTTCTTCAACTGGTTCGCCGTGAGTTCGTAAACCTTCTCCCGGCACTCCATGAATATGTCAAACGACAGATTAGCCAAGGCATCGACCCTCGACTCGAATGACAACATCTCCTCCGTGCTGATGCGCTTTCCCCGAATCTCGGCATCCAGTTCCTTCCTGATAACCTTCTTCAGATCGAAGATGAAGGCAACGGCCTCGGAGGGGGAAAAATTCTGAATCGCCCTGATCCTGACGATTTGGTCCAGAAAAGGAGAAGCCTCCTTAGGATCGGCCCCTCGCAGAAGTCCTTCGTACAGGGCCTCTATTCCCTGCAAGATCGTCTGTCCCACCGGATTTGCGAACCGGTCCTTCTCCCTCTTCAGAAACCGCGAAGTATCGGCGGGATACGTCTCCACTATCAACTGGAACCACTTCTCCAATATCGCTGATTTTTTTTGGGACAGGAGGCTCTCCAGCTTCATGCTCCGGGCAACTCCCTATCGTTTCAAATCTGTCGTATCTCCGCACTACACGGCCGGTTCGGAACCGCCGTCTCTTCCATGCCCCGAGAATTCAACAAATCCCCGGGACACGGGCACATCCGGCACTCGAGTGTTCAGAACTCAACTACTCATGGGGGGAATACCTAAAAACGCTCTTCCTGATGAATCGGGGTGCATCTCTCAGAATTTGCTCTTCGAGATCTTCGAGTTTCTTGGGGAACTCTCCCAACCGGTTCCTTCATCAAAACCCGGAATCATAGTACCAAATTGCTGTCTCCAACACCGTAATCCACGATACATAGTCTGGCCGGGATTGCGCGTCCGCCCAATATGCCGCGACACCCTCCAGAAGGACTTTGCGACACTCCTTCGGGCGTAGCACCCTCTGGTCGAGGCCATGCCACATAACTCCCGGCGCCGTTTGATCGACCAAGCGGGCCAGCGCGCGCAATAATAGTCGCGCGGAAAGAAAGCGTATGCTCACCTTCCCCCTCCTCGGCATCCGCACGCGGAAGCCCTCGGCGGGGATTATCTCTATTCCGCGGCGCCTATGCGCAAGCCGCTTGCTTGAATTAAACGCAGCCGGTCGGCTTCGGGAGACCTGCGATCTTGCAGGCGCCCTTTGCCGGACCCGACGGGAACAGCTCGTATATCTTCTTAAGGTTGCAGCCGGTCTCTTTGCAGAGCTTACGAATCATCGGAGCGACGCCGAATTTCAAATAGTAGTCCCGAATGTAATGGACCACATTCCAATGCTCCTCGGTCATCTCCGTAATTCCTTCTGTGGGCGCAAACGCCGTCGCGACCTCATCGTCCCAAAGCTCGGGATTCTGGAGGAACCCATCCTCGTCGACTTCGAAGGTCTTACCTGCTAGTTCGATCGTTTCCATTCTTTCTGTTCCTTTCTACACCTGAATGCCCCTGACTTACCCGATGGGCAACAGCCCCACAAAGTACTATTTATGAGCTTAAACCTGCCTGAGCGTTTCCTGCTCCTTCAGGTACCTCATCCTCACAAGAGCCGACCCGTCCTCGATGCCGTTCGAGGCTCATGTCGGCCGTCGGCACAGTCAGCGCCCCATAAAGCTCCGGTCGCCGGTGCGCCAGGAAAAATCCCATTCGCGCGCTCCGCGTTCTCGTCAATGCCTCGGCCTTCAGCTCGGCAACTATCATGCTCTCTTCATCGCCCGAGGTCTCGGCGATGACCTCTCCCCTTGGGTCAAGAATCAAGGCCACCCCGGCAAAACGAATTCCCGCTCCCCCATCTCCCGTCTGATTGCAGGCCACGACGAACGCGCCGTTGTCGTACGCCCTCGCCGACAGATACCGCAGCCATCGGTCCCTCTTCTCGTCGGCAGACTCCGGAGGCGGCGAGGCATGGGGCATGAACAACACCTCCGCCCCCTTGAGTGCCAGAAGCGTGCTGAGCTCAGGAAAGTGGGCGTCGTAACACAACTGCACCCCGAACGTGGTCCCGCCCGCGCTGAAGATGGGAGTCTCACCCCCGGCCTGGAAGAACTCCTGCTCGCCCGGAGACAGGTGAAGCTTGCGGTACGTGCCGATCTCACCCGATGGCGAGACGATTATTTGTGTGATGGCCACTCCGTCGCTCTCTGTCTGTTCCAACAAGCCGGCAAGTATCGTGACATCGTTCTCAGCGGCCATCCGGCTCACTTCCCACGTGCTCGGTCCCGGCACCGGCTCGGCGAATCCCCGAATCTCCTCTTTCAAGGCATACCCCGTAACGCTCATCTCGGGAAAGCAGACGACCTCTGCACCACTTCTTGCCGCCTGGCGGACAAAGCGCTCCATCTTGGCCAGGTTCGCCTCGGTCTCACCGAAACCCGACCTCATGACGACTGCCGCCACACGCAAGTCATTCATTCTCGAAAAACCACCCTTTACGCCGCATGCTCATCGCATCTTCGCGGCGGTTTTACCGGTGGATGCGCCGCTCACGCTGCACATCCTCCGCGATGCCAATTCCACCAGCGCCTTGGCCCACGCCTTTTCGCCCAAGGCATGAACATGGCAGAAAGAGGCGAGAACGTTCTTGTGCACCAAGCCGTCTCTTCCGCAGTCAAACCCGTATCCACGCTTCACGTTGAACACCGGCTTCACTTCCTCGCGCCTGTACTCGAGCACGCCGGCGTAATGAAACTCGTGCCCGCGCAACACCGTGCCCGGCGCGAAAAACGGATTCGGCCTGTCCACCTCGACGACGACGTAGCCGTGTCCCTGCGGTTTCTCTCCCACGGAAAACGTGACCGGAAACACGCCGGCCATCGGATAAATCTTGCCGCCGAACTCCACGGCCTCTCCGAGGAATATCAGGCCGCCGCACTCCGCATACACCGGGAGGCCGTCCTCCACCTCCCGACGCACAGACGTGCGGAAGCTCTCGTTATCAGCCAATTCTCGGGCATGGGTTTCGGGAAAGCCTCCACCGATGTACAGGGCATCCACCGGCGGCAGCTCCTTGTCGCGCAGGCCGCTTACATCGACAAGCCGCGCGCCCAACCGCTCGAGCGCCTCCAAGTTCTCCGGATAATAGAAGGTAAAAGCGGAATCCCGCAGCACACCGATCCGGGGCGAAGCGCCCGGCGTGCCGACGGCGGGGCTCAGCGCATCCCGACACGGAGACAACGGCGGCGAAGATGCCGCCAGCCTCCAGACCGAATCGACATCGACATTGTCCATCACGGCTCTGAATAATCGCTCCAGAGCAACCTGCGCGCGCGGATGCTCCTCGGGCGGCAACAGGCCGAGATGGCGCTCCGAGAAGGGCAGGTCTTTGATTCTCGGGATGGAGCCCACAACGGGAACGCCCGCCTCCTTCTCTATCGCGGCGCGGATGATCGACTCCTGCCTGATAT
>CAZSKP010000033.1:21436-45769 GCA_964607485.1 uncultured bacterium | reverse complement strand
CATTGCCTGCGCACAGAGACGCAACAACATGAGATACTCGGCTGAATCATCCCCCCTTGCTTTTGAAGATTTTTAGATTACCTGTGAGAAGTTTGTTTGGTGAAAGACAGGACTGAATATCTGATAGGTATTGTTATTATACCACCCATCCCCCCGCTTGTCAATACGCGCCTTTCTCCCTCTTTCGGTAGGAACGAACGTGATAATACCACAGGCCTTTTTTTTTGTCAAGTCTTTTTTTTAACCCCCGACCTTCCCCTTCCAAAACCGGTCATGAGCGAGAACCGACTCAAACGCGGGGAGAAATCGGGCGGGGTCTGTGTCGGCGCGGGCTCCCATAATTTTTCTCCCGCCGACGCAAGAATACGGCATGGGAAAGCTCTCCGGGTCCCGGGCCGACCCACCTCTCCTGCCTCCACATTCCATTCCGGAGGCGCCTCTCAGTTTTTCTGTCGAATTCTTCACGGGCCATTAGACCGACCACATTGAAGTCGGGTAAAATGAATAACTTAGATATTGTCGGAACTCCTGAGCGCACCCGTGAATCAACGGGTACGGTTCGCACATGCTGAACCTTTTTTTCCGCCCATTCTTCTGCGAGGCCTCCGTATTGAACGTTCGGCAAGGGAGCGGCTGGACTCCTCACTCCATTGGGCACGCCAGCCAGCCCTGCGAGCCAGATGTTGCACGACGGTGTAGTAATCGCACCAGTTTAACTTATGGGCAAACGCCTGGCGAATTTTCGGCTCGGCGCCCTAAGAGGTGGAAACGGCCGACATGGGGAGCGCCGCCTGGAGCGCCTTCGCGACTGGTCGTCTTGGATGAAGTCTGGTCGGGCGCCCGGGATGGGCGCCCCAGCCGCAACGCCCCCTGCCGCGGGCGACGCACGCGAACAAACGCCGCTCGGAAGAATTTCATCAAGCAACGTTCCCATCGAGCTTTTTCACCCGTCTCGCCTGATCGTCACCCCACAGGCCCGGGTCACGCGATTCTTTTGACATCATTCCGCCATTGTGTTAGAATTGGCGGTAGCCAACTTGAAGCGAGCCCACGTGGACAATCAGGCCGGGTGAGATGCCGACACCGACCAAGAGGCATATTATACTTCTCCTGGCTGTTCTTCCCTTCATATTTTCGATAGCATTCCCTCCCGAAACTCTCGCGCAGCAGCCTCCCGCACAGGACGTCGTGTTTCTCATCGATTGCTCCGAAAGCGCGTCGCCCTATCTTCGTCCCATCAGCGGAATAATGAGCCGCTTCGTGAGCGGAGCGCGACTGGGCGACTCGTTCACATGCTACCAGTTTTCGAACAACCCCATCATTATTGCAAAGCGAAAAATCGAAAAGCCCGGCGACGTGGCCCAGCTGAAATCCCAACTGCTTCAACTCCACACATCGGGCAAATACACGAACTACTTCCCGGCGCTCCAGCAGGCTCTTGCGGATATCAAAGATTCCCGCATCAGGCGACCAGCAAATGAAAGAACTCTCGTGTTGATAACCGACGGCCGCCGTGACCCCGACGATACACGGAGTGAAGCCACTACCCTCGCAGAGTTGTTGCGACGATACTCCGACCTGAAAGCCGGCGAAGACTATTCTTTCTATTGTTTCTATCTCGGCGACTGGCTCGAGGCCGACTTGCAGGCGTTTCTGCTTTCGATTGGAGCTTATACCGCCAATTGGCGGAGAGATGAACAATGGCTTGACCGGCTCACGCTGGCCGACGTGAACATCGTGACCCCGACAAAGTTTCTCGGTGAAATACCCGACACGCCCACACAGAGCGCCTTCTCGTTGGCCTTCTATCCCAGACGTCCTCCGAAAGACCTGGCCATGCTCGAGCTCAGCATAGAGGCCGAATTTACCAAGGGAACGCTCGACAAGTTCTTCGATGTGAGGCCGAGGCGGTTCGTCTGCCGGCAGCAAGCGTGGACCGAGACGTTCGGTTTCGAAACTCGGGGATTCTCAAGGGGCGACTACGCCGGCACCCTCGTCTTCCAACCAACCGACCCTCAGACAATGCTTCTGTATCCTCGCACTGTCGGTTTTGCGTTTTCCATCGCGGAGACGTTGCAAGTGCTTGTGGAGTCACCTATTACATTCGGCCCGACCGGCCTTCGGGGGAAATACGAGGAGACGAAAAGCATCTACATTACTCCGAGTGGAGTCGATTTTCCCGGCAGCCTCGACGCGGTAACGGTCGTGGCAGACATCGCGCTTCCCGAAGGCGTCGAGCTGAAGGTTTCGCCGAGCTTGAGGGAAAAGGAGATTGTCATCGACATCGCGCTATCCCGGCAGCAGACGCTGCCCGAAGGGGCCAAGGGAAAATACGAAGGCACCATCAGGCTCGCTCCACACGGGGGCTGGGCATTCACACGCTCCGAAATCCCGGTTTCGGTGGATGTCGCGAAGAAAGGCGTCGACTTCAGGGCCCTCGCCTTCTACTTCGTCATCGTGGTCGCTTGTGCGCTGGCCGCGATTGTGCTCCTGTTTGTCATCGGGAACGTCAGAAAGAATATTCTCGATTACCTTGCTCACAAGACGCGTCCCGTCGGAAAGCTGGTCGTCTTGCGGGACCCGACCAGGGGCATTGCCAGAAACATAAACCTTGACCGCCTCTCCGAGAAGAATCGAGTGAAGGAGGTCATGATCGGGCTGGGGAGAGAAGCTCTTGTGGAGCTGCCTCACCGTTCGATGAGAGACAGGGCATACAGGTTCTCCGGCCTTAGGACGGAAAGCGGCGTGCGGACGGTCGTCGAGGCCGGAGAAGACACCGACGAAGTGCTCGTCAACTCCGTCTCCAGGACCGGCCGGGTCCAACTGGTGCACCTTGATTCGATCAAACTGGGTGATTTCGAATTCTACTACGAGGAGCCGAGACCCCTGCGGCAGGTGGTCCTGTACTTCCTGACCGGCGAGGTCATGCAGGGCTGGGCCTTGAGCTGGAATATCGAGACGGAGGGGTTCCGCTTCTTGAACAGAGTCGGCCTGCCCTCCCGCAAAGAGTCATACGTTCGTTTCTACGAGCTGAAGGCGGTCGCCTTCGTACGCGATTTCGACGGCGAGCTGACCGACAGGCTGCTCTCCCTGAAAGTGCCACGCTCGGGACACCTTGTCAAGCTGATCTTTGCCGACCAGGAGGAACTCACGGGATACGTTTTCGACTGGAAGAACGTCAACGACAAGTTCTACTTCTTTCCCGACTCCATCGGAGAGAACGTGCTGTTCTTCCTCGTCGAAAGGCACACGCTGAAAGACATCGTCCTGCTCAAGGAAGACGACAGGGGGGCGATGCTGGGCCGGAGAAAGTTTGAACGCGTGCTGAAGAGGATGAGACAGGAAATAGGAGGCTGAGGCTCGGAGGGAGCGTTTCGGGATATGTTGCACAGAATTCTGGTCATCGCTCTGCTGGGTATGCTGATCGGGCTCGTCGCGTGGGACCTCTCGACCCGCGGGAGCGTGCCTGAGACACGTGTCGATAGTCCCAACTTCAGATGGGTCAAATGTCCGTCGTGCGAACGTATGTTCTACGTGGAAAAGGCCCAGCGGCGAGGCTGGTGCCCGTATGACGGATTGCAGTTCGACTTTTCGGCCGCCGAGTGAAAGCGCCTGGTTGAAGAAGACTTGGAAAAGCGGATAGGCAAATACGAACTGCTGAGGGAACTAGGCAAGGGCGGGATGGGTGTCGTCTATCTTGCGCGAGACACCGAGACGGGCGACGAGGTTGCCCTGAAGGTGCTTCCACCGGAATTGACACGGAATGTCAGGTACGTCGAACGATTTCGCCGCGAGGCGAAGGCCGTCTCGCTGCTCGAGCATCCGAACATCATAAAGGTGTACGAAGTGGGCCGGCAGGACGACATGCATTACTTTGCGATGGAGTACCTCCGCGGACCGACGCTGAGCTCTCTGCTGAAACAGCGGGGACGCATCCCTTTTGCCGAGGCCGCGCGAATCATCATCAACATCGCCGACGCCCTTGACCTGGCTCACTCCCGGGGTATCGTTCACCGCGACGTGAAGCCCGACAACATCATGGCGGACGAAAACGGTACGTTCAAGATAATGGATTTCGGCATAGCTCACATGGATGAAGGGACCCGGCTGACCGCGACGGGCGCGATAATGGGTACGCCGGAATACATGTCGCCCGAGCAGGCCTCGGGCGTGGCCGTGGACCGGCGGACCGACATCTATTCTCTGGGCGTCGTGCTGTACGAAATGCTGACGGGCAGGGTCCCGTTCGACGCGGAGACGTCGGTCGAGATACTCCAGATGCACCGCACAAGAATTCCCGAATCGCCCAAGCTGCTTAATCCCGAAATCCCGGGAAATTTGGCAAACGTCGTGGCCAAGATGATTGAGAAACAGCCGGCGCATCGGTACGACAGCTTCCGCCACGTGATGAACGCCATCGGCCAGGCGATACCCGAGACCGTCCGCACCGAGATTGGAGCGACGGTCAGCGAGATTCAACCACGGGCCGCGCGCGAGAAGGAGCGCCCCGGCCCGCGCGTGCGCGAACGGGTCGTTCTGCAAACCCCAACCGGCGTGAGGGTCGCGCTGGCCTTGAGCGTCGTGCTCAATCTGGCGCTTGCGTGTTTCCTCTTGTTCAGGCCGGGCGGCGGCGCGAAGCCCGGGCCGATGGAACATGCCTTTGCAATCGGCGGACAGATGTTCGCGCCCCCAGCGGCAGCACAGGGAATGCTCTACATCGGCGCCGAGGACGGGACGCTGTACGCGTATGACCTGGCGAGCGGCACGACAAAATGGACGTTCACAACGGGCGACAAGATAACGGCGGCGCCGGTCGTGGACGCGAACCGCGTGTACGTGGGCTCATGGGACCAATACGTGTACGCGCTCGACGCCGCGGATGGGGGCCGACTCATCTGGAAGGCGAACACGGGCGGCTGCATATTCGCCGCGCCCCTGCTGGCGGACGGAACCCTCTACGTGTGCACTCGCGAGGGCAAGGTATTCGCCATCGACGCCGAGACCGGCGAGGAGAAATGGAGGGATGAATCCGGCGGCCCGACACGGTTCTCCGCGACCATCAGCGACGGAGCCCTCTTCGTCCCTTCGGATAATAGAAAACTCGTCGCGTACCGTGCGGCGGACGGAAAACGACTCGAAGACTTTCCCACCGACCGCGTGAAGACGCCCGTCGTGTTCATCGACCGGGAGGCTTATTTCGTCACTTTCAATGATGCGGAGGGCCGGGACGAGTTATGCGTCGTCAGGATCGACCCGGAGCAGTCGCCCGGGCAATTTCGGTGGAATCAACCGCAGCACAAGGCACTGAGCCCGCCCTGATATTTCCTCGCCCTGGATAACCTAGTGTATGCCCGGGCCGTCATTCCACAAGCCCGAGCAGCGAGTCGAGCCTGCCCAGCTCTTCGTATGCGTAGAGGTCGTCGCACCCGCCAACGTGGAAATCGTCGATGAATATCTGCGGGACCGTCTGCCGGCCGGTGATCTTAATCACCTCTCTCATGGCCTCGCGGTCTGTCTCCACGTCGATCTCCTCGAATTCGACTCCCTTCTTCCTCAGGAGCGCCTTGGCGCGGTCGCAGTAGTAGCAGGTGGACGTCGTGTAGATTCTTACGTGCTTCATCCCTGTGAAAGCCTCCCTGACGGATGGTATCTCTTTTCCGCCGTCCCTGTCAACCGGACGGCCCGGCGAATTTCACCATCTCTTGTGGCTTCGTGCACTCAGCTTGCCACTTGTCATGCTGAGCGAAGCGAAGCATCTCCGTTTGGTTTGATTGCATAAGAGATTCTTCGCTGCGCTCAGAATGACAAGATTGCGCTCAGAATGACAAGACTGCGCTCAGAATGACCAGGCCACGCTCAGAATGACAAGACTGCGCTCAGGATGAACCACCCGCACTTAGAATGACTCAGCGGTAGGAACATGTGATTCCATTAAAGGCCGCGCGCGGGTTGACTTGCCCCGGCGGCTCTCCTATAATGCTTCCTGTCCGTTGAGTCATAGCCATTCATGGTAAGCCCTCCCGACCTTGTTTCGGTCACCTATGAGAATTCCGGCCCGCATGTTCAACAGAAGGCTCCTGCTCTTTTCGGCGCTGGCGCTGGTGTATTGCTTCGTCAGCTTTCACCGGGTGACGATGGCCGTCATCGGCGACCTGCTTGCCGAAGAGTTCCGGCTCGATCCGGCCGCGCTCGGGCTCCTGGGCGGCATACTGCTCTACTGCTACGCGTTCATGCAACTGCCCTCGGGCGTATTCGCCGACCACGTCGGCCCGAAGCGCACCATCATCCTGTCGCTCGCGCTCTCGACGGCGGGCTCGGTCGTGTTCGCGGCGGCAGGGGGATTCGCCACGGCGATGCTCGGCAGAGTGCTCATCGGCGTGGGCATATCGTGCATCTACCTCTCGGTCATAAAGATACTGAGCGCATGGTTCAAAGAGAGCGAGTTCGGCACGGTGCTGGGAATACTGATGTCGCTCGGCATGCTCGGCAACCTGTTCGCCACAAGCCCGCTGGCGTTTTCGGTGGAGGCGATGGGGTGGCGCAATTCCTACCTGCTCGTCGGCGCGCTCACGGTCGGCCTGATCGCACTCGTGGGCTTTTACGTGACGAATGCGCCCGAACAGGAAAGCCCTCCCGCCGGGGCCGACGGAGACGCACCCGATGCGGCGCTCACCGAAACCGCGGGCGAGAAGCTTGCCGCCGTGTTCCGAACGGTGTGGACGCTCATGCACAACCGCAGCTACCTGATGCTCGTCATCTTCATGATAGCCGGCAGCTCGCAGCAGGGATTCCAGAGCCTGTGGGCCGGGCCGTTCCTGAGCAGGAGCTACGAGTACTCGTTGCTCGAGGTGGGCAACGCGCTTCTGTGGTACTCGCTCGGGGGCATCTGCGGCGCGCCGCTGTGGGGGTTGCTTTCCGACCGCCTGCTCAAATCGCGCAAGCGTGTGCTGGTGGTCTGCTCCATTCTTGCGCTGATAGTGTGGTTTCCGTTCGCCTTCACCCCGCTCGCGGTCCCTCGCGGGTTTGCGACGGCGCTGCTTTTCCTCATGGGTGTCGCCTGGGGCGGCGGGGTGCTGACGCATGCGATGGTGCGCGAATCGTTCTCGTTCGAGATACTCGGTGTCGCCGTGGGCATCGTCAATTTCTTCACGTTCCTCGGCGGCGCGTTCTTCACCCAATTAATGGGAAACATCGTCGCACTGTTCCACAAGGTGGGCGGCGACTATCCGCTCATCGCCTACCAATCAACTCTTATGCTCGTCTTCGCTATGTGGTTCGTCCGCCTCGTATCGGTTATGCTCACCGAGGAAAAGCGGACGGAATGAAAGAGACTTGGAATTCTCCGTGCGAAGCCGCGTATTCAGCGGCTGAAAAGAATCGTTGCCACCGAGGTCACAGAGGACACAGAAGAATCTAGATCGACCACAAAGACACCAAGACACGAAGATAGAGATCCAAGAAGAGAAAGAATCAATGACTTCTTTGTGTCTTAGTGCCTTTGTGGTGAAGAACAAGCTTTTTTCGAAAATCTGCGTCTCGTTATTTCAAAACCTTCGCAAGTTTATCGAACGATTGGTTCCAGCCGGCGTTACACTGTTTCTTGCTCTCTCCTTCCGGCAGGCCAACGTGCGTCAAGGTCATCTTGGTCTTGCCGCCGATGGCTTCAAGAGTGACGGTGACTTCCAATTCCAGCGGAAAACCCTCCATACCGTAATGAGTCGCCGGAACGACCTTGCCTTTTTCGTCGGCGAAGCTGTCGGTAACGACTATCTTCTGCATCGGGACAATTTCTTTGTACGTGCCCGTTGACCAATAATCCTTCCCGTCCGGTCCACGCATGCAATGCAGATATTTGCCGCCCACGCGCAGGTCCATCTCGGAAAACGGACAGGTGAAATCCTTCGGACCCCACCACTTCTTGAACGTTTCCCGATCGGTCCAGGCCTTCCACACGCGTTCGCGCGGGGCGTCGAAAAAGCGCTCAATAATCAATTCGTTCACAACATGTGCCTTGGCCATATTTCCATCCCTCCTTCACTAAGCATGTCATCTTGGCCATACTGTCCGCCAGTGTTTCTAGGGATTCAATGGAGGGGTTGAGAATATGGGCGCTGTCGCCGAATTTCCGTTCAGCTCTCGGCGTCGAGCGTGCGGACGACGTTCGTGATCACCTTGCAGTCGCAGTCGCCGCCGCGTTCCTTGAGCCATCTAACGGCGGCATTGACATCGTGCCCGTTCGCTTTGAGCCAGTCGGTGGTTTTCGTAAGGGTGTGGTCGCAGCCCTCGCTCCGGAACGACTGCGGCAGCAGCCGGCCGACGCGTGGGCCTTCGGTGAAGGTGATGGATTGCCTCAAATGCTCCGCAAGAGCGAGGATGGTTTCTCTGTTCACCGGTTTCCGATGTCAGGGCAGGGCGACGGTCGCGCTGCCGGTGACGGTCTTCGTTCCGTCCTGCTTTTCCGCCCACACGTCGCATTCGACGAGGCGCTCGCCGCCGGATTCCCTCTTTTCGGTAACCTTGCCTTTCAGCGTGACGACGTCGCCGGGACGCGTCATGGCGACAAACCGGACCTTCAGCCGCTTGAGCGTTCCCGATTCGCCCATCCATCTGGTCACGTGCTCGCCCACGAATCCCATGCTCAGCATGCCGTGCGCGATCACGCCGCCGAGGCCCGCCTTTTCCGCATAGTGGTGGACGGTATGAATTGGGTTGAAATCGCCCGACGCGCCCGCGTATTTCACGAGCTGCACTTCCGTGACGGGCGGCTTCGTCAGGCTCGGGATCTCGTCGCCCACGCTCACGTCGTCGAAATACAGGGGCGTCTCTGCCATCGGTTTGGCGCGCCTTCCTATCGTCTGATTACCACGGTGGACCGGCCGACGAACACCTTTTCACCCTCCTGATCAAGTCCCGTCATCTCAGTCGTGATGATATCCATTGTTCCGCTCTTGCCCTGTTTCTCCGTCACATCGACGATTTTGGTGCTGAAACTTATCGTGTCGCCCGCCCTGATGGGCCTGAAATACTCGTACTCCTGCCCTCCGTGCAGGAGGCGCGCGTAGTTGATGCCCAGACCGTCGAGCACGCGCTCTCCCTCGAATCCGAACACCGTAGGAAACGTGGGCGGCGCGATGATGCCGCCGTGGCGGCTCTTCTTCGCATACTTCTCGTCGTGGTAGAGGGGGTTGTCGTCGCCGAGCGCCTGCGCGAACCGGCGTATGTGTCCCTTCTCCACCTCCATCGTGTACGTGGGAGTGGACTTTCCGATTGCGGATTTATCAACCAAAACGTTGTGTTCTCCGGCCGAAAGATGGGTCAACTTGAAAGTAATTTGAGTTCGTAAATATGACGACGAAAATGTGGGCGCTGTCCCCAGATTTCTGGTTTCACCTTATAATATTTAGCCTCCTGTACTTCTTCATAACAAAAGGAAGAATCCAATCTTCGTCCTCTCCCTGAAAGACAAATCGTGTAGCAAGGCTTGCTATCCTGCGGTTCATCTCCTTGACGAAAGACATTCTTCCAGGAAGATATCCTTCAGCGAGATCGATTCTGCGAGTCGCCCAGAGAGTTACGTGACTTGATATTGGAAAAGATAGTTCAGATTCAGGACTTCCTATTCCCAAGTTAGAATGAAAGAAAACGGGATTATCTCCCGTCAAGAAAACCTGTTTTTCATCAAATGTGATGAATCTCCATGTCATTGTTGCAAGACTGGCTGTTATTTCAGGCGAACGCTCAATTGGAATTACTTGGTGCCAAATGTCTGCTGGTGGTTCGTTGGAAAATCGATCAAGAATCTCATCAATTTCCTGCTTTCGGCGTTGAGCAAAGTCCGCATTCGCTAGACCTTTAGAGACGGCTTCGTCCAAGTCTCGGTGAAACTTCTCTCGCAAACCTGCGATTATTTCAGGGGCACTTTTCTTCAGGCGATTTTTGGTTTCTGGAACTCTCTTCCACATTACCGCAATGTAATTGGAAAAGGTGATCTTGTCGCCTGGAGTCAGAGGCTCTCGACCATGGATTTTATCAAGCACCTGATTCGCAGGATTCTCAATGTCCTCCGCAAGATATTTCTCAAGTTCCTGCGGGTATAGGCCGCATATGTTTGCAATGCTCTTTATCTGCGTCTGGAATTTCCGGGCTTTCTGCTTATCATAGACCCAAATTGTTCGGCCGAATCCGGGACAAAATCCCCTGAGATAGTACTGTGGAATATAGTGATTACCCATGACTCACTGTAAAACTTGACGCTTTAAGCTAATAGCTGGCCAAGGAAACAACGGTTGGAGAAGCAAGAGGAGTCTTAAATCATGATGTCTTGAAATCGGTTTCGGACTGCGATACATATCAAATATATACCACATAACTGAAGACACTACCTTCCTTCGTATTATATTCGTGGAATTTCAATTGCCCTTACTTGATATGAGGTCTGAGCTTCTTCTCAAACAATTTAATCGCCGCGTTGATCTTTTGAGTAAACTCGTCATGTTTAGAATCTTCGCCAGTGTAGTAAAGCACGGACCTCTCTTTGGCTTTTTCCTCTGCTGACATGGTCTCGTGATTACGCAAGCTCTTCTTTCTTTCGAGCATGTCCCCAATGGTGATCTGCAATTCTGCCAGACACTTTCTCAGTGGGATGATGACATCCTGGAATTCTGGACCCCACTCAACTTGCGCTTCAAGATTTTGTTCCTCCAACTCTTGAAAAGCATCAGCCAGCAACTTCCAGCGCTTCGCGTACGCGTGGGCTCTGCCCTCGTAATCATGTTCCTCCTTAAGGTTGCCCCTAGGGCCTCGCATCTCCTCTGGGAACTCGAATGAGTACATGATAGGGTTGCGGACATGCATGAAAGAAGAGCGCACTTTGTAAACAGCTTTAAGAACCTCTTTTGCTTTTGTGTATTCTGATTTGCCCTTCAATTCTTTCCGCCAGGTTGTGAGACCCAAGTATGCGATAAACACAGTGGCCATGCCGCAAGCTGCGAGCACGATATTCTGCACAATGGTGGTTATTTCAGCTATTTGTGTTGCCATAGTAACAGGATTTGTCAAATTTCAACTCTACCTATCACCTATTTTCGGGTTTTTGTCCTTTTCTTCGGTTTATCGAGTATGCGCTATGGATGCTTCGTGTTGCAGTGCTTTGCAGGCAGGATGCCTGCGCTACGGAAATCCCCCTTCGCCCCCTTTTCAAAGGGGGAATGTATCTGCGTGAATCAGCGAAATCTGCAGATTCCTGACATTAAAAGAATCCGTGTTAATCCGCGAAATCCCTGGTTCGCGTCGCTTCTTGTTCTTCTTTGGTTGCGACTCCGCCCGTTCTCTCACTCCTGCAATTCTCGCACGTCTATTTCGAGTTCGCGGAGTTTTTGCTGGAGGCTCTGGCGGTGCATGTCGAGGGCGCGCGCCGTCTGGCTGATGTTGTGGCTGTTCTCCTCCAGCTTGCGGATGAAAAATTGCCGCTCGGCGGTCTCGACCATGCGCTTCTTCCATTCGCGGAAGGGGAGGTTGTCGTCGATGGAGAATGTTCCGGCGAGCACGCCCATCGAGCGCTTCTGGATTTCCGGAGGCAGGTCTTCCTTCTTCAATGTCTTGCCGCCGGCGAGCACCATGGCGCTCTCCAGCGCGTTGGAGAGCTCGCGCACGTTGCCCGGCCAGTCGTAGGCATGGAGAGCCCTCATCGCCTCGGGGTCTATGTCCCGAACGTTCTTTCTGTGTTTGCGGTTGAACACCTCGACCAGATGCTTTGACAGCGCGACGATGTCGCCTTTGCGGTCCCTCAGCGGGGGCAGCCATATTCGCACGACCTTGAGCCGGTAGTAGAGGTCCTCGCGGAAGTGTCCCTCTTTGGTCGCCTCTGCGAGGTCCTTGTTGGTCGCGCTTATGATTCGAACGTCCACCTCGATCGTCTTTTCGCCGCCCAGCCGCTCGAACTTCTGCTCCTCCAGCACGCGCAGCACCTTCGACTGAGTGTTGAGGCTCATGTCGCCGATTTCGTCGAGAAACAGCGTGCCGCCGTGTGCGGTCTCGAACTTGCCCTTGCGCTGGGCCGTCGCGCCCGTGAACGCGCCCTTCTCGTGGCCGAACAGCTCGCTCTCTATCAGGTTCTCGGGCAGGGCCGCGCAGTTCATCACGACGAACGGCCCGCCGCTCCGGGCGCTGCGCCGGTGTATCTCGTTCGCGACAAGCTCCTTGCCCGTGCCGCTTTCGCCCTCTATCAGCACCGCCACGTCGGTCTGGTACACCTTGGTGATGCGGTCGAACACCTCGCGCATCACGTCGCTCGCGCCGATAATCTTGCCGTATGACTCCCGCTCCTTCAGTTCCTCGGCGAGGCGGCGGTTCTCGCGTTCGAGCGAAATCTTCTCCAGCGCGTTGCGCGCGACCATGCGGAGTTCGTCCACCTCGTACGGTTTCGCGATGTAGTCGTACGCGCCCTTCTTCATCGCATCGACGGCTATCTTCTCCGAGCCGTGCGCGGTCACCATGATGACCAGCGGCGGCTCCGGGAGCGCCATCAGTTTCTCGAGCGCCTCGAGCCCGTCCATCTCGGGCATGGCTATATCCATAATAACGAGGTCGGGCCCTTCCGCGTGGGCGATGCCGAGGGCTTCGCTGCCGTTTGCGGCCTCGACGAGCTTGCTGCCGAGGCTCGCCAGGGCGCGCCGCATGCCGTAGCGGGCCGACTTCTCGTCGTCCACCAAAAGAATTTTCGTTTCAGGCATCAGGTTTCTCCTGTTTGTGATTCGAGGCGGAGTCGGGCCGCGCCTCGGCGGATGGAGCCTCGGTGGGAATGGCTATCCTGACGGCGGTGCCATGGTCGCTTTCCACGCTGATTTGCGCCCCCATCTCGGCGAGTTTTTCGCGCACTATCCACAGTCCGAGCCCCGTGCCGCCCACCTTCGTCGTGTAGAACGGCTCAAATATTTTCTCCATGGCCTCCTTGGGTATGCCGGGGCCGGTGTCGCGGACCAGAATCAGCACGGAGGGCCGCCCGCTCTCGGCGTCGGGCGCAGGATGCTTGACCGAAACCGTCAGACTCCCGCCCGAACTCATCGACTGGATGCCGTTGTGCATCAGGTTGAACACGATCTCGCGGAGGGTGACCGGATTGGCCTTGACCATCGGGATTGCGTCGTCGTATTGACAGCTTATGAAAATGTTCTTCTGGGACGCCTCGGTGCGGAGCACGCTGGCGACGTTCTCGACGACGTCGCGCAGGTCAACGGCCTGCTCTTCGTGCGTCGTCGGTCGGGCCACCTGAAGCAACTGGTTGACGACGCCCGAAAGTTTGTCGATCTCGCTCTCCACCATGGACAGGTCCTTGTAGAATGGGCTCTCGGCCGGAAGCTCTTCGCGCATGACGTGAGTGATGGCCTTGATGGAACTGAGCGGATTCTTGACTTCGTGGGCGATCTGGCCGGAGAGCCGTCCGAGACTCATCCACTTCTCGTTCGCAAGCATGCGGCGCTCCAGCTCGAGCTTGTCGTATATCAGCCGCGTGTTGTCTATCGCGGTGATGAGGTGATTGAGCAATATCGACAGCATCTCGATCTCGTTTTCGTAAAGCTCCCGGTACTGCGTGCTCGACCCCAACGACATGATTCCCATCAGATGTTCGTCGCGATAAATCGGCAGCACGAGCGTCGCCTCCAGCGCTTTCATTTCCCGCACCAGCGCCTGGTCGGGCACCTGCCACAGCGAGATGCTGTGGGCATGGACGTTCTGAAAATGGCGGATGATGTTGTCCATTTCCGCCGAGGGCATCGGCGACGAGGTCTCGTCGATTACCAGCCGCCCGTCCTCGGGGCGAAGCAGGACGATCTTGCAGTTGCTCAGTCGCATCGCCGCCTGCACGCTGTTGGCGACGTAGCGCAGCAGCCGCCCGACCTCTATCCCCTGGAGCGAGCCCAGCCGATGGCTCAGCTCGGCGAACACCCTTCGATAGTAACTCTGCTCGCGGAAGAACAGGGTGTTGAACGCCGCCTGAAATCTCTCCCGCAACGGTTCTATCAGGAGGATAAGGCCGATGACGAGTATCGCCTCGATTATCCTGAAGTCGATGTTGAGCGCCCTTTCGAGGAAGTCGCCCATCCGGCGGATACCGAGAATGTACACGGCCAGCACGAACGTCGCAAAAAGCGAATAGAAGATGCTCCTCTTCAGCACGTACTCCATGTAGTTGTACCGGAGTATGAAGTATGAGAAGATTATCGTCGGGAACATGGGCGCGAGCGCGCATGCCATGAGGAAGTACTGCCCCAGGCCGGGCAGGTATTTGGCATGGAACGCGTAGGTGAACACCAGCAGCCCGAAGATGACGACGAACATCCTCACGAGCGACATGTAGAAGCGGCGCTCGACATCATTCTTCGTGAGGCTCGACAGCCTGTAACACATGTAGGAGGCGACCCCGAGCGCGACGATCGACCAGTAATGAAACATCTCGGTCACGAGCAGGATGTTCTCGGCCCTGGGCAGCTCGGGGTGCTGGATCAGCCTCAGCGGAGCGCGCCAGAAGAAGATGAGAGGGGCGTACGCGGCCAGGAGGACGATGCGGCGGTGGCGGGAGAAGAAGTTCGGGGGATATTCCTCGAGAAACGCGAGCAGCGCGTGCACGAGCAGCGCGGGCACGAAGCCCATGCTCAGCGTAGCCGCCGTGTCCCAGATGAGCCCGACGATTATCACGCGTTCGCCCGTCAGAAGCTCGGAGAACGTCGAGACGAAATTGCCCGAGTGCCAGATGAAGATGGCGACAACGAGCGTGAAAAAAACCTTTTCGCTGTGCCGCTTGTCCTTGCGGCGGGCCATCATCATGATGAGGATCAGTTGAAGTACCGCCCCCATGAAGTGGCCGATAAATTCTATCAACTGGCTGAGATACATGGGCCGCTCTTTCTGAAAACCGGCTTGTTGAGCCTCGCTTGATATTCTACCACAGCGGGTTGTCTGAACAAAAGCAGGAGGAGGGATTGAAACGGCTCGCACCGCGCAGGCGGCGCTCCGTGCGAAAACTCAAATGGTGCCGTTCAGGAATTTGACCGCCGTGGCGGCGAGCAGCTCCGCGCCGAGCGGCAGGCAGCGCTCGTCGAAGTCGAATTTGGGATGGTGAGACGGATATGCGCCGCCGTCCTTCGCGGCGCCGAGCATGCCCATTACTCCGGGCACCTTTTCGAGGTAATACGAATAATCCTCGGAGCCCATGTGCGGCTTCTGCATTTCGACGACGCTGTCTGAGCCCCAGAGCTCCGCGGCGACGCCCCGCATCAGGTCGGTCATGCCGGGCTCGTTTGAGGTGACCGGAGCTCCGTGGATGTAGGTGAAGTCGAACGCGGCTCCGAACGACGCGGTTATTCCGCGGACGATGTCCTCGAGCTTTTTCGGCATCTCCGCCCGGCGCTCGTTCGAAAGCGTTCTCACGGTGCCACCGAAGTGAGCGCTGTCGGGGATGATGTTGAAGGCGGTGCCGGCCTGGATGGAGCACACGCTCACGACGACGGGGTCCCGCGCGTCGAGCATTCGGGGTATCATCGTCTGCATGGCGGTGATGACGTGAGCGGCGATGTGGATGGGGTCCACGCAGGCCTGCGGCTCGCTCCCGTGGCCGCCCCTGCCGTTTATCGAAATCATGAACACGTCGGCCGACGCCCCGACGGCCCCGGACTTTATCACCAGCTTGCCGACGCTCTCATGGGCGTCGATGTGGAGGGCGATGATGGCGTCCACCTTCGGAGCCTCCAGGACGCCCTCCTCGACAAGGTCTCTTGCGCCTCCGTAATTTTCCTCCGCGGGCTGCATGATGAACTTGACATTGCCCCGGATGCGCTCGCGCATGTCCGACAACGCGCGCGCCGCCCCGAGCGCCATCGCGACGTGGCCGTCGTGCCCGCACGCGTGCATCACGCCCTTGTTCCGCGAGGCAAACGGCAGTCCCGTCTCCTCGGTTATCGGGAGCGCGTCCATGTCGGCCCTGACGGCGAGCGTGGTGCCAGGCGAGCCGCCGCAGAGCAGCCCGACGACACCCGTCGTGCCGATGCCGGTTTTCACTTCGAGCCCGAGGCCGCGCAACTCCTCGGCCACCCGTGCGGACGTGCGGGTTTCCTTCAGGCCGATTTCCGGATGCGCGTGCAGATCGCGTCTGATCTCGACGAGCCAGTCGGAAAGCTCTGCCGAGCGTCGTGCGATTTCCTTCTTCAAGCCAACCATAGTAATCCACCCGGCATGACGGCGTCGGGCTCAATCGACCGAAAGGATTTACCGCGACAGTGCGATTGCCGCCCCGGGACATTTAAGAGCGTCATTCGGCCTGGGCCGGCTGTCCCTCCTTCATCCGGTTCATCATGTTGATTGTGGCTTCCGTCATGTCCGTCACCTGGGCGCCTTCCGGGGGTGTGAACTCGAACTCGGAATCCTTGATCGGGACGTTTAACCTGAAATTCGAATATGTCTGCTCCATCATGGTGGAACCATCCGCATTAAGCATCTGCACCTTCTGCGGCAGTCCGGTCTCGGCGCTGATCCACATGACTATCTTCTTCGGAAGCATCTGAGGCGTGGACTGGCCCTGCGGTGACTGGGAGAGCTTGTCGGGAAGCGCCTCGAAGACGTAAGTCTCAGTACCATCGAGGTCCTCCGTTTTGATGTACTTGATCGAGTCCTTAGCGAACCCCTCGAACGGTTTCGTGATGTCGGAAGTCTCGGCCACGTCCCTCTGTTTCGGCGCCATAGCCTTCATCTTGGACAGGTCGATCTTTTGTACCATTTTCATCGTGGGCATGTATGTCCATAGAACGTCGCCCGTCGAGTATGTCTCCGTCCTCATGCCTCCCATCATATTGGCTACTGAGGTTACATGCATCTTGTTCGGCTTCTTGAAGGCCATCTCTCCATTGACAGTCATCGTCTGACCCATCATCTGCGTTTCGGTCTTCATATCGACTCTGTAGCTGTCGATGCCTTTTGACTTTTGCTGCACCTCTTCCATCATTTGCTCCGTCTTTGAGTCAAGCTCCGCAAACGCGAGCGATGTGAAGACAAGCGCAAATACGATTGTCAGACCGACTCTCAGAATCTTCATCTCCGTCCTCCTCTCGGCGGGTTCTCCGCCGGTTCACGTGGTGCTCTCCGTCCGTTTGTTCCCGCCTTATCGGCGAATGGCGCGGACTATTCTACATCATTTCGTCTGCAATAACAAACCGTCACCCGCCTCATCGGCCATTTGCATTTTGGGCAGAAATGTGCTAGGCTGATTGGATATTGGGGATTTTATAGGGACAAACGGGGGCAGTCGCGCGCCTCTTTCATCGGCTCGAAGTTCTGGGCGGATTTAGTGTTACTATCGGAGCGGAATGAGGTTTGTCACACCTGACATCAGTGGAGCGGGCCCGGTCGGGCGGGCGGAAAGCGGGGCCCGGCTGGGCGAAGTGAAAATAGCAAAAGGACACGAGCCATACACCCTCGGAGCAGGCCGACGCGCCTGCCTGCTCGTTCACGGGATCGCCGGCTCTCCCGCCCAGATGCGAACGCTTGCCGACGCTCTTGCCACGGCGGGGCTTGCGGCGAGGGGAATGCTGCTTCCGGGACACGGCACGCATCCCGACGACCTCAAAGAGATTGTATGGCAGGACTGGTACGAGCACATACACGAGGAATATTCCGAACTGAAGAGGAAACATGAGGAGGTTTTCCTCGCAGGCTTTTCCATAGGGGCCGCGCTTTCGGCATACTATGCGGCTCATAATAAGGTCGATCGGCTGGTCCTGTTGAACGTGCCGCTTTGTCCGCTGAACGGCAGGTTTCCGACCGGCCTCATGCTCAGGGTGTACGGCACGATTTTCAAGGAAGTCAAGGGAAGACCCGAGAGGCTCATCGATGCGGACGGCGAGCCTTTCCACTTCGTCTACGACAGGGTGCCCACATCGATTCTGCACACCATGTCCGACCTGGTCGCCATTGCGAGGAAGAGCCTCGGCCGCATCCATTCGCCCGTGCTCATCATCCAGTCCAAGAACGATAACGTCTCGGGCGGCAAGAGCGGCCCATTCGCCTACCGCAGGGTGCGTTCGTGCGAGAAGAACCTTGTCATGCTCGACAGCAGCGACCATAGTATTATGGCGGGCGCCGAGCGAGACATGGTTTTTGGGAAGGTCATCGGTTTCTTCAACGGGGAGTCCTCGAAATAATGGTCCGCTGGTTGCCGGAGCACGTCAAGTTCATCGGAATCATCGTTGCCGTCGCAGTCGTGACGCTTATCTTCCCGTCGAAGCTCTCGCTCGCGGTAAGCAGCGATACGGCCCAACCGTCCGACGCCGCCGCCTCCGAGACTCAAGAGCACAAGGACACCCGCGTGGTGGCCGTGTTGGTTTCGGTCGGCCAGACCGAAAACTCGCGCAAGCAGTTCCGCGACATACCCAATCTCGATTTGCTCGAGGTAAACGGCATACCGATGATAATGCACGTATATAACGCGCTGTGCCGATCCAGGTACGTGCAGAAGATAATCGTCGTGGCGGCTCCCGAAGTCGAGAAAGAGATCGACTTGAAACAAGGCCCGCCGACCTCGTTTGTGATAGACAGGGGCGACGCGGCCAAGAACGTCGAGTTCGGCCTCGACGAAGTTTCCAAGGGCGACCTTATCATGTTTATTCCCTCCGACCTGGTGCTCGCCACTCCGGAGGGGCTGGATAATCTGATAGAACGGGTGCTCGAAGAAAAGGACGTTGACATATTCTTCCCGCTGGTGAGCCAGGAGGCGTGCGAAAAGAAGTATCCCGAAGAGAGGCGGACGTATGCCCGTTTCGAGGAAGGCCGCTACACGGGCGCGCACGTGGAATTCTTGCGACCCGACCTGTTCTTCGACCATGCCGACGAGGTGAAGGCGAATAAAGACAACCTGTACAACGTCTACTACATGAGGAAGAACACGCTCGGCATCGTGAGATTCCTCGGGCTCAAGCTCACTCTGAAATATGTCTTCGGCATGCTTTCGCCTCGCGACGTCGAGCAACACGTGTATGACAAGTACCACGTCACGGCGAAGGCAATCTACTGGGACGACCCGGACCTCGCTACCGATCTCAGCGAGCCCAGCGACATACCGATGGTCCAGCGCGCGTTGGAGCAGCGCGCGCTCGCGCATTCACAAGTTCCACCCACACGCTCCCAATCCGCGCCCGGTGCGGATATGAGGAGCGGCGCATAGACGGCGGCCAGAGCGATACCGACATTGTGATCACCCGACGGTCGTTTGCATGAGGAGGGCAACAGGAATGAATGTTGAGCGCATGATGGGGTACCTGAAGGCCAAGGGACTGTCTTATATCCTTCCCGCGCTATCGGGAAACCAACAGCTGCTCGGGACTCTTATTGACAAATTGAAAGAGGACGCTTCCGCCAAGGCCCTCGACGCCATGAGAAGCCGGGACGAAGAGAAACGACAGAAAGTCTCGAACAGCATGAACATGTTCTTCGAGATGGTCAAGCGCAATCTGCCCCACCTCTCGCCGAGCACCAAGCGCAAGCTGGCCTTCAACATGTTCTTCAATCACCTGACGCTCGGACAGGAAGTCCGCGACAGGTATATGGCGACATACGGCGAGGCCCCGCCCTTCCTTCTCGTCATAAGCCCGAGCATGAAGTGCAATCTGAACTGCTTCGGCTGCTACGCGGGCGAATACGACAAGTCCATGGAGCTGACCCGCGAGGAAGTGAGCGACGTCATCAGGCAGGCGAAAGAGGAACTTGGCATTTACTTCATCACCATCAGCGGCGGCGAACCGACGATCTGGCCGCATCTGTTCGACATCCTCGAAGAGCACGACGACGTGTTCTTCCAGATATACACGCACGGCATGATGATAGACGACGCGATGGCGAAAAAGATGGGCGAGCTCGGGAACGCGCATCCCGCGATAAGCATCGAGGGAGGACCCCGCGAGACCAACGAGCGCCGAGGCCCGAACGCATACAACAAAATAATGGCGAGCATGGACCGTCTCAGCAGGGAAGGCGTGCTGTTCGGCATCTCCGTGACGCATACGAGAAAGAACCATCACGCCATAACCAGCGACGAGTTCATGGATGAGATTATGCAGCACGGCCCGTCCTTCGGCTGGTATTTCCAATATCTGCCCACGGGAAAGAGCCCCGATCCCTCGCTCATACCCTTGCCCCATGAGAGGCTGGAACGATACTACGCCGTCGAAAGGTTCAGAAAAACGAAGCCTATCGTCATATACGATTTCTGGAACGACGGCGAAGCGACCGAGGGATGTCTCGCGTGGGGACGCAAATACCTGCACGTGACCGCGAGCGGAATGGTGGAGCCGTGCGTGTTCATCCACATGGCAAAGGATAACATCCGCGAGAAATCGCTCGTGGAAATCCTCAACTCGCCCTGTTTCAAAGAGGCGAGGTCGCTGCAGCCGTTCAACGAGGACCACCGGCGACCATGCTGTATCATCGACAACACCGACGCACTGCCGTACCTGTGCAAGAAATACGCCCTCGCTCCCACACATGAGGGCGGCGAAAGGATTGTGACCGACCTGCACGAATCGATTGTGCGAAACTCCGAAGCCTACAAGAACGAGCTCGAGCGGCTGGACGAGTCCGTGAAAGCGGGCGCCCAGTCCGCACGATAAGAGATCGGCCGGCCCGCGTGGGCGCGGGAGCCGGCGGGCTCGACCGTCGGCGATGAAGTTGCCGGGTGTGTGCAAGGAAATGATGCGTGTCGAACAAGGTGGAGCGCTTATGCTCCACCTATTTGTTTGGGAGCGAGACGACGAGAAATGATCGAGCATCTGCTCTACCTCTACCTCCGGACGGTCCTCAATCGTTCCTGGAACGAACTGATGCTCGCGACCCATGAGCCCGCCCGCATGCAATCGTCCCGGCTGCTCGACATCGTATCGCGCAACGCGGAGACGGCCTTCGGAAGGGAGCACGATTTCGCCGGCGTCCGCACCGTCGAGGACTTCCGCGAACGCGTTCCCGTGCGCTCCTACGAGGAATTCGAGCCGTATATCGGGCGGATACGTCGCGGCGAAGCAGGCGTGCTCACCGCCGAGCAGCCCGATATGTTCGCACGGACGAGCGGCACGACGGGCGAGCCGAAGTTCATCCCCATGACACCCTCGTTTTACGAGGAATTCTCGAAGATGCAGAAGATGTGGCAAAGGAAGCTGGTGGCCGACCACAGGGACATGCTCCGGGGCAGGATCCTCTCGGTCATGTCGCCGGAGGTCGAGGGATACACGGAGTGCGGAATCCCCTATGGAGCGATGAGCGGGCATTCCTACCGGCTTCAGTATCCTATTACACAGACGAAGTACGCGACGCCCTACGAGGTCATGTGCGTGGACGATTTCGATGCAAAGTACTACCTTATCCTCCGCCTCGCCCTGGAACAGGACGTGACAACGATTGCCGCGATGAACCCCAGCACGATACTGCTCCTGATGAAGAAGTTGAACAAACATGCGGCAGAACTCTCTCGCGATATCGCCGAGGGCGGCATAAGCCGAAACTTCGACATCTGCTCCCGACTTCGTCAGCAGCTCGAAAAACGCCTCCGGCCGAACAGGAGGCGGGCGCGCGAACTGGCGGCGCTGGCCGAAAGCGGCGGGCCCGTGCGCGGGACGGATGTGTGGGAAAACCTCTCCCTCATCGTCACGTGGCTGGGCGGCTCGGCCGGATTCTTCCTGAGGGAATTTCCCGAATACTTTCCCTCCGTCCCGCTCCGCGACATGGGATTCATCGCGACCGAAGGATATTTTTCGATCCCGCTGTGGTCGAATACATCCAACGGGTTGCTCGCCGTCACGGGCCACTTCTTCGAGTTCTTCGAGGTCGCCTCCGACGGCGGCCGCGCCGACACGCCGCTCGGCTGCGAGGAGCTCGAAGCGGGCAGGGAATATTACATCGTGATGACCACCTCGGGCGGGCTGTACCGGTACGACATATGTGATATCATCGAAGTGGTGGATTTCTATAATAAGACGCCCGTGATAGTGTTTAAGCAAAAAGGGGGAAACACGATATCCATCACCGGTGAGAAGGTTACCGAGGCGCAGGTGACCGAGGCCATGCGCGCGGCGTCCTCGTCGGTCGCGACGTGCGTCGAGGGCTTCACGCTCGCGCTCAGACTCGGAGACCCTCCCTCGTACGTGCTCGCGGTCGAGACGGCCGAGCGGAACGATCGCCTCCTCGCCGGCCTGCTGGAGAGGTTCGAGCGCGAGCTGCGCCTTCGCAACATCGAGTACGTGGCAAAGAGGGATTCGCAGCGTCTGGGCGAACCCTCGCTCTGTGTGCTTGCGCCGGGGTTTTTCGAGGAATGCCGCAGGAGCCGGGTGCGGCGGGGAGCGCCCGACGGACAGTATAAGGTCCCCCACGTGCTGCCCGACATGCGCCAGCTTGGAGACATGCGGCCGGTGGCTGAAATATCCATGTCCGCCGGGGCGAGTCACAACGGAGGGCCGCCTCGATGAATCCCGTGCTTGAACAGATAAAATTCATGCACAAGGTAGCGGGCCTGGGCCGCCTCATGGGCATGCGCAGGAAGCACTCGCTCGGGCTGAAATACATCAGGGGCTACGCCGTCACCACGTGCTTCTGGTCGCTGCTGAACACGGGGCTGCTGGACGAGATTCGGGAAAAGGGGAGCGTCGAGGTCGAAGTGTTCGCGGAGAAGAACAAACTCGACGCCGAAGTTCTGCGTTCGGTGTGCGAATACCTGGACGGAATTAAGGTCCTCAATTTCAGCGACGGCCGCTGCTCGCTCGAGCCCAAGGGCGCGGCCCTGCTGGACGAGCCACGCGGCCTGTTCGACCTGCTGTACGGATACGAGCCCGTGTTCCGCGAGCTCGAAGACATGCTGCATTCCGCCAAGACCTACGGAAAAGACGTGGCGCGGCGGGGCGAGGCGGTGGCCAAAGGAAGCGGTGAGCTCGGACGACAGTTCCCCTTCCTCGCCGTTCGCGAGCTTGTCCGCTCGCACGGCTTCCGTCGCGTGCTCGACCTCGGCTGCGGCGACCTGGAATTCCTTTTCCTGCTCTGTGAAGATTCCGACATAACCTGCTTCGGCATCGACAACGACGCCGATGCCGTCGAGTACGCGAAGAGGCGGTTGGAGCAGACCGGCCGCGATAAGCAAGTGACCGTCTCGCTCGACGACATGTTCGAGGTCGAGGCCGTCGCCAGCAAGTTTCCCGACGTTGACGCCATAACGGCCATCGACGTGTTTCACGAATATCTGCGCGACGGCTCCGGCGTCGTCGTTGACCTTTTGAAAAAATTCAAGACGCATTTTCCGGACGCTCATCTGGTCGTCGCCGAATTCTTCAAGCTGCCTCGCGTGTGGCTCAGGAGGGTTCCCACAACCACCCTCGAGCACCACCTCTTCCATGCGTTGACGAACCAAATAATACTCCCGATCGGCGAGTGGATAGACGTTTTCGAGAAGGCCGGCTACACGGTCGTCGAGAAGAAGCTGCTTCACGCCATCGGCCACGGGTACTTTGTTTTGAAATGATTGGAACGAAACCATGAGCGCAGTCGCAATATACGATTCTACATACGAGAGCGCGGCGGACGTGGTCGAGGCCGCCTTCAAGGGTTTTGGGGTGGACCTCGAGAACAAGACCGTCGTCGTGAAGCCGAACATCATCGGCCCGTTCAAGGTTCACAAGGCGATAACCACTCACCCCTCCGTGGTCGCGGCGGTCGTGAACGCGGTCAAGGCGCGCGGCCCGGCGCGCATCATCGTCGGCGACAATCCCGGCGTGCGCGGCTATGGGTCCAACGAACTCTGCGCGCAGAAGAGCTGCATCTTCGACGCCTGCGGCGGACACTACGTGAACCTCAGCGAGGAAGGCGTCTCGACCCCCAGCGGCTCGCGCTTCACCGAACGGCTCACCATCTCGCGGTCGTTTCTCGAGGCCGACTACTACATATCGGTCCCGAAATTCAAGACGCACATGCTCACCGTGCTCACCGGCGCGATAAAAAACAGCTTCGGCATGCTCGTGGGCGGACAGAAGGCTGCCATCCATCGCCTGGCGGCGACGTGCGAGAGCTTCTCCGAGGCGCTCGTGGACATCTACCAGCTCCGCAAGCCCGACTTCGTCGTCATGGACGCGATAGTGGGAATGGAGGGCAAGGGGCCGTCGTCCGAGGACCTGCGCGACATCGGAAAGATTATCGTCAGCGACAATGGAATGGAGCTCGACGTCATCATGGCCGCGATGATGGGGGCCGACCCCTCATACATTCCGATGCTGCGCATCGCGCACGAGCGCGGATTCGGCGAGCTCAGGCCCGGCGCGATAG
>CAZSKP010000033.1:0-21426 GCA_964607485.1 uncultured bacterium | reverse complement strand
CGATAGAGACGATCGGGCCGGTGACGCCGATTGAGAAGTTCAAGCTGCCGTCGAAACTCATGCGCGGCCCCTTCGGCCATATAGGCTGGAGAATGCTGACGCACCTGATGATCAGCCGTCCCGTACCCGTCGAAGAGAAGTGCACGAAGTGCGGCATGTGCGAGGAGCATTGCCCCGTCGGCGCCATCACGCTGAACCCGTATCCGCACGTGAATCCCGACAAGTGCATCTCCTGTTTCTGCTGTATGGAGCTTTGTCCCAGCCACGCCCTCGACGTGACCAAAAAGGTCAAACGCTACCGCGGCCGAATCAACTTTTGATGAAGGCATTCCTCAGATGCCTGTCCACAGCCGGATCGGGCGTCCTTCCCGCGCTCCTTCGCGGACAAATCCCTTCAATCCGCAACCCCAAATCCGAAATAGCTGACCTCATCCGTTCATGAATATATTCCCGGCCATCTTCGTCTTAGGAAACGAGGCCTCGGTGGACCGAGGGTTTTCCCAGTTCAGAAAGGAGGGTTTTCAACGCACTTTCCAATTCACGGTCTGCATGACATATTGAGTTAAAGATGAAATGAGGCTGCAGAGGCGTTCCAGTCCGTACAGGTGGCCAGAGCGGCTAAGTGCTTCATCGACAGGATGTTGTGGAGGAGGATGGAGAAATGAGAAAAGCAATAGTGAGTGCGGTGGTAGTCTTGTTCCTACTGATGGGTTTTTCGAACGCAGGAGTCGCCGATGTAAACATCGGTATCGGGATTAACCTTCCGCCGGTAATCGCATTTGCCGGACCGCCGAACGTGGTGGTGATACCGGGTACGTATGTTTACGTTGCTCCGGACGTGCCTGAAGACCTCTTCTTCTTTCAAGGCTATTGGTGGCGTCCATGGAGAGGAAGTTGGTATCGTTCACGGCACTATAACGAAGGCTGGGGTCTCTACAGGAATCCTCCATACGAGCTGAGGAGAATACCTTCGCATTGGAGAGATGAATACAGGGATCATCATTGGAGAGGCCGGGAATGGAACTATGACCGCATCTCTCATCCTGATCTTCAGAGAAACTGGTGGAGATGGGAACAGAACCAACGTTGGGACAAGTCAAGGTACCGACAGACCCGATACCCGGAAGGCCGAAATTTTAGATGGAGAGAAGAAAGACGGGAAGACCGACGGGATGACCGAATGGGTGAGCGGAGAGAAGAGCGAAGAGATCAGAGAGAAAACCAAAGAGAAGACCGACGGGATGATCGAGGCCGTGGTCGAAGGTAGGACGTCTTCTCTTAGTAATAACGTGTGAGCACACACGCAACGAGAAAGAGCGGAAGAGGTGGTCGAACGAACCCGGACCACCTCTTCCGCATTATTAAATAGGGACAGACCCACTAATTTATAGATGCACACCTCAAATGCCTGCCCCCGACCTAATCGGGAGTCATTCCCGCTCACGCGGGAATCCAGACAAGCCACCCACAGATTTTTTCTTGAAACCACAGATGCACGCTGATGGCACAGATAAAGAAATTCACTTCGATATTTGATCCGTGATTATCTGTGTCCATCCGTGGTTCCCATCGATTTTTCTTTTCCTTCTTGTTGTTTCCAGGGGACAGTGCCGAATCTACGGCCTCGACCCTTCGGCAAGCTCAGGGCTCGGCCCGCCTGCCCGTTAATGTGCTATAATTCCCCGAGGAGAGACTGATTCTTTGAAGTTCGTGCGGGCGCAAGGCCCCGCGCCTGTGCAGGCGTCGCATAAGACGTGTCCGAATTCGGTGAAATCCCATGCCTTCTCACGTGCGAGAATATCAGGCGGGCGACGGCGTCGCGCTGAGATATCGCCAGTGGTCGAACGGACCTCATCCCGACGCGCTTGTGTATCTGCACGGCATCGAGAGCCACTCGGAATGGTTCTCCGAGTGCGCCGAAGCGATTGCGGGGATGAACGTTGCCGTGTACGCGCCTGACCGCCGGGGCTCGGGCATGAACGCGGAGCGCCGGGGCCATTGTGGCGATTTCCGCCAGTTGGTGGACGACGTCGTGTGCTGTGTCGGCGCGGTGAGGGAGCCGCACGGGAGCGTCCACGCGGCTGCCCTGTCGTGGGGCGCCAAGCTGGCTGTCGCCGTCGATATGCTTCACCCGGGAATTTTTTCGACGATAGCGCTGATCTCGCCCGGCATCTTTCCGCGCGTCATGCCCAGTATCGGCGAAAGGCTCGCCATCGCCTTCGATGCGCTGTTCCGGCCGCGCGCGCTGCATCCGATTCCCATCACAGACGAGATGTTCACATCCATTCCCCGGTATCTGCAATACATCGCCAACGACCCCCTTCGGCTTCGCAAGGTGACGGCCCGCTTCTACTTAGAGAGCGTTAGGCTCGACAGGCTTCTGAAGAAAAGGGGGTATCAGTGGACCGCGCCCACACAGGCGCTGCTCGCGGAGCACGACGCAATTGTCGATAACGCGCGCACACAGAAGATGTTCGAATCTTTGAAGACAGACCCCAAAAAGGTTACTATATATGCGGGGTGCAACCACTCGCTGCAATTTGAGAAACCCGGCGAGGTCGCAAAAGACATTGTCAACTGGATGCAGATAGGGACCACGCGCTAACGGGGCATGTTGCCCGCCGGAGACGATGTTTGAATACCTGATGTACCTCGGCGCAGAATTCCTTGCCACGGTGTTTCCGCTGCGGCCGCTGTACTGGATAGCAAGACGCATCGCCGACCTTCACCACTTCTTCGACAGGAGGGGCCGCGCCGCCGTGAGGACGAACCTGCGCGTGATCACGGGCGGAGCTCTCGAGGGGAAAGCCCTCGACAGGGCGGTCAAGCAGACCTACTATCACTTCAGCCTGTACCTGGCCGAGTTCTTCCGGATGAAGAAGCTCGACCGCGAGTATTTCGATTCGCACGTGAGAATCGTGGGGCTCGAACACGTGGACGCCGCGCTGAAGCAGGGCAAAGGAGTTATCGTCGTCTCGGCGCACTACAGCAACTGGGAGCTGGGCCTTGCGTGTCTGGCGCTGCGCGGCTATCCCACGTACGTCATCGTGGCGCCCCACAAGAACGCGAGGGTGAACGAACTGTTCCTGCGTCCACGCATCAGGGCCGGGGCGCGTCCGATTTACACCAAAAACGCGCTCGAGGGCGGTTACGACGCCCTTCGAAACAATGGGATACTCGTTCTTCTCGGCGACAGGGTCACGACCAAGGGAGGCGTCGAGACGACCTTCTTCGGCCATACGGCCATCTTCCCCAAGGGTCCGGCCAAGTTCGCAATAAGGGCGCACGCGCCCTTGATACCCGCGTACATAAAGCGGCAGCCGGGCAACACATTCCTCATCACCTTCGAAGAGCCGATCTACACGGACGACATGCCGGACGACGAAGAGTCGTTGCGGCGGCTCATGAGCGCATACGCCGGACGGTTCGAAACATACATAACACAGGACCCGGTGCAGTACGGCGTGTTCGCCAAAATTTGGAAAAATGCGGATAACACAGCTCGAAGCGTTCAGGATAAGAATTCCGTTTAAGCGGAAGTATGTCCACGCCGAGGCCGGCCGCGAGGAAGGCGAGAACGTCGTCGTGCGCGTACGGTCCGACGGCTTGATGACGGGCATCGGCGAAACGATTCCCCGCGAGTACCTCACCGGCGAGACGCCCGCATCGGTCATGGATACCCTGTCCGGCAGCTTCGCTCCCCGCATAGTCGGGGCGAAGTTCACCGACTTCGAACACGTGCTCAGTTTCCTCTCCGACATGGTCGTGATGAGTCACGAGAGGTCGCTCGAGGCGGCTTTCTGCGCGGTGGACCTAGCCATGATTGACATTGCGGGAAAACATTTCCTCAGGCCGGCTTCCAGCGCGGTGGGCGAATTGAAGAGGGAGAAGGTTCACTACACGGGACCCATATCGGGAGAAGAACGCTGGTCAACCGCGAAGACCGCCCTGAAGCTGAAGCTCGCCCGCTTCTCGGACGTAAAGGTCAAAGTGGGCGTCGGCGACGACGAGGCTCGCCTCGCGCTCGTCAGAAAAATCATGGGAAGCAGCGTCAACATCAGGGTCGACGCCAACTGCGCGTGGCGGCCTGAGGAGGCCGTCGAGAGAATCGAGAGGCTGAAGCAGTTCGGCATTTCTTCGGTCGAGCAACCGGTCGCCGGCAGAGACTTCGAGGGGATGCGGTTCGTACGCGAGCGAAGCTCCGTGCCGGTGATGGCGGACGAATCGGTCTGCAGCCTGAGCGACGCGCTCCTCCTCGCGCAGATGGGCGCATGCGACATCTTCAACGTGCGCCTGGCGAAGTGCGGGGGCATCACGGGTTCGCTGAAGCTCGTGGAGGCCGCGCGAGAGAATTCATTGAAATGCCAGCTCGGCTGTCTGGTGGGCGAAACCTCGGTGCTTGCGGCGGCCGGCCGCCACTTCGCCTTCGCCGTCCCCGACCTCATCCATTGCGAGGGCTCCTACAATCGGCATCTGCTCAGCGCCGACATCGCCCTTCCGCGTCTGGGATTCGGTCTGAACGGGGTCGCTTCACCGCTGGAGGGATATGGTCTGGGTGTGCGTCTGGACGAAGCCGCTCTCGCCAGATGTACGGTGGAACACAGAAGCATCGGCGAGTAAACCCTGAACTCGAAGCCCTGAACCTAGTGCACCCCCCGGTCCTGGTCCTTCCAGTACGGCTCGCGCAGAACTTTCTTCAGCACCTTTCCACTGAGGTTGCGAGGGAGTGACTCGACAAACTCGACCGAGCGCGGCCGCTTGAAACCCGCGAGATATTTGCGTGTGAAGTCGATTATCTCTTTGTCGGTCGCCTCTTGGCCGTTCTTCAACACGACGAACGCCTTCACCGTCTCGCCCCAATGCTCATCCGGAACGCCTATCACGGCCGCGTCGGCGATCGCCGGATGTGTGTACAGCACCTCCTCGACCTCGCGACAGTATATGTTTTCGCCTCCGGAGATTATCATGTCCTTCACCCGGTCGAGGATATAGACGTAACCGGCCTCGTCCACGGTGGCCAGGTCGCCGGTGTGCAGCCAGCCGTCGCGAATGGCCTCGGCGGTGGCCTCGGGCATCTTCCAGTATCCCTTCATCACGTTGTGGCCGCGTCCTATCACCTCGCCGATTTCGCCCGGCTTCACGTCCTCTCCGTTCTCGTTTACCACGCGAACCTGTGTGCCGAAGACTTCCCGGCCGCCCGAGCCCAGCCGCCTGAGCTGTTCGGGCGTTCCGTCCGGCACGTGGTCTTCCGGCCTGAGCACGCACAAAACGGCCGAGGACTCGGTCTGTCCGTAGCCCTGTATGAAATCACACTTGAAGATCTCCAGCGCCTTGCGCAGAAGCTCGACCGGCATCGGGGAAGCTCCGTATATGATGCCCCGTATGTGGCTGAAGTCTCGCTTTTCGATGTCGGGCATCTGCAGGAGGAAGTTTATCATCACGGGGATGAGAAGTGCGGAGGTGACCTCGCCGCCTTCCATGTCATCCAATATGGCCACCGGATTGAAGTCGCGATGCAAAAGGATGGGGCCGCCCTGAAGTATGACTGCGAGCGAGCACATGCCCGCGGCCATATGGTAGAGAGGCGCAACCATGAGGATGCAGTCGCCCTGCTGAAGCTGCATCCCGAAGGAACAGCCGACCGCATTGGTCAACAGGCTGCGATGCGTGAGCATCGCCCCTTTTGGCAGGCCGGTGGTGCCGCTGGTGTACATCTGCAATACCACGTCGTCCTCGTGTTGTTCGACCTCCGGCTTGTCGGGAGAAGCCGAGGCTATCACCTCTTCGGAACTCTTCATTCCCTCCGGCGCCTGTCCGATGACGATGTAGTGTTCCGCCATCCTGAGTTTGGGGCGGAGCTCCTTGAGCGTGTCGAGAAACTCGTCCGACACGATGACGACCTTCGACTCCGAATTGTCGATAACGTACTCGAGTTCGTGCGGAGTGAGCCGATAGTTGAAGGCCGTGCAAATGGAAGCGCTCCGGCCGCAGGCGAAATATGTCTCCAAGTATTCGTTGCAATTCTTGGAGAGGATGGCCACATGGTCTCCGCGTTTTATTCCCATGCCTATGAGCGCGTTGGCCAGCCGATTCACGCGCTCGTCGGCTTCGGGCCATGTGAAGCGCTTGCCCTCGAATATGAAGGCTGCTCTATCCGGAAACAGCGTGCAATTTCTCCGCAACAAATCTCCAATGAGCATCTGAGCCTCCCCCCAGCAGGTTGGCGCAATGAAAGGACTTGCATCGGAGCAACCGATGCGCGTACACGGAAACCAATTATAGACAGCGCGCAGATGCGCTGTCAAGGGCGGCAGGTGCGTCGTTTGGGTGCACGATATGATAACGAGTTTGGAGTTCGCGTCGTTCATTGTAGGGGCCGCTCGCGAGCGGCACCTACAGTGCCGGTAACCGACCGCTCCAGCATATGTAGGAGTGACCAAAGCCGCGCATTCCTGCTGTTGTGTCGCGCGTCCAAGCTATTTTTTTGCATTGACGCGGCAATGCGATTCTGTTATTATGATTTCGGAGAGGCTGATGCGGGAGGGACAGCATGAACAAGGAACTCAAGACGGATGTTCTGATCTTCGAGAAGTTGAGCCTGATTCCTGCCTATGTTGACATCGAGGTTGTTCTCGAAGACCTCACCTATATGGACGAACATATCAAGTCCACCATCCCGAGCGAAGAACGCCTGCGCCTGCTTGCGAGCGGGCTCTATCGCCGCCGCTTCTTCGATTCCGGCGACGAATGCATGGAGATGGCGCGCACGTTCCTCCGCCTGAAAGCGCTGTATCGGCTCGATTCGGTCAAAAAGATGTACAACTTCATCAATAATTACAAGCTGTACGTCTTGGACAAACAGCATTTCGGCGAGCAGCACCTCTAATACCCCCAACGTCAGACCATAACCATTCGAGGCGGACAATGGACGGTAAAATAATCGTTTCGGTCTTTGTGGCCATCTTCCTGGCCGAACTGGGTGACAAGACACAACTTGCCATCCTCGGTTTTGCGGCTGAGAGCAAGGCGCTCCTTTCGGTGTTTGTGGGAGCTGCGGCGGCCATGGTGACGGCAACCGTGCTGGCGGTCGCGCTCGGCGGCACTCTTGCCGCCTACGTGCCCGCGAGGGCCGTGCATCTGCTCGCCGGCGTCTTGTTCATAGCGGTAGGCGTACTCATGCTTTGGGGGAAGCTATAAGAAATCCAAAGTCCGGAGTCTAGAGTCCTATTTGTGATCCGACGGTTTGGTCCTTCGTCCTTTGCCCTTCGTCCTTTGCCCTTTTCCCCTCTTACCCTTTTCCCCCTTTCTTGAGCTTTTCAAGATTCTCGCGCGCTTCGACGTTTTCCGGGTCGAGCTCGAGCGCCCTTTCCCATGCGGCCTCCGCTTCCCGATACCGGCCCAGCCGCGCATACACCGCTCCCAGCATCGTCTGAGCATCGGTCGAGGCGGGGTTCAGGTCAACGGCCGCCCGCGCCTGCTCCAGCGCTTCCGTCTGCAATCCCAGTCGAGAATACGCCACGGCCAGCGCCATCCGCGCCTCGGACACATCCGGCGCGGCTTCCACCGCCTTCTTTGCGGCCTCTAGCGCGGCATCAAACCTTCCCATCTCGATATAGAGGTTCGCCATCTGCGTGTTCGCGCGCGCGCTGTCCGGATATTCTTCGAGCGCGCTCGTCCATAAGGAAAATGGAGTTCGCCACTGAGCATTTCTCCGGACGGTGAGCGCGCCGAACACGACCAACACGGCCGCGAGCCCGCAGACCAGCGCCCGCCGCAAGCCCTGCCGGTCGGCCGTCGAAACGCGGTCGAGCGCCGCGCCGAACGCCGCCCCCGAGATGAACAGAATTCCCACGGCGGGCAGGTACAGCCTCTGCTCGTTCACCACGAGCTTCAGCGCCACCAGCGTGGAGCTCGGCACCAGAGCGAGCGCGAACCACCAGATGCCGAACGGAACGACAGGCATGGAACGGACCAGAAGGACCGGGCCCACCAGAATCACGACCGCGCCGATTACCGAGGCCATCACCGCGGGGTCGAGTATCGAGGACGCCGTCGCGACCACGTGGTCGATGCTGAGCGTGGTCGGCAGCGCCAGCAGTTTCAGGTAAAAGAACAGCGCGCCCGCCTGTGTCAGCAGGTTCTCGCCCACGCCCCGGGCCTGCGCCGTATCGCCCACGATTCCCAGAATACGCACTACGAACACGATGAACCCGAGCGTCAAGACGATGAACGGAAGCAGCGAGAACAGGATTCGCATCGCCTTCGCCTTGTCGATTCGCAACCGCAGCCGGCAGAGTTCGTAGGCCGCCAGCAGACCCGGCAGCGCGACGGCCTCCTCCTTGGAGAGCAGCGCGCATGCGTATGCCGCGAGCGAGCCGGCCCACACGGCGGCCTTCCCAAATGTTCCGGCGGGCTCGCGCCTGCGCGCGTACAGCAGAAAGCACAGGAGCGAGAAGCCCCCCGCCAACAGCGTCGAACGCGCCGAGATGTAGTTCACCGGCTGCGTGTTGACCGGATGGCACGCGAAAAGGAGCGCGGCCGCGAGGGCGGCGTCGCTGCCTCGCGAGACCTCGAAGGCGCGCATCAGCGCAAGTGCGACGGCATACACGAGCAGCGTGTTCAGCACGTGGAGCGCCACATTGACGAGATGGTAGCCGAACGGGCTGTCGGCGCCCACGGCGTAGTTGAGCGCGAACGACGACATGGTCAGCGGCCGGTATCCGCTCAGGGGAATGTTGCTCATCAGGCGCGACGACACAAAGAAGTGGCCGACGCCCGACAGGCTGTGCACGTAGCGGTTGTTTTGGATGTAGTGGACGTCGTCGTACTGGAACGAATTGACGAGCGTGTTGGCGTAAAGCAGTGCGGGCAACAGCGCCACCAGCAAGACGCGGGGAACGCGTCTGCGCGGCTTCTCGGTGGTTGCGCCTCGGTCGCCCATTTCGGTTCCGGATTATAACACGGCCCAAAAACCGCGTCAATCTGCGCAGATGTTTCCATACCTCCCCTTCGAGGAGGAGACTGTCTCCGCCACAACCGCGCCGTTGAATTTGGGCGGGGAACGTGGTAGAATTACGTCCGATGCCGCGGCAGGCGGTTGGTTGGCGCCGTCAACCCGGGGGGAGGAGAGTACAGTGCTCGACAAAATGCGGAAGACGCTCGTTCGCGAGTTGATGACGCGAGACGTAAAATTCATAAAGGAAGAGGTCTCGCTGCTGGATGCCGTGCGGAAAATGAAGGAATTCGGGGTGTCCAGTCTGATTGTGGACAGCACGAGCAAGGCGGACTGGTACGGCATCGTCACGCAGAAGGACCTCATCAACAAGCTGATCGACCCCGACCCGGGCACACAACACGCCTTCGTCGGAGATGTGATGACCAGGCCCGCGATCACCGTCCCGCCCACGATGAGCGTGCTGGCCTGCGTGAAGCTGATGAAACGCTACAACTTCCGGCGGGTTCCCGTGTCCGACGGAAAAGAGATAATCGGAATCCTGAGCAACAGCGACATCTTCAAGAAGTTCTATCCGGGCCCGGTCGTTGAGTAGGCCTTCCGCGCCGGCGCCGGAGATTCGAGAGGCCGACCGGCACGCTCCCGAGGGAGCTTGTTCTCAAGAGAACCCGTCGGGCTCATCGAATCCTGACGGCTGCAAGGGGTAGCGACATTTCCGTCCAACAGACTTCGCGACGCCATTCCGACCGAACGGTCATCCTGCTCCTCGCCCTCTTGTCGCTCGCCTTTGGCGCGCACGCCCTCCATTATAACTACGCGACCGATGACGCGTTCATCACGTTCCGGTACGTCCGCAACATGCTCGCGGGCCACGGGCTGGTGTACAACGTGGGCGAGCGCGTCGAGGGCTACACCAACTTTCTCTGGGCGATGCTCATCGCGGCGCCGACCGCGCTCGGGGCCGACATCGTCCGTTCCGCCAAGGTGCTCGGCTTTCTCTCCGGCGTGGGAACGCTCGTTCTGGTGACTGCAATTGCGCGGACCTACATGGGCAGAATCCACACGGCGCTGCTGCTTCTGCCGGCGGCGCTCTTGGCGGCCAACGGCAGTTTTGCGATGTGGTCTCTCGGCGGATTGGAGACGGTCTTCTTCACGTTCCTTCTCACCTTGATAACGTTCGTCTATCTGAGGGCCGAGGATAGCGGCGCGCCGTATGCGTGCGGATTCCTGTTCTCACTCCTCGTGATGACACGGCCCGACGGCGTCGTGTTCCTGGCGGCGATGCTCGCGCACATGGTCGTCACCTCCGTCTATTTTCGTAAGGACGTCTCCCGCAAGCGGTTGGTTGCGGACGTTGTTCGGCTCCTGCTGGCGTTTCTCGTCGTGTATCTCCCGTACTTTCTATGGAGATACTCCTACTACGGCTACCTCTTGCCGAATACGTTCTATGCGAAGGTCGGAGCGGGCGCGGCGTCGGCCGTGCGGGGATTGAGGTACACATGGTTCTTTTTCGCGGATTACGGGTTTGTGCCGATTGCGGCGGCAGCGGCCTTCTTCTATGCGAGAATGTGGAGCTCGACTGGCGGCGGCTCGGGGCGAAAGATCGGATTCGCGACTTCGTATCTGCTGTTGCAGGTAGCCGCGTGTATCGCGTTCGTCATATACGTCGGCGGCGACCAACTGGTGATGCACAGGTTCTTCGTCCCCATATTGCCCGCGCTCTACCTGCTGAGCCTGCGCGGATTCGGTGAGTTGTTCCCGCGCGAAGACGAGCGCTCGAAACGCGGCGGGTCTCTGGCTCGGCGCGCGGCGCTGGCTGCGGCCTGTGTCGCTGGGATAATCGTCACTTGCCTGCCGTCCTTTGTCGGCGGCGAGCATCGCAGGGTGTTCTATGTGGAAAAGCCCGCCGATGCCGACCGAAAGGTCGTCGGCCAGTGGTTGAAGGAAAATGTCGGCGGCGATACGACCATCGCCTTGACAGCGGCCGGAATCGTCCCGTTCTACTCGGGGCTGGAGACGATCGACCTTGTCGGGCTTAACGACGTTCATATCGCGCGCACCGAGGTCGCCCGCTTCGGCAGGGGCGAACCCGGCCATGAGAAGTACAACAGCGCATACGTTCTTGAAAGACGGCCCGACCTCATCTTTCTCGGCGCGTGCCGCATCTGGCCTCACAAGTTGACCACGCAGGCTCTATTGAAATACTACTGGCTGTACGGAATCCTCGTGCCCGGCAACCGCGAGATGCTCGGACTCGATGAGTTCAGGAGAAACTACACCCCCCATGCCGCCAGGGTGGGTTCGGGGTACATACACTTCTTCAAGCGAAACGACTTCCACATGCCGGCCGCGGAACCTCTCGCCGGAGGCCCGCTTCCACTGACGGACTGAGAGCGAATGAACGAACATGGCACACGCAAAACGATGCTTTGGTACGCCTGCTTCGGCGTTCTCGCGCTGTGGGCTGGGCTGGTACTGGTTCGATTTTTTCAGGAGCATCCACTGAGCCCCGGCCACGTGTGGCAGCTCGTTCGGACATTTTATCTGCCCCCGCCGTCGGGAGGGATATCAAAGCTTGCCGCAATCCTCAGGCATCTCTTTCTTGTGTTCCTTTTGACTGTTGCCGGCGTCCTGGCGGGCCGGCGTCTGCTCATGCCGGCCGGGTTGGTCCGGGCGGACGACCCTTCGAGAGGCAAATGGGACGTGGCGCAGGACCTTCTCCTGGCGCTTGGCTTGGGGTGGGGCCTGTTGATGTACATCACGTTCTCGCTCGGGGTGCTGGGGGGGCTGTATGCGGCGGCGATGTGGGTGGTTCTCCTGCTCCCGTTTGTCGTCTGCTATCGCGACTTCCCGGCGCTGCTCCGCGACATAAGGACGCTCTTTTCGTTCGACAGGTCCGAGAGGCGCTCGCCGGTTGCGCTCGCCGGCTTGCCGCTCGTCGGGGTAATGCTTTTTCTGCTGGCGATTATCGCGCTTGCCCCGAGCATCACTCACGACGCGATGGTGTATCACCTCAATGTGCCCCGCATCTACGCCACCGAGCACAGAATAGTCGCCGTCCCGTACAACTTGTTTTCCAACACCGTCTTGAACCTTGAGATGCTCTACACGGCGGCGCTGCTGATAGACGACTTCATCCTGGCCAATCTGATTCACTACGTTCTGGGAGTTGGTGCGCTCCTGTTTCTCTACGCGTTCGCCAAACGCAATCTGGGAGGCGCGACCGCGGCGCTTGCGGTGCTCATCTTCTTTTTCAATCCGCCGGTGCTGAACGAGATGCCCATCGCTTACGTGGACATGGGGATGGTGTTCTACTTCCTGCTCGCGTTGAGCTGCCTATGGAGGTGGCGGACGGAGAATGATGAGCGCTGGTTTGTTCTGTTGTGCATATTTGCGGGAGTGTCTGCGGGCATAAAATATACGTCGCTCCATGGGCTGGTGTCGATTGGCGCGATGATTGTCGCGGCGGAGCTTTTCTCGGACGACCGCAATCTCGGCAGGACCGTCGAGCGGCTGGCGCTGTTCGGGGGGGTCGTCGTGGTGTTCGTCTCGCCCTATCTGGTGAAAAATTACGTAATAACGGGCAATCCGATTTACCCGCTGATGTACGACGTCTTCGGAGGACGCTGGCTTGTGCCGAGGCATGTGGAGAGGATGCTCGCGTACGTGCATACTCACGGGATGGGGCACGACGTTCGGAGCCTGGTCGCGCTTCCATGGAACATCACGATACTGGGGAAGGCCGGCTTCGCGAATTTCGACACGAAGATAACCCCTCTCTGGCTGATCTTGCTGCCGGCGTATCTGTTCATCCGGCAGAAGCCCGCCTTGCTGAAATGGGCGGCCGCCGTATGCGTCGTGTACTTTGTCAGTTGGGCGGCCTCAACGCACATCACGAGGTACCTGATGCCCATATTCCCGCTCCTCAGCCTCCTATGCGCGCATGCGATAGTCACGCTGACGGAAGAGGCCGGGCAGCTCTCGCGACCCTTCTCCGTGATTGTCAAAGCGGCCGCGCTGTCGGCGTGCGGGCTCGTATGGTTCTCGTTCGCCTACTTTTATCCCCTTCTCGTGCCCTCGCAGTTCGGCCCCGTCGTGTGGGGCGCGCAGACACGGGATGAATTCCTGGCGGAGAAGGTGCCCAACTACGCTGTTTTCAAATACATAAACGAAAACCTGCCGCCCGATGCGCGCCTGGTGTTCTTTTGGGACAATCGCGGCTTTTTCTGCAACAGGCCCCAGATAGGAGACAGCGTGTTCGAGGCTCCCAGCATGATAGAGCTGGTGCATCAGGCAGGCAGCGCGGAGGCGTTTCGCAAGAAGCTCATCCGGATGGGTGTCACGCATATCCTTGTCAACGAGCTGTTCCTTGCGCGGTTCCCCCCGTTCAGCGTTTCGGCGGAGGACGAGGCCCGGTTGGCCGACGACTTCAGCGTGCTCGAAGGGTTCCTGACCGCATATTGCATCCCCTTGTTCTCGAGCGACGGCGCGACGCTCTATGCGTTGCGACGGTGACCGGCTTCGGTCCCTACTTGTCCCCGTACTGAGGCGCGCGCTTCTCGAGGAACGACATCGCCCCTTCTCGAAAGTCGTCCGTGAAGAAATTGACCGTCTGGGTCCTGTTCTCCATGTGAATCTGATGCTCCAGACTGGGAGCGCAGAGGCCGAAGTTGAACACCTCCTTGGTCATCCGGAGCGCAAACGGAGCGTTCGACAGCATCTCCAGCGCCAGCTCTTTCGCGGCCTGCACGACCTCTCCGTCGGGCGTCACCTTGGAAACCAGGCCCATCTCCAACGCGGTGCGCGCATCCACGAGACGGCCGGTGTACATGATTTCCGCCGCCTTCGAGGCTCCGACTATCCGAGGCAGAAAGTAGGAGGAGCCCATCTCGCCGCCCGAAAGGCCCAGCTTGACGAAGGCGCAGTTGAAGCGCGCCGACTCGGACGCATATCTCACGTCCGCCGCGAGCGCCAGGCACAGTCCGCCGCCGGCCGCCGGACCGTTCACGGCGGCGATCACAGGCTGAGGAATCTCCCTGAGCCTGATGACGAGCGACGCATACCCCTGCTGGAGGCGGTACTGCGACTGTATCGGCCCCAGCCGCTCATCCCATGCGCCTTCTCCGTCGCCGCCCCTCAGGTCGGCCCCCGCGCAAAAACCGCGTCCCGCGCCGGTCAGCAGCACCACCCTTGTGTCCACGTCCTCGTCGAGACGGTTGAACAGCTCGTGCAATTCCCTGACCATCGTGTGCGAAAGTGCGTTGAGCCGATTCGGGCGATTCAGCGTGATGAGCCCGATATGACCTTCTTTTTCGAACATGAGTGTTTTCATTCGGCACTGTCTCCTTTTTAATTCGCCGTGGCTCTCTTCCGGGATGGGTGGATTGTAGCAGACGTTCGCCTTCGATTCAATGGAGCAATGCCGGCCCGGCCGGAAACGAGGCGGCGAAGCGCTTAGCTCTTGGGAGAGGAACTTCTGTATCGCCTGAGAATCATTGCCCCGGCTATGAGCAGCAGCAAGGGAGAGTATTCCGATACGACCCGGACTTTATCAAGGGAAGTCTTCTTGAGGCGTTTGTCCAGGGCCAACTCATCGAACGTTTTCCCATCGCTGTCTATGGCGGAAAGCTGGAGAGTTGCATCCTTGATCTTGACATGTACGAAGTGAAACGTCTTCTTCGCGAAGGCGGTCCACTCGCGGTGTTCGACGCCATAAAGCCGTCCTCCTCCGCCACCCGTTACCACGTATATCACACCCTCTTTGTCGGGAACGAACTGGTTTATCCTGACCGTTCGCTGGTAATTGTGGTCGTGGCCGCAGAAGACGATGTCGACGGAATATTTTTCGAACACCGGACAATATCTCCCGCGGATGTCTCTGTCGCCTCCATGAAGGCTGGCGCTGTAGGGAGGATGGTGCAGAAAGACGAATTTCCACGTCTTTCGCGTGGACGAGAGGTCCTTCCCCAGCCAGTCGAACTGTTTCGTCTCCTCCGCCCCGTGCATGGGGAGGTTCGAGTCGATGGAGACGAAGTGAGCGTTCGCATAATCGAACGAATAGTATTTCTCGCTTCCTTCGGGATTGTCTTTCGGCAGAAAGAAATTGTCCAGATAGGGTTTTCCCCTCTTTGTATGATAGTCGTGGTTGCCCGGCGCAGGGTAGAAACAGACCGAGGCTATCATATCCCTGTACGGGCGAAAATACTTGGCGTCGTAGTCCTTCCAGGCCCCGTTGGGATAGACAATGTCTCCGGTGATGAGGCCGAGGTCGGGCTTGACGCGGAGCATTTGCGCCGCGACGCTGAGCTGATTCTGGTTGCCGGTGCCGGAGTCGCCGAAAACGATGAAAGAGAAGTTCGCATGGAGTTCGTCCTTGTTGGTTTGAAAGGTTCTTGTGTCCATCAAAGGAAGCCCTTCGGCAAGGACACGATAGTAGTAGGTTTCGTTCGGCTTCAACGATGTCAGCTCCGCCACGTGCAGCGTTCCGTTTTGCGCCGGCTTTACCTCAGAACCCAGCTCGGCGGTCAGGCCGTATTCGATGCTGGAAGATGCCGGAATGTCCGTCTTCCACACAATGGTTGCCGACGTGGTGGTGGGACGTTGGATATAGGGAAACCTCGTGAGGTGGGGAGACGAAGGTGCCGAGGAGAGGGCAAGCAGGAAAATAAACGCTGACAGCAAAAGACAGCTCCTGCCCGTTGAGGTCCTCTCCGCCGGCCGGTTACGCCTGACAGCACTCAAACTGATTCTCCAATAGCCATTGCTCCGATTGGTTTCGCTATGATGACGGGTTTCAAGCCTCTTTGTCAAGCTCGTTGCCAAAATCCGCAGCGGCCCCTGGACGATGAGTGGAGCTATGAAGGAGCGATTCCGCCTGAAAGAGGGGTATTACGCGAGAGGGGGGACGACTATAGGCCTTTTTTCTATCCGACGAGCGGGGCGACCTATCCTATCCGAATTTTCGCCAGTGTCTCGGCTATGCGCGCCTTGTTCAAAGCGATGTTCCGGGTGTTCGACTCTATTTGAAGCAGCAGTTGGATGCGCGCCTGAAGGCTGAGCAACACCGTGATGGTGAATATGCCGAAAATCAGCACACCCATCAGGAACATGAGGGTTCGCGGCCATGTGCGAAAAGGCGCGAGCATTCCCGCCGTGAAAAGGGCTATCGTGAGCGCCTCGACCGCGTAAGAGGCAAACCGGGAATACTTCGAGAACCGTTCCATTCTGCCTCTGGAATCGGGCGCGATGAAGAAGCCGGCCTCCAGTTCGTCGGGCTCCGCTTCCTTTGCGCCTTCGGCGTCGCGCACACCCGCGTCATGGGCGCCCGGGGCTCCACCTGCCCGGTTGAGGTAGTCCTGTATGTCGGTGATGAGCCTGTCGATTTCTTGTTGATCCATCTATTCCTCCGCAGCAGCCTTCTTCTATCGTCCCGTGGGCTCCGAATCTAAGGGATATCCGCACACCTCCCGCGCTCCCGGCGGGCTATGGTCCCACACTGTTCGACACTCCGGTCAAAGAATTGTGGAGCAATACGTATGCCAATATTCCGTCCGCCGAGGCTTGCCCAGCAACTGGTTATCCGACAATGATTTAGCTGTGCTGCCCGTCTCTCGGAACGCAGCCACACAGGGAGCCGAATGGGGCAAATCTTGCCAGATGGGAAAAAAAAGGAACAGCCTCAGACGCAATCGTAGGATGGAGATTTCTCAGGAAACCGCGCCGACCAAGATATCGAAGTATTCCATCTTCTTCGTGATGAGGTCGGCCAGGCTCATCACTTTTTCGCTGTCGAGGTTCAACAGGCTGAATGCGCTCTCGTCTTTGGGCGGCGCGACGAGTTCCCTCGCCATGTAGCTCCCGAACGCCTTCGATATGACGTCGGCCACGTGGACGATGGACGTGAGCACGTACGATTCCCGGCAGCTGAACGGAGAATGGTGGAACAGGATGCTGTCGGTCAGCATCGGGGGAAGATTCCACTTTTCGGTTACCCAATAGCCGATGTCGCCGTGGGTCACGCCCAGTACCTTTCTTTCGGCCTCCAGGAGCGACATCTTTTGGGCCTCCGCCAATGCGACGATTTCCCGGAATTCGTTGGGGAAATACTGGTCGAGCACTATTCGCCCGATGTCGTGAAGCAAACCGGCCACAAAGCCGTCGTTGGTCTGGGCGTTTATCCGACGCTGCAACGCCTCGGCCGCGGCCGCGGTGGCGAAACAGTGTTCCCAAAACTGCCGACGGTCGAACATCCTGGTGGGCTCGGCGAACCGGCTGAAGATCGACACCGAGAGAGCAATATTCTGGACCTCTGCAAATCCCATGAGGACAACCGCCTGCGATATGCTGGATATGTCGCGGTTGGCGCCGTAATAGGGGGAGTTGGCGACTCTGAGAATCTTCGCCGTGATGACTGGGTCCTCGATTATCTCCCGCTCGACATCCCGCGCGTCCGCCATGGGATTGTTCATCACTTCGAGGATTCTCAGGATGACGCTGGGCAGGGTGGAAAGTTCTCTGATGCGTTCGGCCCGTTCCTTCAGAGCGGCAAATGACAGAGGGCTCATGGATCGTTCTCCCCGACTGGTGCCATGGGACCTTAGATTCCTGACAATTGTGGGGAGCAACTTCTGTGCCAAAATCCTCTCGCGGCCCGACAGCCGAATTTCTCCCATTTTTCGGGCAAAATCGCGCTCAAGGCATGCCGCCTTCGCCGCAGGAGCGTCCATTTGTGCACGTCCGCTTACGTTTCTGTAAGTTTCGCGGAACGTGGCGGGCTCGGCACAGGGCCGCCCTCCAGCCAACGCGGTTGGCGGTCGGGGGCCGCTTCGTCAAGCCTCATCTATCACATTCAGGGGCGCTTCTCCCGCTGCGACGCGTTGGAAGTTCTTGAACGATTCCGTCAGGAACCGCATCGAGACCTCGCGCGTGACACCCGCATTGTGGGGAGTCAGTATAATGTTGTCCGCCTTGAGCAGCGGACTGTCCGGATTGGGCGGCTCTTCCTTGAAGGCGTCGATGGCCGCGCCGGCTATTATCCCCCCGTTCAGCGCCTCGACGAGGGCCGTATCGTCAACGACCTCGCCCCGGGCCGAGTTGATGAACAGGGCGGTGGACTTCATCATGCCGAACTGCTTGCCGCTCACCATGTCCCTGGTCAGGTCGGTAAGGGGAACATGCATCGTCACCACGTCCGACTGCGCGAGCAGCTCCTCAAACGGGACCTTCTTCACGTGCAGTTCCTTTTCGAGCTCGGGCGGGAATGTCAGGATGTCGTGATAAAGCGTGGTCACATCGAAGCCGATCAGGCGGCGGGCAACCTCCTTACCGATCCTGCCCAGGCCGACGATGCCGACTGTCTTCTTCCAAAGCTCGAAACAGCCCATCAGGAGCAGCTCGGTCATCTTCCACTGACCCTGCTTCATCGTGCTGTTGGCCTCGGCGAACCTCTTCAGCAGCGCGATGATGACCATTATTGTATGCTCGGCGACGGCGACCGAGTTGGCGCCGGGGATGTTTGCCACGGGCACGCCGCATGCCTTCGCGGCCGCGAGGTCCACGTTGTCGAAGCCGGCGCCCAGGCGCTGTATGAGCTTGAGCTTCTTCGCGGGCTCGATGAGCTCTTTCCCGATCCACTCGAGGCCGACAAGGTAAAAATCGGCGTCGGCCGCCTCTTTGAGCGCCTTCGTCACGTATGCCTTTCCATCCACCTCGGAGGAGACAAGCGAGTATGTCCATCCCTCTGGCAGATTGGCCTCGATCAGAAATTGCGCGTTAGGATTCACAAAGCAGACCATTTTCATACCGTTTCCCCTTGTATGTTCTATCCCTTTGCCCAGGTTCAGAGGCTGTACCGTATCAGCTCGGCCGCGATGCGGTTGCGGAGAATCTGAGGGGTGCCCCCGCCGAAGGCGAGCCCGCGCGCGTCGCGCCAGAGACGTTCCACCTCGTACTCCTTCATGTAACCGTATCCGCCGTGTATCTGCATGGCATCGTTGATGACTCGCTGAGCCATCTCGTTGCTGAAGCATTTCGCCATGGCCGCTTCCTTCGCCGCGGGCAGCTTTTGGTCCAGCTTCCATGCGGCGTTGTATATGAGCAGGCGGGCGGCCTCTATCTGCGTGGCCATGTCGGCGAACATCCACTGGATTCCCTGAAACCGGATTATCGGCCGGTCGAACGCCTCCCGCTGCTGTGCATATGCGAACGCCCGGTCGAAGGCGCGCTCGGCCATGCCCAGGCAGGCGGCCGAGTTGCCGCACCTCTCCGCGTTGAACGAACGCATCATCAGCTTGAACGCCTCTCCTTCGGCCACCATAAGATTATCTTTCGGGATGAGGCAATTGTCAAACACTATCTCGTTGGTGGGCGAGGCGTCGAGGCCCATCTTGTCCTCCGACTTGCCGACACTCAGCCCCGGCATGTCCTTTTCGGCGATGAACACGCTGATGCCGCCCTTGCGCTGCGAGGGGTCTGTCTTCGCCAGCACGACGAACACGTCCGCGACCTCGGCGTTCGAGATGAAGCACTTCGTGCCGTTCAGCACGTAGTGGTCGCCCTCGAGCACGGCCGTGGTGCTCATCGCGGTCGCGTCGGAGCCCGCGCCGGGCTCGGTCTGCGCGTACGCGCCAAGCGTTTCTCCTTGGGCCAGCGGAGGCAGATATTTCCGCTTGAGCTCGTCATTGGCGTACTCCGAAATCGCGCGTGAGGCGCCCAGATGCGTGAGCGGGGCGAAGCCGCCCGCGTGGCAGAGTTCCTCCATGCAGATGACGACGTCCAGGGTGCCGCCGCCGCTGCCCCCGTAGGCTTCTGGAATCGTCAGCCCCATCACGCCGATCTTGGCCAGCTTTGCCCCGAGCTCGGCGGGATACTCCTTCTTGCCGGCGTAGCGCTTCAGGTGAGGCTCGATATCCCGTTTGCCAAACTCGCGCAGGGTTTGGCGGAAGAGCTTCTGTTCTTCGGTCAAGATGGCTTCGATCATTGTCTGGCTCCTGCTTTGCTCAGTTCCTTTAATTCTGTTTCGCCGCAGGGACGCGAAGAGCGCAAAGGATTCTCATATCGCTTCGCTCGATTTTATCTTCTCATTGCCGTCTTTGCGACCTTTGCGACTTTGCGGTTCATTGGTTTCTTCGTCTCATTCATAATCGTCAAAGCAGCGTCTCCTGCATCGGGACATCCGGGTCGGCGCACGCCTTCAGAGCGGGGTAACGCTCCAGCAACCCGGCGGGAGCTCGCACGCGCTCACCCGTGAGAGAGGCCTTGAGCATGAGCGCATTGCACACAGCCTGCCCCCGAAAATGGTTGTTCGCAATGACATACACCTCGCGTGCCTTCTCGGCCATCCTTCGTGCCCGCTCCAGCCACGGGGCCAGCTCCTCGGCCGCATAGAGATAGTCGTACCGTTCGTCCCTGCCCGCGCTTTCCCTGAACCAGTTCTGTTTGTTGCGTCCGTGAAGCCGGATGTAGCCGACGGTGCCCGTCAGCCGCTCAAGGGGCGGCAGAGACCCCTGAAACATCGGCTGGTCTATCGAGCAGACGCCCGCGCCCAGCTCCTCCAGCATCGAGAAAGCGTCGGGATGGTTCCACGTGTGGTGTCTTACCTCGACGACGACGGGAATTCCCTCGAGCTGTCCGATGAGCTCCCGCAGGTACGCCTCATTCTCTCCTGTGCGGTGGAACGAGTGCGGGAACTGCGCGAGCAGGGCCTTGCCCAGGCCTTTGTCCAACAAGGGGCGGATGCGCCGGAGAAAATCCTTCAGTTCCTGCGACCACCGGCGCTCCTCTCGGGAATGAGTAAACCGCTGCCATAGCTTGAGCGTGAACGCGAAACCCTCGATGCCGGCCACTCGCTCGCACCAGTCGGCCACGTCGGCGGTCTCGGGCGGCCGGTAGAAGGTGTTGTTTATCTCGATGACGTCGACGAACCCGGCCAGGTATCTCAGGTGGTCTCCGGCGCGCCGTCCCGGAGGATAAACGACACCCCTCCAGTCCGGATAATACCAGCCTGCCACGCCGACGCGCACTCGCGATTTCTTGTCGTCAGGAATCATCATGCAAGATGTATGGAAGAGGGCAGCCTCAATAATAGAATAAACCCCGATTCGAATGCAAGTGCATTGGGTGCGCCGTGCGTCGTGGTACCCCCGACACTTTTGGTTTGACATGAAGGGGGGGGTCACGGGACAATCGCAGGCCCGAGCCGATGCGGCGGTGAGTATCCGGCCCTTTTTGGCCGCTCAAGGGCGCGCGCCGGTCTTTTTTGTTATTTTTTTCTTGACAGACCGGAAGTGTTGTGCTAAACTTTTTGTTAAATATACTAGATGTAACGTTTTAGTGGGCGAGTGCCGAAAGCTCGAAAGCAACATCATCAGTAGCGCCAATCTCTGCATGAAAGGAGGGTCGTAAAAATTTTGCACGGGGTTACTGAAAATGATGATAACCATAGAGCGAAAGAGCAATCACCACGACAGGAAGCA